>NZ_CP017580.1:632658-1265316 GCF_001806325.1 Curtobacterium sp. BH-2-1-1
ATCTACGAGATGCACGTCGGCACTTTCACGCCCGAGGGCACGCTCGACGCCGCGGCCGCGAAGCTCGACCACCTCGTCGAGCTCGGCGTGGAGTTCGTCGAGCTCCTGCCCGTCAACGCGGTGAACGGCGAGTGGAACTGGGGCTACGACGGCGTCGGCTGGTTCGCGGTGCACGCCCCGTACGGCGGCCCGGACGCGTACGACCGCTTCGTCGACCGTGCGCACGCACTCGGCCTCGGGGTCATCCAGGACGTCGTGTACAACCACCTCGGGCCGAGCGGCAACTACCTGCCGCTGTACGGGCCGTACCTGCTGCAGGGGCTCGGCAACACCTGGGGCGACTCGGTGAACGTCGAACACCCCGAGGTCCGTCGGTACGTGCTCGACAACGTCCGGATGTGGTTCCGCGACCACCACGTCGACGGGCTCCGGCTCGACGCCGTGCACGCCCTGCGGGACACCACCCGCCCGCACGTGCTGCAGGCGATGGCCTCCGAGACGGACGCGTACTCCGCCTTCGTCGGGCGGCCGCTCTCGCTCATCGCGGAGTCCGACCTCAACGACCCGATCATGTTCCGCCCGCAGGAGGCCTCGGGCTACGGCCTCGCCGGGCAGTGGTCGGACGACTTCCACCACGCGGTCCACGTCGCGCTGACGGGTGAGACGAACGGCTACTACGCCGACTTCGCACCGCTCTCGGCGCTGGCGAAGGTCCTCGAGCACGGGTTCTTCCACGACGGCACGTGGTCGTCGTTCCGGGGGAAGCGGCACGGGCGACCGATCGACCGCGGGACCTCGCCGACGATGGCCCTCGTCGTCGCCAACCAGAACCACGACCAGATCGGCAACCGTGCCGCGGGCGACCGTCTCGCGGCGACCGTGAGCGACGAGGGTCTCGTGATCGCCGCGGCCCTGACGCTGCTCGGCCCGTTCACGCCGATGCTCTTCATGGGCGAGGAGTTCGCCGCCTCGACCCCGTGGCAGTTCTTCACGTCGCACCCCGAACCGGAGCTCGGCAAGGCCACGGCCGAGGGTCGCATCAAGGAGTTCGCCGAGCACGGCTGGGACGAGTCTGCCGTGCCGGACCCGCAGGACCCGACGACGTTCACGAACTCGAAGCTCGACTGGTCGGACGTCGATTCCGAGCGGGGTGCGGCGATCCTCCGGGCCTACCGCGTGCTCGTCGCCCTGCGGCGGACCGACCAGGCCTTCGTCGACCAGCGGTACGAGGCGAACGCCGTGCGCTGCAGCGAGGACCGGCGCTGGCTCGTGCTCACGCGCGGCTTGCTCGGCCCGGACGCCCGGCCGGTGCACGTCGTGGTGAACTTCCTCGACGACGCGGCCGAGGTGCCCGTCCCCGGCGCCACCGGCGAGGAGCTCTACCGCTTCGGCGAGGCCGACGTCGCGACGGACTGCGTCCGCTTCACGGGGCGGGGTGTCGTCGTCCTGCGCTGACCAGCGCGAAGCAGACCAGCCCGAAGCCGACCAGCGCGAAGCCGACCAGCGCGAACCGAACGGCCCGTGGCGACTCCGCCACGGGCCGTTCGTCTGCCCGCCCGCACTCCTCCCCGGGCCCGCCTCGCCCCTCGACGGGCGCCTCCGCGAAAGCGACAGACACCCGCCGTCGCCGTCCGGGAACCTGTCGCTGTGCCGCCACGGACCGCGGACGGATCCGCACGGAGTCGCTTTCGCGCCACGCGGACGCGCCACGCGGACGCGACGCGACCGCGACCGCGACCGCGACCACGGACGCGACGCGACCACGGACGGACCGGAGGCGCGGTGCCAGCCGGCACCGCGCCTCCAGGAAGCCCGTCAGCAGCCCGTCAGGCCGCGTGGTCGGCGACCGCGTGCGCGTTCGCCCGCACCGACGGGAGTCGGCGGTGGTCCTTGACGAGGGACCGGGCCTCACGGATGCGCCGGTCGATGCCCCACTTCGTGACGAGGGTGAGGCTCTCGCGGACGATGTTGCCGCTCATCTTCGAGACGCCGAACTCCCGCTCGGTGAACGTGATCGGGGTCTCGACGACGCGCAGGCCGGCCTCGAGCGCGCGCCAGCAGAGGTCCACCTGGAAGCAGTAGCCCTTCGAGGCCACGCCGGCGAGGTCGATGCGCTCGAACGCCCGCGAGGTGAACACCCGGAACCCGCCGGTCGCGTCACGCACCGCGATGCCGAGGGCGAGGCGCGTGTAGAGGTTGCCGCCGCGGGAGAGGAGTTCGCGGTACCAGGGCCAGTTCTCCACGGCGCCGCCCTTGATCCAGCGCGAGCCGAGGACGAGGTCGTTCGTGTCGGCGAGCTCGATCATCCAGGCCAGGTACTCGGGGTGGTGGGAGCCGTCCGCGTCCATCTCGACGAGCTTGTCGTACCCGTGCTCGAGGCCCCAGGCGAACCCGGCGAGGTACGCACCGCCGAGGCCGTCCTTCACGGTGCGGTGCATCACGTGCACCCGGTCGGTCTCACGCGCGATCTGGTCGGCGATGTTGCCGGTGCCGTCCGGGGAGTTGTCGTCCACGACGAGCACGTGCACGTCGGCGTCGGTGGCCGCCAGGGTGCGCTCGACGATGGGGCGGACGTTCTCCGCCTCGTCGTAGGTCGGGATGATGACCAGTGTCGTGCTCATGGTGCTCCTTGCGCTTGACATCGAAGATATCGGCCGGTCGCTGCGTCAGTCCGACGAGAGGTCTGCGAACACGATCAGATTGTCCGTGTAATGACCTGTGGCCGTGTCGAACGTGCCGTCACACGTGATGAGGCGCAGCTGGGGTGTGGGGGCGGTGCCGTAGACGTCGCTCGTGGGGAACGCCGACTTCGCCGCCCGTTCGGACCGGTCCACCGTGAAGGTGCGGGTGGAGCCGTCGGACATGGCGACGTGGACCTCGTCACCGGGGACCAGTTCGTCGAGCCGGAAGAAGACGGCTGCGGCGGTGGGGCTGTCGACGTGCCCGGCGATGACGGCGGGGCCGACCTCACCCGGGACGATGCCGTCGCTGAACCACCCGGCGCTGTCCCAGTCCTTCGGCGGGTCGAGCTCGCCGGCGGCGCCGCGGTGGAGGTCCTCGAGCGACGATGACACCCCGATGGCGGGGATGGTCACACGGACCGGGGTGGCGTCGGACCGGGCGGCGGGGGCTGCCGGGTCCTGGAAGCCGTCGGTCGCGCTCCCGGCCGCGGGTGACGCAGTGCCCGACGATCCGGCGGTCGGCGAGGCCGACCCGGCCACCGTCGGTCCCCCGGTCCCGTTGGTGGCCGCGACCGCGACGCCGGTGACCCCGCCCACCACGAGCACCCCGGCCACGACGGCCCCGACGAGCACGCCGCGCCGCCGCGGTCCGCGCGCGCCGAGTCTCGGCTCGCCGGACACACCGCGGCCTTCGGCAGCGCGAACTTGTCCGCCCAGCCGAGTCTCGGGCGCGTCCCCGCGCGCCCCGGCCCGCCGCCGCCCGCTCACGAGGCACCCCCGGCACGCGTCGCGCACCCGCCGAGCACGTCGGACGTGAGCATCGTCGCGCCGAGCGCCGCCCACGCGTCCCCGTAGTAGGTCGGCGTCGTCGCAGCCGTCCGGTCCGCCCGGCGCAGGTCCGTCGCCGCCGCTGCCGACTGCCCGGAGGCCTGCTCCGCCGCAGCCCGCGCCACGTACGCCAGCGCGTTCGTGTCCCCCGTCACGGCCGTCCCGCCGAGGTCGAGCTGTGCCGCCAACTGCGTCTGCCGCCGGAGCGTCGGCGCGATCGACCCTGCCAGGGACCGGTCCTGCGCGGCGCAGGCCTCGGCGTACCGGAGCGGCAGCCGCATCGCGTCGTACCCGTACAGCACCCGGTCGTCGCCACCGGTCGCGGGCATCGGGTCGACCGTGCCGTCGGCGTGCACCTGGGACCAGTCACTCGGCAGGTCGGACCCGGCGAGCACGGCCCGCGTGACCGCTCGCGACCCGGAGCCGAGCGCCTCCCATCGGTCGTCGCCGGTCGCCTTCGCCAGCACGTCGTACGCCGCCGGTGACGCGTACGAGGCGTCGTACCGGTACGGCTCGGAGTCGGCCCACGGCCCGGGCAGCAGGATCGTCCCGAGCTCGGTCGTGGCGGTCTCGTGCTCGAGGATCGCGGACGCCATGGTCTTCCCCGCCGTGGTGTACCGGGACTCGTCCCACGAGGACCCGGCGAGCACGAGTGCCCTGGCGGCGTCGAGGTCGGCGTCGCTCGCGGACTGCCCGTCGGCGATGCCGTCGTCCGGCGTCCACCGCCACGCGAGCAGGTGGTCGTCGGTGAGCAGGTGCCGCTTCGTCCACGTCCAGATCTCGCCGAAGCGGTCACGGTCGCCGTTCGCGTAGGCGATCAGGAGCCCGTAGGCCTGCCCCTCGCTGACGGTGTCGCCGCCCTGGTCGGTGCGGACGACGCGGCCGTCCTGCACGTACCGGTCGAGGAAGTCCGTCCGCAGCTGCTCCGGCGAGCGCGCTGCGTCCGGCGCCGCCGAGGACGTCGGGGTCGACGCACCTCCGGCCTCGGACTGCGGGGCGCCCCACGGGCGCACCGCGACGAGCGCGATGCCGAGCGCGACGAGCACCGCGGCTGCGGCGGTCACGGGGATCCAGGTCCTGCGGGTCATGCGGCCTGCCTTCCTGACTGGGTGCGGTGTGGGACTGGGCCCACGCCGCCGGTTCCGGTCCGACGCGCCAGCGGCGGACCGGCCGTGCCGGTGGGGAGAGGCGCGGATCACGCGGGCGGATCCGCTGGAGTGATCCGCGCCTCCGGTCCGGCGTCAGCGGAACAGTGAGCGGAGCGTCGCGATCAGCTCGTGGGTGGCCTGCTCGACGGGGTCGGCGGCCGCGCCGCCACCACCGGTCTGCACCCCGCCGGACGGCGTGGACGCCGTGGCTGCCGCGTCCGTGACGGGCACGACCGTGAGGTCGCCCTTGCTGTCGTCGAGCACGAACAGCGTCGAGACGGTGTTGCCCGCGAGGTCGACCTTCGCCGTGCCCCGCTGCCCGCTGCCCGAGACGTCGAGCGTCCACTTGCCGGCGTCGACGGTGGCGTACTTCGTGGCGGTGCCGAAGGCGGCGTCCTCGGCGACGGCGGTCCCCTCGGAGGTGCTCACGTCCACTGACTTCGCGGTGGTCGCGGCCTGCACGAGCCGGAGCTTCGCCTTGCCGTCACCGGGCTGCTGGAGGTCGTCGGTGAACGCGGTCGTCTTGAGCCCGGAGTTCTTGCCGTAGGCGACGACGGTGCTCGCGTCGCCCTTGTCGACCGTGACGTCGGTGGAGATCACCGGGGTCGAGTCGGGGGCGTCGGCGGCGCGCATCGACAGGACGTAGGTGCCGACTGGGAGCTCCTGGTACGGGCTGACCTGGCCGTAGGTGACGTCGTCGAGCTCGAAGACCGTCTTGCCGCCGGCCAGGCTCGACAGCTCGACGTCGACGCCCTTCGTGTCCGGGGAGAGGTGGCCGACGCGGAGCCAGCCCTGGTCGCTCGAGGTGGCGGCGGGTGTGGCGGCGGTCGCTGCTTGCGGCGCGAGGCCGACGGCTGCGGCGACGAGGCTCGTGGCGAGGGCGCCGACGAGGAGGGTGCGACGAGGTGCGGGCATGGTGGTGCTCCTTCTGGTCGTGGTTCGGGTCTGGTGCGTGGGTGCGGCGGCGGTCACGAGGCGCTCGTCGCGGTCGTGGTCGGGTCGGCGGGGGCGTAGACGACGGTCAGGCGCGACCCGTCCCGCTCGACCGAGTCGGGTCGGAACCCGCTGGCCATGGCGTCGAGGGTGGCCTCGACGCGGGACGCCTCGGCGTTGCCGGGGGCCTCCAGGACGACCCGCCGGAAGGGCTGCCCGGTCTCGCCGGACACCGGCGTGAACCGGTCGACCTCGACGAACCCGTCGGCGAGGACCTGCCCGAGCGCGATCATCGCCCGCGAGTCCACCTGTCCGGCGCGGAACTGCGACTTGGTGCCCTCGTCGGCGAAGAGCGCCGGGTTCGAGGCGAGCTCGGTCCCCATCGTCTTCCGGAGGTCGGTCGCGCGGGTGATGGCGGCCTCGGCGGCCGTCGACCCCTCGGCGTGGATGCGTCGGACGTCGACCCGCTGGTTGCCGGTGCCGAACGCGGCGACGGTCGTCGAGTTCTCGATCGCCTGGCGGATGTCCGACGACGAGTTGCCTCCGGTGCGCATCGAGTCCGTCGTGACGACGTAGTCCGAGTCCTTCCAGCCGTTCGGCGACTGGCGTTCGACCGCGGCGTCGGTGTCGAGCTTGTAGTACCAGATGACGTTGTTCCGGGCGAAGCCGTCCTGCACGAGGTCGACCCACATGGCGTCGTCCACGAGCAGCCGCGAGGACTTCGGGACGTTGTCGCCGACCCACTGCTCGGCCTGCTGCATCGGCAGGTCGAGGTTGCCGAGCACGAACCCGCGCAGCTGCGTGCCCCAGAGCGGGAGGGCGACGAGGAGTGCCGCGGACGTCACGACCGCCCACGTGGTGCCGAGGCCCCGGCGGACGACGGCCCGCGCATCGGTCCCCGAGGTCCCGCGCAGGCGGCCGAGCACGGTGAGGACGGCACGTTCGGCGGTGTAGGCGACGAGGAGCGCGGCGAACGGGATGAGCATGATCACGTACGGCACGGGCAGGTACCCGTTCGGGCGAAACATCATGAGCAGCAGGAACACGAGCATCGCCGCGATCGGGCGCACCCGGCGGAGGAACAGCCCGACGAACGCGGCGGCCGAGCCGAGCACGATGAACACCGGGTCGAGCGCCCACCACTGCGCGGCGGCTTCGTTCGCGAGGCTCCCCGCGTCGAACACCGATCCGCTGGCCGCCCGGGAACCGAGCTGGTAGGTGATGCCCTCGAAGAGGCTGACCCGACCGGTACCGGGCAGGAGCTCGCCCTTCACCGCGGCGAGCAGCAGGTAGCCGCCACCGATCACGGCGAGCACGGCCCCGGCGACGCTGAGCGTGTACCGGCGGGTGCTCCGGTCGGCCCGGCGCACCGCGATCCAGATCAGGAACGGCAGGGCGAGCAGGTACGTCTCCTTCGAGAGCACCGCGATGCCGAGGCACGCAGCGGCACCCGCGAAGCCGGCGAGCTGCTGGCGACGGCTGAGCACGAGGACGAACGCGGCGAGGAGCCACGGCGTCGCGACGTTGTCGATGTAGACCGTGCGGTGGTACTGCAGGGCCAGGGGCGACAGCGCGAACACGAGGCCCGCGACCGCCGCGGTGGCACGGCCGGCACCGAGTCGGCGGCCGAGGACGAACAGCAGGATGCTCGACACGGCGGCGAAGAACACCATCGCCTCGCGCCCGGCCTCGACGGCGAACGGGTAGCGCGCGAACGCCCCGGTCAGCGAGGTGTACCCGGCGATCTGGATCCAGCCCAGCGGCGGGTGGTCGTACCAGTACGTGTAGTGGGTGATCTCGCCGAGGTGCGTGATCGCCCAGGCCTGGGCGGTGTACGTGCCCTCGTCGTCGATCCGCTGCGGCGTGCCGGACATGTTCCACGACTGCACGACGACCGTCATGGCGAGGACGGGGAGGAGCCAGCCGAGGCTCGCGGCGTGCCGGCGGAACCAGGCGCCGACGCCGGAGCGCTGGCGGGCGACGGCGCCCCGGATCGGGATGCCGGTGGTGTCGGTGATGCTGGCGGTCATCGGGTCCCTCCGGTGGTCGACGCGACGAGTTCACGGTCGTCCGAGCGGTCGTCCGCCCGATCGGTGGTCACGGCGTTCGCGAAGCCGACGACCTCGGCCGACTGCCCGGCCGTGCGGTGCTGCCCGGTGTGCTCGGTCTTCTCCCACCCGTTCTGCCCCTTGGCGTGCCGGACCACGGCCCGGACCGCCGCTGCGGCGAGGAAGATCTGGTAGGGCACGAGGCCGAGCACGAGCTTCACGTAGTCGCGGATCCGGACCTTCTCCTTGTAGAGCCGACCGAACTCGTTGAGGCCGACGACCTCGACGGCGAGCAGCATGAGCGTCGGGGCGACGGGCACGAACGACACGAGGGCGACCGCCGTCGGCACCTTGACGAACAGGATCATCAGGACGCTGAGCGGGATGAGCAGCCCGGTGGCCGCCTGGATGAACGGCATCGTCAGCATGTAGCGGGCGAAGAACCGCTGGCGGAACGACGGGAGCTTCTTCCACTCCCCCTTGCCGAGCACCTGCAGGAAGCCCTGGTTCCACCGGGTGCGCTGCTTGAGCAGGGAGGCGAAGGTGGGCGGGGTCTCCTCGCGGGTGACGGCCTCGGGGCTGTAGGCGACGACGACCTTGGCGCCGTCGGCGGAGAGCCGGACGCCGAGCTCGCAGTCCTCGGCGAGGCAGTGCGCGTCCCAGCCGTTCGACCAGTCCAGGCGTTCCTTCGTCACGAAGACGGTGTTGCCGCCGAGCGGGATGAACTTCGACCCGGCGTGGAAGTGCAGGCGCGAGCGGAACCAGAAGTAGTACTCGAGCACGTTCCGGAGCGACCACCAGCTCGACTTGAAGTTCATCAGCTGCACGCCGCCCTGCACGACGTCGGCGTCGGTCTCCTGGAAGCGCGAGTCGACCAGGGAGAGCAGCCGCGGGTAGACCTCGTCCTCCGCGTCGAACACCCCGACGATGTCGCCCGTCGCGTACTGGAGCGCGAGGTTCATCGCCTTCGGCTTGTTCTTCGGCGCGGTGTCGTCGACGACGACCGTGATGAGCCCGGGGTGCCGGGCCGCAGCGGCACGCACGACGGCGTCCGTCTCGGGGTCGTCCTCGCCGACGATCGCGATGATCTCGAAGTCCGGGTGGTCCTGCTTCGCGAGCATGTCGAGCGTCTCCCCCATGACGTCCTGCTCGTGGCGGCCGGGGACCAGCAGCGTGAACCGGTGCGCCGCCGGGCGCGGGGTCTGGCTGAAGCTCGTCGACTTGAGCGCGTCGCGCGAGCGCCAGGCGTGCAGCATCCACCACAGCGTGGTGAGCGCGATGATCGTGAGCAGCACGGAGATCGCGATGAGGGCCGAGTACCCGACCCACTCGCCGACCGACCAGGCGGCCTGCGGGAGCTGCCCCGAGCCTCCTGTCGGGACGTCGGTCGTGCCGCGGTTCGGGACGCTCGACGGAGCCGTCCCCTCGTTCGGCTGGAGCAGCGGCCCTGCGGCCGTCCACAGCGTGGCGGAGATGATCATTCGGCGAGCTCCTTCGCGTGAGCGTCGGTGGAACGGAAGACGAGGGCCTTGTACGCGGCGAACCGGAACGCGGTGCCGAGCACGAGACCCACCCCGTTGCCGGCGACGTTGTCGGCGAGGGTGGAGGTGAAACCGAGGACGTAGTGCGAGACGAACAGGCACGCGGCGGCGATGCCGAGCCCGATGAGGTTGGTGACCGCGAACAGGAGCCCCTCGCGGAGGGTCTCGCGGCGGCCGGTCTGCCGCTCGGCCCGGAACGTGATGAACCGGTTGCCGATCCAGGCCAAGGCCGTGGAGACGACGGCGGAGACGATCTTGGCGGCGATGGGCCCGTCGGGCATCACGGTCGCGCGGAGGAGGTTGTAGACGCCGAGGTCGATGACGAAGCAGACGGCGCCGATGCTGCCGAAGGAGACGAGTTGCCGCGCGAGCACCACCAGGCGCGCGACGGCCGCGCGCGGAGGGACGGGTACCGCGCCGGTTGCGGATGGCACCACAACGGGGGTATCGGTTCGGGTCATGCCCCCGATTCGGGGGGCTTCTCGAGGCGGTTTGGGTGGGGTACAGACTTACGGATGGGTCTGCCAGTTTCGCGACACCCGCTGTTCACATGCGGGTCGCGGTGGACGCGCCCCCACGACGGACTGGAGGCGCGGTGCCAGCTGGCACCGCGCCTCCAGGTCGGAAGGGTGGTCGCGTCTACGCGGGGCGCGACGCCGGGCTGACGGTCTTCGACGCGTCGCGCTCCGGGATGTCCCCCAGGGCTGCGTCGATCGCCGCGAGGGCGTCGGCGTCCAGGCGCACGCCCGCGGCCTTGACGTTGTCGGTGACCTGCTCCGGACGGGACGCGCCGACGATCGCACTCGCGACGTTCTCGTTCTGGAGCGTCCACGCGATGGCGAGCTGCGCCAGGGTCAGGCCGGCCTGGTCGGCGACGGGCTGGAGGCGCTGGACGGCTTCGAGGACCTCGTCGCGCATGAACCGCTTGATCATGTCGGCGCCGCCCTTCTCGTCGGTGGCGCGGGAGCCCTCGGGGAGGGGCTGACCGGGCTTGTACTTGCCGGTGAGCACGCCCTGGGCGATCGGCGACCAGACGATCTGGCTGAGGCCGAGCTGCTTCGACGCGGGGACGACCTCGCCCTCGATGACCCGCCACAGCATCGAGTACTGCGGCTGGTTCGAGATGAGCTGGAAGCCGAGCTCCTTCGCGAGCGCGGCACCGGCGCGGATCTGCTCGGCGTTCCACTCGCTGACGCCGATGTACAGCGCCTTGCCCTGGCGGACGACGTCGGCGAAGGCCTGCATCGTCTCCTCGAGGGGAGTCTCGTGGTCGTACCGGTGCGCCTGGTAGAGGTCGACGTAGTCGGTCTGGAGGCGCTCGAGCGACCCGTCGATCGACTCCATGATGTGCTTGCGGCTGAGGCCGACGTCGTTGTGCCCCTTCGGCCCGGTCGGCCAGTAGACCTTCGTGAAGATCTCCAGCGACTGGCGGCGCTCGGCCTGCAGCGCCTCGCCGAGGACGGTCTCGGCGGCGGTGTTGGCGTACGTGTCCGCGGTGTCGAACGTGGTGATGCCGGCGTCGAGCGCTGCCCGCACGCACTGGGTGGCGACGTCGTTCTCGACCTGCGAGCCGTGCGTCAGCCAGTTGCCGTAGGTGATCTCGGAGATCTTGAGTCCGGAGTTGCCCAGGTACCTGAATTCCATGCTCCCGACGCTAGCGGGCTTCCCCGCCCCGTGAGGGGCCGTGCGAGTACCTGGGTGCGGGGGCGCTGCGGGGGGGGGTGGGGTGCGGGGTGGGGTGCGCGGTGCGGGGCGGCGCGGGGGCGGGATGCGCGAGCGGGCGGAATACCCACGGGACCGCGCTGGGACCGGGGCCATTTCGCCCGCTCGCGCCGCGCCTCCCGAGCCCTTCGGATGCGCCGGCGGCCGACCTGCGCGAGCGGGCGGTATACCCACGGGACCACGCTGGAACCGGGGCCATTTCGCCCGCTCGCGCCGCGCCTCCCGAGCCGCCCTCGAGCCGGCCATCCGTCCACAGGCGGTCGCTCGCACCAGCCGTCCACAGATCAGGGCGGGCGCCACTCGCACGGTGCCACCGGCGGCCACGCTGGCCGCATGCACGTCGACGCGACCTTCCCGATGGCCCTCCGCGGCCGACCGTTCCGCGTGCGCGAAGCCCTGCACCGCGGCGTCAGCGTCGGCCGACTCCGATCACGAGCGTTCCTCCGCCCGTTCCACGGCATCCGCGCTTGGACCCGTCCGCAGACGCACGACGAGCGCGCACGAGCGGTGCAGCCGCGCCTGCGCCCGGACCAGGCGTTCAGCCACACGACCGCCGCAGCGATCCTCGGATTCCCGCTCCCGCGCCGGCTCGAGCGCGATCCCCGCGTCCACGTGACGACGATCGGGACGGACCAGGCGCTCCGTGTCCGTGGGACGATCGGGCACCGCGCCCGCCGCGGCAGACTCCAGGTGGTCCACTCGGGCACCGCGGCGCTGACCCACCCAGCGGACACGTTCGTCGCGCTCGCGACCCTCCTGAGCCGCGACGAACTCATCGTGGTCGGCGACGCGATCATCGGCTGGCTCGGCTGGTGCGACCACGCCGAACTGGTCGCCGCAGCTCGCCGCTACCGCGGAGCGAGGGGCATCCGTCGCGTCCGAGCAGCCCTCGCCGAGATGCGCCCAGGGTCACGTTCGCCCGGCGAGACCCGGCTCCGACTCGCCCTCACGCGGCGCGGTCTGCCGCAACCCGCCCTGAACCACGACGTCGTGGTGGACGGCCGGTGGATCGCGTGCGTCGATCTCGCCTACCCGGACGCCCGGGTCGCGATCGAGTACGAAAGCGACCTCCACCGCACCGACGATCGCACGTTCCGCAAGGACATCACGCGGGGTGAACACCTGAAGGACGCCGGCTGGTGGCTGCTGCGTGCCACCGCGGACGACGTGGGACCGGCGATCGAGGCGCTCGTGGCGCGCGTCCGTCGCCTCCTCGACGGCGTCTCGACCGGGAGGCACGACCCACGTCCGACACGCCGTCCAGCGTCACTGAGATGAACATTGGTTGACGCTTCAACCAAACACGTGCAGAATGGGCTAGCGTCAACTTCGATGCAGGCGCATGGAATCGTGGTTCCGCCCGACGCCTGCTCGGGAACGCAGTCCACACGCTTCGAAGGAGTCACCATGACGCTCACCGCCTCGACCATCCCCGGCTACCAGACCGGTACCTGGAAGATCGATCCCACCCACTCCGAGGTCACGTTCTCGGTCCGCCACCTCGCGATCAGCAAGGTCAAGGGCAAGTTCGAGACCTTCGACGCCACCGTCGTCACCGCCGAGAACCCGCTCGAGTCGACCGTCGAGGCGAACATCGACGTCGCGTCCATCAACACCGGCCAGGAGCAGCGCGACCAGCACCTCAAGACGAGCGACTTCTTCCTCACCGAGGAGCACCCGCAGCTCACCTTCCGCTCGACGAGCATCGAGGCGAAGGGCGACGACCTGCACATCGCCGGCGACCTGACCCTGCGTGGCGTCACCAAGCCGGTCGTCCTCAAGGCCGAGCTCGGCGGCTTCACGACCGACGGCTACGGCCAGGTCAAGTTCGGCGCCGAGGCCACGACCAAGATCGACCGCACCGAGTTCGGCGTGAACTGGAACGCTGCGCTCGAGGCCGGTGGCTTCACGCTCGGCAACGACGTGACGATCAACCTCGACGTGCAGTTCGTCCTCCAGGCGGCCTGACACCTCGTCCCTCCTGACCCGAAGGTCATCGCGTTGCGCGTGACCTGAGGGACATCGAACCGCAGGACACTGCAGTACCCGAAGCGAACGGCCCGGCTCCTCCCCCATGGAGTCGGGCCGTTCGTCGTTGCTGGGGGGGGGGGCGGGGGGCTTGGGGCTGGTCGCTCGCGCGTCCCGCCGTCGAGCGGGCGAAGTACGCGCGGTTCCTGGCAAGCGCCCGCCAGCTTCCGCCCGCTCGCCGCGACCGCGACGCGATCGGCTCCGTCGCGCGCGCCGGTGTCCCTGGTCGCGCGCGCCACACGCGCCGATCGGGCGGATTCGGCACCGACGGACGTGGCACCCCCGCACATTTCGCCCGCTCGCCCGGCGACCGCGCGCAGTAGCGTGAGACCGCAGCGTCCGCCGACCGGCACCGGGCGACCGCCGCGGGGAATCGGAACCCGAGCTGGAAGGTTGCATGGGAACACACGAGAACCCGCCTCCGGGCCGGTCGTCGAACACCCACCATTCGCAGCACCCCGCACCCGCAGGACCCACGAACAGGAGCACCACCATGGCCACCGACTGGATCGCGCTGCAGGCACTCGCGGCAGCCGAGTTCGGCCGCCGCGTCGCCGCCGTCACGGACTGGGACGCGTCGACCCCCGACTCCGAATGGACCACCCGAGACCTCGTCCGACACGTCGTCGAGGAGCAGCGGTGGATCCCGAAGCTCCTGACGGGGTGCGACTACGCCCAGGCCGAAGCGGATCTCGAAGCGGTCGGCTCCGACCTCGCGGCCGAGTGGGCGAAGTTCGCGGCCGAAGCCATCGAGGCGTGGCAGAGAACGCCCGCTGACACGCCGGTGCACCTCGCCACGGACGTCGTCCCGGCCGGGCAGTACCTCACCGAGCAGACCAGCGACATCACGATCCACACGTGGGACCTCGCGCGGGCGACCGGCAGCGACGAGACCCTGCCGGACGAACTCGTGCAGGCCGTGTGGGAGCACTTCGAGCCGCAGATCGAGGACCTCGCCGCGACCGGGCTCTACGCCGCACCGGTCGACGTCGACGAGGACGCGCCGCTGCAGGTCCGCCTCCTCGCGGTCACAGGGCGCGATGCCAGGGTGGCGGCATGACCGAAACCGCCCGCTCGGCAACCCCCGAAACCGCCCGCTCGACAAGCCCGGCAGCCCCCGAAACCGCCCGCTCGGCAGCCCCCGAAACCGCCCGCTCGACAAGCCCTGCAAGCCCGGCAAGCCCCGAAACCGCCCGCCCGGCGACCCCGACCACCCGCCTCGGCGCCTCCGGCCTCCAGATCAGCTCTGTCATCCTCGGCATGATGTCCTACGGCGACCCCGACAAGGGCGCCCACGAGTGGAGCGTCGGCATCGACGAGGCCCGCCCCTTCGTCCGCCGCGCGTACGACCAGGGCATCACCACGTTCGACACCGCGAACGTCTACTCCGCGGGCAGCTCCGAGGAGATCACCGGCACCCTCCTCAAGGAACTCGCCCCGCGCGAGGAGGTCCAGGTCTTCACCAAGGTCTTCAACCGCATGCGCCCGGGCCCCAACGGCGCCGGACTCTCGCGGGCGGCGATCATGCACGAGATCGACGCCTCGCTGACCCGCCTCGGCACGGACTACGTCGACCTGTACCAGATCCACCGTTTCGACCCGCACACCCCGGTCGAGGAGACGATGGAGGCGCTCCACGACGTCGTGAAGTCCGGCAAGGCGCGCTACATCGGCGCGAGCAGCATGTGGGCGTGGCAGTTCGCCGAGATGCAGCACGTGGCCGACCTGAACGGCTGGACGCGGTTCGTCAGCATGCAGAACCAGCACAACCTCCTCGAACGAGAGGAGGAGCGCGAGATGCACCCCTTCTGCGCCCACACCGGCGTCGGCGTGATCCCGTGGAGCCCGCTCGCCCGCGGCAAGCTCACCCGCCCCTGGGACGCGCAGGGTTCCGGCAACAGGGCCGACACCGACGAGTTCGGCAAGACGCTCTACAAGCAGGACGAGGACGCCAACCGCGCGATCGTCGACGCGGTGCAGCAGGTGGCCGAGGCCCACGACGTGAGCATGGCGCAGATCGCCCTCGCGTGGGTCATGCGGCAGCCCGCGGTCTCCGCCCCGATCGTCGGCGCGACGAAGGAGCACCACATCGACGACGCGGTCGCTGCGACGACGATCGACCTCACGGACGACGAGGTCACCCGTCTCGAATCCGCGTACACACCCCGGGTGCCGTCCGGTTTCTGACGCACCCACCGGACGGACGGGAGGCGCGGTGCCAGCTGGCACCGCGCCTCCTGGCCGTCAGACGGTCGCGTCCGGAATCCGCCGCTCGCCGCCCAGCCGCGCGATCCGCACGAGCGCCGCGCGCTCCGTCCCCGGCTGGTGCCCGAGCACGGCACCGATGCCGTCGAGCACCACGCCCGCGGTCCGACGGACCGGGAACTCCACCGGCCCGACCGCAGGCGTCCGCAACCCGAGCATCGAGCGGTGCCGCGGATCGAGGGAGACGACCGCGCCGTCGAAGAGCGCCCGGTACCCGGGGCGCAGCAGGCGTGCGAGGGGCGGGTCCTTGATGAACCGGACGACGTCGAGCGTCCGTGCGTTGGCGACGAGTTCCCCGCGGTCGAGGTACCCGTTCATCTGGGCGCGGAGCTCGGCGTCGGACTCGGGGGCGTCCTCGACGCCCATCAGCCGGCCGGCGATCGCCCACTCACGGACGTAGGCGTCGGCACCGCCGGGGATGGGTTCGCCCCACAGCTGCGCACTGCGGAGGAAGGCGTCGGTGAACGCGAGGTGCACCCACCGGGCGAGGTCCGGGTCGTTCGCGGCGTACGGCTTCGTGACCCCGTGGCCGTCGACGTACTCGCCACGGACGCGCTCGTGGAGCTTCCGGACCCAGGCGCTCGCGGACCGGGCCGCCGTGGTGTCGCCGTGCGAGACCGTGTAGATCCAGCGGATCGTGCCGGCGAGGCGGCCGAACGGGTCCTCGCGGTAGCGGGAGTGGTCGGCGACGCCGGCGAGCGCCCCCGGGTGGAGCGCCTGGACGAGCAGGGCGCGGACACCCGCGAGGATCGTCTGCTTCCCGCCGTGCACCGACCAGGTGGCGGAGCCGGGCCCGAAGAACCCGGCGTCCGTGCCCTGTTCGAGCTCGTCGATCCAGGCCGGGCGCTCCGTCGCACCACCGGTGAACGTGTCGTTGAGACGGGATCGGAAGGCATCGGCGACAGAGGGCATGACGCCATCGTCCGTCGTGCCCCTGACAACGCGCTCGGGTGGCCCGCTAGGTTGGTCGGCGTGAGCATCGACACGCCTCGTCCCTGGCTTGCCTCGTACGCCCCGGGGGTCCCGCACGACATCGACGAGCCGACCGGCTCCTTGTACGACATCGTGGAGGGGTCCGCCAGGCGCTTCCCGAAGAAGGTCGCACTCGAGTTCTTCAAGCGGACGACGACGTACGCCGAGCTCGAGGAACAGATCCTCCGGGCGGCGAACGGCCTCCGCAAGCTCGGGGTGACCGCCGGCGACCGGGTGGCGATCGTGCTGCCGAACTGCCCGCAGCACATCGTGGCCTTCTACGCCGTGCTCCGCCTCGGCGCCGTGGTCGTCGAGCACAACCCGCTGTACACGCCTCGCGAGCTCCGCCATCAGTTCGAGGACCACGGCGCGAAGGTCGCGATCGCGTGGGACAAGTCGGTGGCGACGCTGCAGGACTTCCCCTCGGACGTGAAGCTCGACGCGATCGTCTCGGTCGACCTCACCCGCGCGATGCCGCGCGGGACCCGGATCGCGCTGTCGCTGCCGGTCGCGAAGGCCCGCGAGTCCCGGGCGAAGCTGACCACCAAGGTGCGCGGCACGACGCCGTGGGACGACCTCGTGTCGAACCGGAAGCTGTCGAAGCGCCACCCCCGACCCGCCACCGACGACGTCGCCCTGATCCAGTACACGTCCGGCACGACGGGCGTGCCGAAGGGTGCGGTGCTGTCGCACGGCAACCTCATCGCGAACGCCGCACAGGCCCGGGCGTGGGTCCCGCAGATCCAGCCCGGTGACGGCAGCGTGGTCTACGCGGTCCTGCCGATGTTCCACGCCTACGGCCTGACGCTCTGCCTGACCTTCGCGATGAGCATGGCCTCGCGGCTCGTGCTGTTCCCGACGTTCGACCCGGCACTCGTGCTCGCCGCGATGAAGAAGCACCCGCCGACGTTCCTGCCGGCCGTGCCCCCGATCTACGCGCGGCTGCAGCACGCGGCGGACTCCGCGAAGGTCTCGCTCGAGGGGATCGAGATCGGCATCTCCGGGGCGATGGCGCTCTCGAAGGAGGTCGTCGAGCCGTGGGAGGCCCGCACCGGCGGCTACCTCGTCGAGGGCTACGGCCTGTCCGAGTGCTCCCCCGTCCTGCTCGCGAACCCGGTGTCCCCGGCCCGGCGCCTCGGGTCGATCGGCCTGCCGCTGTCCTCGACCGAGGCGCGGGTGGCCGACCCGGACGACCCGACGAAGGTCCTCGGGACCGACGAGCCGGGCGAGCTCCAGGTCCGCGGGCCCCAGGTGTTCCGCGGGTACTGGGGCAAGGCCGAGGCCACCGACGAGGTCTTCACGCCGGACGGCTGGTTCCGGACCGGTGACATCGTGGCGATCGACGCCGACGGCTACGTCCGGATCGTCGACCGCCTCAAGGAGCTCATCATCACCGGCGGGTTCAACGTCTCCCCGACCGAGGTCGAGGACGCCCTGCTCAAGCACCCGAGCGTGCGCGAGGTCGCGGTCGTCGGGATCACCCAGGGCGGCAACGAGCAGGTCGTCGCGGCCGTCGTGCCGAAGGACCCCGCGACGTTCGACGCCGATGCCCTGCGGGCGTGGTCGCGCGAGCACCTCGCCGCGTACAAGGTGCCCCGCCGGGTGGTCGTGGTCGAGGACCTGCCGCGCTCGATGATCGGCAAGGTGCTGCGGCGGAAGGTGCGCGACCAGATCCTCGGCGAGTAGCGGCGCACCCCTGGCGGCGCACCCGCGCCCCCGGCGGCGCGCCCCTGGCGGCGCGCCCGTAGCGCTAGGCGCGCGCCCGCTCCGGCACGGCCAGGACTGCCAGCCCGACGACCACCAGCCCGATGCCGACCCAGCCGCCGGCACCGAGGTGCTCCCCCACCACGAGCACGGCGAGCACCGCGGCCACGACGGGCTCGAACAACGACAGCAGCGTCGCCACCGAGGCGCTCACGGACCGCAGCCCGACGGCGTACAGCGAGTGCCCGAGCACCGTCGGCACGAGCGCCAGGTACAGGAACACCGGCCAGTTCGCCGCGACCCCTAGCGATGCCTGCCCGCCCACGACGGCGAGCACCACGAGCGGGACCGCCGCGAGCCCGAACACCGCACCGACGAGTCCACGCTCACCCGGCAGGGACGCGCGAGCCAGCGGGGAAGCGCGACCCGGCAGCGACGCGCGACCCGGCAGCGACGCGCGAGCCAGCAGCGCGGCACGATCCGCCACGGACACACCGCCGGGCAGCGCGACGGGAACGGACACCGCACGCATGCCCCGCGCGACCGCCCACGAGTACAGCGCGTACGTCAGACCGGCGAGCAGCGCACTCCCGAGCCCGAGCCCGAGCACGAGCGACCCGCCCCGATCGGAACCACCCGACGCGCCCGCATGCTCGGAGGACCGCGCGAGCGTCACGACGACCATCCCGACCACGCTCACCAGGGTGGCGACGACCCACCTGCGCGTGACGCGCCTCCCGTCCGCCACCCACTCGACGAGCCCCGCGAACACGGGCGACGACCCGATGGCCACCGTCGTGCCCAGCGCGACGCCCGCGTCGGCGAGGGCCGCGTAGAACGCGACCGCGTAGACGACGAGCGACGCCGCGCCGAGCAGCGCCCAGCGACGGCTCGCCGGGTCGGCGACCGCGCGGAGCGTGCCGCGACCGGCGCCGAGGGCGAGGACGATCCCGCCGAGGCCGAACGTCACGGCCCCGAACACGAACGCGGGGACCCCGGGCGCGAAGTGCGTCGCGGTGCCGGTGGTCCCCCACACGGCCGCGGCGACGAGGACCGCCGCGAGTCCACCGACGGGCCTGGAGGCGCGGCTCGCGTCCGCCCCGCCCGTCACGACACGTGGACGCTCGGTCGGCGGTTCACGTCGGGCTCCGCCTCGCGCAGCACCTCGCGCGTCACGGGCGCGACGTCACCGACGCCGGTGAACACGAAGCGGATGGCGTTGCGGATCGGGCTGCCCTCGTTCCACTCGAAGTAGATGCTCGGGACGACGCCGGCGATGTCCCGGATCGCGAGGAGCGTCGACGCGATCGTGTTCGGCACGTTGCCCGACCGGACCTTGAGCACGCGGTGCCCGTGGATGACGTGGCCCTCGACGACGAGGTCCTCCTCGAAGTCGGAGGAGTCGGCGGGCAGGACCTCGAGGAACATCGTCGGCACGCGGGCGGGGATGCCGGAGTCGCGGCGTTCCTCGCGCCCCTTCGACCGGTACGCCTCGGCCGTGCCGGCACCCGGTTCGTTCGCGATGATGCAGACCGAGCTGAACTGGTCGGTGTCGGCCTCGATGAACTGCCGGGCGGTGGCGTCGAGCTCGATCGACGACGCACGGAGCTCGAACGACCGGCGGACCCGGGAGACCAGCGAGACCACCACGATCGCGATGATGAAGATCGCGGCGATGCGGACGCCGTCCGGCCGCTCGATGACGTTCGCGACGGTCGTGTACACGAAGACCACGGCGATGATGCCGAACCCGATCGTGCGCTTCTTCTGCTGCTTCCGTCGGGCCGACAGGGTCACCGCGACCGCGGCGCTCGTGATGAGGACGAGCACGCCCGTGGCGTAGGCGCCGCCCTGCGCGTCGACGTTCGCCTGGAAGATGATCGTGATCACGAAGGCGATGAGCGTGAAGATGATGACAAGCGGCCGGGTCGCCCGCGCCCACTGCGGCGCCATGCCGTAGCGGGGCAGGAACCGGGGCACGAGGTTGAGCAGACCCGCCATCGCACTCGCACCGGCGAACCACAGGATCGCGACCGTCGAGAAGTCGTACACGGAGCCGAACACGCCGCCGAGGTACTCGTGCGCCAGGTACGCCAGCGCCCGGCCGTTCGCGCCGCCGCCCGGCTGGAACTCGTGCTGCGGGATGAGGAAGGTGGTGACGATCGACGAGGTGATGAGGAACGAGCTCATGATGACCGCGGCGACGGTGAGCAGGCGCTTCGTCCCGCGGATCCGCCCCTCGGGTCGGGCGCTCGTGTCGTCGGACGCGTCGCCGCGCACCTGCGGCATCACCGCGACGCCGGTCTCGAAGCCGGACAGGCCCAGCGCGAGCTTCGGGAAGACGATGAGGGCGATGCCGATCATCACGAGCGGGTTGCTGTGCTGCGCGGTGAGGCCGCTCCACCAGTCGCTCGCCACCATCGGGTTCTCGAACACGTGCCACAGGGACACCCCGACGACGACCGCGTTGAGCAGCAGGTACACCGCGACGAGCGCGACCGCGATGCCGATCGCCTCCTTGAAGCCGCGGAGGAACACCACCCCGAGCAGGAGCAGCAGCGCGAGCGTGAGCGGCACCGGGATCTCGGTGAACCAGTGCGGCGTGAAGGGGTTCTCCGCGATGTGCGCCGTCGCGTCCGCCGCGGACAGCGTCATCGTGATCATGAAGTCCGTCACCGCGAACCCGAGGAGCACGAGCACGAAGAGCTTGCCGGCCCACCAGGGCAGGAGCTTCTCGAGCATCATGATCGAGCCGGCGCCCCGGAAGCTGTCCTGCGCGACCCGGCGGTACACCGGCAGGGCGCCGAACAGCGTGACGAGCACGAGCACGATCGTCGCGATCGGCGACAGGAGCCCGGCGGCGAGCGCGGCGATCGCGGGCTGGTACCCGAGCGTCGAGAAGTAGTCGACGCCCGTGAGGCACATGACGCGCCACCACGAGTGGGTCTTCTCCACTTCGACCTGGTGCGGGCCCTGGTGCGAGGCGCCCTGGTCGGCCCCGTGCAGCATCCAGCGACGCACACGGGTGCTTCGGTCGAGGGGAGGCTCGGTCGCGTCGCGTTCCGCGGCCCGCTCGGCGTCTGTCGCGGTCACGGACACGATCGTAGGCCGTCCTAGCGCCGTGGTCTCGCGATCACCGCCGCGACACCGGCCACCACGAGCAGGACCCCGGCGGTCAGGCAGGCCCCGAGCAGGAGCGTCATCGGGTCGACGGTGAACCACGGCAGGGCGCTCACGGCCATCGCGGCGGCGAACACGAGGAGGACGACCCCCCAGAAGACCGTGCCGAAGCGGGGTGCACGGCGCGGGCGGCGAGCGGGTGCCGGGGCCCCGTCGAACGGGGTGCTCGAGGTGGTCGGGTCGACCGGTGTGGTCCGGTCGTCGGGGGTGGTCCGGTCGTCGGGGGTGGTCCGGTCGTCGGGGGTGGTCCGGTCGTCGGGGGTGGTCTCGTCGTTCGTCATCGTCTCGTTCCTCACTGGTCGACGGTCACGGCGCGCGGCACGTCGACGCCACCGCCGATGAGCCACACGTGCACGGTCGTGGTCTCGGCGGCGTCCGCCGATCGCGCTGCCCGGTTCTCGACGGTCGTCGTGCCGAGCGCGCCACCGAGGCTGTCGTCCGCGTCGTCGTCCGGACGGAGCTCGACGCCGTACCCGATGCCGCTCACCCGGACCCGGACGGGAGCGTCGGTCGGCAGCTGGACCTCGGCTCCCCCGGCTCCCAGCCAGAGGTTCACCGTCCCGCCGCCGTCGGCCTCGTCGAGCCCGCGGAGGTCCAGCGTCGGCCCACCGACCACCATCGCGTAGTTCCGCTCGGTGCCCGGCCGCACGTCGTCCACCCGCCAGGTGGTCCCGCCGACGACCGTGACCTGCGTGCCGGTCGGCAGCACCCCCGTCACGACGAGCGCGACGACCCCGATGGTCGAGAACAGCCCGAGACCACCGCTCTCCCGTCCGCGCACGCCGGCCACGACGGTCGCCACGGCCAGCACGGCGACCGCGGCCGCGATCCCGAGCACCGGCACGGGCAGGTCGGTCTGCTGCGCCCACACCGCGACGCCGGCTCCGACGACGAGGGCGAGGCCCAGGCTCACGGCGACGTACCCGGCACCGGGGAGCCGTTCGGCTCGCTCCGCGCGCCGTTCCGCCTGCCGCTGCCGTTCCGCGCGCATCCGCTCGGTGTGCTGACGGTGTCGGTCCGCCGCGGAGGTCGTGTCCCACTGCCAGGAGGCGCTGCTCGCCCCCGCCGCGGACCCACCGGGAGCGACGTGGTCGGGTCCACCCGCCGTCGTCTCGCCCGTCGCCGCCCACGGCGTCGGCGCGGGGTCGTCGGCACTCGTCCAGAAGTCGCGGCGCATGCCCGGCTCCGCCGGCTCACCGGCCGCAGCCGGCTCGCCGGCTGCCGGCTGCGAGCCCCGGCGCGCCAGGACCACCACGAGCCACACCGCGCACCCCACGAGGGCGATCGTCCACGCGGTCCCGAGCGTGGCCGAGAGCCAGCCCGGCATCCCCCACGCCACCGGGACACCCTGCCACCAGATGCCCTGGACGGCGGGGACGAAGGTCAGCACCACGAGGACGCCGATGGCGATGAGCGCCGGGTCGAGCACCCCGCGGACCATCCGCTCGACGTGGATGCGCCCGGACGAGTCCGGCAGCAGCGCCCACCCCGCCGCGTAGGCGAGGAACACCGGGCCGCCGAGGAGCGCCACGACGATCGCGACGCCCCGCACCACCAGGGGGTCGAGCCCGGTGCGCTCGGCGACGGCGCCGCACACGCCGGCGAGCCAGCGGTCGTCGGACCGGGTGACGTGGATGCCCCGGATCCAGTCGAAGAACCGTGTCGCCGACGCGGGGCCGCCGGTGTCCTGTTGTGTCATGGCCACCAGCATCGTGGCCGCCGACGGTCGGCACCATCGGGGTTCACCCTGATCGTCCCCTGATCCCCGCCCCCGAGCCCGCGGTCGGCGGACCCGGGGTGCCAGGATTGGCCCATGCCGACCGCCACGATGTCCCGCCCGGCCCTCCGGGTCGTCGGTGGCGTGTGCGGCGGGTTCGCTACCCACACCGGGCTGCCCGTCGGCGCGGTGCGGCTCGCGACCGCGGTGCTGGCGGTGTGCGGCGGGGCCGGTGTCCTGCTCTACGCCTGGCTCTGGGCGACGACGCCGAGCCAGGGTCCGGCGACGCCGACGTCCCTGCGGGCGGTGCTGACCCGTCCCGCAGCGGAGGCCGAGGCCGCGCCGGACGAGCACGCGCGCCGGGCGCCGGTCGTGGAGATCCTGCTCGGCATCGCCCTGCTGACGGCGGGCGGCGCGATGGTCGCCTCACGCCTGGGCGCCGACGTCCCGCTCGCGTTCATCGTGCCGGCGATCGTCGTCGCCACCGGAGCGGCACTCGCGTGGCGGCAACTCGACGCCCTCCGGAACGTCCGCGCCGCGGGGTCCTCCGCCCTCGTCGTCCGGGCCCTCGGCGCGCTCGTGCTCGTCGTGCTCGGCATCCTGCTGTTCTTCACCTCGAGCACGCACCCGAACGTCTGGACGGTCCTCACCGCCGCGACCGCGGTGCTGCTCGGCGTCGCCGTCGTGGTCGCGCCCTGGGTGGTCCGGCTCGTCCGCGACCTCGCCGAGGAGCGCGCCGCCCGTGTGCGGGACGTCGAGCGGGCCGAGATCGCGGCGCACCTGCACGACTCCGTCCTGCAGACCCTGGCGCTCATCCAGCAGCGGGCCGAGCCGGGCTCCGACGCCGCACGGCTCGCGCGGGCCCAGGAACGCGAACTCCGGTCGTGGCTGTTCGCCGAACAGGCCGAGCCGACCGCCGACCTCGGGGCCCAGCTCCGGGCGACCGCGGTCGAGATCGAGACCGAGTACCCGGCGCAGGTCGAGGTGATCGCGATCGGTCCGGCGCGCGCCGACCTGCCCGAGGGCATCGTCGCGGCCGCCCGCGAGGCGATGCTCAACGCCGCTCGGCACGCCGGCGGGACCGTCCGGGTGTACGCCGAGACCGCCCACGACCGCGTGGAGGTCACCATCGGCGACCGCGGGCCGGGCTTCGACCCCGCGGCCGTCCCGGAGGGCCGCTACGGCGTCCGCGAGTCGATCGTCGGCCGGATGCAGCGCATCGGTGGCACCGCGACGATCGCGCCGGGGCCGGGACGCACCGGCACCGAGGTCCGTCTGGTCCTCCCCCTGACCGCCCCCGACCGGCCGACCGAGGAGCACCCGTGACCGACGACCCCACCGCGCAGCCGCAGGCCGCACCGCTCACCGTCGCCATCGTGGACGACCACTCCATCTTCCGGGCCGGCGTGCGCGCCGGGCTGCCGCCGCGCCTCCTGGTCGTCGGTGAGGCCGCGACCGTCGACGAGGCCGTCGACCTCGTCGCCGCGACCCGACCGCGCGTCGTCCTGCTCGACGTCCACCTGCCCGGCGGTGCGGGCGGTGGTGGCGCCGAGGTGATCGCACGCGCCGCCCCGGGCCACCCGGACACCCGGTTCCTCGCGCTGAGCGTCTCGGACGCGGCGGACGACGTGGTGCGGGTGATCCGGGCGGGAGCGCGCGGGTACATCACCAAGAGCTCGTCGGAGGCCGACGTCGCCGAGGCGATCGACCGCGTGGCCGAGGGTGACGCGGTGTTCTCGCCGCGGCTGGCCGGTTTCGTGCTCGACGCGTTCGGCGCGGTGAGCGGCGAGACCGCGCAGGTCGACACGGAACTCGACCGCCTGTCCGCGCGCGAGCAAGAGGTGATGCGGCTCATCGCCCGCGGGTACGCCTACAAGGAGGTCGCCGCGGACCTGTTCATCTCGGTGAAGACCGTCGAGACGCACGTGTCGAAGGTCCTGCGGAAGCTGCAGCTGTCGAACCGGCACGAGCTCACGGCGTGGGCGCTCCAGCGGAAGCTCCTCTGAGCACTACTTCGAACTGATGCGCGTGTACTTGTTCACCGACCACGGCACGAACACCACCAGCATCACCGCGATCCCGATCAGCACCGTCACGATCGGGTGCTGCATCGTCCAGATGTCCGGAACCGGTGCCGAGCCGACGTTGCCGAACAGCTCGCGGGCGGCCTGCACGAGCGACGACACCGGGTTCCACTCCGCGAAGACCCGCAGCACGAGCGGCAGCGTGTCGCTCGGGACGAAGGCGTTGGAGATGAACGTCAACGGGAACAGGATCATGAACGAGGCGTTGTTGATCACCTCGGGCGTCTTGACGCTCATGCCCAGCAGCGCCATCACCCAGCTGAACGCGTAGCTGAAGAGCAGCAGCAGTGCGATGCCGGCGAGGAACTCGAGCGGCGACGAGTTCACCCGCCACCCGACCGCGAGCCCGGTGAGCATCATGATCGCCATCGAGATCCCGTTCAGCACCAGGTCGGAGTTCGTCCGGCCGACGAGCACCGCGGACGCCGACATCGGGAGCGTGCGGAACCGGTCGATCAGCCCTTCCTTGAGGTCCTGCGCCATCGCCGAGCCGGAGAACGTCGCGCCGAACACGACCGTCTGGGCGAAGATCCCCGCCATCAGGAACTGCGTGTAGTCGGTCCCCTGCACCTGGATCGCGCCGCCGTAGACCTGGCTGAAGAGCAGGACGAACATGATCGGCTGCAGCACCGCGAACACGAGCATGTCCGGCGACCGCTTGATCTTGATGAGGTTCCGCTTCGTGACCGTCCAGCCGTCCTCGAACCAGACCGCCGCGGGCGAGGTGACGACGACGGGCAGCTGCCGGCCGAGTGCCGTGGCCGGTGTGGTGGCGGTCATCGTGCCGCCTCCTTCTGCTTCGTGGCAGCCGGGTCGACCGCATCGTCGTCCGTCGCCGCGTGGCCGGTGAGCCGGAGGAACACGTCGTCGAGGGTGGGGCGTCGCATGCCGGCGTCGTGCAGCTCGATGCCGGCGTCACCGAGGTCGGCGAGCACCCGCTGGAGTGCCGAGGGTCCGGCCTCGACCGCGATGGCGTGGGTCCGGCCGTCGCCGGAGGCCTCGACCTCGCCGACGCCGTAGCGACGGAGGACGGTCGTGGCGGCGTCCGCATCGGCCTGGTCGACCAGCGTGACGACGACCCGGTGGCCGCCGACCTGGGCCTTGAGGTGGTCGGAGGTGCCCTCGGCAATGACGGTCCCACCGTCGATCACCGCGATGTCGTCGGCCAACTGGTCGGCTTCTTCGAGGTACTGCGTGGTGAGGAGCACCGTCGTGCCCTCGGCCACGAGCCCCTCGATGATGCCCCAGAGCGCGAGCCGGCTGCGCGGGTCGAGCCCGGTGGTCGGCTCGTCGAGGAACAGCACGCGGGGGTTCATCACGAGCGCGCCGGCGAGGTCGATCCGCCGCCGCATGCCGCCGGAGAAGCCCTTCACGGGGCGGTCCCCTGCTTCGGCCAGGTCGAAGACGTCGATGAGCTCGCGCGCCCGTTCCCGCGCCGTGCGACGACCGAGGTGGTAGAGCCGCCCGATCATCTCGAGGTTCTCGAACCCGGTCAGGTTCTCGTCGACCGCGGCGTACTGGCCGGAGACCCCGATGGACCGCCGGGTGGCCTGCGGGTCGGCGATGACGTCGATGCCGTCGATCGTCGCCGTGCCGCTGTCCGGCGTGATGAGCGTGGTCAGCACCTTCACCGTGGTGGTCTTGCCGGCACCGTTCGGCCCGAGCAGCGCCTTGACGGTGCCCTGCGGCACCACCAGGTCGAGCCCGGCCAGTGCGTGCACGGGACCGGACTTCGATCGGTACGTCTTGGTCAGCCCGGAGGCTTCGATGATGGCCATGTCGCTCCCTTGTCGAGCATGGAACATATCAGATGGTCGGTGCCGACCGTGACGCGCTACACGTCGAAGTCACCACCGAAGTCGCTGAAGCCACCGCCGAAGTCGGATCCGCTGTCGCCCCAGCCCGCACTCTCGAACCCGCCGCCGTCGGACGCGCCGCTGTCGGACGCGCCTCCGTCACCGGAGTCGGCACCAGTGTCCTCCGAACCACCGTCACCCGCAGCATCGGTACCGCCGTCGAACGATCCGGGGTCCGGCAGGAAGGCGCTCATGATGGCCGAACCGATCACGTAGCCGGCGACCGTCCCGAGGATCGAGGCGCCGATCATGCTGCCGAACGAAGGACCGGAGCGCTGCCCGGCACCGCCGAACATCCCGCCGCGACCGTTCCCGACACCGCCGAGCGAGCGCTCCATGAACCCGGGCTGCCGGATCTCCGAGCGCGTCGCGGCCTGGGCCAGGGAGCGCGGGTCGTCGCCGCGCGGGGCCTCGCCGGCCGGCGCAGACCGGGTGAACTCGTCGTAGACCATCCGGCGCTGCTCGTCCGTGAGCTTCGCGAAGGCCTCGGCGTGGACCTCCTCGATGCGCTCCGGCGGGGCCGTGCGGAGCAGGTAGCGGTAGCGCTCGACCGCACGCTCGTCGTCGGTCGACGCCTGCTGGCCACCGGTCGGGTCGCCGCCGCCCCACTGCGGCGTGCCGTACTGGCCGCCGGCCGCCGGCGCCCCCGTGGGCGCGGGCTGGTGGTAGGACTGCTGGCCGTAGCGGTACCCCTGCTGCTGCGGCTGCTGCGGCTGTCCCCACTGGTTCTGCTGCGCGGCGCCGTTCTGGTCGCGCTCCGGACGTCCGAGCAGGCGGTCGAGGAATCCCATGGTCGATGCTCCTTCGGGTGCGCCCCGCCGGCGGCGGAGCAGTGCGGCCCGCCGTGGAGCGGTGCCGTGGACTGCCACCCTAGGGAGCGCCGGCGACCACTGACTGAACGCCCGCACAGAGTCACCCGAGAGCCGGCGGTGCAGGATGGCATGCGTGACCGCGGACCTCGACGAACTCCGACGGCTCCGGCTCGCCCGCAGCCGGATGGACCGCGCCTACGCCGAACCCCTCGACGTCCCGTCGCTCGCCGCCGGCGCCTTCATGTCGCCCGCCCACTTCAGCCGCCGGTTCCGCGCCGCCTACGGCGAGACCCCGTACGCGTACCTTATGACCCGGCGCATCGAACGGGCACAGGCGCTCTTCCGGAGCACCGGGCTCAGCGTGACCGAGGTCTGCCTCGCCGTCGGCGCGACGAGCCTCGGATCGTTCTCGTCGCGCTTCACCGAGCTCGTCGGGATGACCCCGTCGCAGTACCGTGCCGCCGATCACGACGCCCTCGCCGGCGTGTGGAGCTGTCACGCCATGGTCGTCACCCGACCCGTTCGAGCAGGATCCGAGAAGCGCGGGGCGACCGGGCGGTCCTAGTCTCGCTGCCATGAGCATCCAGATCAGCGGCGTGCACGTGCTCGCCGACGACATCGACGCCGCCGTCGCCTTCTACGGCGACGTCCTCGGCTTCACCGTCCGAAACACCGTCGAGAACGGCGGGTTCCGGTGGGTGACCCTCGCGAGCGAGGACCACGCCGACCTCGAGCTGGTCCTGTCCGAGCCGCACGCCGGTCGGTCGCAGGAGGACGGCGACGCGATCGCCGCGCTCCTCGCCAAGGGCGGCCTCGCCATGCTGCAGCTCCGCGTGTCCGACCTCGACGCCACGTTCGACCGGATCACGGCGAGTCCCGACGCCGAGGTCCTGCAGGAGCCCACCGACCAGTTCTGGGGCGTCCGCGACGCGGCCGTCCGCGACCCCGCGGGCAACATGGTGCGGATCGCGCAGGCCTGACGGCCCGTCACGCGCCCACCTGTGGGCCGGGAGGCGCGGGTCGGGCCCGCACCGCGCCTCCAGGCCCACAGGGGTGACGCTCAGACGGCGGCGAGCGCCGCCGTCCACACGGCGTGCAGTTCGTCAGCCGCACCCGGGTGCGCCACCAGGAACGGCTCCCCCGCCGGCGGGAACCCGTCGACGGGGCCCTCCCGGGTGAGCACGACGCCGCCCGCCTCGTGCACGAGCAACACCGCAGCACCGTGGTCGATCGGGTCGAACGCCGACACGCACCCGCCGATCCCCCGCCCGGCCGCGACCTGCGCGATCGTGAGCGTGCCGGACCCCTGGATCCGCAGCGTGCACGAGCGGGCCGCGAGGGCGTCGAGGAACGCGCCGAACCCGGGCCACGGCCGGTGTCCGTCGAGCTCGGTGCCGACGACGGCGCCGGCGAGTGCTCGCGGGGCGTCGTCGAGGCGCAGCGTCCGGTCACGGAGGGTGGCGCCGCGACCGCTCCGGGCCTCGAGCACCTCACCGCGCCACGGATCGGCGACGACGCCGACGAGCGGACGACCGCCGCGGGTGAGACACAGCGACATCGAGGTCCACGGCACCCCGTTCGCGAGGTTCGTCGTGCCGTCGACCGGGTCGAGGTACCAGCGGTGCCGGTCACCGGGTGCCGCGCCGTACTCTTCGCCGGTGAACCCGTGGGTCGGGAACACCGTCCGGACGCGGGAACGGACGTGCTGTTCGACGAGTCGGTCGACGTCGGTGACGAGGTCGGCGGGGTGCGCCTTCGTGGTGACCTCGCCGACGGGGTGCTCACGGGTGAAGGCGATCACCTCGTGGGCGATCCGGTGCGCCAGTGCTTCGGCGCGTGAGGCCACCTCGGTCTCGGTCGGCTCGCGGTCGCGCTCGGGCCAGCCGTCGCGTTCCGCCTCGGCGAGCGCTGCTCGGACCGTCGCGACGTCGTTCGTGGTGATCGAGTCGACGCCCGACATAGCCGCCCACACGGCCGGCTCGGGGTCGTCCACGGTCCACACCGACACGACGAGGCCGAGGTCGTGCGCGGCCCGGACGGTGCGCGGCGTGAGGAACGCGACGTCGAGGTTCAGCGTCGAGGGCGCGAGCGGCGCGAGGTCCTCCGCGGTCGGCGCCTCGAGCGACCCCCACGCGAGCCAGACGTCGGCGTCCGGGAGGACCTCGCGGACCGCCGCCATCGCCTCGGGCGCGCCGCACCATGCGACGCCGGTGCTCCCCCGGTGCGCCGCGACGGTCCGCGCGGCGACGAGGGCGTCCTCCGGGTCGGTCAGGTCGACGAGCAGCGAGGTCCGGCAGCCGTCGAGCCGTTCGAGTGCGGCGTCGAGTCGCGGGATCCGATCGAGGCCGTTCCCGAGCCGGGCGACGTCGCACCAGTCCACGTCGCGGACGCGCCGGGCGTCGCCCCACATCCGGCCGAGGGTCTCGTCGTGGAGCAGCACGGCGACGCCGTCGGCGGTGCGGCGGACGTCGACCTCGATGGTGTCCGCACCGAGGGCCTCGGCGACGGCGATGGCCGGCAGGGTGTTCTCGCGCCGAACGCGCGGCGCGCCCCGGTGGGCGACGAGGCGTGGTGCGCGCACGGTGCGCCGGGCGTCCGGGGCTGCGTCGGTGGCGACCATCCGGCCCGTCGGTGCCTGCGCGGTCGACGTCATCCGCCGATCGTGCCGGACGCCGGCGAACCGGAGGTGACGTGCGCGTGAACGCGGCGTGCGGGTGGGCGGGCATCGCCGACTGCGAGAATGGGGTGTGACCGAACGCACCTGGGGCTGGCTCGCAGCCGTGATCGACGTCGTGCTCATCGTCCTGTTCGCCCTGATCGGGCGCTCCTCGCACGGTGAGGCGAACTCCGCACTCGCGCTGTGGACCACCGCGTACCCGTTCCTCGCCGGGTGGGCGATCGCCTACGTGACGAGCGGAGCGTGGGCGCGCCCGCTGCGCTTCTGGCCCACGGGTGTCGTCGTGTGGGTCCTCACGGTGTTCGTCGGGTTGGCGATCCGGGTGGCGACGGGCCAGGGCGACGTGGACGGCAACCCGCTACCGATCTCGTTCGTGATCGTCGCGACGATCGTGCTCGGGGTGTTCCTGCTCGGGTGGCGCGGGCTCGCTCGACTCGTCATCGGTGCCGTCGACCGACGCCGGCAGCGCGGGGCGGTGTCGGCCGAGCGCTGACCGTCAGGTGCGCCCGGCTCGACCGCACACCGGTCAGAACAGCCCGGCGCGCGGTGCCTCCGGCCCGTCGAACCCGCGGAACATGTCCGACACCAGGGCCTCGATCTGCGGCTCGACGAGTCGTTCGACCGCCTCGGCGATCCGCGGCCGGTGGTCGATGAGCGCCAGGCAGACCGCCGTGCCGGTGGAACGGGCGCACTCGTCGGAGAGGGCGATCTCGTGACGGAGCGCCGACTTCGCCTCGTCCGACAAGGGTTCGCGCGGCGCCTGCTCGTGCGCGCCCGTGCCGGTCAGCTCGCCGAGGGTGAAGAGGAACGGCTCCCCCGGTGACGGCTCGGGGTCGACGTCGAGGCCCTGGAACTCCGGCTGCAGGCCCTCGGTCGGCTGGTACCCGGCGTGACGCTTGCGTGCCGCGGCCCGCTCGAGTTCGCGCTGCAGCAGGGGCAGGTTCTTGGCGGTGTAGTCGTCGACGGCGTCCTCGATGATCGTCGAGATGCGCCCGATCAACGCATGCTGGACGGCGTGCGGCACGTCCGGTCCGAAGCCCGCGGCGGTGGCGATCGGCGAACCGGTGCACTTGCGGCAGATGCGTGTCCGGGGCCGCGCGGTGCCGATCTGCCAGCGGGGCAGCCAGCGCAGCCAGACCTCGACAGCGCTGCGCACGCGTCCGTCGATGCCGTCCATGCTCCAAGCGTAGGCCTGGAGGCGCGGATCACCCCCGGCATCCCGCGGAAGTCGACGAAACGGCCGGGTCGTCAGTCCTTCGGCTCGGTCACGAAGTCGATGAGCTCCTCGACACGACCGAGCAGCTGCGGCTCGAGGTCGGCGAAGGTGCGCACCTGCCCGAGGATCCGCTGCCAGGCCCGGGCGATGTCGGCCTGCTCGGCGGAGGGCCACCCGAGCGCCTGGCAGATGCCCTTCTTCCACTCGATCGAGCGCGGGATCGTCGGCCACGCCTGGAGTCCGACGCGGGCGGGCTTCACCGACTGCCAGACGTCGACGAACGGGTGCCCGACGACGAGCACGTGCGCACCCCACTTCCCCCGCATCACGGCGTCGGCGAAGCGGGACTCCTTCGAGCCCGGCACGAGGTGGTCCACGAGCACGCCGACACGACGGTCGCGTGAGGGCCGGAAGTCGTCGAGCACGTCGGCCAGGTTGTCGACGCCGGAGAGCTCCTCGACGACGACGCCCTCGACCCGGAGGTCGGCTCCCCAGACCTTCTCGACGAGTTCGGCGTCGTGCTTGCCCTCCACCATGATCCGGGAGGGCAGTGCCACCCGGGCGCGCTGCGACTCCACGGCGAACGATCCGGACGCGGTGCGGAGGCGACCGCCGTCGGACGCGTGCCGGACCGCCGGGGCCGAGCCGCGCCTCCCGACCGGCGGTGCAGCGGCGGCAGACCGCCCCACCGGCGCCTGCGGGCGGCCCAGCGTGACGAGCTCGCCCTCGAGCAGGAACTGCCCGGTGAAGGGGAACGACCGGGTGCGTCCCTTCCAGTCCTCGAGCTCCACGTTGCCGGCCTCGAGCCGCACCACGGCGCCGGCCCAGCCGGTCGCCGGGTCCTCGAGGACCATGTCCCGCTCGAGCGGCACCTGCCGCACCTTCTGCACCCCACGCGAGCGCCAGTCGCCCGAGAGCACGTCACTGCCGTACCGGTCGTCGTCCACCCGCACGAGGGTACTGTCGTCCCGGGCCCGGACGACGTCGACCGGCCGCACACCCCACCATCTCGACGGAAGGCACACCCTTGCGCGCTGCGATCATCCACGCCCCGAACGACATCCGTGTCGAGGACCGCGACCAGCCCGACCTCATCACGCCGAAGGACGTCGTGGTCAAGGTCGTCGCGGCGTGCGTGTGCGGGTCGGACCTCTGGCCGTACCGGGGCGTCACGCCGACGAAGCAGCCGCGTCCGATCGGCCACGAGCTCGTCGGCGAGGTCGTCGCGGTGGGCGACGCCGTCACGGACCTGCACGTCGGCGACTTCGTCATCTCCCCCTTCACCATGAACGACGGCACGTGCCAGGCCTGCCGCCACGGCATGACGACCGGCTGCGACCACCTGTCCGGCTTCGGCGGGAAGGACGCGTACGGCGACCCGGTCGGCGGCGCCCAGGCCGAGTACGTCCGCATCCCGGACGCCTCCGCGACCCTCGTCGCGGTGCCGGGCCCGGTCGACCCGGCGCTCGTCCCCTCGCTCCTCACCCTGTCGGACGTCTTCTCCACCGGGCACCACGCCGCGGTGTCCGCAGCCGTCGGCCAGGGCAAGACGGTCGTCGTGGTGGGCGACGGCGCCGTCGGGCTGTCCGCCGTCCTCGCCTCGAAGCGGCTCGGTGCCGAGCGGATCATCGCGATGAGCCGGCACGCCGACCGACAGGCGCTCGCGCGCGAGTTCGGCGCGACGGACGTCGTCGAGGCGCGTGGCGAGGAGGGCGTCGCGGCGATCCGCGAGCTGCTCGACGGCGACCTGGCCGACTGCGCGGTCGAGGCCGTCGGCACCGAGGAGAGCATGGACCAGGCACTGCACTCGGTCCGCCCGGGCGGCAACCTCGGCTTCGTCGGGGTCCCGCACGGGGTGCCGACGATCGGCACGCGGTACCTCTTCGACACGAACATCACCGTCGCGGGCGGCATGGCCCCGGCGCGCACGTACATCCCCGAGCTGCTCCCGGACGTGCTCTCGGGTGCGATCGAGCCGGGCCGCGTATTCGACCTCGAGCTCCCGCTCGACGAGGCGGCGGAGGCGTACCGCGCGATGGACGAGCGTCGCGCGATCAAGGTGCTCCTGCGTCCGTAGGGCCCGTTCCGTGCCGCGCGTTCCGCTCCGCACGTTTCGCGGAGCGGAACGCGTGTTTCGAATCGGTAAACAAACCTTTCAGTAAAGAAGGTTGTCCGTTACAGTCCTCGACATGACCACACGAGGACGCACCCCCGGCCAGCCCGGCCTCCTGCGTGTCCTCAACGACCGGGCCGCGCTCGAGCTCCTGCTCGACGACGGGCCGCTCACCCGCAACGAGATCGCCCAGCGCACCGGGCTCAGCAAGCCGACCGCGGCCGAGATCATCCGGCGGCTCGAGGCGGCGGCCCTCATCCGCGAAGCCGGCACCGCACCGCAGGCCGGTCGCCGGGGCCCGAGCGCGGTGGTGTACGAAGCGATCACCGACCGCGACCTCGGCGTGGCGGTCGACGTCCAGCTCGTGGACGTCCGGAGCACCGTGGTGGACGCCGCCGGACGCACCTTCCCGGTCGCGACCCACACGATGTCCCCGGCCGAGATGCGCGCGCCCGGTGCCGACATCGTCGCCGCCGCGATCTCCCGGGCGGCGGCGGCCGCGGGGGTCGACCCGGACCTCGTCACCGCGGTGGGCATCGGGGTCCAGGCGAGTGTCGACCACGCGACCGACACCCTCATCTTCACCGACGGCCTGCCCGGCTGGCCCCGTGACCGGGTCGCCGCGACGCTCTCCGCCGCACTCGGGGTCCGCGTCGTCATCGAGAACGACGCCAACCTCGCGGCGATCGCCGAACGGAACATGGGCGCCGGACGGACCCCCGGGTCGTTCGCGCTGTTCTGGATGGCCGAGGGCCTCGGCATGGCGCTCGACCTCGGCGGCCACCTGCACACCGGCGCGTCCGGTGCCGCCGGCGAGATCGGCTACCTCGGCGTGCCCGCAGACGCACGCTCCATCGACCCGACGGCCTCGATCGTCGCGGACCTCATCTCCGAGTCCGCGATCATCGCACTCGCCGCCGAACACGGGATCACGGCACCGGACGGCACCGCTGCCGACTGGCGCCAGGTGCTCCCGCAGCTGCCCGGGCTCCCCGAGCAGCACCCGTTCACCACCGCCCTCGGCGAGCGCGTCGGGCACAACGTGCTCCCCGCCCTCGCCGTCGCCGATCCCGAGACTGTCGTGCTGCACGGCCCGACCGGGATCGCGGGCGGACCCGCCCTGGCCGCCGCCGTGACCGCCTGGCTCCGGACCCGCACGCGCTGGTCCACCGCCGTCGTGGCCCCCGGCGTCCCCGACACCCCCGTCCTGCACGGTGCGCGGCACGTCCTCATCGACGTCGTCCGCACCGCGCTCGCGGACCGGCTCGAGCGCATCAGCGACGATGTGCCCGCACCGGACCCGGCCGAGCGCCCCTGACCAGCACCACCCCACCCGCACCACTCGAGGCACCATCACCCGGCCCTGTCCCAGGGCTCTTCGGCGCGCCCGGAAACGACGTCGCACGCCCGGATCCGTCCGGCGTGCGACACCGCGACCGCTCCGCGTCGGAGCGAGACCAGAGAGCGAGTACCGCAGTGTCCCTCCCCCAACCGAATGTCCCGCACCGCCGGACGTTCCGCCGCATCGTCACCGCCACGGCCGTCGCCGCCGTGGGCGCCCTCGTCGTCGCGGGCTGCAGCTCCGGCAGCAGCGCCGACTCGATCGAGAAGAGCGCACCGAAGGAGCTCAAGGGCACCGTGTCCCTGTGGCACTTCTTCACCGGGCGCGAAGCCGGCGTCGTGAAGAGCGCCGTCGCCGGCTTCGAGAAGGAGAACCCCGGCGTCACGGTCGACATCCACGCCGGCCAGGACGACGAGAAGCTGCAGAAGGCGATCTCGTCCGGCCAGAACATCGACGTGGGCCTGTCGTACTCGACCGCCATCGTGGGCAGCTTCTGCTCCTCGGGCGCCTTCCGCGACCTGTCGCCGTACATCAAGCGTGACGATGTCGACCTGTCGGACATCCCGAAGGCCGTGCAGTCGTACACGAAGTACAAGGGCACGCGCTGCACCCTGCCGGCCCTCGCCGACGTCAGTGCGCTGATGTACAACAAGCCGCTGCTCGCGAAGGCGGGCATCACGACCCCGCCGAAGACGCTCGACGAGCTCAAGGCCGATGCCCTGAAGCTCACCACGTACAACGCCGACGGGTCGATCAAGCAGCTCGGCTTCAACCCGCTCATCGACTTCTACGAGAACTCCCCCGAGCACTGGGCCCCGATGGTCGACGGCTCGTGGCTCGACGCGAAGGGCAACAGCGTGATCGGCACGTCCGACGCCTGGAAGAAGCTCATCACCTGGCAGAAGGGCTTCGTCGACGAGATCGGCTACGACAAGCTCAAGGCCTTCACCTCGGGGCTCGGCCAGGAGTTCGCCGCCGACAACGCGTTCCAGACCGGTCAGGTCGCGATGCAGATCGACGGCGAGTACCGGACCGCCTTCATCAAGGACCAGAAGCCGGACCTCGACTACGGCACCGCGCCGACCCCGGTGATGGACGGCCTCGGCAACTACGGATCGACCTACATCGCGGGCAACGTGGCGGGCATCGCGAAGGGGTCGAAGCACCCCGAACTGGCCTGGGCGCTGCTGAAGTACCTCTCCACGAACACCGACGCGCAGGTCACGATGGGCAACGGGCTCAAGAACATCCCGACGCTCACCTCGGCCCTCGAGTCGCCGAAGCTCGAGGTCGACGAGAACTACAAGACCTTCGTCGACGTCGCGGGCGACAAGGACACGATGACCTCGCCGGGCACCGCGGACGGCGCCGCCTACATCGGCACCTTCACGAAGTTCTGGCAGGCGTACCAGCAGAACGGCGGCGACCTCGACGCGAAGCTCAAGAAGCTCGACTCGGACATCGACAACGCCAACCAGCTGGCTGGTCCGTGACCATGACCGACGTCACCACCCCTGAGACCGGCAGCCTGGAGGCGCGGCCCACCCGCGCCTCCCGGCCGCCGGCCAGCGCCGGGTCGCGTTCGACGGCCCCCGGGAGCCGGCCACGTCGGCGCCGCTCCGCCGAGTCCCGCCGTCGCCTGGTCGCGCTGACGATGCTCGCCCCGGCCCTGGCGGGCCTCGTGATCTTCTTCGCGTACCCGCTCGTCGCGTCGATCTTCTACTCGTTCACGCGCTACAACCAGCTGCAGGAACCCGAGTTCGTCGGGCTGCTGAACTACCGGTTCCTCTTCACCCAGGACCCGCAGATCGGCCCCGCGGTCGTGAACACGCTGTGGTTCGTGGTCATCCTCGTGCCGGTCCGGATCGTCTGCGGGCTGCTCGTGGCGGGACTGCTCAGCCGCGCGAAGACGGCGACCGGGTTCTGGCGGACGCTGTTCTACCTGCCCGCCCTGGTGCCTCCCGTCGCGAGCGTCGTCGCGTTCGTCTTCCTGTTCAACCCCGGCACCGGCCCCGTGAACCAGATCCTGCGGGTGTTCGGCATCGACGGCCCGCTCTGGTTCAACGACCCCGCGTGGTCGAAGCCCTCGCTCGTGATCATGGGCGTCTGGGTGATGGGCGACATCATGATCATCTTCCTGGCGTCGCTCCTCGACGTGCCGCGCGACCTGTACGAGGCCGCGTCGCTCGACGGGGCGAACGGTGTCCAGCAGGTGCGGCACATCACGCTGCCGACGATCGCGCCGGTCATCGGGTTCGCCGCCGTCACAGGGGTGATCGCGGCCCTGCAGTACTTCACCGAGGCCGCCGTCGCGTCGGGCGTCGCCAGCGGCAAGGCCACGATCGGCGGAGGCACCGCGGCGCAGCTCGGCTACCCGGGCACCTCGCTGCTCACCTACACCGAGCTGCTCTACCAGCACGGGTTCGCGAACTTCCAGTTCGGCTACGCGTCCGCGATGGCCGTGGTGCTGTTCGTGGTCACCGCCGTGGTGCTCGTCCTCACGATGCGCCGCATCTCCGTCTTCAGACCCGAGGAGTCCTGATGACCGCCGTGTCCCAGTCCCCGCTCGCCCGGGCTCCCCGCGGTGCGGCGTCCGGCTCCGCCCGCGGTCCGCGCCGCAGCCTGCTGGTCTGGATCGCCGAGCACGCCGCACTCGTCGCGCTCGGCTTCCTGACCATCGCGCCGATCGTGTTCGTCATCCTGACGTCGCTGATGTCGAGCAACCAGGCACTCACCGCGTCGATCGTGCCGCGCCCGTTCGACTTCTCGAACTACGGCCGGGTGTTCACCGAACTGCCGCTCGTGCAGTGGTTCGGGAACTCGTCGATGTACGCCGTGCTCGCCACCGCGTTCATGCTCGTCAGCTCGGTCCCGGCGGCGTACGCGCTCGCCCAGATCAAGTTCCGTGGCGCGAACCTGATCTTCACCGTGATCATCGTCGCCATGCTCCTGCCCCCGCAGGTCACCGCGGTGCCGGTCTACGTGATGTGGTCCGAGTTGCACCTCACCGGCACGCTCTGGCCGCTCATCCTGCCGAACCTGCTCGGCGACGCGTTCAGCATCTTCCTGCTCCGTCAGTTCTTCATGACGATCCCGAAGGAGTACGGGGACGCCGCTCGCATGGACGGATGCAGCGAGTGGGGCGTGCTGTGGCGCGTGGTCGTCCCGATGGCCCGCCCGGGCATCGCGTCGGCGGCGATCTTCATGTTCTTCCACTCGTGGAACGACTACTACGGCCCGCTCCTGTACGCCTCCGAGAACCAGGCCGCCTGGCCGGTGGCGTACGGGTTGGCCACGTTCCGCGGCCAACACGGCACCGACTGGTCGATGACGATGGCGATGACCGTCGTCGTCATGGTGCCCGTCGTCATCATCTTCTTCTTCGCACAGAAGGCATTCGTCGAGGGCATCGCGCTCACCGGCGTGAAGGGATAGCACCACAGTGAAACTCGCAGTCATCGGTGGCGGATCCACCTACACCCCCGAACTCGTGGACGGCTTCGCCCGGCTCCGCGACCAGCTGCCCATCGACGAGCTGTGGCTCGTCGACCCCGATCCCGTCCGGCGCGAACTCGTCGGCGGTGTCGCGAAGCGGATGTTCGCCCACGCCGGCCACCCGGGCACGATCCACGTCACGGACGACGTCGTCGCCGGGGTCTCGGACGCCGACGCCGTCATGTTCCAGCTCCGGATCGGCGGGCAGGCCGCCCGGCACCAGGACGAGACCTGGCCGCACGAGGCCTGCTGCATCGGGCAGGAGACCACCGGGCCCGGCGGGTTCGCGAAGGCGCTCCGCACCGTGCCGGTCGTGCTCGAGTACGCGTCGCTCGTCAAGCGGTACGCCAAGCCGGACGCGTGGATCGTCGACTTCACGAACCCGGTGGGCATCGTCACCCGCGCACTGCTCGAAGCGGGGCACCGGGCCGTCGGGCTCTGCAACGTGGCGATCGGGTTCCAGCGGCGCTTCGCGAAGGAGTTCGACGTCGCTCCGTCGGCCGTCCGGCTCGACCACGTCGGTCTGAACCACCTGACGTGGGAGCGCGGCGTCCACGTGTCGGACGGCTCCGGTGAGCGCGACGTCCTGTCCGACCTGCTCCGTGCCGACACCGGTGCCCTCGACCGGATGGCGGAGAGCGTGCACATGCCGGCCGACCTCATCCGGCTGCAGCACGCCGTACCCTCGTACTACCTGCGCTACTTCTACAGCCACGACGTCGTGCTCGAGGAACAGCTGCACGCACCCACCCGTGCCGAGGCCGTCATGGAGACCGAGCGGGCCCTGCTCGCGAAGTACGCGGACGAGTCCGTCGTGACGAAGCCCGCCGAGCTCGAGCAACGGGGCGGCGCCTACTACTCCGAGGCGGCGATCGACGTGCTCTCCTCGATCCTCGGCGACCGCGGTGACGTGCAGGTCCTCAACGTGCGCAACGACGGCACGTTCCCGTTCCTCCCCGACGACCACGTGATCGAGGTCCCGGCCCGGGTCACCCGCGCGGCGATCACACCGTTGCCCGTCGCGCCACTCGACGCCGACATGGTCGGACTCGTGTCGCACGTCGCCGGGTACGAACGCCTCGCCCTCGACGCCGCCGTGCACGGAGGCCGCGACCGCGTGCTCCGCGCGATGTGGGCGCACCCGCTCGTCGGGCAGGTCGACAAGGCCGAACGGCTCACCGACCTGCTCCTGGCCGCGAACGCGGAGCACCTGCCGTGGACGCGATCGGAGCAGCTGACGTGGGCGGGCTGAACGGAGCCGGAGCGTCCGGGGGCGGCGTCGGCACCGCCCGAGCGACCCGTCCGCCCGCTCCCGTCCCGCCGGCGCCGAGCGACGTCGTCCTGGCCGTCGACGGTGGCGGCAGCAAGACGGACGTCGTCGCGATCGCACTCGACGGTTCGATCGTCGGGCACGCACGGGGCCCCGGCTCGAACCCGCAGACCCGCGGGTGGGACGTCGCCGGGCCGATCCTCGACGACGTCCGGGCGCGGGTCGTCGGCGACCTCGGCGACCGTCGGATCCGGACGACGCACGTGTACCTGGCCGGGCTCGACCTGCACGACGAACTCGTCGCGGCAACCGAGGCGCTCGCGCACTGGGAGGCCGACGGCGGCGCGCCGCACGTCCTCGACAACGACCTGTTCGCACTGCTGCGGGCGGGGACGCTGTCGCCGGACGCCGCCGCGGTCGTCTGCGGCACGGGCATCAACGCGCTCGCGGTCCGGGCCGACGGAACCACCGCCCGGTTCCCTGCCATCGGTGACGTCTCCGGCGACTGGGGCGGCGGCGCGTACCTCGGCAACCGTGCGCTGTGGCACGCAGCCCGCGCCGACGACGGTCGCGGACCGGCGACGGCCCTGGTCACGGCCGTCCCGGCGGCACTGGGTCTCCGCAGCGTCCGCGAGGTGACCGAGGCCATCCACTTCGGCCGCCTCGACCAGCGGGTGTTCAACCGGCTGTGCCCGGTGCTGTTCGAGGTCGCCGGCGCGGGTGACGCCGTGGCCGCCGGCGTCGTCGCGCGGCAGGCCGAGGAGATCGTCCTGCTCGCCGCGGTCGCGCTCGAGCGTCTCGGTCTGGGTGGCTCGGCCGCGAGCCCGGTGCCCGTGGTCCTCGGCGGCGGGGTGCTCGCGGCACGGGATCCCCTGCTCGTCGAGGGCGTCGTCGACGGCCTCGCTGCCCGGGTGCCCGGAGCGGTGCCGACGTGGGTGACCGATCCTCCCGTGCTCGGGGCGGGGTTGGCGGCGCTGGAGTCCGTCGGGGCCGACGACGCCGCGCTCGACCGCTACCGGCAGGCCGTGCGCTCCCGCGCCTTCGCGAGCACCACGGCGCTGATCCGCTGACGCGGCGCGCGCCCGCGCCCGCGCACGCGCCCGCGAAAGCGACAGTGTGCCGCACGACGATCGCGGCACACTGTCGCTTCAGCGGCAGCATCATCGCGCGGACCCTGTGCGCTGTCGCTTCCGCGGCACGACCCACACCGCGCCTGGAACGCACCCACGCACGGACGGGAGGCGCGGTGCCAGCCCGCACCGCGCCTCCCGTCCGACCGTGCTCGCGCCCATCCCGTGGTCGCGCGTCCCGAGACTCGGCCGGGCGGACGAGATGCGGGCCGCCGCGCCGCGAAACTGTCCGCCGAGCCGAGACTCGGCGAGACCGCCGCCGCGCGCCCCGCCGCGCGCGCGCCGCGCTACGCGCGCGCCAGCAGCCCCAGCATGTCGACCACCCGGTTCGAGAACCCCCACTCGTTGTCGTACCAGGCGACCACCTTCACGTGCCGCCCCTCGTCGACACGGGTGAGCAGCGAGTCGAACACGCTCGACTCCGGCCGCCCCGTGATGTCCGTCGACACGAGCGGGTCCGCCGTGAACGCCAGCACGCCCGCGAGCGGCCCGGCGGCGGCAGCACGGTAGGCCTCGTTGACCTCCTCGACGGTGACGGAACGCGACACCACGGTGTTCAGCTCGACGATCGACCCCACCGGCACCGGCACCCGGATCGCGTCACCCGACAGCTTGCCGTCGAGCCGCGGCAGCACGAGCCCGATGGCCTTGGCAGCCCCGGTCGACGTCGGCACGATGTTCACCCCGGCGGCGCGCGCCCGACGCAGGTCGCGGTGCGGACCGTCCTGCAGGTTCTGCTCCTGCGTGTAGGCGTGCACGGTCGTCATGAACCCGTGCTCGATACCCGCGAGGTCGTCGAGCACCGACGCCAGCGGCGCGAGCGCGTTCGTCGTGCACGAGGCGTTCGATACGACGGTGTGCACCGCCGGGTCGTACACGTCGGAGTTCACGCCGTACGCGATGGTGGCGTCCGCGCCGGTGGCGGGCGCGCTGATGAGGACGCGGCGGGCTCCCGCGGTCAGGTGTCCCGCCGCTGCGTCGCGCGCGGTGAACCGGCCGGTCGACTCGAGCACGACCTCGACGCCGAGGTCGCCCCACGGGAGCTCCGACGGCTCACGCGACGCGAGGACGCGGATGCGCCGTCCGTCGATGACGAGGGTGTCCCCGTCGACCTCGACGGTCCCGGCGAACGGGCCGAGCGCGGAGTCGTACCGGAACAGGTGGGCGAGCGTCTCGGGTGCGGTGAGGTCGTTGACGGCGACGACGTCGAGGTCGTCGCCTCCCCGGGCGAGGAGCGCGCGGAGGGTGTTGCGGCCGATGCGGCCGAAGCCGTTGATCGCGATGCGGGTCATGTGGACTTCCTTTCGTTCCGCGGTCCATGCTCACGGCCCGGGAGGCGCGGCTCCAGTGGCTGGGAAGCCAGCGTTCGAAAGGATGTCGCCACCACCGCGGCGACGCGGTCAGTCCTGGAAGGTCCGCCGGTACTCGGTCGGCGAGGTCCCGAGGATCCGACGGAAGTGCGTCCGCAGGTTGGCGTCCGACCCGAGCCCCGCCCGCTCGGCGACCTGGTCGACGGCGAGGTCCGAGCGCTCGAGCAGCTCCCGTGCGAGGTCGACCCGAGCCCGGAGCACCCACTGCATCGGCGTGTACCCGGTGTCCTCGACGAAGCGCCGCGAGAACGTCCGCGGCGAGACCGTCGCGTTCCGGGCGAGGACCTCGAGCGTCAGCGGGTCGGCGAGGTGCCGGAGCGCCCACTCCCGCGTCTCGGCGAAGACGTCTCCGAGGGGCTCGGGCATGCTCCGCGGGACGTACTGTGCCTGCCCGCCGCTCCGGTACGGGGCACTCACGAGCCGCCGTGCGACGTGGTTCGACAGCCCGACCCCGTGGTCCTGCCGGACGATGTGCAGGCACAGGTCGATCCCGCTCGCCGCTCCCGCGCTCGTCAGGACCGACCCGGCGTCGACGAACAGCACGTCCTCGTCCACGTCGACCTCGGGGTACCGGTCGCGGAGCACCCGCGTGTAGTGCCAGTGCGTGGTCGCACGGCGGCCGTCGAGCAGTCCTGCGGCGGCCAGGGCGAACGCCCCGGTGGAGATCGCCGCGATCCGGGCGCCCCGATCGTGCGCCTGCCCGAGCGCCGTCACCACGTCGGCGGGCGGTGGCGTGTCCGCGGGGAACCGGTACCCGGGCACGAAGACCGTCTCGGCCCACTCGAGGGCGTCCAGCCCGTGGTCGACCGCGTACGCGAGGCCGTCTCCCCCGGCGATGCGTCCCACGCGGGGGCCGCACACCCGGACCTCGTACGGCATGCTCGGGCGGTTCGAGAAGACCTGCGCCGGGATCCCGACGTCGAGCGGCTTCGCCCCGTCGAGCACGAGGACCGCGACGCGGTGCAGGTGAGGCGTGGCCATGCAGCGACGCTAGCGCCCTCCGGGGACGTCAGGCGTCGCGGATCGCGAGGACCCGGTGCGGTGCCGCCCGCTCCGCCCGCCACCCGGAGGGCAGGACGTCCTGGAGTTCCGGCAGCGTGAAGCTCCGCCGGATCGAGCGCAACCCGTCGACCCGCACGAAGGTGCCGGCCGCGACCAGCGTCGAACCGACCGCGTACGCCCGGTAGGCCGAGCGCGACCGCCGGATGTCCGAGTGCAGGCTGCGGCTCGTCGCCAGCTGCTCGGAGTCCGCGAGGAACCCGCGCCGCTCCTCGTCGCCGAGGTGGTGCAGCACGTGGTTCGACACGACGACGTCGAACCGCTCCCCCGCGGCGATGAGCTCGGCGCTCGACTGCTGCCGGAAGGTGACACCGCGCGGGGTGGACCGGGTCGCCGCGTCGATCGCCCGCGCGTCCGGGTCGGCCCCGACGACCTCGACGTCGAACCCGTCGGCGGCAGCCCACCGGACGAGCGCCCGCGCGAGGTCGCCGCCGCCGCACCCGAGGTCGAGCACGCGTCCCCGCCCGTTCGCGGGGAGTGCCGGCGCGACGTGCGTCCGCCACGCGGAGCGCCAGCCGCTCACGAGTGCGTTCACCACGGCGAAGCGTCGGAACGTCCGCGCGAGCGCGCGCGGGTCGCAGTCCGGGTCGTCCATGAGTTCGTGGAGGTCCAGTGCGCGCGTGGTCAGGTCGACGGCCGGGAGGCGCGGGTCGATCCCCTCGGTGCGGCTCACGAGACGCCCGTGGTCGCCGTCTCGACCGCGTGGTCGCGGGTCGCTGCCGTCGCCGCCTTGGCCGGTTCGTCCTGCTCGCGGGTCGGGATCGACGGTCGCGTGCTGCCGACGGCGGTCAGTCGGGCGGCCTCGACCGTCAGGCCCGGCCCGAACGCGAGCGCGATGACGGGGGCACCGTCGTCGATGCCGTCGTCGAGCACCTGGCGGAGCACGAAGAGCACGGTGGCACTCGAGACGTTCCCGTGGTCGCGCAGGACGGCACGGCTCGCCGAGAGGGCGGCGTCCGGCAGCCCGAGGGCGACCTGCGTCCGGTCGAGGATCGCGCGACCGCCCGGGTGCACGGCCCAGGTCGGAACGTCGACGGCAGCGGAGCCCACGGCGGACAGCAGCGGTGCGACGGCCTCGGCGACCGTGGCACCGACGAGCTTCGGGACGGCCGTGCTGAGCACCATCTCGAAGCCCTCGTCGCCGATGTTCCACGCCATCTCGGACGCACCCTCGGGCACGACCGTCGTCGCGAAGTCGTCCAGGCGGAGTCCGGCACCCTCGGCGGTGACCACGGCGGCCGCCGCACCGTCCCCGAAGACGCTGTTGGCGACGATCTGGTCCGGGTCGTCGCCCGCCCGGACGTGCAGCGTGCAGAGCTCGGCGCAGACGACGAGCACCACGGCGGACGGCACGGACTCGGCGAACGCCGCAGCGATGCGGAGCGCCGGGAACGCCGCGCAGCACCCCATGAACCCGATGTGCTGGCGGAAGACCGTGCGCGGGATGCCGAGTTCGGTGACGACGTCGAGGTCGGGGCCGGGCTGGGTGAACCCGGTGCACGAGACGGTCACCACGTGGGTGATCGACTCGGGTGTCACACCCGCGCGGTCCACGGCGTCGCGGGCGGCCGCCACGAACAGGGCCGGGGCGAGCTCGCGGTACCGGTCGTTCCGGGTGCCGGTCGACGGGGACCGCAGCACGCCGTGGTCGTCGCGGAAGGCGCCGGACGGCCGCGTGCTGTCGAGTTCCGCGAGCACCGTGTGCCGGTGCTCGACGGCGGAGGCGTCGAACGCGGCGGGGACGAGCCGCCTGCCGAGCCGGCCCAGGTCGGGCTGCGACGCGAAGAGGTCGCGCACCGCAGCCTGCTCGAGTGTCGTCTCGGGGACGGCGGTACCGATGGCGCGGATCGTTGCGGACACGACTCATCCTGTCACCGGGTCGCTGACGCGTCCCCAGGATCGACGGGAGCCGCGGTGCCAGCTGGCACCGTGCCTCCCGTCGATCGTTCGGTCCGGACTACGACTGCTGCGCGCGCTCCAGCACCAGCTCGCGGACGCGGGCGGCGTCCGCCTGGCCCTGCATGGCCTTCATGACGGCACCGATGATGGCGCCGGCGGCCTGGACCTTGCCGTCCTTGATCTTGGCGAGGACGTCGGGCTGTGCGGCGAGCGCCTGGTCGACCGCGGCGGTGAGCGCCGAGTCGTCCGACACGACCTTGAGCCCACGCGACTCGACGACCTGCGACGGCGACCCTTCGCCGGCGATGACGCCTTCGAGGACCTGGCGTGCCAGCCGGTCGGTCAGGTCACCGGACTCGACGAGGGCGATGAGCTCGGCGACGTGCTGCGGCGAGACGAGGTCACCGGGGGCGGCGTCCCGCGTGTTCGCGACACGGCTGATCTCACCCGTCCACCACTTGCGGGCGGCCTGCGGTGCGGCACCGGCGGCGACGGTCCCCTGGAGCTCGTCGAGCAGCCCGCCGTTCACGACGTCCTGGAACTCGAGGTCGGTGAAGCCCCAGTCGCCCTTGAGCCGACGGCGACGTGCCACCGGGGCCTCGGGCAGGGAAGCGCGGAGCTCCTCGATCACGGCCGGGTCCGGAACGACCGGGAGCAGGTCGGGCTCCGGGAAGTAGCGGTAGTCGTCGGCGTCGGACTTCGGACGACCGGCCGAGGTGCGACCGGTGTCCTCGTGCCAGTGCCGGGTCTCCTGCGTGATCGAGCCACCGGCGGCGAGGATCGCGGCCTGACGCTGGATCTCGTAGCGGATGGCCCGCTCGACGGCCCGGAACGAGTTGACGTTCTTCGTCTCCGTGCGCGTGCCGAGCTTCTCCTGCCCGCGGGGGCGCAGCGAGATGTTCGCGTCGCAGCGGAGGTTGCCGCGTTCCATGCGGGCCTCGGAGACGCCGAGCGCCCGGACGAGGTCACGGATGACCTGCACGTACGCCGCGCCGAGCTCGGGTGCGCGCTCCTCGGCACCGAAGATCGGCTTCGTGACGATCTCGACGAGCGGGACCCCGGCGCGGTTGTAGTCGACGAGCGAGTACTCGGCACCCTGGATGCGGCCCGTGGCGCCGCCGACGTGCGTCAGCTTGCCGGCGTCCTCTTCCATGTGGGCGCGCTCGATCGGCACGGTGAAGATGGTGCCGTCGGCGAGCTCGACCTCGACCTCGCCCTCGTACGCGATCGGCTCGTCGTACTGCGAGATCTGGTAGTTCTTCGGGTTGTCCGGGTAGTAGTAGTTCTTCCGGGCGAACCGCGAGGACTCGGCGATCGAGCAGCCGAGCGCGAGCCCGAGCTGGATCGAGTACCGCACGGCCTGCGCGTTGACGACCGGCAGCGACCCGGGGAGCCCGAGGTCGACCGGCGTCACGTTCGTGTTCGGCTCGCCGCCGAAGAAGTTCGGCGCGTCCGAGAACATCTTGGTCTTCGTCGCGAGCTCGACGTGGACCTCGAACCCGAGGACCGGCTCGTACAGCCGGAGTGCCTCGTCGAAGTCCATCAGCGCGTCCTTCTGCGCCATCAGATCACACCTTCCTGCGCAGCGGACTGCTGACTCTGGTCGAGGTCCGGGATGCTGTCGATGAGCGGGCGGCCCCACTGCTGCTCGAGCAGGCGTTCGAGGGCGGCGCCGTACCGGTAGAGCCGGGCGTCCTCGCGCTGCGGTGCCATGAGCTGCACGCCCGTGGGCAGCGAGTCCTCGGGCGCGAGGCCGTTCGGGATGCTCATGCCCGGGACGCCGGCGAGGTTCGCCGGGATCGTCGTCAGGTCGTTGAGGTACATCGCCAGCGGGTCGTCGATGCGCTCACCGATCGGGAACGCGGTCGTCGGGGCCGACGGGCTGACCAGCAGGTCGACCTGCTCGAACGCGGCCTGGAAGTCGCGCTGCACGAGGGTGCGGACCTTCTGCGCCGACCCGTAGTAGGCGTCGTAGTAGCCGGCGCTCAGCGCGTACGTCCCGAGGATGATGCGGCGCTTCACCTCGGGACCGAAACCGGCCTCGCGCGTGGCGGCCATGACGTCCTCGACGGTGGCACCGTTCTCGGGCGTCACGCGGAGCCCGAAGCGCACGGAGTCGAACTTCGCGAGGTTCGACGACGCCTCGGCCGGGAGGATCAGGTAGTACGCGCTGATCGCGTAGGCGAACGACGGGGCGTCGATCTCGACGACGACGGCACCGGCCGACTCGAGCAGGGCGACGGTCTCGTGGAAGCGCTGGGTGACGCCCGCCTGGAAGCCCTCGCCACCGGCGAGCTCCTTCACCACGCCGACGCGCAGGCCGCGCAGCGTGTCCGCCTGCAGGCCCTCGCGCGCAGCGGCGGCCATCGACGGCCAGGCGTCGGGGATGCTCGTGGAGTCACGCGGGTCGTGCCCGCCGATGACGTCGTGCAGCAGCGCGGCGTCGAGGACGGTGCGCGACACGGGGCCGACCTGGTCGAGGCTGGAGGCCAGGGCGATCGCGCCGTAGCGGCTCACCCCGCCGTAGGTCGGCTTCACGCCGACGGTTCCGGTGACGGCGCCCGGCTGACGGATCGAGCCGCCGGTGTCCGAGCCGAGGGCGAGCGGTGCCTCGTGCGCGGCGACCGCGGCGGCCGAGCCGCCACCAGAGCCACCGGGGATGCGGTCGAGGTCCCACGGGTTGTGCGTCGGGCCGTACGCCGAGAACTCGGTCGTCGAGCCCATGGCGAACTCGTCCATGTTCGTCTTGCCGAGCGGCACGAGGCCGGCGGCACGGAGCTTCGCGACCGGGGTGGCGTCGTACGGCGGCACCCAGCCTTCGAGGATCTTCGAGCCGGACGTCGTGGGCATGTCCTGCGTGCACAGGACGTCCTTGATCGCGATCGGCACGCCGGCGAGCGGACCGAGGTCGTCACCGGCGGCACGGCGGGAGTCGATCGACTTCGCCGCGGCGATCGCGTTCTGGTTGACGTGCAGGAAGGCGTGGACGTCGCCGTCCACCGCCTGGATGCGGTCCAGGTGCGCCTGGGTGGCCTCGACGCTCGAGACGTCGCGCGCCACGAGGGCGTCGGCGAGCGCCGCGGCGCTCAGCTTCGTGATGTCGGTCACTGCTCTTCTCCCAGGATGGCCGTCACGCGGAACCGTTCGCCGTCGGAGTCGGGGGCGCCCGAGAGCGCCTGCTCCTGCGTGAGGGTCGGACCGACCACGTCGGGTCGGGTGACGTTGCCGAGCGGCACGGGGTGGCTCGTCGCCGGGACGTCCGGGGTGGCGACCTCGGTGACCTTGGCGACGCTGTCGACGATGTGCGACAGCTCCCCCGTGAGCTTCTCGATCTCTTCGGGCGTGAGTGCGATACGTGCGAGGTTCGCCAGGTGGGCGACCTGCTCGCTCGTGATGTCAGGCATGGTGCTCCGTCGATCGGTTCGTGGATTGCGCACCAGTCTATTGGTGCCTCAGTGGCCCTTCTGCTTCCCCTGCGGCTTCTGTGGAGACTGCTGTGCCGGCTGCTGCGCTCCCGTCTGCTGACCCTGCTGCTGGCCCGGCTGCTGCGTCGCCGCCGCGTCACCCTGGGAACCGCTCGACGATCCGCTCGACGACGTGTGGCTGGCCTGACCGATCATCGCCGGGTCCGCAGCCGGCAGCGTGCCACCGCCGACGGTCTGGTCGAGGTACGACATCATCGACTTGCCGACGCCGAACTTCGCGCTGTACCCGGTGGTCCCCTGCAGGAACGGCCAGTTCGCCAGGCTCACGTTGCCCTGGACGTTGCCGATCCAGGTCGCGTTCGTGTACTTCGTGCTCGACGCGACGAGCCAGTTCTGCACGTCGCCGTCGGTGGTGCCGGTCTTCGCGAACTTCGGGGTGCTGTCGCCGGGGTTGGCGCTCGCGGCGGTGCCGGACCCGGTGAGGACGCCCTGCAACGCGTAGTCGACCGTCCCGGCCACGTCGGCAGCGACACCCTGCGTGCAGGACGACGGCGTCGGGGTGATCTTCGTGCCGTCCGACTCGGTGACGGAGTCGATGGCGGTCGGCGTGCAGACCACACCGCCGTTCGCGAAGCCCGCGTAGGCCTCGGCGAGGTCGATCGGGGACAGGTTGTTCACGCCGAGGATCGACGCCGGGGTCTGCCCGAGGGCGCCGCCGGCCGCCGGGTGGATGCCCATCGACTGGGCGAGCTGCGCGATCTTGCACAGGTCGAGCTGCTTGCCCATCGCGGCGTAGGCGGTGTTGATCGACTCCGAGGTCGCGGCCTGCACGGTCATCGACGACGGCACGTTCTCGGCGTTCGACACCGGCCAGGTCCCGCCGCTGACGTTCTGGCAGGTGTTCGTGAACTCCGAGTTCTGGAACGTGTGCTCGGTCGTCGACACGGACTGCGAGAGGGTGTGCCCGGTGGCGAGCCACTCGGCGAGCGTGAACACCTTGTACGTCGAGCCCGTCTGGAACCCGCCCGAGTTGCCGTACCCGCTGTCGGCGCTGTAGTTCACCGCGGTCGACCCGGCGGTCGAGGTGTCGCCCTGCGTGTACTGCGTGTTCTGCACCATCGAGAGGATCCGGCCGGTTCCCGGCTCCACGGTGACGTTCGAGCCGCCGACGTCGACGCCGGCCATCGTCGACGGGACGTAGGTCGACAGCGCGGTCTGCGCCTGGGACTGCAGGTCGAGGTCGAGCGAGGTGTGGATCTCGAGGCCCTTGGTGTCGAGCGTCGCGATGCGCTCGGCGGCCGTCTTGCCGAACGCCGGGTCCTGCAGCACCTGGTCGCGCACGTAGTCGCAGAAGTAGCCGGCGTCGTACCCGGTCGCGGCCGACGAGCAGCCGTTCGCGGTGGCGGTGATCTTCGGCGTGACCGGTGTCGCCTTCGCCTGCTCGAGCTCGGCCTTCGTGATGTCGTGGTGGACGTACATGCGCTGCAGCACGTAGTCGCGGCGTTCCTTGGTGGCGGCGTAGCCGTTCTTCGCACCGTTGTCGGCGTTCGACGGCTGGTCGATGCGCAGGTTCGACGGGTTGTTGAGGATCGCGACGAGGGTGGCCGACTGGACGAGCGAGAGGTCCTTCGCGTGCACGCCGAAGTAGTACTCGGCACCGGCCTCGGCGCCGTACACGCGGCCGCCGAGCCCGACGAGGTTCAGGTACCCGGTGAGGATCTGGTCCTTCGAGTACTTCTTGTTCACGGCGATCGCGTACCGCATCTCCTGGAGCTTGCGCTGCGGGGTCACCCCGGCGGCGTCCTCGTAGCACGCGGCGACCTTCTTCTCGGTGTCCGCGGCGTCCTTGCCCGTGAGCTCCTCGCACTGCTGCACGAGGACGTTCTTCACGTACTGCTGGGTGATGCTCGACCCGCCCTGCACGTCACCGCCGACGACCGTCGCCGCCGCACCGCGGAGCGTGCCGACGACGTCGATGCCGCCCTCGTCGTAGAAGCGGGGGTCCTCGGTGTCGATCGCCGCCTGCTTGAGCGTCTTCGCCATCGCCCCGGATGCCACGGTCGTGCGGTTCTCGGCGTAGAACGAGGCGATCTTGACCTGCTGTCCGCCCTTCTCCGCGTAGACGGAGGAGACCTGCTGCGGCGTCTGGATGTCGAGGTAGCTCGGCAGGTCCTCGAAGAAGGACACCGCCCCGGACGTGCTCTCGCCCGCGACGGCGACCCCCGGCGTGACCGCCACGGCGACGAGCATGCCGGCCAGCGCCGACATCGCGACGAACGTCAGGAGAGCACCAGGCCATCGCACCACACGCATGCAGGGCACCGTACGGTCACGATCTGGACTGGTTCTGCCGTGGAACGAGTCCACGCTGCACCGCCGCTCAGGTTCCCACCCAGGATCAGTCGCGGGGCTGGAGGTCCTGCGGTCGGACGAGGTACATGTCCGGCGACGCCTGCGGCAGCCCGTCGCCACCGCGCTCACCGCGCCGGACCTGCTCGCGGACGAGGTCCCCGCGGCCGACGGCGATGAGCGCCACGTCGTGCAGCGACGCCGTCCCCGGCTTGAGGTAGTCGTTGTGCCCGACCGGTCGGCGGAACACCTCGCCGGCCTCCTGCACGTCGACGCCGCCGGTCAGGTCGAGCACGGTCGAGCCGAACCCCGCCGAACCGGGATCGGTGCCGAAGTACCCGGAGCCGGCGATCGGGTCGCTGTGCGCGTCCCCGACGAACACCTGCCCGGCACTGACGGCCAGGTCGGCCGAGGTGCGCACGTCGCTCCCCGGCGAGCCCAGGACCGTCAGGGTGTCCGCGCTCATCTCCCCCGAGGCCAGTGCCATGAGCGCCGCGGTCGACCCGTACGAGTGGGCGACGATGTTCACCCGCGGTTCGTCGCCGTCGCGGATCTCCCGGAGCCCGCCGACCGTCCGGGCGAGGCGTTCCCCGCCCGTCTTGGCCATGCCGAGCGACATGATGTTCGACAGGTCCGGCGTGCGGTAGCCCATCCACGCCACGACGGCGACGCCGTTGCCCGAGCCGGGCGCCGCGAGTCCGGCCACGGTTGCCTGCTCGGTGTAGAGGTCGTTCGCGGTGTTCGTGAAGTCCGCCATCTGGCCGGTCACGGTGAAGAACATGCCGGGGACGACGACCGTGACGTCGGCGGCGGTGTCCAGGTCCCCGACGGCGATGGCCGCGCGCCCGGCCCCTCGCGTGTCGAGCGTGATGAGGTACCGGTCCGGTGCACCGACCTCGTGCACGAGTGCGTCGCGGACCTGGCCGAGCATCGCGGTCACGGCGGCAGCGGCCGAGTGGTCGGCGAGACCCGTGGCGAGGACCGCCCGGTTCGCACGGTCACGGACCGCGTAGGGCACGCCCTCGAGGTTCCCGACGACGGACGGCGCGAGGGTCGTCAGCGTGTCGCGCTCGTCGTCCGTGAGTCCGGACCACCAGGCGGTGACCTCGGCGGCGGTCGGCGGGTCGTCCTCGGCGGTCGCGAGTACGTGACGGTCCTGACCGGCACGGAGGAGGTCCGCGCCGCTGAGCGACGACAGGTCGGTGAGGAACGCCTGCCCGCGCTCGACGGTGACCCCACCCGACGCGGACGACGGCCCGGACACGGACACCGACGCGGTCAGGTGTACCCCGGTCATGACCGGTCGGGGTACTGAGGCACCCTCAGGGACCCGCGCGATCGCGTGCACGACGGCCACGGAGTGGGTGGCGGGCGCGACTGGGGCCTCGACCACTCCGAGCGAGTGCATCGAGGCGGTGAGCAGAGCCGCGGCGATGAGCAGCAATCGGGTCTCCCCCGGGAAGGCCGTCCCGTCGACTCCCTGCAGACGACGGGTGATGCTCTATCGAGTGTAAGGAGAATAGCCTTCCCGAGGACGTGCGCGTTGCAACTTGTCCCCCGAACTGGGTGGACACACAGGCGCGCCGTACCGCACCGACCGATGCCGGACGTGCTCCTGAGTCAGACTCAGTCCTCGGGGTCGTCCCCGGCGGCGTCGCCGAGCGCCGCCGGCCCCTCGGTCACGAGCAGGCGGAACTGCTCGGCGTCGATGATCCGGACCCCGAGTTGTTCGGCCTTCGTGAGCTTCGAACCGGCACCGGGACCGGCCGCGACGAAGTCCGTCTTCTTGCTCACGCTCGAGGCCGCCTTGCCGCCCGCGGCGATGATCGCCTCCTGCGCGCCCTCGCGGCTGTACCCCTCGAGGGAGCCGGTCGCCACGACGGTCAGCCCGCTGAGCACGCCGCCTTCCTCGTCCGCGGCGCCCGGTCCGGGGTGCCCGGGAGTGGTGAACTGCACGCCCGCCGCCGTCCAGCGGTCGATGATGTCGCGGTGCCAATCGACCTCGAACCAGTCGAGCAGGGCGTCGGCGATGATCCCGCCGACACCGTCCACCGCGGCGAGTTCCTCGCGCGAGGCGGCCCGGATCGCGTCGAGCGACCCGAAGTGGTTCGCGAGCGCGCGGGCAGCCACCGGCCCGACGTGCCGGATGCTCAGGCCGACCATGATCCGCCAGAGCGGCTTCGTCTTCGCGGCGTCGATGTTCGCGAGCATCTCGAACGCGTTCTTCGACGGGTACCGGCTCGGTTCGCCCGTGTAGTCCGCTCCCCGCGCGTCGGGGTCGAACGGCGGATCGGTCTTCTTGCGCGCCCGGCTGAACGGCGTCACCCGCTTCGGCGCACCGTCGTCGGTGGTCTTCTCCATGCCGGTCTCGGCGTCGCGGACGATGACCTCGATCGGGACGACGTCCTCCATCGTCAGGTCGAACAGGCCGGCCTCGGTCTCGAGCGGGGGCTGCTCGGGGTGGAGCGGCTGCGTCAGGGCCGCCGCAGCGACCTCGCCCAGCCCCTCGATGTCGAGCGAGCCACGGGAGGCGATGTGCTCGACCCGGCCGCGCACCTGCGCCGGGCAGCTCTTCGCGTTCGGGCAGCGGAGGTCGATGTCGCCTTCCTTCGCGGGGGCGAGGGGCGTGCCGCACTCGGGGCAGTTCGTCGGCATGACGAACTCGCGCTCGCTGCCGTCGCGGAGTTCGACGACCGGACCGAGCACCTCGGGGATGACGTCGCCGGCTTTCCGGAGCACCACGGTGTCCCCGATGAGGACGCCCTTCGCCTTGACGACCTGCTGGTTGTGCAGGGTCGCCTGGCGCACGACCGAACCGGCGACCTCGGCCGGGGCCATCACCGCGAAGGGCGTGGCGCGACCGGTCCGACCGACGCTGACGACCACGTCGAGGAGCGTCGTGTGGACCTCTTCCGGCGGGTACTTGTACGCGATCGCCCACCGCGGTGCGCGCGACGTCGACCCGAGTTCCTCGTGCAGGGCAAGGTCGTCGACCTTGATCACGATGCCGTCGATCTGGTGCTCGACCGACGCCCGTCGCTCGCCGTAGTCCTTGACGAAGGCCAGCACCTCGTCGATGGAGTCGAAGACCCGGTAGTGCGAACTCGTCGGCAGGCCCCACGTCTGCAGGAGCTCGTAGACCTCGGACTGCGCGCGGACGTCGGTGTCGCGTTCGAGTTCGCGGACGGGCCACGCGCCGATGCCGTGCACGAGCATGCGCAGCCGACGGAGCCGGTCCACCATGAGCTCGCGCTTCGCCTCGGACTTGCCCTCTTCCTTCTGGCGGAGGGATCCGGCTGCCGCGTTGCGCGGGTTGGCGAAGACCCGCTCTCCCGCGTCGCGCTGCTTGGCGTTCAGTTCGTCGAACTGCTCGACCGGGAAGAAGATCTCGCCACGGACCTCGACGAGGGGCGGGTGCCCGGAACCGGACAGGCGGTCCGGGATCGTGCCCATCGTGCGGACGTTGCCGGTGACGTCCTCGCCGACGACGCCGTCACCGCGCGTCGCCGCCGAGACGAGCCGACCGTTCTCGTAGCGGAGGTTGATCGCGAGCCCGTCGATCTTCAGCTCGGTGAGGAACCGGACGCGCTCGGCACCGGCATCGCGCTGGACCTTGACCGCCCAGTCGACGAGTTCGTCCGGGCTGAAGACGTTGTCGAGGCTGAGCATCCGCTCGGCGTGCTCGACCGGCGCGAACTGCACGGTCTGCGCCTGGCCGCCCACGGTCTGGGTCGGGCTGTCCTCGGTGAGGAGTTCCGGGAAACGCTGCTCGATCGCGTCGAGGCGGTGGACGAGCCCGTCGTACTCGCCGTCCGCGACCGTCGACCCGTTCTCGTCGTAGTACGCGTGCCGAAGCTCGTTGATGCTGGACCGGAGCCGGTCGACCTCACGCTGCGCCTGCGCCGCGTCGAGTGCGGCGGGGTCGATCGTCTCGAACGTCGAGTCCGCGGGCGTCGTGTCGCTCATGCCCTCAGTTCTACCGGCAACCACCGACCGGACGCGCAGCCGACCGGCAACCCGGGAGCGCCGCGCGGTCAGACGGAGGCGGGCACCGCCGACACCGTCGCGTCGATCGTGCACTGCCCGAGCACCCGGGTGCCGACGTACACGACCGCGGTCTGCCCCGGCGCGACGCCCGAGAGCGGCTCGTCGACGTCGATGACCAGCTGGCCGTCGGTGACCCGTGCGGTCGCGGGCACCGGGTCGGCGTGCGCCCGGATCTGCACGTCGCAGGCGAACGGCGTGGACGGGTCGGCGGGCGCGGTGCCGGCCCAGGTGAAGCGCGACCCGGACATCGAGGTCACGTCGAGCGCTTCCTTCGGGCCGACCACGACGGTGTTCTCCTTCGGGCGGATCTCGAGCACGAACCGCGGCTTGCCGTCCGGCGCCGGCCGACCGAGGTGCAGTCCGCGCCGCTGTCCGACCGTGTAGCCGGTCGCCCCGTCGTGCGCACCGACGACCGTGCCGTCCCGCTCGACGACGTCGCCGGGGGCCGTGCCGACGCGGTCCGCCAGCCATCCCCGGGTGTCGCCGTCCGGGATGAAGCAGATGTCGTAGGAGTCGGGCTTCTGCGCCACGGTGAGGCCTCGCGCTGCTGCCTCGGCTCGGACCTCGTCCTTCGAGGGCGTCGCTCCGAGCGGGAACATCGCGTGCTGGAGCTGCTCGGCGGTCAGGACGCCGAGGACGTACGACTGGTCCTTCGCCCACGCCGCCGAACGGTGCAGCTCGCGCGACCCGTCCGGACCGGTGACGATCGAGGCGTAGTGCCCGGTGCAGACGGCGTCGAACCCGAGGGCGAGCGCCTTCTCGAGCAGCGCCGCGAACTTGATCCGCTCGTTGCAGCGCATGCAGGGGTTCGGCGTCCGGCCGGCCTGGTACTCGGCCACGAAGTCGTCGACGACGTCCTCCTTGAACCGGGCCGAGAAGTCCCACACGTAGTACGGGATGCCGAGCGCGGACGCGGCGCGCTGGGCGTCCATCGAGTCCTCGATCGTGCAGCAGCCGCGGCTGCCGGTGCGCAGGGTCCCGGGCATCCGGCTCAGCGCCAGGTGCACACCGACCACGTCGTGCCCGGCGTCGACCGCCCGGGCTGCGGCCACCGCCGAGTCGACCCCACCGCTCATCGCCGCCAGAACTCGCATGGCTCCAGGGTAACCCGCCGACGAAGCGGTACCGCGGGCGTACCGTTGTCCGAGCGATGACCTCCGAGACCCCTGCCTTCGACTTCCGGTCGGTCCTGCTGTCCGGGTTCCTGCCCGCAGCGCTCTTCGCGATCGGCGAGGGCGCGATCATCCCGATCATCCCGATCGCGGCGAGCTCCCTCGGCGCGAGCCTGGCGTTCGCGGGCTTCGTCGCGGCGCTCATCCTCGTGGGCGAGCTCATCGGGGACGTGCCGTCCGGGGTGGTGGTCGCCCGCATCGGGGAGCGCAACGCGATGATCGGCGCGGCGGTCGTCTCGGTCGTCGGGCTCCTGGTGTGCACGGCCGCCCCGAACGCCTGGGTCCTCGCGCTCGGGGTGTTCCTCGTCGGTGTCTCCACCGCCGTCTTCGCGCTCGCCCGGCACGCCTACATGACGACCGCGATCCCCCTCCACATCCGGGCACGGGCGCTGTCGAGCCTCGGCGGCGTGTTCCGCTTCGGCTACTTCGTCGGCCCGTTCATCGCCGCGGGTGTCGTGCACCTGACGGGCACCACGCAGAGTGCGTTCTGGATCCACATCGTCTGCTGCCTCCTGGCGGCGGTGACGCTCCTCGTCCTGCGCGACCCCGCGACGGGCGCACGCGGCTTCCGCAGGCCGAGCCGCGCCTCCCGGCCCAGGACGGACGACGCGACCGTCACGACCGACGCGACCACCACGGAGCCGCCCACCGACACCGGTGCGCAGTTCGTGCAAGAGGAAGCGCACGGCCTCTTCCGCACCATCCGCGCGAACCGGGCCGTGCTCCTCCGGCTCGGCAGCGGTGCCGGCCTCATCGGCGCGCTCCGCGCCGGCCGCCAGGTCATCCTGCCGCTCTGGGCGGTCAGCGTCGGGCTCGACGACTCGACCGCAGCGCTCGTCATCGGCATCGCCGGTGCGGTCGACTTCGCGCTCTTCTACACGAGCGGGCAGATCATGGACCGGTGGGGCCGCCTGGCGAGCGCACTCCCCTGCATGGTCGGGCTCAGCATCAGCTACTTCCTGCTCGCGTGGTCCGGACACCTCGACGCCCGGGTGGGCTGGTTCGTCGCGATCGCGATGGGGATGTCGCTCGCGAACGGGGTCGGGTCGGGCATCCTCATGACGCTCGGCGCGGACCTCGCGCCGCGGGACCACCCGGCGCCGTTCCTGGGCGCCTGGAGGTTCACCGGCGACTTCGGGCAAGCCGCCGCACCGCTCCTCATCTCCGGCGTGACCGCCGTCGCGTCGATCGCCGTCGCGAGCGGCGTGATGGGGGTGCTCGGCCTGGTCGGCGCGGGCATCCTGTTGCGGTACGTGCCGCGGTACCTCCCGCGGAAGCTGCGCTGACCGTTCGCCGAACGGCCGGTCGGGGCGGCCCAGGAGGCGCGGATCACGTCCGGCGCGCGGGCGGCGCTCGGTAGACTGCCGCTGCTCGCGGGAGTGGTGGAATCGGTAGACACGCAGGATTTAGGTTCCTGTGCCCCTGGCGTGAGGGTTCGAGTCCCTCCTTCCGCACCAGAGTCTGCGTCCTCACGCATCTCATACCACCGAGGGACGTTGCCGTCATCGGCGGACGGTACCCTCGTCCTGCGGGACGCCTCCCCGTGTCCCCGCCTCCACGACCGGAAGAACAATGCACTCCGTCGCACTCGCCCTGATCCCCTGGCTGGATCCGCAGTACATCCTCGACAACTTCGGGGCCATCGCCGTGTTCGTGGTGTGCGCCATCATCTTCGCCGAGACCGGGCTGCTCGTCGGCTTCATCTTCCCGGGCGACAGCCTGCTCGTCATCACCGGCCTCTTCGCGTTCGACCGTGGTGGCGAGATCGGCGGCATCCCCGTCTGGATCGCCGCGCTCATGATCGCTGCGTCCGCGTTCCTCGGCGGCGAGCTCGGCTACTACATCGGCAAGAAGGCCGGACCGCCCATCTTCGAGCGCAAGGAGAGCGGGCTGTTCTCCAAGGCGAACGTCGACCGCACGAACGCGTTCTTCCACCGGTTCGGGCCCCTCGCGGTGATCCTCGCCAGGTTCGTCCCCGTCGTGCGGACGTTCCTGCCGATCGCCGCCGGTGTGGGCCGGATGAACTACAAGAAGTACTCGCTGTACAACGCGATCGGTGCCGTCGTGTGGGGCGTCGGGGTGACGTTCCTCGGGTACTTCATCGGGCACATCCCGTTCGTCGCGCACATCGTCCGCGAGTACATCGACATCATCCTGCTCGCGGCCGTGGTCGTGACTGTCGTGCCGATGGCGCTGACGTACTTCCGGAACGCGCGCAAGGCGAAGCGCGACGAGGCCGCGGCCGAGGCCGGGACCGAGCCGCAGCGCTGACGGTCCGTCCTGACGGACAGGAGGCGCGGTGCCGGCTGGCGCCGCGCCTCCTGTCCGTCGCGGGCGCCGGCCCGGGCCGGGCCGGGCCGGCGCCCGCTCCGCTCGGTCCGCTCGCGTCGCCGAGCGGGCGAAATACGTCCCCCTCGGCGCCCCCGCGCGGCACATTCCGCCCACTCGCCGCACACCCGCCGCACCGAGCCGCCGCCCGCTCCGCCGAGCGGGCGAAATACGTCCCCCTCGGTGCCCCCGCGCGGCACATTCCGCCCACTCGCCGCCCGCCCGCGGCGGCGCCAGGCCCTCGCCCAACCGAAGACAACCCGAGCCACGTCGCGACGTGGCTCGGGTTGTCTTCGGTTGTGCGGACGCGCAGCCGCGCAGCCGCGCGCCCGCGCGTCAGACGCCGAAGTACTCCCGCACCACCGGCGCGATCCCGCGGAACGCCTTGCTCCGGTGCGACAGCGCGTTCTTCTCCTCGCGCGTCAGCTCCGCCGACGTCCGGTCGGCGTCGTCCGGCCGGAAGACCGGGTCGTACCCGTGCCCACCGTCGCCGATGGGCTCGGTCGTGACCTCGCCGTTCCAGACCGCCTCGACCACGTGCTCGGTGCCGTCCGGCGTGACGAACGCCGCGGCGCACACGAACGCCGCCGTGCGCTCGACGACCCCGTCGAGGTTCCGCAGCAGCAGGGCGATGTTGTCCGCGTCGACCCGCGTGCCGGCGTACCGCGCCGAGTGGATGCCGGGAGCGCCGTCCAACGCGTCCACGGCGATGCCCGAGTCGTCGGCGAGCGCCGGGAGCCCCGTGTGCGCGACCGCCGCACGGGCCTTGATGAGGGCGTTCGCGGCGTAGGTGTCCCCGTCCTCGACGGGCTCCGGCCCGTCGTACCCGACGAGCTCGACGCCGTCGCCCAGCGCCGACCCGAGGATCTCGCGCAGCTCGACGACCTTGCCCTGGTTGTGCGTCGCCAGGACCACCGTGCGGGAGGTCACGCGAGCCCCAGCACGGACTTCTGGATCGCCGCGAGGGACTGGTTGCCCGCGAGCCCGAGGTCCAGCAGCACGTTGAGCTCGTCGCGGTCGAAGGGTGCGTGCTCGGCGGTCCCCTGCACCTCGATGAACTTGCCCGAGCCCGTGGTGACGATGTTCATGTCGGTGTCGGCGGCGGAGTCCTCGGTGTACGCGAGGTCGAGCATCGGCTCGCCCTTGACGATCCCGACGGAGATGGCCTGCACGCTGTCGAGCAGCGGGGTCGCCTTCTTCGCCACGAACCCGCGGTCGCGCCCCCACTCGATCGCGTCCACCATCGCGACGTACGCGCCCGTGATCGACGCCGTGCGGGTGCCGCCGTCGGCCTGGAGCACGTCGCAGTCGATGACGAGCGTGTTCTCGCCGAGACCCTTCGTGTCGACGACCGCGCGGAGCGATCGGCCGATCAGGCGGGAGATCTCGTGCGTGCGCCCGCCGACCTTGCCCTTGATCGACTCACGCTGCATGCGCTCGTTCGTCGAGCGGGGCAGCATCGAGTACTCGGCGGTGACCCAGCCGGTGCCCTTGCCGGCGAGCCACCGCGGGACGCCGTTCGTGAAGGACGCGGTGCAGAGCACCCTGGTGTTGCCGAACGAGATGAGCGCGCTGCCCTCGGCCTGCGTGCTCCACCCCCGCTCGATCGTGACGGGACGGTGGTCGGTCGCGGTGCGGCCGTCGATGCGGAGCGTGTCGCTCATGGGGTCCTTTCGATGCGGGGCAGCGTGATGGCCCCGGTCTGGAGGTGGCCGACGCTGGAGACCTCGGGGCCGAGGAAGCGTCGGGCGAGTCGGATGAAGCCGTTCTTGTCGTCGCCGGTCGCCTCGAACGAGTAGGTCGGCGGCTCGGTGGCAGTGCGTTCGAGCCCGTGCTCGACGAGTCGTCGGTACACGTCGTTGGCGGTCTCCTCGGCGCTGGAGACGAGCGTCACGTCCGGACCCATCACGTACTGGATCGCGGCGGACATGAGCGGATAGTGGGTGCACCCGAGGACGAGCGTGTCGACGTCGGCTGCGCGGATCGGTGCGAGGTAGCCCGCAGCGACCTCGCGGAGCGCTGGGGAGGAGGTGTCCCCCGCCTCGACGAACTCGACGAAGCGCGGGCATGCCGCGAGGCTCAGACTGATGTCCGACGCGACCGCGAAGGCGTCCTCGTACGAGCGCGACGCGATGGTGCCGACCGTGCCGATCACGCCGATGCGTCCGGTGCGGGTCTGCTTGACGGCGGCGCGTGCAGCGGGCTGGATGACCTCGACGACGGGGATGCCGTACGCCTGCTCGTAGCGTTCACGTGCGTCCCGGAGCACCGCCGACGAAGCGGTGTTGCACGCGATCACGAGGGCCTTCACACCCTGTTCGACGAGGTCGTCCATCACCTCGAGCGCGTAGCGACGGACGTCCGCGATGGGCTTCGGGCCGTACGGCGAGTGCACGGTGTCGCCCACGTACCGGATGCTCTCGCGTGGCAGCTGGTCGATGATGGCGCGGGCCACCGTGAGTCCGCCGACCCCACTGTCGAAGACTCCGATCGGTGCATCCGTCACGACACCAGCGTACCGAGCGTGCGAGCCCGCCCGCCCCGCGAGCGGGCGGAACACGCACCGCTCACCGCGCCGACCCGACGGAATCCGCCCGCTCGCGGTAGCCGCCGGTCCAGGAGGCGCGACCCGCCCCCGCCAGGCCGCCCCGCGCCTCCAGGCGGCCACCCACCCCGCGAGCGGGCGGAACACGCACTGCTGGCCGCGTCGACGCGGCACGTACCGCCCGCTCGCGCGCGCCGGCCGGCGGATCCGTACCTCCGAGCCCGGGCGACACTAGTGTCGGAGAGGTGACCAGCGCGCTCCTCACGGACCAGTACGAACTCACCATGGTCGACGCGGCCCTCAAGGACGGCACGGCCGACCGCCGGTGCGTGTTCGAGGTCTTCGCCCGCCGACTGCCGGACGGCCGCCGCTACGGTGTCGCCGCGGGCCTCGGCCGGTTCCTGACCGCACTGACGGACTTCCGGTTCGGCGACGACGAGATCGCGTTCCTGCGCGACCGCGGCGTCATCGATGCCGGGACGGCGTCGTACCTCGCCGACTACCGGTTCACCGGGGACATCCGGGCCTACCGCGAGGGCGAGGTCTTCTTCCCGAACTCCCCCGTCCTCCAGATCGAGGGCACCTTCGCCGAGGCCGTCGTGCTCGAGACCCTCGCGCTGAGCATCTTCAACGCCGACAGCGCGATCGCGAGCGCCGCCGCACGCATGGTCTCCGCTGCCGACGGTCGTCCGCTCGCCGAGATGGGCTCCCGGCGCACCGGCGAGTGGAACGCCGTCGCCGCCGCCCGGGCCGCGTACATCGCGGGCTTCGGGGCGACGAGCAACCTCGAGGCCGGGCGCACCTGGGGCATCCCGACGATGGGTACCGCGGCGCACGCGTTCACGCTCCTCCACGACTCGGAGGAGGACGCCTTCCGATCGCAGATCGACGCCCTCGGGACCGGCACGACGCTGCTCGTCGACACCTACGACATCGAGGCCGCGGTCGACACCGCGGTCCGGCTCACCGACGGCAAGCTCGGCGCCGTCCGCATCGACAGCGGCGACCTGCCGTCCGTCGTGGCGTCGGTCCGCGCACAGCTCGACCGGCTCGGGGCGACCGACACGAAGATCACGGTCACGAACGACCTCGACGAGTACACGATCGCGGCACTCCGCGCGGCGCCGGTCGACTCCTACGGCGTCGGGACCTCGGTGGTCTCCGGATCGGGCCACCCGGCCGCGGGCATGGTCTTCAAGCTCGTCGCACACCGCGACGCGAGCCACCGCGACCCAGCCGACGGCGGTGCGAACGACGACGGCTGGGTCCCGGTCGCGAAGAAGTCGGCCGAGAAGGCCACCGTCGGCGGACGCAAGCAGGCCGGCCGCCGCCTCCGCAACGGCATCGCCACCGCCGAGGTCGTGCTGACCACGGGTCAGGTCGGGCCGGACGAGCGCCCGCTGCTCGTCCCCGTGGTGACGAACGGCGAGGTGGACCCGGCGTTCCTCGGCGTGCAGGGCGTCGAAGCGGCCCGCGCGCACCACAAGATGGCGAAGGCCGAGCTGCCCGCCGACGCGTCGCGCATCGGTCGGGGCGACCCGGCCATCCCCACGCTCGTCATCTGAGCGTCGGCGTCACTCCGCCTTCATCTTCTCGTAGATCGCCTTGCAGTCGGGGCAGACCGGGAACTTCTCGGGGTCGCGCCCGGGGATCCACTTCTTCCCGCACAGCGCCTTGACGGGCTTGCCGGTCAAGGCCGACTGCAGGATCTTGTCCTTCTTGACGTAGTGCGAGAAGCGCTCGTGGTCGCCGGGCTCGATCGCCTCTTCCTCGAGGAGCTTCTCGAGCTCGCGGTCCATCACGTCGAGGCCGCCACCGGGTTCCGTCATGCTCATGCGTCCAGGGTACGACGACCGGGCGCGCGCCGCGACGGTCCGCGACGCGCGGGGGGCGTGGCCGACCCGTGACGGCCTGGAGGCGCGGGGCGGGGTCGACCCGCGCCTCCAGGCCGTCAGGTGGTCACCCCGGGAGGCGACCCGGCTCAGTTGCGCTGCGCTGCGGCCAGCAGGTCCGGCCCGTGGCGGTCGAAGAGGCGACCGCCGATCGCGACGCCCGCCACCAGCACGACCACGCCGACCAGGACCCCGACGACGAGGGTCAAGACCCCCCACGGCTCCGGGCCGTCGACGAACGCGAGCACCGCGAGCCAGGCCGCGGGGACGGAGCAGACCAGGATGCCTACCACCATCGACGACTGCGCGACCGAGGCGAGGACACCGGCGGCCTGCGGCTGCTGGAAGGGGTGGTCGCCCGGTCGGACGGTCGGGTACGGCAACAGGACGGACACGACGCTCGACAGTCCGAGGCCGGACAGGAGCGCGCTCGTGCTCACGCCGACCAGCAGCGGGAAGGCCGTCCAGTCGCCGAACAGCCACGCGGAGACCCACGAGCCGGCGACGAGTGCGGGGATGCCCACGGTGAGCACCGGCACGAGGCGACCGAGGCGGTCGCTCCAGCCCGGGGCTCCCGAGGCGACGTGCAGCCACACCGCGGTGTTGTCGTACGAGACGTCGTTGTGCGGCAGGAAGCCCGCGATGAGCGCCATCAGCGGCAGCGGCACCAGGGCGGTCCAGTGCCACGGCACGCCGGCCACCCCGAGCGGGATGACGACGAGCGGGACGAACACGATGATCAGGTAGGACGCGCGGTACCGCGGGTCGCGTCCCCAGTAGGTGAGGGCCCGTGCAGCCACCGCGCCGACGGGCGTGGAGCCGAGCGTGTCGAACCATCCGAGGCCCCGGTACCGACGGGTCCGCGCACGGCCGTCGACGGTCTCGAGCGCCCGGCCGACCACGGCCCACCAGGCGAGGCCGAGCAGGGCCACGACGACCACCGCGATGACGAGCTTGACGATGCCCTCGCCCACACGGCCGCTCGCGACGTCGGCCGGGACGGCCCAGGCGGCGCCCCACGGCGTCCATCCGGCGATGTCGGCGACGCGCTGCATCTCGGCGCCGGCCGGGTCGAGCCAGTCGACGCGGAGCAGGAGCGAGACGGCCGGGATCGCCAGCACGACGATCACCAGCGCGACCAACCAGCCGGCGTCCCGCGACCGGTGCGGTCCGATCAGGGACGCACCGACGGCGCTGCCGACGCGGATGAGCAGCGCGCACGTGGCGATGGCGAGGAGGGCGGCGACGACGCCGAGGACGTCGACACCCGCACCGCGCATCCACGCGACCGACTGCGCGACGGCCACGACGGCGACCGCGACGACCGGGACCCCGATGAGTCCGGCGACGCCGAGCCCGACCGCCAGGTCGCGTCGGCCGATGCCGAACACGGTGAAGCGCCGCGGATCGAACTGGTCGCCGCGCCCGACGACGAGGGGGACGACCGTGAACGCGAAGGCGATGAGCGTGCCGACCGGGACGACGACCGAACGCGCGACCTCGGGTGCGGCGTCACGGAGCCCGACGACCTCGATCGCGACGAGCACCGCGGCGACGAGTCCGGCGAGGCTGCCGAGCACGACGAGGACCGACCGGCGGGCGCTCCCGCGGACCTCGCCCGCGAGCAGGTCCGCCCTCAGCCGGAGAAGCTGTGCAACCATTCCATGCTCTCTGCCACGACGCGGCCGCCCGCGAGTTCGACGAACTTGTCCTCGAGGCTCTTGCGCCCGCGGACCTGCGCCATCGTGCCGGAGGCGAGGACCTTGCCGCCGACGATGATGGCGACGGAGTCACAAGTGCGCTGCACGAGCTCCATGGAGTGGCTGGAGAGCACCACCGTGCCGCCCCCGCGCGTGTAGCGACGGAGGATCTCGGTGATGGTCGCTGCGCTCACCGGGTCGACGGACTCGAACGGTTCGTCGAGCACGAGCACCCGGGGCGAGTGGATGAGCGTCGCCGCGAGGGCGATCTTCTTCGCCATGCCCACGGAGTAGTCGGCGACCTGACGGCCGAGCGCCTCGCCGAGACCGAACGCCTCGGCCAGGTCACTGCTGCGCTTGCGCGCGGTGGCACCGTCGAGCCCGCGGAGGGTCGCCGAGTAGTACAGCAGCTGCGCGCCGGTCAGCCGGTCGAACAGCCGGAGCCGGTCCGGCAGCACGCCGAGGTCCCGCTTGGCGGCGGTCGGGTCGGCCCACACGTCGTGGTCGAGCACGGTCACGCTGCCGGCGTCGGGGCGCAGGAGTCCGGTGACCATCGACAGGGTGGTCGTCTTGCCGGCGCCGTTCGGGCCGACGACGCCGAAGATCGAGCCCTGGCGGATCTCGAGGTCGACCTCGTCGACGGCGAGGGTCTGGCCGTAGCGCTTCACGAGGCCGTCGGCACGGAGGACGACGGGCTGCTGGGGCTGCTTGGCCGTGGGCGCGGGGCGCTTCGTGCCGCTCGGGCGCTTCTTCGCGGGCTTGGTGTCGGGCGCCGGGGTGTCCGCTGCGGTGTCGGCTGCTGCCGTGTCCGCTGCGGGGTCCGTGGCGGTTGCGGTGTCCGTCGGGGTCGCGCGGTCGGTCGGGGTCGCGCGGTCGGTCGCGTCCGTGCCGGCGGTCGCGTCCGTCTCGTCCGCCCCGTCGCGCGGGCCAGGAGGCACGGCACCGGTCGTCCCCGCCGTCTGCGTCGGGCGGGTGGCACGTCCCTTGCCGCCGCGCGCCTTGGCAGGGCGGCGACCGGTGGTCGTCGGCGCCACCGCCTGCGCGGCGACGCGGTCCGCCCCCGTCTCCGTCTCCGTCGTCTCGGTGGCCGTCGTGTCGTCGGTCATCGTGTCCTCAGCGGAGGCGTCGTGTGCATCCCCGTCCCCCATGTCGTCGTCAGCGGCGTCTCCCGCCGCGGTGGCGTCGTCGTCCTCGGCGGCCGCGTCGTCCGCGGTGTCGTCGTCGCCGTCGGCGGCCGCTTCGGCCTCGGTGTCGGCGTCCGCTTCCTCGGTCAGCCAGGCAGCGTCCGACGTGGCGTACACGTCGTCGTCGTCCCCTGCTGCTGCGGCCACCGCCCCACCGTACCAACGCTCACCGGACAGCGGGGGACGCCTCGGGTGCAGTGTCCCGAATCCCCGGCGCTGTGTCACGAATTGAGCACGAAGCGGCCGAGACCGTACCCCGGTGGAGGGTCGTTCCGTATCATTCACCGAGGCACGACGAAGTGTTCACCACTTGGAAACCTGCCCCGGCCGGTGTCCCCGTGACGATCCCTCCCTGCGAATGCGCGCAGAGACGGCGGTCTTCCCGGGCAGATCGGATCTTCCGGGAGCACACTCGACGAGGCCCGCCCGTGCCCCAGGGCGCGCGGGCGGACACCAGAAGGGACCAGCATGACCACGCAGATCGTCATCCTCGCAGCGGGGATGGGCAGCCGCCTCGGGCGCAGCCTGCCGAAGCCGCTGACCGAACTGAGCGACGGCCGCACCATCATGCAGCAGCAGTTCGACAACATCCGTGCGGCGTTCGGTTCGAGCGCACGCGTCACGATCGTCGTCGGCTACAAGTCGGAGTACATCGTCGAGGCCTTCCCCGAGGCGAACTTCGTCTACAACGAGTCCTACGACTCCACGAACACCTCGAAGAGCCTGCTCCGCGCCCTCAAGGCGACGGGCAAGGGCGGTGTGCTCTGGATGAACGGCGACGTCGTCTTCGACCCGCGTGCCCTGGTGCGTGCGGCCGACATGATCGACGAGGACCGCTCGTTCGTCAGCGTCAACACCGACAAGGTCTCCGACGAAGAGGTCAAGTACACCGTCGACGCCGAGGGCTTCATCCACAAGCTGTCGAAGCAGGTCGTCGGCGGCCTCGGCGAAGCCGTCGGCATCAACTACGTGTCCTCGAAGGACAAGCAGGCGCTCATCCGCCAGCTCGGTCGCGTCGACGACCAGGAGTACTTCGAGGGCGGCATCGAGGCTGCCATCGCCGAGGACGGGCTACTCTGGAGCCCGATCGACATCTCCGACCTCTACGCGGTCGAGATCGACTTCGCCGAGGACCTCGAGCGCGCGAACAACCTGTTCGCCTGAACCAGCGTCAAGACCCCCTCGGCGGTTCCGCCCGAAGGGAAACCGTGACCACAGCGAGTGCGCCGACCGCGCCCGCGGCTGCCGCACCAGCGGCGTCCCGGAGCGCCGGTCGGCGCTATCGTCATGCCCTCTGGCTGCTGACGATCCGAGACCTCCGCGTCCGCTACTCGACCTCGGCGCTCGGCTACTTCTGGTCGATCCTCGACCCGCTCGTGATGTCGGCGATCTACTGGTTCGTCTTCACGCAGGTGTTCCACCGCGGGTCGGTCGGCGAAGAGCCGTACATCGTGTTCCTGCTGTCGGCGCTGTTGCCGTGGATGTGGTTCACCGGTGCCGTCTCGGACTCCACGCGGGCGTTCATAAAGGAGACCAAGCTCATCCGGTCGACGACGATCCCACGCAGCATCTGGGTCGCCCGGGTCACGGCGTCGAAGGGCATCGAGTTCCTCCTCAGCCTGCCGGTGCTCGCCGTGTTCGCGATCGCGACGGGGGCGCACTGGCACTGGGAGATCGCGCTCTACCCGCTCGCGATCGTGCTGCAGTGCGCGCTCGTGTACGGGCTCGGCCTGATCGTCGCGCCGCTCGTGGTCTTCTTCCGTGACCTCGAGCGTGCGGTGAAGCTCGTGCTCCGGTTCCTCTTCTACGCATCGCCGATCATCTACGGCACGTCGGCACTGCCCGACAAGCTGCACGACCTCGCGGCCTTCAACCCGCTCAGCGGCATCTTCGGCATCTACCGCGCGGCGTTCTTCCCGTCGCAGCTGAACTGGTTCGAGGTCGGGGTGTCCGTCGTCGTCACCGTCGTCGTCCTCGCGATCGGACTCGTCGTGTTCCGCCGCAGCGAGCACCGCGTCCTGAAGGAGCTGTGATGACCGCCACCGAGCAGACCAGCCGCAGCGCGACGGTCGCCCCCGTGATCTCCGTCCGCGACGCCGGCATCCGGTTCAAGCGCAACCGTCGGGCGAGCCGGAGCTTCAAGGACCTCTTCGCCGGCAGCAACCGCCGCAAGCGCGCGGACGAGTTCTGGGCGCTCCGGGGTGTGTCGTTCGACGTCCGCCCGGGTGAGGCGATCGGGGTCGTCGGCCGCAACGGTCAGGGCAAGTCGACGCTGCTGAAGCTCGTGGCCCAGGTCATGCTCCCCGACGAGGGACGCATCCACGTCGGTGCCGGGGTCGCACCCCTGATCGAGATCACCGGTGGCTTCGTCGGAGACCTCTCGGTCCGCGACAACGTCTACCTCACGGCGGGACTGCACGGCATGTCCCGGGCCGAGATCCGCGACGCCTTCGACGAGATCATCGAGTTCGCCGAGATCGGCGACTTCGTCGACACCCCGTACAAGCACCTGTCGAGCGGCATGAAGGTGCGCATCGCGTTCGCGGTCATCTCGCGCCTCGACGAACCGGTGATCCTGGTGGACGAGGTCCTGGCGGTCGGCGACAAGGGGTTCCGCGAGAAGTGCTACAAGCGGATCGAGGAACTCCTCGCCGGTGGCCGCACGCTGTTCTTCGTCTCGCACAGCGACAAGGACCTCCGCCGCTTCTGCGAGCGTGGGCTGTACCTCGACAAGGGTCGCCTGCAGCTCGACGGCACGATCGAGGAAGCACTGCAGCGGTACTCGTCCGACTACGCCGTCTGACCACCGATCCCCGTCCACAACCAGGGTCCCCCGGGCCGCTCTCCACAGCCGCCACTCCCCCGAGCCGAACCGGCCCCCGGACGTCAGACCCTCACCCTACGGTGACGGCATGCACCACCCGACACCGGCCTACCCCGTCCCGTTCTCGATCGACCGTTCCCGCGCTCCGCGCCGCTACGACCTGCTGAACACCGGCGACGAACCCGTCGACGGCATCTCGCTCACCCACCTCGGCACCGGCTACTGCCCGCCGCTCGCCGTGCACCGGCTCGAACCGGGTCGGTCGCTCTCGATCGCCGTGTTCGGCGCCACCACCGACGACACGGGCGTGGTGATCGTCCGCTGGCGTCGACCGGACCGCTCCGAGTACCTCTGGCGGATGTCCCTCGTGGGTGACGCCCGTGCTGCCTGACCGTCCTCGTCGTGCCACCGCTGACCGGTGGGTCCGGGTCGGTCCCTCAGTCCTCGCCGCGCGCCGCCGCGACGGTCTGCCAACGGGCGAGCAGCCGTTCGACCGCGTCGTGCAGCCGCTTCGTCGCCGCACCGGGCGTCGTGTCCCCGAAGTACCGCTCGACCCAGTGCTGCAGCTTCGCGAGCTCGGCGGCGTCGTTCGCCGCGGCGTCGACCCGCGCGACGACGTCCTGCGCATCGGACGCCGTCAACCAGTTGGCGTCGCTCAGGTACCCGCGCTCGTCGACGTCCGCCTCGGGCGAGACCGGCCGGGTCACGATGAGCGGCTTGCCCACGGCGAGCCGGTCGTAGATCATCGCGCTGATGTCCGTGATCGCCACGTCCGCTCCGGCGAGCTGCCACCCCAGCTCGGCACCGTCGTCGTACACGTGGTGGGCGCCCGGGTCGGCGGCGTTGGCGCTCGCGATGGCAGCGACGATCCGCTCGTGCGCCGCCTTGTACGCGGCGTCGCGCACACCGCTGCGGGGGTGCGGCCGGTAGACGAGCCGGTGCGTCGGCGACGCGAGCACCCGTTCGGCGATCGTGGTGCCGTGGCTCGCGATCGACCCGTAGGCGGCCGCTGCGCGGTCCCCCTCCCACGTCGGCGCGTAGAGCACGACCGTGCGGTCGTCGGCCGGGTACGGCGCGGCGCCGGCGAAGTGGTCGGCCTGCGGGCGACCGATCGAGATCGTCCGGGCATCCAGGTCGTAGTCCCACAGGGCGTCCGACAGCCGTCCACGAGCGGCGTCACCGGCGATCAGGGCGTAGTCGTACGCCTTGAACTGGTTCGTCGTCATGTACATCTTGTCGCTCTCGCCGTGGTTCACGAAGACGTGCCACATGCGCCCGTACCGCATCATCTGGAAGTTGCGGGCGTTCTGGTTGACGTAGAAGACGATCTTCGGGGCCTGCTGCTCGACGAACTGCTCGAGGTCGACGACCTGGCGCGCGTAGACCACGGGCACCGGGGACTCCTCGAGCAGGGTGAGCATGGTCCCGGGGCTCCGCGCGATGATCGCGACCGGGTGGGTCGCCGCGAGTTCGGCGAGGGGGGCGTACCACTGCCGCACCTGGTACATGTTCACGGGGCCGTCGGCGAAGTAGACGGCGATCTCCACGGTGCCCGGAGCAGGGGCCGCCACCGACGGCAGTCGGCGTGCGAGTTCACGACGGCTGCGTCGCGACTTGAGCAGGCGGTCGGCGAGCCGCAGGGCCGTGCGCGCGTCGCTGATGATCGGCATGGTCTCTCCTCCTGGGTCCGGGGACGGTTCGGTGCGGGCGGGTCAGACGACGGGCGGACGGCCGGCGAGCGTCATGCGGCCGATCGTGAGCCAGCCCATCACGTGCACGGGACCGCAGTCGCTCCGCCAGCCTTCACGGACGCCACCGAACCAGGTGGCGAGCCGCTGCGGGTGTCGCCACCAGCGCGCGACCTGGATCGCCGCCCACGACCCGACGTACAGCGGTCGGAGCACCGCCGGCAGGTTGCGCCGAGCCAGCCAGACCCGGTTCCGGGCGTTCAGCCGGTAGTACTCGGTGTGGCGTGCCGGGTCGATCGCGGGGTGGTGCGCGACGAGGTCCCCGGCGTACCAGGTCCGTCGGCCGGCATCCCACACGCGCCACGCGAGCTCGATGCCCTCGTGCGCGTAGAAGTACTCCGTTCCCCAACCGCCGGTCGCGCGGTACACGTCCATCGGCAGGACGACCGCCCCTTCCCACACCGAGAACACCGGCGACGAGTGGTCGGGCTCGCCCTTGCGGATCCGCGGGATCCAGCGCGTCGGGTTCGCAGCGCCGGTGGGGTCGACGACCCGGGGTTGCACGAGACCGAGCGACGGATCGCGCTCGAACAGGTCGATCGCGTCACGCAGGAACGTCTCCGACGGCACCGAGGCGTCGTCGTCGAGGAAGAACACGTAGTCGCCGTCGACCACCTCCGCCCCGGCGTTCCGCCCGGCGGGGATGCCCACGTTCTCGGGCAGGGCCAGCGCGCGGACGCCCTCGGGCAGACCGGTCGGCTCCCATCCGTTGCCGACGCACACCACGTCGAGGTCGACGTCCTGCTGCGCGAGCACGCTCTCGAGTCCACGACGCAGGTCGTCCGGGCGGGTCCCCTGCGACAGGCTCACCACGGCGACCCGGGGCCGCTCGCGGTGCGGGACGGCGTGACGACGGAGCGTGCCCGGGGTCACCCGCGGACCCGCTTCGACGAGATGATCGCCACGAAGTGCCCGAACGTCGCCAGGATCGCCAGCGGCAGGAGCGCGCCCACCAGGATCCGGTCGGCCAGGGGATGACCGATCACGAGCGCCAGCAGCGCGAAGACGAACGCGAGGATGCTCAGCTCGACCGAGTGGTACAGGCGGTGGAACGGCAGGAACCGCGCGGCGCGACGCAGCGTGGCGAGCCGTCGTCCGGACGGGGCGGTGCCGGCGTCGCGACGGTCGACGAGCTTGTCGAGCCCGGCGTTCGCTCGTGCGACGTGCACCATGTCGTTGAGCGCCTTGTTGAGGACGATCACGAGTCCCAGCGCGCAGCCGATCGTGGTCCACATCCAGTCCGCGCCGTGGATCGGCCACGTGGCCGCACGGACGCCGAGTGCGATGGGGATGAGTCCCTCGGTCGTGTAGTGCCCGACCTTGTCGAGGAACACGCCGGCGGGCGACCGGGTCCCCCGCCACCGGGCGACCTCGCCGTCGCAGCAGTCGACGAGCATCTGCAGCTGCCCGAGCACGAGCGCGAGCGCCGCGCCCCAGATGCCCGGGATGAGCAGGGCGGCCGCGACGCTCCACCCGACGAGGATCATCAGGCCGGTCACCTGGTTCGCCGTCACGCGGGTCTTCAGCAGCACCCACGTCAGGTACGGCGAGACGTCCCGCAGGTACAGCGACGCCGTCCAGTGCTCGGCGTTCGCCCGCGAACGGACCTCGTCCGGTTGGGCGACGGCACGGAGTTCGGCGATCGAGGTGGGGCGGGCGTTCCCGCGGCCGGTCGTGTCATCGGTCAAGAGGTCAGGTCACCGTCCCGTGTGCGTGGTCAGCTCGGACGTCCGGGTCAGGAAGCCGATGATGAAGCCGAGTCCCCACCCGACGTGGATGCACGGCAGTACCACGACGAGCCAGAGGAGCGTCGGCAGCCCCGACCGCCGGGCGACCGCGACGGCCCCCAGCACGACGAAGACGATGTAGACGGCGGGCACCACGAAGCCGAGCAGCGCCCACGCCGCCCACGTCCCGAGTGCGGCGCCGATGATCCCGACGATGCCGGCGACGATGCCGAGCGCCATCGCGGCGACCATGGCCGGGGGCACGAAGTAGCGCAGGCCGTTGTTGGCGGGGAACCGGCGGGCGAGCTCGCCGCGCCACAGCCCCGTGGCGACGAACTGGCGGACCAGACGCTTCAGGCTCGGCCGCGGGCGGTACGTGACGACGAGCTCCGGGGTGAACCACACCATGCCACCGGTCTGCCGGAGGCGCCGGTTGAGCTCCCAGTCCTGGCCGCGCTTGATGCCCTCGTCGAACAGCCCGACCTCAAACAGTCGGTCGCGCCGGAACACGCCGAGGTACGCCGTCTCGGCCGGACCGGCCTGGCCGCCGACGTGGTGCGGCGTGCCACCGAGCCCGACGCGGCTGCCGTACGCCAGCGCCACGGCGCGTTCGAACGGGGTCCGCCCCTCGGCGCGCATGATCCCGCCGACGTTGTCCGCGCCCGACTCCTGCAGCACGCGCACGGCGATCCGCGTGTAGTCCTGCGGCAGCACCGAGTGCGCGTCGACACGGACCACGACGGGGTGCACGGACGCGCGGATCGCCACGTTCAGCCCGGCGGGCGTGGAGCCGGCGGGGTTCTCGATCGCGCGGATCCGGGGGTCGGCGGCGCTCATCTCGGCGACGAGTTCGTTGGTGCCGTCGATCGACGGGCCGAGAGCGAGGATGACCTCGAACGGACCGGAGTAGTCCTGCTCGAGCAGACTCTGGACGGCTGCCCGGACCTCGGTGACCTCGTTGAGGACGGGCATCACGTACGAGACGCCCGGCAGGGGCTGTCCGTCTGTCTGCATCGGTACCTCGGGGTCCTCACCTGGGTGCACGGGACGCACCGCGGACGGTGCCGCCCCGCAAGAGCGACCCTGAGCCTATCAAGTCGCCGCGGGTCGTCGGGGCGACCGGCAGACGGACGGGAGGCACGGTGCCAGCTGGCACCGCGCCTCCCGTCCGTCGCTGGTCGCGTCAGCCCTTGTAGGTGCCGAGCGTGACGTCCGCCTCGCGCGTCTGACCGCCGCGGATGAAGGTGATCGTGGTCTTCGCGCCACCGGCGAAGTACCGCACCTGTGCCGTGAGGTCGGTCGCGTCGGACACCGTCGCCGAGCCGATCTTCGTGACGACGTCGCCCTTCTGCAGGCCGGCCTTGGCAGCCGCGCCACCGGACGACACCGACTTGATGAGGCCGCCCATCTGCGTGGCGTTCGCGTCCTCGGCGGCGTCGCCCACGGTCGCACCGAGCAGCCCGTGCGTGGCGGAGCCGTTGTCCTTGATCTCGTTCGCGACCCGCTTGACGAGGTTCGACGGGATCGAGAAGCCGACGCCGATGCTGCCGGACTGGCTCGACGACGAGTCGGACGAGCTGCCCGCGCTCGCGATGGCCACGTTGATTCCGATGAGCTTGCCCTTGGAGTCGAGCAGCGCACCACCGGAGTTGCCGGGGTTGATCGACGCGTCGGTCTGGATGACCGGCAGCGAGACGGTGCTGTTCGTCGACGAGTCGCTGCCGTTGCCGCCGTTGCCCCAGAAGTCGAAGGGACCGCCGCTCGAGCCGTTCCCGCCCTCGTTCGAGTCGCCGCCCTCGGTGGGAGCGCTCGAGGTGACCTGGATGCTGCGGCTCAGGGTCGAGACGATGCCGTCCGTCACCGTGTTCGACAGGCCGAGCGGCGCGCCGATTGCCACCGCGGTGTCGCCGACGTTGAGGTCGGACGAGTCCGCGAAGCTGATCGGCTTCATGTCGGTCGCGTCGATCTTGATGACCGCGAGGTCGACCGTCGGGTCCGTGCCGACGAGCTTCGCCGGGTAGATCTTGCCGTCCGACGTCGTCACGGTGATCGTGCCGTTGGAGCTGTCGCCGTCGAGCGTCACCACGTGGGTGTTCGTGACGATGTAGCCGTCCTTGCTGAAGACGACGCCGGAACCGGTGCCGGCTTCGCTGCTCGACGAGACGTTGATCGTGACCACCGAGGGGGTCGCCTGCGCGGCCACCGCGGTGACGACCGTGGCGTTGTTGTAGTCGTTGACGGTGAGGTTGCCGCCGCCCTGCGCGCTCGAGGACCCGACGACGTTGCTGCCGCCCTGCGTGTTGGACGCGGCGAGCCAGCCAGCGCCGCCGCCGACGAGGCCGGCGATGACGACGCCGGCGATGATCGGGAGGGCGAGGCGGCCGCGACCGGTGCCGGTGCGGCGGCCGGGGGCTGCGGCTCCGGCGCCTGCTCCGGCTGCGCCTGCTGCTCCGGCGGCCCCGGCGTCGAAGTAGTGGCCGTTGCGCTGGTTCGAGCCGTCGATGTCGCCGAATGCGCTCGTGGCGGCCTGGGCGGACGGGGCTCCGGCGTACTCGGAGGCCGATGCAGGCGCCGAGGTCGGCTGGGCGTACTCGCCGTAGCGGGGCTGCTGGCCGTACTGCGCCTGCTGTCCGTACTGCGACTGGCCGTGCGGCTGCCCGTACTGCTGCTGGCCGTACTGGGTCTGGCCGTACTGCTGCTGGTCCTGGCCGTACTGCTGCTGGCCGTACTGGGACTGCTGCGCGTGGTCGGTGCCGTACGGGGTGCCGTGCGCGCCGTACCCGGCCGGAGCCCGGCCGTACTGGCTCGTCTGGCCGTACTGGTTGGGCTGGCCGTTCTGGTCCGGCTGGCCGTACTGGCTCGTCTGACCGTACTGGCTCGTCTGACCGTGCTGGCTCGTCTGGCTCGTCTGACCGTTCTGGTCCGGCTGGCCGTACTGGCTCGTCTGGCTCGTCTGGCCGGCGTCGGAGTCGTGCTCGGACAGCGTCGGGTACGGCGCTGTGTACCGGTCGGTCGGGTGGTCGTTCGAGGCCGCGATGACATCGGTGTCGCTCGCGGGAGCGATCACGTCAGTGTGGTCCGCGGAGCCGTCGTTCGGCGAACGGTCGCTCGTCGGAGCATCGCTGCTCGGAGCGTCGTCGCGGAACGCGTGGTCGAAGTGCTCGGAGTCGTTCGGCGAAGCGTCCTCGGATGCGGCCTTCGCGGCCGCGTCGTCCGGACGGATGTCGTCGCCCTGCCCGTTGGGCGTGGTGTCGGTCATGCTGGACGTGCTCCTTTCAAGCTCGTGCAGTCTGTCGCACCCACCTGAGCGGTGCTCCTGGTGACGCTGCAAGCGACCTATGGCGATCTTATGCGTGGGCTGTGCGGCCGTTCCCGAGATGCCCTCGGCCGGCCGCTAGGTTGGGGTCCGTTCAGCGCCGCGAGTGCGGTCGACACCTCGGAGGGAACCACATGCGTCACGCAGGACCCTGGTTGCGAGCAGCAGAGGGAGCGATGCTCCTCGGCCCGGACGGCGTCCCCGCGCCGACGGTGTTCGCCGAGATGAGTGCGCTCGCGGCGGCCACGGGCGCGGTCAACCTCGGGCAGGGCTTCCCGGACGAGGACGGTCCCGCCGAGGTCCTCGAGGCAGCGGTCGCAGCCATCCGCGACGGCGTCAACCAGTACCCGCCCGGACGCGGGACCCCGGACCTCCGGGCGGCCATCAGCGAGCACCAGGCCCGGTGGTACGGCCTGGAGGTCGATCCCGACCGCCAGGTGCTCGTCACCGCCGGCGCGACCGAGGCCCTCGCCGCGACGCTCCTCGCCCTGGTGGAGCCCGGCGACGAGGTCATCACCTTCGAACCGTTCTACGACGCGTACGGCGCGCTCATCGGTCTCGCCGGCGGGACCCACGTGACGGTGCCGTTGCGGGCTCCCGACTTCCTCCCGGACGAGGACGCCCTCCGCGCCGCGTTCTCCGACCGGACCCGTGCGGTGCTCGTGAACACCCCGCACAACCCGACCGGCCGTGTCCTCCCGACGGAGGTGCTCACCACGATCGTCGAACTGGCCACGAAGTACGACGCCGTGATCGTCACCGACGAGGTGTACGAGCACCTGACCTTCGACGTCCCGCACGTCCCGATCGCCACCGTGCCCGGTGCCGCCGATCGCACCGTGACCATCTCGAGCGCTGGGAAGACCTTCAGCACCACCGGCTGGAAGATCGGCTGGCTCACGGCGGCACCGGCGCTCGTCGACGCGATCACCACCGTGAAGCAGTTCCTGACGTTCGTGAACGGCGCGCCCTTCCAGCCCGCGGTGGCGACCGGGCTCCGGCTGCCGGACAGTGTGTTCGCCGGCATCGCCGCCGAGCTGTCCGCCAAGCACGACCTCCTCGCCGCCGGACTCCGAGCGGCCGGCTTCGAGGTGATGCGCCCGGACGGCGGGTACTTCGTCATCGCCGACACGGCCGCACTCGGGTACGAGGACGCCCGGGCGTTCTGCCTGCAGCTCCCCGAGCTCGCCGGGGTGGTCGGCGTCCCGGTCTCGGCGTTCGTCCGACCCGATCACGCCGACGGCTACCGGTCACTCGTGCGGTTCGCCTTCTGCAAGCGGCGCTCGGTGCTCGAGGACGCCGCCGCTCGGCTCGCCGGTCTCGCCCTGCGCGGCTGACTCCCCCGCGGTCGGGCGGGCCGGACCCGCCCGCCACCGCGAGCGGGCGGTATCAACCCGACCCGCGCCTCCAGGCCCACGCATTTCGCCCGCTCGGCGCCGGCGTGCCACCGCGCCCCCACCACGAGCGGGTGAAACAGCGCCCGATCGCCCCTGCCGAGCGGCGCATTTGGCCCGCTCGCCGCGAGCGCCGCCGCGCGCCACGGCGAGCGGGCGGAATCGACTCCGCTCGCGCCTCTAGGCCCATGCATTTCGCCCGCTCGGCACGAGCACCACCGCGCCCCCACCACGAGCGGGTGAAACAGCGCCCGGTCACCCCTGCCGAGCGGCGCGTTTCGCCCGTTCGCCACGCGCGCCACGGCGAGCGGGCGGAATCGGATCCGCTCGCGCCTCCAGAGGGGTGTATTTCGCCCGCTCGCGGGGGCGCACACGCGCACGCCTCCCCGGCGCACCGCCGCGCGGGTCAGGGGCGGGGCGTGACCTCGTAGCGGCGGAGCGCCAGCGACGGATTCGTGCGGCGCACGGCGTCCGTCACGGCAGTGTCGATCCCCGCGACGAGCATCCCCGGGACCGCCCCGGCAGCGGCGACCGCGACGCCCGAGGGGTCGAGGACGACCGAGCCTCCGATGCCGACCGGCGGCGTCTGTCCCACCCCGACCACCCACACGGTGTTCTCGATGGCACGGGCGGTGAGCAGCGTCCTCCAGTGGTGCTCCTTGCCGGGGCCACGGACCCACTCGGCGGGCAGGACCACGACGTCGGCGGCGCCGTGTTCGGGTGCGGCCAGGCGCCGGGTGACCTCGGGGAACCGCAGGTCGTAGCAGGTCTCGAGGCCGACGCGCAGCCCGCCGAGCTCGAACACCGGCAGCTGTTCGGGGTCGCCGGACTCGATGTGGTCCGACTCCTTCGAGCCGAACGCGTCGTAGAGGTGCACCTTCCGGTACGTCGCAGCGATAGACCCGTCGGGCAGGACCGCGACGAGGGTGTTCCGGAAGCGGTCCGGGACGTCAGCGGCTTCGGCGACGCCGACGATGAGGGCGATGCCGACCTCGCGGGCGACGGCCTGCAGACCGGTGACGAACGGACCGCCCAACGGTTGGGCGGCGGCCACGAACCGGTCGTCGATCTCGGCGGTGAAGTACGAGGTGTACTCCGGCGTGACGAGGAGGTCGGCGTGTCGGGCGGCGGCGTCGACTGCCGCGCCGCGGACGGTCTCGAGGTTCGCGACGGGGTCGTCCACGGGTGCGAACTGCGCCGCGGCGACGGTGAGGGTGCCCATCCGCCGAGCGTACCGGGCGGCCCGAGACTCGGCTCCGCGGACGTTCCTCGCGCAGTGCGGGCGCGAAACTGTCCGCCCGGCCGAGACTCGGCGCCGCCCACCCGCACACGCGCCCACCGGCACCGCACACGCAGGCCAGCACCGCACGCATCAGCCAGCACGCGCACACGAAGAAGGCCCCGGTCCGACTGGACCGGGGCCTTCTCTGTGACGCTTGGTTGCGGGGGCAGGATTTGAACCTACGACCTCTGGGTTATGAGCCCAGCGAGCTACCGAACTGCTCCACCCCGCGGCACGTTGAACAGCCTACACGGGGCCGTGGCGGGGCACAAATCGAGTGCCCCGCCACGGTGTGTCTAGTTCCCGCCCTCGGCCTCGGTGGCGGCCTGGATCGCGTCCTGCAGCCGCTGGTCGGCCTCGGCAGCGGCGACCAGGTCGTTGTCCGCGTAGGCGTCCTGGCGGTCCTGCAGCGCCTGCTTGGCGTCGTTCAGGGCCTTCTGCAGCGCCGCATTGTCGACCGTGCCGGAGCCGGACGAGCCCGAGGACGCACCGGAGTCGGAACCCGACGACCCGGAGTCCGACGAACCCGAGTCGGAACCCGACGACGCACCCGAGTCACCCGAGTCACCCGAGCCACCCGACGCACCGGAGTCACCGGCCGACGCACCCGAATCGCCACCGAAGAGGCTGTTGAGCGCCTCGTCGAGGGTGTCCTCGAACGCGATCTTGTCGCCGAACGCCACGAGCACCTTCTGCAGCAGCGGGTACGAGCCGCTCGACGTCGACTGCACGTACACGGGCTGCACGTAGAGGAAGCCGCCACCCACCGGGAGCGTGAGCAGGTTGCCCTGCTTCACGGTCGAGTTCCCGCGCTTCAGGATGTTCAGCTCCTGCGAGACTGTCGAGTCACCGTTGAAGAGGCTCTGCACCTGCCCGGGCCCGGGGATGTTGTCCGTCTTCGGCATCGTCAACAGCGTGAGCTTGCCGTAGCCGGACCCCTTCTTGCCCTTCCCCGCGCCTCCGGCATCGGAGTCCACCGCGAGGTACCCGGTCAGCACGTTCCGGTTGTTCGCGCCGGCCGACTGCTGCGGGATGTAGGTCGTGTACAGCGTGTACGCGGTCCCCTGCCCCGGCACCTTCATCGTGAGGTAGTACGGGTCCTGCAGGTTGCCCTTGGCCGTCGTCGTGGTGGTCGCCCCGAGCGCGTTCGTGCCCGAGTTGGTCGTGGTCGACGCGTCCGAGGTGTCGGTGTCGTTCGTCCCCGAGGTCGGTTCCTGCGGCACGTTCCAGGCGTCGTCACCCGAGTAGAACGAGTTCGCGTTCGTGACGTGGTAGGTGCCGAGGATCGACCGCTGCACCTTGAACAGGTCGGTCGGGTACCGCACGTGGTCGAGCAGCTCCGCGCTCATGCTCGACACGGGCTTCGTCGCGGTCGGGAAGATCTTCTGCCACGTCTTGAGCACCGGGTCCTTGGTGTCCCAGGCGTAGAGCGTCACCTTGCCCGTGTACGCGTCGACCGTGGCCTTCACCGAGTTCCGGATGTAGTTGACCTGGTCGGTCCGGTACGCCGAGCTCTCGGCACCCGCGATCGTGTCGGAGAGGCTCTGGCTCTGCGAGTACGGGTACGCGTCGCTCGTCGTGTAGCCGTCGACGACCCACTGGATGCGGTGGTCGACGATCGCCGGGTACGCGTCGTTGTCGAGGGTCAGGTACGGCGCGACCTTCTGCACGCGCGTGATCGGGTCGCGGTCGTAGAGGATCTGCGAGTCCTGGTTCACGGCGTTCGACAGCAGGATCTGCTCGGACTGGAACTTCGCGGCGTAGACGAGCCGGTTGAAGAAGTTGCCGATGCTCGGGCCGCCGTCGCCGGCGTACGTCGTCGTGGCGTTGCCGCCGCTGTCGTCGTTCTCGTCCGAGCCGGACGGGTAGTCGAGCTCGACGTTCTTCGAGCCCTTCGGCGCACCGACGATCGAGTACGCCGGCGAGGTCTCACCGAAGTACACGCGCTGCTGGAAGTCGCCGAGGGCACCGTTGGACGGGATCCCCGACTCGAGGAACACCGGCTTGCCGTCGCTGGCGCGCTGGTTGCCGTACGCCGCCGTCACGCCGTAGCCGTGCGTGTAGACGAAGGCGCGGTTGTACGGGGTGTTCGCCTGCGCGCTGAGTCCGTCGAGGTCGATGTCGCGGACCGCGATCACGGTGTCCTCGGTCTCGCCCTTGACGTCGTAGCGGTCGACGTCGAGCTCCTTCGGGAACTGGTAGTACTGCCGGTACTGCTGCAGCTGGCTGAAGGTGTCCGAGACGATCTTCGGGTCGATCAGGCGGATGTTCGCCGTCGTCTGGGCGTCCTGCGCGAGGGCGCCGGAGCTCGCCTCGGTCGTCGCGTCGTAGTTCTGCTCCTGGACGCCCGCGACACCGTAGGCGTCACGGGTCGCCTTGATGTTCCGCTCGATGTACGCGGACTCGAACGTCCGCTCCGAGGGCTTCACCTGCAGGCGCTGGACGATCCACGGGTAGATGCCGCCGATGACGATCGCCGCGACGAGCAGCAGCCCGGTACCGACGATCGAGATGCGCCAGCGGCCGATGACCGCGGTCACGATGAAGAGGATCGCCACGATCGCCGCGATGCCCGCCATGATCTCGCGACCCGGGATGACGGCGTTCACCTCGGTGTACTGCGCACCGGTGATGAGCGAGTTCGACTTCGTCAGCGCGGCGTACTGGTCGAGCCAGAGGCTCACGGCCTGCAGCGCGACGTAGACGGCGGCGGTGATCGCGAGCTGGATGCGCGCGGCCTTCGAGATCCGGACCTCGCGGCCGCCGAAGCGCATCGCGCCGTACAGGTAGCACGCGGCGAGCGCGGCCAGCCCGGCGATGAGCACCACGGCCGACGAGTACGCCACGATCGCGCGCCAGAACGGCAGTTCGAACACGTAGAAGCCGATGTCGAGCCCGAACTGCGGGTCGGTCTTGCCGAACGGCGTCCGGTTGAAGTACTCGAGCACCATGGTCCACCGGCCGGCGGTCGACAGCCCGGCGAAGATGCCGAGCACGACCGGGATCCCGATCATGACGGCACGGCGCAGCGGTTCGATGACCTGCTGGTACCGGTCGAGCTGCGAGTTGAGCTTCGCGTAGACCGGCCGGAACCGGAACGCGATCGCGATGCTCGCGTAGACGGGCACCGCCATCCCGAGGAACCCGGCGAGGAACATCAGGGTCCCGGCGATCCACCGCGTGGTCAGGACCTGCTGGAAGCCGAGCTGCGCGAACCACGCGTAATCGGTGTACAGGCTCGCGAAGATGAAGAAGGCGATCACCAGTGCGGCCAGCACGATGATCGTGACCACGATCGGGACCCGCGGCGAACGCCGCCCCGAGGTGGACGAGGTTGTCGTCACTTGATGTGCTCCAGACGTGTCGAACCGGCGGGCCCGGCGCGGCGGGCCGTCAGTGCATCGATCCTATGTGGCGCGAGCACCCCTGAAACTGTACGGAGACTCAGGATGGTGGGTCGCGCCTCCTGGAACACGGCTCGGGAGGCACGGATCGCGACGGCCGCGGACGTCGCCCGGAGCGCGTGGCCGGGTCTACGACGTGCAGCGCGCGAGCTTCGCGGTGCTCTTCCCGGAGGCGATCGTCTGCAGGTCGGTGACCGCCTGGTCGAGCGTGGCGACCTTGTAGACGTCGAGTCCGTCCGGGACGTGGCCGACGACCTCGCCGCAGTTGTCGGCCGGCGCGAGGAAGACGGTCGCGCCGGCGTCCTTCGCGCCGTAGAGCTTCTGCCGGATGCCGCCGATCGCGCCGACCTCGCCGTCGGCGGTGATCGTGCCGGTGCCGGCCACGTGCTTGCCGCCGTTGAGCTTGCCCGGCGTGATCTCGTCGATGATCCCGAGGGCGAACATCATCCCGGCCGACGGGCCGCCGACGTCCTGGAGCTCGATGGAGACGCGGAACGGGAAGTCGTACTGCTCGGTCACGCCCACGCCGATCAGGGCCGTGCCCTGCTCGCTCCGCGGCGTCAGCTCGACCGTCTTCTCGGCGCCGTCGCGTTCGACGACGACCGTCGCCGGGCCCGAGGTGCCGTGCTTCGCGACCAGCTCACGGAGCGAGGTCGCGTCGGCGTTCTCGGTGAGCGAGGTCCCGTCGAAGGAGCGGATGACGTCGCCCTTCTCGATGACGCCGTCGGCTGCCGAGTCCTTCTGGACCGTGCCGACCTCGAGGTCGGTGGGCAGCTCGTACCCCTGCTGGATGAGGGCCGCGGCCACGGCGGACTGCTGCGACTGCTGCATGTCGGCCGTGTCCTGCTGGTTCACCTGGTCGGTGGTGACGCCCTCGGGGTAGATCGCGGACGTCGGGATGACCGCCTCGGACTTCGTGAAGAGCGCGCGGATGACGCTCGTCCAGGAGGGGCGGTTCGTGGCGTCGCCCCGGATGCCGACGGTGAGCATGTCGAGCGCGCCGGCGGTGGGGTAGGTCGGGTGGCCGTCGACCTGGATGAGCTTGACCTGCTTCGCGTCCTTGCCCGTGCCCTGCTCCTGGGTCCCGATGGTGTTGTACACCGGGCCGGGGACCTCGATCAGGTAGGGGCTCGGCAGCAGGCTGGCGAGGAGCCCGAGGACGACGGCACCGATCACGAACGCCCAGCCGACGGTCCGGGAACGGGGACGACGACGGGGCTCGGCGGCGAAGAGGGTCACGAGAACGTCCTTCCACGGAAGCTGTTCGCCCTCGGCGCAGCGGTTCGGGCGTTCCCACGGGGGCGTCCCAGGCGCGGCCCCGTGAGCAGCGATTAGCGTAGTCGTCATGCCTGATGAACCGCAGCCGGGGCCGGACGACGACTTCCAGGAGATGCTCCGGAAGCTCCTCTCCGGCGAGGGCCAGATCGACCCGTCGCAGCTCGCCGGTGCCGCCGGACTGCCGAACGACCCGGCCTTCGTCGCGAACCTGATGAGCCAGCTGCAGCGTGCCGCGCAGTCGGGCGGTGACGGCATCGACTTCTCCGTCGCGTCCGAGCGCGCCACCGCGATCGCTCGTGAGGGCGGCCATCCGGTCGACCCCGCGACCTCGCAGGCGGCCGACCAGGCGTTCCAGGTCGCGGCGCTCTGGCTGGACGAGGCCACCTCGGTCGCCGAGCTCACCGCGACGCCGAGCCTCTACACGCGCGAGCAGTGGGCGAAGGCGACGACGCCGGTGTGGGCGCAGATCGCGGAACCCGTGGCGCTGAGCATCTCGAACGCCCTGACCGAGGCGATCGAGCAGCGTGCCCCCGAGCAGCTCAAGGCGATGCTCGGCGACGTCTCGAAGGCGATGCGCGGCGTCGGCGGCGCACTGTTCGCGATCCAGCTCGGCCAGGTCGTCGGGCAGCTCTCGAAGGAGGTCGTGTCCGGCGGCGACGTCGGCGTGCCGCTCCTCGACGAGCAGGTCGCCGCACTCCTGCCGCAGAACGTGGCCGAGTTCGCCGAGGGACTCGACGTCCCCGAGGACGAGGTCCGCATCTACCTGGCCGTCCGGGAACTCGCGCACGCACGGCTGTTCCGTTCGGCCCGCTGGCTCCGGCTGCACATCATCTCGTCGATCACCGACTACGCGCGGGGCATCCACATCCCGTTCGACCGCGTCGAGGAGCTCGCGTCCGAGATCGACCCGACGAACCAGGAGCAGCTCCGGGACGCCCTCGCGTCCGGTGCCCTGATCCCGCCGCGCACCGAGGAGCAGGAGGCCGCCCTCGCCCGCCTCGAGACGATGCTCGCGCTCGTCGAGGGCTGGGTCGACACCGTGACCGCCGCCGCCACCGAACGCCTGCCGAAGTCCGGCGCGATCGCGGAGATGGTCCGTCGTCGTCGTGCGGCCGGTGGTCCGGCCGAGTCGGCGTTCGCGACCCTCGTCGGCCTCGAACTGCGTCCCCGTCGCCTCCGCGAAGCAGCAGCGATGTGGCAGCGGGTCACCGACGAGCTCGGCACCGAGCAGCGCGACGCGCTCTGGTCGCACTTCGACGCGGTCCCGACCTCGGACGACATCGACGCGCCGGACGCCTTCGTGGCCCGGCTGCGCAACCCCGGGCGCTCCGCCGAGGACGACGAGTTCGACAAGGCGCTCGAGGACCTGCTCAACGACGCCACCGGTGACCGTCCGCGCGAGGACGAGTCCGGCAACGTCGACGAGGGCGACGCTCCGAAGTAGTTCTCCACAGATCCGCTGTCCCTGCCCCGCCCGGGCGTCACGTCCGCCAGCGTGGGGGCATGGGCATCCGCATCGATCCGACCCTCGAGTTCGTCTGGCGCGACCCGACCACCGTCCAGCTCGGGGTCGACCCACCGCGCGCCGTCGTACCGGTCCCGAGCACGGCCGAGGAACGGTTCCTGTGCGCACTCCGCCGCGAGACCGGCCGTGACGCACTCTCCGGGGTCGCCGCGGCGATCGGGTGTCCGCCTGGTCTCGCCGCGCGTGTGCTCGGGGACGCCTCGCCCGCGGTCGTCGACGTCCTGCCGGAACCGCTGGCCCGGGTCGAGGTGCACGGCACCGGGACCCTGCCGGACGCGGTCGCCGAACTGCTCTCGGGCGAGGGCGTCACGGTCGCGCGCACGACGGCGCCGCGTGGTGGACCGGTGACCGTCCCCGACCCGGATCCCCGGCTCGCCGTGGTGGTTGCCGACCACGTCGTCGACCCGGCGGTCCGCGCGGCCTGGACCCGGCGGGGCACCGCGCACCTGCCGGTCGTCGTCGGGGACGGACGCGTGCGCCTCGGGCCGTTCGTCGTCCCGGGTGCCGGGCCGTGCCTCCAGTGCGTCGAGTACGCGCACGTCGACGACGACCCGTGCTGGCCGGCCATCGCGGCGCAGGTGTGGGGCCGCCCCGCGGCACCGCTCTCGCCCTACCGGATCGCGGCGGTCGCGGCGGCGGCGACCCGGATGCTCCTCGAACGGCTGCCGTCCCGAACCCAGCACCCCGGTCCGGACCAACTGGTCTTCGACCGCGACGACCTGTCGGTCAGTCGACTCCCGGTGACGTTCCATCCGCGCTGTTCGTGCCGAGCGCTGCCAGGAACCGACTCGCCACCCGGGCTCCCCCACGCGTGGAACCCTGTCGCGACCACGTGACCGTCACCGACCGGCGGGCACGGGTCAGCCCGACGTAGAAGAGCCGGCGTTCCTCGTCGATCTCGGCGTCGGTGGTGGCGTACGAGATCGGGAGCAGCCCCTCGGCCGCACCGATCACCACGACGTGCGGCCACTCGAGGCCCTTGGACGAGTGCAGCGTGGCGAGGGTCACGGCGTCCAGCTCCGGCTCGTGGTGCGTCGCGGCACGGTCCACCAGGTCCTGCGTGAACTGCTGCATCGTCGTGCCGGCGGGAGCGTCCTCGGCGAGGCCCATGATCGCCTGCAGCGCTTCCCACTGCTCGCGCACGGCGCCGGTGCCCTCCGGTGGCGTCGGCGTCCACCCGCTCACCTGCAGCACGAGGCCGACCCGCCGGGTGAGCTCGTCGTCGGTCTGCCGGACGGCCTCGCCCCGCATGTGGTGCACCGCGAGCTTGACCTCGGGGCGGTCGAAGAAGCGGGTGCCGCCCTGGACCCGGTACGGGATGCCCGCGCGTCCGAGCGCCGACTCGACCGCGGCGGCCTGGGCGCCGAGGCGGTAGAGCACCGCGACGTCCCCGTAGGACGCGCCCGAGGCCGGGTCGGCGACCAGCGACGCGACGGTCCGGGCGACCGTCTGCGCCTCGTCGCCGTCGTGCACGCACGCGAGCACCTCGGGCCGTGGTCCGGGCTCGGTGTGCTGCGCGACGAGGTCGAGGGCGCCCGGTTGGCCGCGCATGAGCGCGTTCGCGGCGTGCACCACCTCGCGCGTGGAACGGTAGTTCCGCTCGAGCCGCAGCACGGATCCGCGGGGGAACTCCGAGCCGAAGCCGAGCAGGTAGCGACTCGACGCCCCCGCGAACGAGTAGATCGTCTGGCTGGCGTCGCCGACGACGCAGACGTCGTCCCGGCCGCCGAGCCACGCGCGCAGCAGGTCGTGCTGCACGGGCGAGACGTCCTGGTACTCGTCCACGACGAAGAAGCGGTACTGCTGCCGGACGTACGACGCCACCCGGGGTTCGGACTCCACCATGCCGAGCGTCGCGAGCAGGACGTCCTCGAAGTCGAGCTGCCGCCGGTCGTCCTTGAGCTGCTCGTACGCGCGCATGAGGTCGAGGACCCGGCGCGGCGGGGTGTCACGCGGCATGACCCGTTCGGCCGCCGCGGCCTCGTACTCGTCGTACGAGAGCATCTGGACCTTCCGCCACTCGACCTCGCCGGCCAGGTCGCGGAGCGTCGGGGTGTCCACCCGCAGGCCGACCGTGTCCGCAGCGTGCGCGATCATCCGACCCTTGGACTCGACGATCTTCGGGGCGTGGCCGCCGACGGTGTCCGGCCAGAAGTAGCTGAGCTGCGCCATCGCCGCGGCGTGGAACGTGCGGGCCTGCACCGTGCCCGCCCCGAGGGAGCGCAGCCGCGACCGCAGTTCGCCGGCCGCCCGGGTGGTGAAGGTCAGGGCGAGGACGTGGTTCGGCGCGTAGGTGCCGGTGGCGACGCCGTACGCGATGCGGTGCGTGATGGCGCGGGTCTTGCCGGTGCCGGCGCCGGCGAGGACGGCCACTGGACCGAGCAGCGTCCGGGCCACGGTGCGCTGTTCCGCGTCGAGGGCGGCGAGGAGCTCGTCCGGCGACGGTGGTCGGAGCGGCTCGGCCGGGGCCCCGGCGGCGGCGCTGCTCACGGCAGGTCCAGCGGCCCGCCGTACCACTCTTCGATGATGGCGCGGGCGATCGACGTCTTGCCCGGCAGCAGCAGGGTGTCGCCCGCACGCTCCCGGATCTCGTCGCGCGAGAACCACCGGACGTCGAGGATCTCCACGCCGTCCGGCCGGGCCGTCGTCGGGTCCCCGTCCACCGCACGGGCGCGGAAGCCGAGCATGAGCGACGCCGGGAAGGGCCACGGCTGCGAGCCGAGGTACTCGGGTTCCTCGACGCGGACGCCGGACTCCTCCCAGACCTCGCGCCGGACGGCGTCCTCGAGCGATTCCCCCGGCTCGACGAAGCCCGCGAGCAGCGAGTACCGGTCCGCGTCCCACGCCGCGTTCGACCCGAGCAGGATCCGGTCGTCGGCGTCGGTGACCCCGACGATGATCGCCGCGTCGGTGCGCGGGAAGTGCTCGTGTCCCTCGGGATCGCGACGCACCCAGCCGCCGGTGACCACATCGGTCGCGGATCCGGTGCGGGGCGAGAAGCCGTGCACGGCGTGCCAATTCGCCATCGCCACGGCCTCGACCGCGAGGCCCTGGTCGCGCGGCGACAGCTCGGTCCCGAACATCCGCAGGCTCTCCCACGCGTCGTCGGCCGGTTCGATCCGGGCAGCGGTCTCGGCGTCGAGGAACGCGGCGACGAACCGGGTGCCGGCGGGCGCATCGGGGGCGTCGGACACGGCGCGACCGAGGTACAGCGTCACCGCGTCGACCGGCACGGCATCGGCGGAGACGAAGCGGAGGGTGCCGTCGGCGTTCCGCAGCATCTCGGAGCCGCGGACCGGCAGGTACCGCGTCGACGGGTCGTCCCGCAGCACCCGGTCGAGGTCGTCCGACGTGCGGAACTCCGCGTCGCGGTCGAGGTCGTTGCGGGAGAGGGGCAGCCTCGCGGCGAACTCGACGGTCACGGCAGGGGGCTCCTCGGGTCGGATCGGGTCGGCGGTGCGGGAGCCCGGGCTGCCGCGGGCCAGCGTGGCGCACGCTCGACCACCGGCTGCGGACCTACCCTGAGGGGCATGGCGGGATCCCAGTTCACTCTAGCCGCGTTGGCGACCACGGCCGTCTCAGGCCTCGTCGTCACGGGCACGCGCACGCTCGGCTCGGCCGCGTCCGGGGACTACGAGTCGGCCGTCCTCCGCGACGCCGACGGCGCCTGGTCCGCGATCCGCCGCCCACGCAACCAGCGGGCCGAGGCCCGACAGTCCGCCGACCTCGTCGCGATCCGGGCGCTGAGCGCCGGGATCCGCACGCGCCTCCCGTTCGGCGTCGCCGAGTACCGCGGACAGGCACCGATCGGCTCGACCCGCGCCATCGTCACCTCGTACCTGCCCGGGACGCACCCGAAGCTGCAGGCCCTCGTCGAACGACCGGAGCTCGCGACCAGCGTCGGCCGGGCGATCGCCGCGATCCACCAGCTGCCGACGAGCTTCGTCACCGACGCCGGTCTGCCGTCCCTCACCCCGTTCGAGGTCCTGCGCTCCGCCGTCTCCGTGATGGACCGCGCGGTCGCCACGAAGCTCGTCCCGGCGGCGCTCAAGGAGCGGTGGGAGGGCGCGGCGCGCGACCAGCAGCTCTGGCAGTTCACGCCCACCGTCGTGCACGGATCGCTCGGCACCGAGACGATCCTGGTCTCCGGCGACGACGTCTCCGGCGTCATCGACTGGGGCGAGCTGCGGCTCGGCGACCCGGCGAAGGACCTCGCGTGGGTCCTCGCCGGCCGCAAGGACGCGTTCGACACCGTCCTCAGCGCGTACGAGGCGAACGGCGGCGGCCGGGACCGCCAGCTCGCGCAGCGCGCGCGGGTGCACCACGAGCTCGAGACCGCGCAGTGGCTGCTGCACGGCGTGCAGGTGAAGAGCACCGAGGTCGTCGACGACGCGGTCGCGATGATGCACCGGTTGGTGGACGCGGTCCAGACGCCGAGCGCGGCACCGCTGCAATCGGTCTCGCCGGAGACGATGGAGATCGGCGAGGTCGAGCAGCTGCTGTCGTCGACCGAGCGTCGGCACGGCTGACGCGCTTCGGCGCGGCTGACGCGCTCCGGCGCAGCTGACGCGCTTCGGCGCGGCGGACGCGCGTCGGCCCTGGAGGCGCGGCTCGTCCCCGCCCCGTTGCCGGCGGTCCTCCGTGCCACCGGTCCGGATCGAACCACGGTTCCGACATCGAACCAGCGTCCGCGCGTGGTTCGACGTCGGATTCGTGGTTCGACCTGCGGGCCCGCGTCAGCGCGGCTGGCCCGGCACCGAGCCGGCGCCGTGCCGGCGTCAGCGCGGCCGGCCGGCGTCAGCCGATCGCGTCCTGCCAGGCGCGCTCGAGTCCGGCGCGGTCGAGGAGTTCGCGCGGCCGGACCTCGAGGTCGTCGGCCACGAAGTAGAACACCGCGTCGACCTCGTCGATCGGGCGCCCGGTGAACTCCGCGTAGGCGACCCGGTACAGCGCGAGCTGCAACTGCCGCTTCGCCAGGTCGTCGTCGCCCGACGGGGCCTTGCCGGTCTTCCAGTCGACGACCTCGGCCCGGCCGTCGATCTCGTACACCGCATCGAGCTTGCAGACGACGCTGTGGCCGAGGAACGGGATGTGGATCTCCCGTTCGACCTCGATCGGTGTCAGCTCCGCCCACCGTGACCGGGCGAAGGTCGCCTGGAAGTCGGCGAGCCGCCGGGCGTCGTCGTCGGTGACCGCGACGTCCGCCGAGGCGTCGACCACGTCGTCCGGGTCGAGGTCGAGTTCGTCCGGCCAGGCGTCGAGCGTCTCGAGCGAACCGCCGCTGCGGGCACGCTGCTCGACCCACTGGTGGAAGAGCGTGCCGAGGCGGGTCGCACGGTAGGGCCGCTCCGGCATCGGGCGCCGCAGCCGCTCGGCCACGGCGTCCGGTTCGGCCAGGTAGTCCTTGAACCCGGAAGCCGGGACGCGGTGCGGGACGACCACCCGGTGCCGGGCCGACCGGTTCGCGGCGCGCTCGGCGAGCAACAGGTCGATGTCGGCGCTGAACCGACCGGCCGCCCCGGGGTTGGCGTTCCGCACGCGGTCGGCGGCGGCGACCACCCGGGCGGCGCGCTGCCCGAACGGCACGTGCGGCCAGGACTGCGTGGCCCCGGCGTCACCGAGGGGGTTCTCCTCGTGCTCGGTCGTCTCGGGCACGGCGGCGGCGTCCACGACACCGGCGTCGACGAGGTCCCGCAGGTACCGACTCGGCTCGGTGGGTCGGACCCCGCCCGCCCAGAACGAGCCGGAGACGAGCAGGTCGTGCTTCGCCCGGGTGAGCGCGACGTAGGTGAGGCGACGCTCCTCGTCCTCGTTGCGGGCCTTCACCTGTTCCTTGTAGACGTCGATCGCGAGCGTGACGTCCTTCTGCGTGTCGTGCCCGCGCCAGTCCAGTCGCGGCAGCTCGTCGGCGTCGCCCCGGAACTCGTACGGCAGCCGGCCGAAGCCGATCCACCCGGACGAGCCCTCCAGCGGGCGGGCCGGGAGCGCACCCTCGACCAGTCGGGGAACCGCCACGGCGTCCCACTCGAGGCCCTTCGACCCGTGGATCGTCAGGATCTGCACGGTGCCGGCCTCGGGCTCCTCGGAGCGGGGACCCATGTCGTCACGACGGGCAGCGGCGTCGATCCAGCCGAGGAACGCACCGAGGTCGGCCCGGTCGTCCGTGGTCACGAAGCCCGCGAGCTCGTCGATGAAGGCGTCGAGGAACGCCCCGCTCCCCTGCTCGTGCGCGGCGACCTCGATGTCGAGCCGCATCTCCTGCACGACGAGCGTGACGAAGTCGACGAGGTCGCCGCTGGCCCGGGACCGGAGCGCCTGGAGCTGGCGGCCGAGCTCGCGCATCCGGAGGCGTCCGGTCTCGCTGATGTCGGCGAGCGCGCCGTGCTCGTCCGGGGCGGTGGCGACGAAGTCGAGGGCGTCGACGATCGAGCCGTGCTCCCCCGCGGCGACCGATGCCCGGAAGGCTGCGGTGACGTCGTCGTCGAGTCGCTGCTGGGTGTGGTCGCGGCCGAACAGCCAGCGGGCCAGGGCGTGCAGGGCGGCGATGTCCGCGGCGCCGATCCGCCACCGGGCACCCGCGAGCAGCCGGATGAGGTCGTTGCCGGCGGCGGGGTCGTGCAGCACGCGGAGGCACGCGACGAGGTCGACGATCTCCGGCCGCTGCAGGAGTCCGCCGGTGCCGAGCACGTGGAACGGCACGCGACGGTCGCCCAGGGCGGCGGTGAACGCGGCGAGGTCCTTCCGCGAGCGGAGCAGGAGCGCCATCGACCCCGTCGGGTCGGCGGCGCGGCGCGCGGCGAACCACTCCGCCACGGCGGCGGCCTCGTCCGGGAGGGTCTCCGGGAACACGGCGTGGACGGTCCCGGCGTCCGCACCGGGTCGGGGGACGAGGCGCTCGACGTCGACCTCGGACGCCTCGGACAGGGGCGCGACGACGGCGTTGGCGCCGGCGAGGACGTCGACCGGGTTCCGCCAGCTGGTGGAGAGCGCGAAGGTGACGGGGCGTGCGGCGTCGGCGCCGTCGTCGGACGTCCCGCCGAAGTCCCGCGGGAACCGGGCGAGGTTGGCGGCACTCGCCCCGCGGAACCCGTAGATCGACTGGTGGGGGTCGCCGACCGCCATCACCGGGTGCCCGCGGAAGAGCCGGGCGAGGAACCGCGTCTGCACGACCGAGGTGTCCTGGTACTCGTCGAGGAGCACCACGCCGTACCGCTGCCGGAGGTCGGTGACGACGCGCGGTGCCGACTCGGCCGCGGCGAGGGCGAGGGCGATCTGGTCGGAGAACTCCACGAACCCGCGGTCCACCTTCTGCCGACGGAACTCCTCCACCAGGTCGACGAGGGGCTCGAGGGCACCGATCGCGGCGACGGCGTCGGTGACCGCCCTGTACGCGCCACCGCGGGCGTTCCCCGGCAGCTGGAGCAGCTCGGCGAACTCGATCGCGAACCGACGCAACCGCTCCGGTTCGACGAGGTGCTCGGACACCGCGCCGGCGAGCGAGACGACCGCGGCGGTCACGGTGTCGACGTCGCGGTCGAGCCCGGCCAGCCGGTCGTCCCGCGCCGCGACGACGACCCGGCGCGCGAGCTGCCAGGCGGACGGTTCGGTGAGCACCTGGGACTCGCCGTCGCGGCCGACGAGCAGGGCGTTCTCGCGGAAGACCGAGTTGGCGAACGCGTTGTAGGTGGACACCGTCGGCGCTTCGAACGCGTCACCGGCCTCGAGCAGCCCGACGTCCTCGAGCGCGCGGATGCGGTCGTTGATGCGGACCGACAGCTCGCCGGCGGCCTTGCGGGTGAAGGTCAGGCCGAGGATGCCGTCGGGGCGGACCATCCCGTTCGCGAGCAGCCAGACGACCCGCGACGCCATCGTCTCGGTCTTCCCGCTGCCGGCTCCCGCGACGACGAGCGCCGGGGTGAGCGGGGACTCGATGACGGCGCGCTGCTGCGCCGTGGGGCGCGGGCGTCCGAGGGCGTCGGCGATCGCGTCGGCGTCGTGCCGAGGCGGCTCGACGCGGTCGGGGTCGGCGGTGCGGGCACCGTCGGGGCCGAGCAGCTGTTCCTCGTTCACCAGGTCACCTCGCCCACGACGTGGATCCGGCACTCGACGCCGGTCCGGGCCTTCTCGCAGTGGTCGTCGACGTTCGCCAGGAAGGTCCGTCCGGCCATGCCCGTCGCCACGGTGTGCAGCCGCTGGCGGTAGGCCTCACGCGCCTCGTCGTCGAACGCCTGCTGCGTCCGCTCGGAGTAGGCACGGCCACTGCGGGCGTTCTGCACGAACACGAGCCGGGCATCGGCCATCGCCGAGCCGGCGGCGACCCCCTCGACCGCGCCGTCCTCGACCGCGAGCTGGTACGCGCCGAGCTGGGGGTGCTCGGGCATGTCGTTCTTCTCGCTCGGCATCGAGCGCCCGGTCTTGAGGTCGACGACGCTGACCCGGCCGTCCGGGTCGACCTCGATCCGGTCGATGCTGCCGCGCATCCGCGCCGGCCCGGTGACGAGCGCGAACGAGGTCTCGGCGCCGAGCAGTCGGCGTCCGGCGCTCGCGAAGGTACGGAGGTAGTCGCTCAGTCCCTCGATCATGCGACGGGTGCGGGCGCGTTCGCGATCGGCGATCCACGGCGACTCGAACGTCAGCTCGTCCCACCGGCCCTCGACGTGCTGCCACAGGGACTCCACGTCGACGGCGGTGGCGTGCTCCATGGTCTCGTGCACGATCGTCCCGATGCCCATCGCGGGGCTCGGGGCGCTGCCGCCGAAGGTCTGCACGAACCAGTGCACGGGGCACTCCTCGAAGGTGCCGATGCGGGAGGGCGAGACCGACACGGTCGGGGGCACGGGCTCGCCGCCCTCGTGCTCGGGTGCCGGCTCGGCGTCGAGGTCGACGAGGGGGTCGTCGGTCGAGGGCTCGGCGAGCCCGTACCACTCGTCCGGAGCGGCGCCGGGGACCTCGGCCTCGGCCAGGCGCGCGAGGGCGGACGCGGCCTCGTGGTCGCCCGAGGCCACCACGCGCCGACGGAGCGATCCGGCGAGGCCGCGCAGGGACAGCGGGTGCACGGTCGGCTGCCGGTCGGGCGGCACGGGCACGAGGCGGACGAACGGCGAGGGCGACTCGTCGTCGTTCGCCACCGTCCCGATGATCACCTGGGTGGTGGCGCGGGACACCGCACGGGCGAACAGGCGGAGTTCGTCGGCGATCACGGCGGCGCGGTCGTCGATCGCCTCGTGGTCGATCCCCGCGGCGGCACGGACCAGGCCGTCGGGGTCGAGCAGGCTGCCCCGTACCCGGGTGTTCGGCCAGACGCCGTCCTGCAGCCCGAGCACCACCACGACGTCGCACTCGAGCCCGATCGTGGCCGAGGGGGTGAGCACGCGGACCCGGCCGGCGGTGCGGTCGGGCCCGATCGAGTCCTCGGGCAGGTCGGCGCCGAGCAGGTCGTCGACGAACACCCGCCCGGGGGCGTCCGGCGTCCGCTCGACGAACCGCTTCGCCGCGGTGAACAGGCCGACCACGGCGTCGAGGTGCCGGTCGGCCTCGGCCGCACCGACCCCGCCGGCGGCCGACTGGCCGCCCCAGGCGCCGGCGAGCCCGCTCCGTTCCCAGAGCCCCCAGAGGATCTCCTCGATGCTCGCACCGGACTCGGCGTCGTGGTGCGCCTGCACCAGGCTCCGCGCGAGCCGCGTCGCGCGTCGGGCGAACCCGGCGTCGACGGTCGCCAGGCGCTCGGGCGCGCCGAGTGCGTCCACGAGGAGTTCGTCGGCCGTGCGGGTCCCGCCACCGGCGAGTTCTTCCCGCCGCAGGGCGAGACGGAGTCGCCGCATCGCCAGGGTGTCGAGCCCGCCGAGCGGCCCGGTCGCGAAGGACGTGGCGAGCACCGGGTCGAGCGGGAGGACCCCGAGCGCGACGGCCGCGGCGTCGAGCAGGGACCGCGCCGCGGTGTCGTCGCGGGGTCGGACGGGCGCGGCCCCGGCGGTCGCGGGGACCTCGGCCACGGAGAGCGCGCGGACGAGCTCAGGGATCGCGGCACCACTGCGGGTGACGATGGCCATCCGGTGCCACGGGACGCCGTCGAGCAACCGGTGTTCGCGGAGCCGCCGGGCGATCGCGACGACGAGCGCGGCACGGCTCGCGCCCTCGAGGTGCACGACGGCGTCGGGGCGGGCGTCGGCCGTGGTCGCCACGGCGGTGCGCTGCCGTCCGGCCGCGGCGGCACCGATGCGCGCCGTGATGCCGGAGACGAGCGCGCGGACGGGTGCCGCGTGCCGGTGCACCGTGCCGAGGACCAGCTCGTCGACGCGGTCCACACCGAGCCGGGAGGCCAGGCGACCGAGCACGTCGGGCTCGGCCCCGCGGAACGCCGACGCGGCGATGTCGGGGTCACCGAAGGCGACGATCTGCACGCCGGAGCGGGCGAGCGCCCCGAGCAGCGCGATCTCCCCCTCGACGAGCTCCTGCGTGTCGTCGACCACGACGAGGCGCAGCGCGGCGACGCTCGCCGGGACCTGCCCCCGCAGGACGGCGGCCGTGGCGTAGGCGACGAGTTCGGCGGCGTCGAGGCTGGTGGCCCGGAACGAGGTCACGGCGGCGCGGTACTCGTCGACGAAGTCCCCGACGGCCCGCCACTCCGGACGCCCGGTGTCGTCCCCGAGTTCGCGCATGTCCTCGGGTTCCACGCCCGCGGCGACCGCCCGCATCATGACGTCGCGCAGGGCGGTGCGGAAGCCGGCGCGTTCGCGGACGACGGCGGTGATCGGTGCCGGCCAGTCCGGACCCGTGCCGTCGGTCTCGTGCCCGTCGAGCAGGTCGGCGATGATGCGGTCCTGCTCGCCACCGGTCAGCAGGGTCGGGGTCTCGAGGCCCTGGACGGCGGCGGCGTGCGCGACGAGCTGGAAGGCCAGCGAGTTCACCGTGCGTGCGAGTGCACCCGGCATCACCCGGTCGACCGAGGCGGCGAGCCGGTCGCGGAGCGCGGCGGCGGCCGTGCGGGCGCTCGTCAGGGCGAGGACGGTGGCGTGACCGTCGGGCGAGATCGCGTCGTCGCGCGTGAGCCGTGCCGCCACCAGCCGCGACAGCGTGGTCGTCTTGCCGGTGCCCGGTGCGCCGATGACCGCGGCGTGCCGGCCGTCCGGCAGCGCGAGCACGGCGGCCTGCGATGGGTCGGACGCCAACGCCCGCGCGACGCCCGCGGCCTCGGGTGCGGGCGTGAGCGTCGTCTGGGGCACCCTCGTACGGTAACCGCAGCGACCGACAGTGCGCCTGCGGCGAACGCCCCATGGCCGTCGGGGCCGCTCGGATACGCTGTGCTCGTGGACATCAAGATCGGCATCACCAACAGCCCGCGCGAGATCGCGTTCGAGACCGCCCAGACCGCCGACGAGATCGAGAAGGCCGTCGCGGCCGCGCTCGACGACAAGGCGACGCACCTCTCGCTGCAGGACGACAAGGGCCGTCGGTTCATCGTCCCCGTTGCGTCCCTCGCCTACGTCGAGGTCGGCGCGGAGGAGTCCCGTCGCATCGGTTTCGTCGCCTGACGTGGAGCTGCTCTTCGCGGTCCTCGGCGGGCTGATCCTCGGAGCCGTCGCGCACGTGGTCCTGCCGTGGCGCTCGAGCCGTGGCTCCCTGCTCGGCCCCGCGGTCGGCGGCATCGTCGCCGCGGTGCTGTGGGAGGCCCTGACCTGGGCCGGCTGGCAGTACGACGCGACCTGGATCTGGGTCGTCGCCCTGGTCGGTGCCGGTGTGGTCGCCCTCGTCGCGGAGTGGGTCCTCGGCAAGCGCCGTACGGCTGCCGACGCGGCGTACTACGAGCGCGTCAAGGCCTCCGGCGCCTGACCCGGGGGCCGTCAGGCTGTCAGGCCGAGCGCGTCCATGCGCCGCGTGTGCGCAGCGATGAGCTCGGTCCAGACCGGCTCGAGCCGTTCCTGGTCCTCACGCGCGTGCGACGCGAGCGCCGACCGGGCCACGAGCAACGTGTCCCCGACGAGCCGCCGCCCCCACATCGCCAGTCGCGACCCGACCTGCGGGTCCTCGGCGATGCGTTCGGTGAGCTCCTCGACGACGGCGGCTTCCTCACGTGCGTCGAACACGGTCTTCAGGCGCTGCCGGACCTCGGCCGGGAGCGACCGGAGCAGCGAGCCGAACAGGTCGTTGAGGATCCCCGCGGTGACGTAGCCCGTGAGCATCGACTCGTACCAGTCCGCGCCGCTCGTGCGCTCGAGGAACAGGTCGATCGCCTCACGGTGGGGGGCCATCAGCGCAGCCGGGTCACCGCCGGTCCGTTCGATCTCGGCGACGATGGCGCGGTGCCGCTCGAGCGCCGTCGTCGCGAGCACGCCGGTGACGAGCCGGCCGGACAGGGTCGGCGCACCGGCCCCGGCGCGGCCCATCGTCTCGTAGAGCGAGAGTTCGAGGTACGCCGCCTGGCCCAGGTAGACGTCCAGCTCGGGGCTGACGTCGTCGAGCTGCAGACGTTCCACGGGCGAGGCGTTCCGCGGGTTCCGCGACGCGAGCCACGCGGACGCGAGCTCCGCCGCGCGCTTCCGGTTCCACCACGACACCACGGCTCCAGCATAGGGGCCTGGAGAACCGAGCCCGACCCGCCGGTAGACTGGTCGGGACTTCCACCAGAACTAAGGTGATTCTTTGACTTTCGCAGACCTCTCCATCGAGCAGGACATCGTCGACGCGCTCGCGACGAAGGGCATCCTCGAGCCCTTCCCGATCCAGCAGCAGACGATCCCGCTCGCCCTCACCGGCCAGGACATCATCGGCCAGGCCAAGACGGGTACGGGCAAGACCTTCGGCTTCGGCCTCCCCCTCATCCAGCGCCTCGGAGCCGACCCGGCGCCCGGCGTCAAGGCCCTCGTCGTCGTGCCGACCCGCGAACTCGCGGTCCAGGTGACCGAGGACCTCGAGCTCGCCACCTCGAATCGCCCGACGACCATCGCGGCGATCTACGGCGGCAAGGCGTACGAGGGGCAGATCGAGCAGCTCAAGGCGGGCGCCCAGATCGTCGTCGGCACCCCCGGGCGCCTGATCGACCTGCAGCGCCAGCGCCTGCTCGACCTGTCGCACGTGCAGGAGGTCGTCCTCGACGAGGCCGACCGCATGCTCGACCTCGGGTTCCTGTCGGACATCGAGCGCATCTTCCAGGCCATCCCCGAGGTGCGGCACACGATGCTGTTCTCGGCGACGATGCCCGCGCCGATCGTGGCGCTCGCCCGCCGCTTCATGAGCCGCCCGGTGCACATCCGCGCGACCGACCCCGACGAGGGTCTGATGCAGGCGAACATCAAGCACCTCATCTACCGCGCCCACTCGCTCGACAAGGACGAGGTCATCGCCCGCATCCTGCAGGCCGAGGGGCGCGGCAAGACCGTGATCTTCACCCGCACGAAGCGCGCCGCCGCGAAGCTCGTCGAGGAGCTCAAGGACCGCGGGTTCAACGCCGCAGCGGTGCACGGCGACCTCAACCAGGAGCAGCGCGAGCGTGCCATGGCCGCCTTCAAGGCCGGCAAGCGCGACGTGCTGATCGCCACCGACGTCGCGGCCCGCGGCATCGACGTGGACGACGTCACGCACGTGATCAACCACACCATCCCGGACGACCCGGACACCTACCTGCACCGTGCCGGGCGCACCGGCCGTGCGGGCAAGACCGGCATCGCGGTCACGTTCGTCGACTGGGACGACCTGCACAAGTGGACGCTGATCGACAAGGCGCTCGAGTTCGGCATCCCCGAGCCCGTCGAGACCTACTCGTCGTCGCCGCACCTGTTCGAGGAGCTCGACATCCCGGCCGGCACCAAGGGCCGTCTGCCCGGCGCTTCGGCGCACGCGGCATCGGCCGGTGGCCCCGCCGAGAAGCAGTCGGGCGACCGTCCGCGCAGCGGCTCGCGTCCGCCCCGCACCCGGACGCGGTCCGGCTCGGGTTCGGCATCCGGTTCCGGCAACGGCTCGGGAGGCGCGGCACGGTCCGCCTCGCAGCCTGCGGACGCCGAGTCCCCGGCCCAGTCCGGTGGTGCCGAGGGCGCACCGGCCGACGGTTCGACCGACGGCGCCGCGAAGCGTCGTCGTCGGCGTCGCCGCCGCGGGAGCGGCAGCGGCAGCGGCTCGTCCGAGGCGACCGCCTCGGCGCCGCAGGGGTCGTCGGACGGCGAGTAGCGCCTCCAGGCCGTCACACCGAAGGGTCCGTCGCCGACGCGACGGGCCCTTCGTCGTCCCCACCTGGCGGAGCGGCCGCGCTGGTCAGGCCAGGCGGGAGCCGACGCCGACGACGGGCGCGCTGCCGGTCGCCTCGGAGCGGATGGCGTCGAACGCCGCCAACGCCGTGCGGTGCTCGCCCAGCCGGTTCGGCTTGCCCGTGCCGTGGTAGTCGCTCGACCCGGTGACGAACAGGCCGTACCGCGTGGCCCAGTCGAGCAGGGTGCGCTTGCCGTGCGCGAGGTTCTCGCGGTGGTCGACCTCGAGCCCGCCGAGCCCGGCCTCGACCAGTTCGCGGAGCATCGGCTCGTCGATCACGATCCCCCGCGACGACGCGGCGGGATGGGCGATGACGGGGACGCCGCCGGCCTGTCGGATGAGCTCGACGCCCCGGAGCGGGGACGGCGCCTCGTGCGGCTCGTAGTACCCGGAGGCCGGGTGCAGGATCCCCCGGAACGCCGCGCTGCGGTCGGCCTCGAGCCCGCGGGCGACGAGGGCGTCGGCGATGTGCGGGCGGCCGATCGTGGCCCCGTCGCGGGACTGCGCGAGCACGTCGTCCCAGGTGATCGGGTGGTCGCGGCCGATGCGGTCGACCATCCGGCGGGCCCGGGCGAGGCGTCCGTCGCGGATCCGTTCGGTCTCGGCGACGAGCGCCGGGTCGGCGGGGTCGACCAGGTAGCCGAGGACGTGCACGCTGCGGTAGCCGACGCGGGTGCTCAGTTCGAGACCCGGGAGGAGCGTCACCGGCAGGTCGCGGACGGTCGCCGTGGCCTCGTCCCACCCCGCGGTCGTGTCGTGGTCCGTCAGGGCGACGGCGTCCAGTCCGGCGGCTGCTGCCGCCCGGACGAGGTCCGCGGGTCGCTCGGTGCCGTCGGAGACGCTCGAGTGCGCGTGCAGGTCGATGAACGGATCGGGCACGTCGACAATGCTATCCACAGGTGAGCGGGCGCACAGGCCGCGGAGCCACGGGCGGTGCGATGATGGGTGCATGTCCGACACCACGCCCCGCGCGACGAGCAACCGTTCCACCACCCCCGGATCCTCGACGTTCAAGGACTACATCGGCTCGCAGTGGGCCGATCGTGACCGTCCGCTGCCCGAGCCCCGCGAGCAGGCCGCCTTCGCTGCCGAACGCCGCGCGAAGCTCTCCGAGCTGCACCCGGGCCGGACGATCGTCGTACCGGCCGGCCAGGCCAAGGTGCGATCGAACGACTGCGACTACCCGTTCCGCCCGCACTCCGCGTTCGCGCACCTGACCGGCTGGGGCACCGACACCGTCGTCGGCTCCGTGCTCGTCATGACGCCGAACGGCTCCGGGCACGACGCCACGCTGTACTTCCGCGCGACCGCCGGGCGCGACTCCGAGGAGTTCTACGCCAACCCCGAGATCGGGGAGTTCTGGGTCGGCCCGCGCCCCTCGCTGGACGAGGTCGCGGCGGACCTCGGTCTCGCGACCGCCGACCTCGGCGCGTTCGACGCCGTGCGCGCCGGGCTCGACGCCTCGGCCCTCGTCGTGCGCGACGCCGACACCGGCCTCACCCGTGGTCTCGACGACCAGATCGGCAGCGCCGTCGGTGGCGCGCCCGAGGCCGACGGCGTGCCCGCGACGGACGACGCCCTCGCCCGCGACCTCTCCGAGCTGCGCCTCGTGAAGGACGCGTACGAGGTCAACGAGCTCCGCAAGGCCGTGAACGCGACCAAGGCCGGGTTCGACGACGTCATCGCCGACTTCGATGCGGTCCTGGCACACCCCCGCGGCGAGCGCATCGTCGAGGGCACGTTCAACCGCCGCGCCCGTGCCGACGGCAACACCGTGGGCTACGACACGATCGCCGCCTCCGGCCACCACGCCTGCATCCTGCACTGGACCCGCAACGACGGCGCCGTCGAGCCGGGCGACCTGATCCTCATCGACGCCGGGGTCGAGGTCGACTCGTTCTACACGGCCGACATCACCCGCACGCTCCCGGTCAGCGGCACCTTCACCGACGTGCAGCGCCTCGTGTACGAAGCCGTGCTCGAAGCGGCGGACGCGGCCTTCGCCATCGTGAAGCCCGGCATCACCTTCCGTCAGGTGCACGCCACCGCGATGGAGGTCATCGCCCGCAAGACCGCCGAGTGGGGCTTCCTGCCCGGCAGCGCCGAGGAATCGCTCCAGCAGGACAACCAGTTCCACCGGCGCTACATGGTGCACGGCACGAGCCACCACCTCGGCCTCGACGTGCACGACTGCGCGAAGGCCCGGCGTGAGATGTACATCGACGGCACCGTGCAGGCCGGCATGGTCTTCACGATCGAGCCCGGCCTGTACTTCCAGCAGGACGACCTCACCGTGCCCGAGGAGTTCCGCGGCATCGGCGTCCGCATCGAGGACGACATCCTCGTGACCGAGGACGGCGCCGAGAACCTGTCCGTCGGCATCCCCCGGACCCCCTCGGAAGTGGAGGGGTGGATCGCCCGCTCCGGCCGCTAGCCTGAGCGGGTGACGACACCGGAGGTCTCCCCCAGCCCCAGCGAGAGCGCGTTCTCGATCGACGTCGAGCACTTCGACTCCCCCGACGCCCAGCGGCTCCGCGCCGCCCAGCGCCTGGAGATCGACCGTGCGTACGGCGGCGACACCGAACCCGGCGACAAGCCGACGGCGGACTCCATCGCGGTGTTCTTCCTCGCGCGGGACGACGACGGCACGCCGCTCGGCTGCGGCGGGCTGCGGGTCGTGCAGGACGGCATCACCGAGATCAAGCGGATGTACGTCCGGCCGGAGTCCCGGGGTGCCGGTGTCGCGGCGGCGCTGCTGCGTCGGTTGGAGGATGCTGCGCTCGACCTCGGTTCGCCGGCGCTCGTGCTGGAGACCGGGAACGAGCAGAAGCGTGCGATCGGGTTCTACGAGCGCGAGGGGTTCACGCGCATCGCGAACTTCGGGCCGTACGTCGGGGTGCCGACCTCGATCTGCTACTCGAAGGTCCTCTAGCCCGAGCCCCGAGCGGGCGAAGTACGTCCCGCTCGCAGCACCTCGGCGGCCGTTCCCGCCCGCTCGACGACCTGCGCGCGGCGTGTCTCGCCCGCTCGACGACCTGCGCGCGGCGTGTCCCGCCCGCTCGACGGCCCGCGCGCGGCGTGTCCCGCCCGCTGGACGATCCGCGGGCGGGACGGCCGCGCGCCGAAGTCGCGAAAACGGCCGCTCCCCGCGACGGGGAGCGGCCGTTCGTGCGACCTCGGCGGACGTGAGCGGCGCGTCGTGCGACCTCGACCTCAGCCCCGACCCCGATCCCGACCCCGCCCCGACCGTTCCCTCTGGCTCAGCGGCCGCCAGCGACTCAGCGCGACTCGTCGTCCTTCGGGGGCGCGGACTCCGCGGACTCGGCGGAGCTCGGCGCCGGCGGCGTCGCCCCGGTCACCCGCTCCCCGTAGCGCGGCGGCTCCTCCGCACGCGGCTGCTGTGCGGACGCGGGCGCTGCAGGCGCGGGAGCGGTCGCCGGGGTCTCCCCGTAGCGCGGCCCCTCGTTCGTGCCGTAGCGCGGCGTCCCCGTCTGCGCGCCGGAGGACGGCGTGCCGGGCTGCTGCGCGCCTCCTGGCTGGTGGTGCGGTGTGGCGTGCCCACCGTAGGGCGATCCCTGCTGACCGGCGCCCCACCCGCCGCCGGACCCGGCCGACTGCCCGCCGGACCCGGGAGCACCGGAGCCGGACCCGGGACCCGGACGCCACGGCTGCTGCGGCGGCTGCCCCTGGAACCCAGTCCCCGGGCCGCTCTGCGGTCCCGGTGCACCCGGCGTACCGGGGTTCCAGTGCGTGGTGGGGGCGAGCCCGGCCTCACCGAGGATGCGACGTGCCTGACCCACGAGCTGCGGCTCGACGACGATCTGGTAGTTCGTCGCGAGGACCTGGTGCACACTCGTGAAGTCCCGCTGCCGCTTCGTGATCGCGAACGAGACGATGCCGTAGAGCATGCCGAACGCCGCACCGATGATGGCGGCGGCGAGGATGAGGCCGCCGGCACTCGGCGAGAAGAGCGTCAGCACGATGCCGAAGAAGATGCCGAGCCAGAGGCCGGACAGCGCGCCGGCGATCGCCGCACGGCCGTACGTCATCTTGCCGGTGACGCGCTCGACCGTCTTGAGGTCGTTGCCGACGATCGAGAGCTGGTTGACCGGGAAGTCGGCCTCGGCGAGCTTGGCCACCACGCGCTGGGCGTCGGGGTAGCTGTCGTAGGTGCCGAGGACGTCGCCCTTGGGCAGCGTCGGGAAGGCCTGGGCGGTCCGGCCGCCGAACGGGCTCTGATTGCTCACACAGCCATCATTCACCGCACACCTTGCAATCGCACGTGCACTCTCAGGGAAGCCGCCGACCGCCACGGCGGATCCGGCCAGACGCACCGACTACGCTGGGTCGGGTGAGCGCCACGAAGGTCTTCGTCGCCCGCCTCGCCGGGTGCTCCGTCTTCGACCCCGCGGGAGACCGCGTCGGCCGCGTCCGAGACGTCCTGGTGGTGTACCGCCGGGCCGATCCGCCGCACGTCGTCGGTCTGATCGTCGAGGTCCCGGGCAAGCGCCGGATCTTCGTGAGCATCGGCCGCATCACCTCGATCGGTGCCGGGCAGGTCATCACGACCGGCCTCGTGAACATGCGCCGCTTCGAGCAGCGCGGTGGCGAGGTCCGGGTGATCGCGGAGATGCTCGGCCGCAAGGTCCTCATCAAGAAGGAGCGCATCCGCGCCACCATCGAGGACGTCGCGATCGAGGACCGCGGGCAGGGCGACTGGGAGGTGTCGCAGCTCTTCCTCCGCAAGCCGAAGACCACGCCGTCCCCGTTCGGCAAGGGCCCGACGACGTTCGCGACGTGGAACGAGGTCACCGAGGACGAGCTCCCCGGCGAGGCCCAGTCCGCCGAACACGTGATCGCCGCCTACTCCGACCTGCTGCCGGCCGACCTGGCGTCGACGCTGCTCGACCTGCCGGAGGAACGGCGGTTCGAGGTCGCCGAGGAACTCCCCGACGACCGGCTCGCCGACGTGCTCGAGGAGATGCCCGACCAGCAGCGGATCGAGATCCTCACCCGGCTCGTCGACTCCCGTGCGGCCGACGTGCTCGACCACATGCAGCCGGACGACGCGGCCGACGTCCTCGCCCAGTTCTCCGACGAGCGCAGCGAGGCCCTCCTCCAGCTCATGGAGCCGGAAGAGGCGCAGGACGTCCGCATGCTCCTCGAGTACGAACCAGACACCGCCGGTGGTCTCATGACGACCGAGCCGGTGATCGTGTCCGCCGACGCCACCGTCGCCGAGGGGCTCGCACTCGTCCGCCGCCACGAACTCGCGCCGGTGCTCGGCGCCGCCGTCTGCGTGACGCTGCCGCCGTACGAGCCGCCGACCGGCCGGTTCCTCGGCCTCGTGCACTTCCAGCGGATGCTCCGCTACCCGCCGAACGAACGACTCGGCACGCTCATCGACCAGCAGACCGACCCGGTCCGCGTCGACGCGAGCGCGGCCGAGGTCACGCGCATCATGGCGACCTACAACCTGCTGTCCGTCCCCGTGGTCGACGATGCCCACCGTCTCGTCGGGGTGGTGACGATCGACGATGTCCTCGACCACGTCCTGCCGGACGACTGGCGAAGTCAGGGCGAGGGGGAACCCTCACCGCTTCCGCGCCAACGCCCACGCAGGACGCCCGTGACGACGGGAAGGAGGACCACCCGTGGCCCGAACGGATGACAACCGCCGCGATCGCGAGCGGACCGATGCTCGACTCGACTCCCCCAAGGGCATGCGCACCCGCGTCCTGCCGACCCGGCGCCGAGGTCGCGGTGACGCCTTCGGTCGCGCGACCGAGGGCATCGCGCGTGCGATGGGAACGCCCTGGTTCCTCGTCGGCCTGACCCTGTTCTGCGTCGTCTGGATGGGCTACAACACGCTCGCCCCGAAGCCCTGGCAGTTCGACTCCGCGGCGATCGGCTTCACGGCCCTGACGCTCGTGCTGTCCCTGCAGGCGTCGTACGCGGCACCGCTCATCCTGCTCGCCCAGAACCGGCAGGACGACCGCGACCGTGTGCAGTTCGAGCAGGACCGGCAGCGCGCCGAGCGGAACCTCGCCGACACGGAGTACCTCGCCCGCGAGGTCGTGGCGCTCCGCCTGGCGATGCGGGACATGGCGTCGAAGGACTTCATCCGCGCCGAGATCCGCTCGCTGCTCGAGGAACTCGACCGGCGTGACGCCGAGGACGCCGGCTTCGCCGACGAGTCCGGCACGACGGCCCGTGGCTGACGGCGGCCGGTCGGACGAGCAGCTGGGCAGCGCGGTCCTCGCCGCGCTCGGCCGCGTGATCGACCCCGAGATCCGCCGGCCCGTCACGGAGCTCGACATGATCCGTGGTGTCGACGTGCAGCCAGGAGGCGCGGTGCGCGTCGACCTGCAGCTCACGATCGTCGGGTGCCCGGCCGCCGACACCATCGAGCGCGACGTGCGTACGGCCGCCGGTTCCGTGGACGGCGTCTCGAGCGTGGCGGTCGACGTGTCCGTGATGGCCCCGGCGACGCGTGCCGCGCTCACCGAACGCCTCCGCGCGGGGAGACCCCGGGGCGTGCAGTTCACCCCGGACTCGCTCACCCGGGTGATCGCGGTGACGAGCGGCAAGGGCGGCGTCGGCAAGTCGACGGTCACCGTGAACCTCGCCGCCGCCCTCGCGGCCCGCGGGCAGCGCGTGGGCATCGTGGACGTCGACGTGCACGGCTTCAGCGTCCCCGGGCTGGTGGGGCTCACCGACGCCGCGGGCGTGGCCCCTCGCCCGACCCGGGTCGACAGCATGATCCTGCCGCCGGTCGCGCACGACGTGAAGGTCGTCTCGATCGGCATGTTCGTGGACGACGTCTCGACCGCGGTGTCCTGGCGCGGTCCGATGCTGCACCGTACCGTCTCGCAGTTCCTCACCGACGTGTACTTCGGCGACCTCGACGTGCTCCTGCTCGACCTGCCGCCCGGCACCGGTGACGTGGCGATCTCGGTCGGCCAGCTGCTCCCCCACGCCGAGGTCCTGGTCGTCACCACGCCCCAGGCGGCCGCTGCCGACGTGGCCGAACGGAGCGGGATCGTCGCCCGTCAGACCGGGCAGCGGGTGATCGGCGTCGTCGAGAACATGGCGGGCCTCATGCAGCCCGACGGGTCCGTGCTGCACCTCTTCGGCGAGGGCGGTGGCGCCGAGACCGCCCGCCGGCTCTCCCGCGACCAGGACACCGCCGTCCCGGTGCTCGGCAGCGTGCCGTTGTCCGTGCCGCTCCGCGAGGGCGGCGACGCCGGCGTCCCGGTGGTGCTCGGCGATCCCGAGGACCCGGCGGCGGTGGCGCTGGCGGCGATCGCGGACCGCATCGGCACGATGGGACGGGGGCTGTCCGGCCGGAAGCTCGGGCTGACGCTGTCGTAGGGTCGGGTGCATGAGCACTGATCACGTCAGCGTCGACTGGGAGCAGGCCCGCGACACCAACCGCGCGAACTGGGACGACCGGGTGCCCATCCACGAGGGCGCCTACGAGATCGACGCCCTGACCGACCCGGACCACCGCTCGACCGTCGTCCGCGACGACCTGCCCGCACTGCGACCGTGGCTGCGAGACGGCTCCCTCGCCGGCCTCGACGTCTGCCACCTGCAGTGCCACATCGGCACGGACACGGTCTCGCTCGCGCGTGAGGGCGCCCGCGTCACCGGCGTCGACTTCTCGCCCGCGGCGCTCGCCTCGGCCGCCGGGCTGTCGGCACGCCTCGGCCTCGACGTGACCTGGGTCGAGACGGACGTCCTCGACGCCCGGGCCGCGGTGGTGGGCGACTTCGACGTCGTCTACACGAGCATCGGGACGATCTGCTGGCTCGACGACCTCGACCGCTGGGCCGCCCAGGTCGCGGCACTCCTGCGACCGGGCGGTGTGTTCTTCATCCGGGACGGCCACCCCGCGCTGTACGCGCTCGACGAGGACGCCGACGGGCTCGTCACCCGCTACCGGTACTTCGCGGACGGCTCCGCCCAGCAGTGGGACGACGCGGGCACCTACGCGGGCGACGGCACGGTGTCGAACACCCGCACCTACGAGTGGCCGCACCCGCTGTCGGAGATCGTGAACGCCCTGCTCGGCGCCGGGCTCCGGCTGCGCAGACTCGACGAGGGTCGGACACTGCCGTGGCGGTTCAGCCCCCGCATGGTCGACACTGGGGACGGTTCGTGGGAGTGGCCCGGCGAGGACCGCGACCGCCTCCCCACGACCTTCACGATCGTCGCGTCGAAGGACTGATCCGCCAGCCGATCGACGCTGCCTGTACGTCCTTTCATGGACAGGTCGTTCCACCGCGGAGCAATATGCAGGGGTATTCCACAATGCTCCTGCGGAATCGGGTCCGCAGGGGCTCCACCCGTGTCCGGCAACGCCGCCGGACCGAGGACAGGAGAACCGTGTGAACAGCAGGACCAGACTCAGGATCGGACTCGTCGCGGCCCTCGCGGCTGCACTGGCGGGCGGGTCCGTCGCAGCAGCACCGGCCATGGCGGCCACACCGGCGTGCGCCACCGCGTGGAGCGCGGGCACCGCGTACAGCGGCGGCGCGACGGTGAGCGAGAGCGGCACGAACTACACCGCGAACTGGTGGACGCAGGGCGACGACCCCGCGACCCACTCCGGCGCGACCGGCAGCGGCCAGCCCTGGACGTCCACGGGAGCCTGCGCCGACACCAGCGGCGGCGGTACGACCACCCCGGGCGGCGGCACCACCACCCCGGGCACCGGCGGCAGCGGCGGGACGGCGAAGGGCCTGGTCTTCAGCCCCTACAAGGACGTCACCGTGAACCTCGACTGGAACACGAACGTGATGAACACGGCCGTCACCGGCACGCGCATCCCGGTCGTCGGGTCGAGCAACAGCCTGGTGTCCACCCGGGAGCCGGGCCTCAAGGCGATCACCCTCGCCTTCGCCACCGGCACCTGTGGCAGCGAGAACTGGGGCGGTGTCGCCGCGGACGCGTTCGCGAGCGCCAACATCCCGAAGCTCGACGCCGCGGGCGTGAACTACATCGTGAGCACCGGCGGTGCGGCGGGCTCGTTCAAGTGTTCGGGCACCGCGCTGCAGAGCTTCATCGCGCGGTACGCCACCCCGCACATGATCGGCGTCGACTTCGACATCGAGAGCGGGCAGTCCGCCGCCGACGTGCAGAACCTCGTCAACGCCGCGGCGCTCGCGCAGTCGAAGTACCCGGGGATGCGGTTCTCGTTCACGCTCGCGACCCTGGCCGCAAGCGACGGGAGCTTCGGCGGATTGAACAGCACCGGTGACGCCACGGTCAAGGCCATCACGGCGTCGAGCCTGACGAACTACACCGTCAACCTCATGACGATGGACTTCGGCCGCGCGACGACCGCGAACTGCGTCCTGTCCGGATCGACCTGCGAGATGGGCAAGTCCTCGATCCAGGCCGTCACGAACCTCGAGCACACGTACGGCATCGCACCGTCGAAGATCGAGGTCACCCCGATGATCGGCGTGAACGACGCCTCCGACGAGGTCTTCACCCTCGCCGACGTCGACACGCTGTCCGCCTACGCGAAGGCGAACGGGCTCGCCGGGGTCCACTACTGGTCGCTCGACCGTGACACCCCGTGCTCCTCGACGACGGCGATGTCCACCTGCAGCTCCGTCCCGAGCGCACCGGCCCTCGCATGGACGGACCGCTTCCTGGCCGACCTGCAGTAGTCGCCACCACCACGGACTGGAGGCGCGGTGCCAGCTGGCACCGCGCCTCCAGTCCGTCATCGGCTCACGTGACGTCGCGTCAGGTCGCTTCGGCGTCGAACGGTGCGGCCTCGCCGACGGCGAGCGGCACCACGGGTGCCGTCGCGCGCACCTTCGAGGCGGTCACCTGCGCGGTCTGCACCGCAGCGGCGCTGCTGCCGGAGTCGAGCAGCGCATCACGGATGATCCGGCGGGGGTCGTACTGCCGCGGGTCGAGTTTCTGCCAGTCGACCTCGTCGAACTCGGGGCCCATCTCGTCGCGCATCCGGTCCTTCGCGGTGTCGGCGAAGCGGCGGACGGCCTTGACGAACTCGGCGAGCTTCTGGGCGTACTGCGGGAGTCGCTGCGGACCGAGCAGGAGGACGCCGATGATCCCGATCACCAGGAACTTCTCGAAGCCGTCGAACACGGTACGAGCGTAACCCGTCCACACCCCGGAGCACCCGTAGAGTTGTCACCCGAACGGAGTGTGCGTGTCAGAGAAAGAGTCGAACTGGAAGTTCGCCGAGGACATCGTCTCGGAGTCCGAGGTGATCGCCCGAGCCAGGGAGCACTCCCTCGAACTCGGGGTCGAGGCGATCTCCCCCGCCATCGGCGCACAGATCGGGGTCGTCGCGGCCGCCTCGCGCGCCACGAGCATGATCGAGATCGGCACCGGCCTGGGGGTGTCCGGGCTGTACCTGCTCGGCGGCGCACCGTCCGCCACGCTCACCACGATCGACATCGAGGTCGACCACCAGCAGTACGCCCGTGACGCGTACATCGCCGCGGGCACCGCCCCCGCCCGGATCCGGCTCATCCCGGGTCGGGCGAACCAGGTGCTGCCGCGCATGAACGAGGCCTCGTACGACATCGTCCTCGTCGACGCCGACCCGGAGCACGTCATCGAGTACGTCGAGCACGGACTGCGGCTCGCTCGGCTCGGCGGGACCGTCCTCGTGCCGCACGCGCTCTGGCGGGGCCGGGTGGCCGACCCGGTGAAGCGGGACCGGGCGACGACCGACTTCCGGCTGCTGCTCACCGAGGTGTCGACGTCGGGCGCGGTCATCAGCGCGCTCTCCCCCGCCGGAGACGGACTGCTGCAGATGACGAAGGTCTCCGCGTAGTCAGAGGTACCTGCGCACCTCGTCGGTGAACCGCGGCACTCCCGCTCGCCGCAGCGTGCCGAGGACGTCGTCCACACTCTGCGGAGGCGCGACGTAGTCCTCGCTGAGTTCCCGGAGCACCCTGGTGATCATGCCCGGGAACAGGTCGAGCTGGTCGAGCAGGAATGCGTCGGGGTGCACCACCTCGACGTCGAACCCTTCGAGCGATCCGGCCGGGAAGTCGCGGACGTTGAAGGTCACGAGCACGTCGGCCTTCGCGCGGATCGCTGCCGCCAACACGTGGCGGTCCTTCGGATCGCAGCTCAGGCCATCGATGAGGTCGCCGTGTCCGGTCACGAGCGCGTCCGGGAAGTACGTTCGCATCATGTCCAGCCGCCGGTCGATGCCCTCCGCGGAGATCCCGCCGGCGACTGCGTTCCGGCGAACCTCGTCGAGGACCTCCTCGGACCACAACGGGCGGAAGGCTCCCTCGTCGGCGAGCCGGAGGAGGACATCCGAGAGCGTGATCCCGTAGATCGCGCAGGCATCGAAGAAGACCGGGAACGCCACGATCAGTCAGCCGCCGGCCGATCGCCCCGCGCACGTTCGAGCGCCTGCCCGTCACGAGCAGCTCGCCGGAGTGCCGTGCGGCGCCGCGTCCGGAACTGCTCCTGGAAGTCGACGAGGTCACGGAGGAGTACCCGGCGGTGGCGGCCGCGCTTCTCGAACGCGATGCTGCCGTCCTCGAGGTACTTGACCAGGGTCGGGCGCGAGACCCCCAGGAAGTCAGCGGCTTGCTGCGTGGTCATCTGGGTGTCGTTCCGAGCGACCGTGACGCCGCTGCCCTGCGCGAGCGCGTCCGCGACCTGTTCGAGCACCTCGAAGATCTCGGTCGGGATCTTCCGGACACGTCCGTCGGGTGCGCGGAGCTCGGCGAGCTGCTCGTCACGAGCTGCCTGTTCGATCTCCCGCAGGAGCTGAGCGAGTCCGGCGATGTCCTCGCGGTCATCAGTCGGGAAGTACGTTCTCGACGTGGCCCGGCGGTCAGGCAGATCGGTAGCGGTCGACATGACACCGATCCTAATCGAAAGAACCGAAAGTCCACCGGTCTCAGCCGAGGTGGCGCAGGTAGCGCTCCGGGGACTCGAGGAACGACCGCTGGTGCCGGACGAGGTCGAGGTCGGCCCACTCCGTGCGCCGCAGACCCCACTCGCCGACCTCGTGGAACGTCGCGCCGGGGAAGGCTGCGAGCACCGGTGAGTGCGTCGACATGAGCACCTGCCCGACGCCGCTCTCGACGATCGACTGCAGCAGGCCGATGAGCGCCAGGCAGCCGGAGAACGACAGCGCGGACTCGGGTTCGTCGAGGATCCACAACCCGGGCCACCGCGCACGGTCGATGACGAAGTCGAGGAAGGACTCGCCGTGGCTGCGCTCGTGGAAGACCGGCTCGGGCCGGGACAGGTTCGGGTGTTCCTCGAGGTAGGTGAAGAACCCGTGCATGGTCTCCGCGCGCAGGAAGAACCCGCCGCGCGGCGCCCCGAAGTCACGACGGACGGCGATGTGTTCGCACAGGTCGGACTCGGAGGCGCGGGTCGAGTGCTGCGATCCGGTGCCGCCGCCCTCCGGCCCCATGCCGAACTGCAGCGCGATGGCCTCGACGAGGGTGGACTTGCCGACGCCGTTCTCCCCGACGAACACCGTGACGGGGTCGAGGTCGAGCCCCTCGTCGAGGAGCTGCCGTACGGGGGCGAGGGTGGCGGGCCAGACGTCGCGGGGCATCGGGTCGGGGTCGCAGTACTCCTCGACGCGACGGATCGGCAGGTGGGTCCTCGGCACGGAGCCCATCCTGCCGTGCCACGCCGACATCAGCGCCGGGCGGGACGGGGCGGAGGGCGGGCGGACGGACGGAGGGCCCGGAGCGTACGCGCTCCGGGCCCTCCGTTCTGGTGCGTCGACGTACTAGGCCGAGACGACCTCGGCGAGTGCGTCGTGGAGTTCCTTGGCCTCGGCATCGTTGACCGAGACGACCAGGCGGCCTCCACCTTCGAGCGGAACCCGCACGATGATGAGTCGACCCTCCTTAACAGCCTCCATCGGCCCGTCACCGGTCCTCGGCTTCATGGCTGCCATCAGATGTCCCCTTTCGTGCAGTACATGCGCCCCCATTATCTCGTATCGATGGGGGAACTGCGAAACCGCCCAGGTTGGGGGTCGTGGATCGCGACGTTCTCGCGGTTCAGAGTGGTCACCTTGGCGTGTGCCGTACATCCGCTCCAAGCGCCGTCAACCGCTCGACCCCGCCGTCGAGGCCGTCCCCGTCGGCGTGCGCGTCGCGGGGGCGTTCTCGTGGCGGATGCTCGTCGTCGTCGCCGCCCTCGCCGTCGTCGTGGCACTCGTGGTCCTGCTGCAGGACATCGTGGTGCCGTTCCTGATCGGCCTCATCGTGTGCGCCCTGCTCGCGCCGTTCTCGCTGTTCCTGCAGCGCCACCGCTGGCCGAAGTGGCTCGCGGTGCTGTCGTGCTTCCTCGCCGTCGTGATCGTCATCGGCGTCCTCGCGCTGGTCGTCACGGCACAGATCCGGTACGACCTGCCGTCGCTCGAGCACCGTCTCGACCACAACGTGCAGTCGCTGCAGAGCCTGTTGGCCACCGAGCCGTTCGGCATCACGGCGTCGCAGGTCACGAAGTGGCTGTCCGACGGCACGAAGTTCCTGCAGACCCACGCGTCGTCGATCGCCTCGGGTGCGGCCGAGGCCGGGAGCGGGCTCGTGCACCTGCTCGAGGGCCTCTTCATCGTGGTGTTCACGACGATCTTCGTGCTCGTCGACGGCCCGCGCATCTGGTCGTGGGTGGTGCGGCTCTTCCCCCGCCGGGCGCGCGGTCGCATCGACGTCGCCGGGCACGCCGGCTGGAAGACCCTGACGAGCTTCATCCGCGTCCAGCTCGTCGTCGCGGTGACGGACGCGCTCGGCATCGTGATCGGCGCCCTCGCGCTGCAGGTGCCGCTCGCGATCCCGATCGGCGTCATCGTGTTCTTCGGCGCCTTCGTGCCGGTCGTCGGCGCGATCGTCGCGGGCGTCGTCGCGGTGCTCGTCGCGCTCGTGTTCAACGGCTGGGTACCCGCACTGGTCATGCTCGGCATCGTGATCGCAGTGCAGCAGCTCGAGAGCCACGTCCTGCACCCGTTCCTCACCGGGTCGGCCGTGCGTGTGCACCCGCTCGGTGTCGTGCTCGGCGTCACCGCGGGCACGACCATCGCCGGCGTCGTCGGGGCGTTCTTCGCGGTGCCGTTCATCGCGACCGCGAACGCGATGATCCACGCGGCGGCGTCAGCCGACCCCGAGGCGGTGGCGCGGGGCGCCGAGGACCGCGAGGCCGACGTCGATCACGGCGGGGTCCAGTCGTAGCCGTCGATCCACCAGCAGTAGTACATCCACACCCACTGCAGCGCGATGCAGACCACCACGACCGCCACCCGGTACACCCGTGACCGCGGCAGCGCGACGATCCCGAGCAGCGGGGCGATCGGCAGCAGGATGCGCCAGGTGCTCGACTGCGGGAAGAACACGGCCAGCAGGTACACCAGGTAGGCGACGCCCCAGAGCCGCAGCTCGAGTCCGATCCGCCGCGCGGCCGGCAGGGCAACGAACGCGGCGAACCCGACCACCACGACGGCGAGCAGGATCGCGCCGGCCGGCTGCCCGAACCACCACCCGAAGCCCTGCACCCACGGCGCGAACGGGACGAGTTCCCGCCACCCGATGTACGACGACCGCCACGCCAGTTCGGTGTCCGTGTACGCCCGGGGCACCCCGGTCACCGCCCAGGCGATCGCCGGCCACGCCAGCCCGACGATCCCGGACACGACCGCGACCACCGCGGGTGGGACGAACCGCTGCACGGTGAGCGGCGACGACGCGCGGACCCACGACGGGCGGACGAACCACGCGGCGAGGACCAGCACGATCAGCAGCGCGAAGGCCAGCCCGGTCGGCCGGGTCATCCCGAGCAGCAGGACGACCGGGAGCATCGACCACCAGCGGCGGTCCACCATGAGCAGCAGCGCGACGAGGAGCAGGAACAGACCCATCGACTCGGCGTACGCGACCTGGAACATCGCCGAGACGGGTGCGACGCAGAACAGCACGGTCGCGAAGGTCGCCCGCGCCGGGTCGAGGAACCGACCCATCAGCCGCCGGAACACGAGCGCCGCTCCCCAGCCGAACAGGAGTGAGACGGACACGGCGACGAGCTCGAAGGACGCGCCCGTCAGCGCCATCAGGCCCCGCACCAGGAAGGGGTAGGCGGGCATGAACGCCCACGCGTTCTCGGTCACGTGTCCCGTGGCGTCGATCGGCAGCGTCGAGGGGTACCCGGACGCGGCGATCACCCGGTACCAGGCGCCGTCCCAGATCGACGAGAACGACAGCAGGCCGGGGTGCTGCACCGTGAACGAGTTCGCCGCCTGCACGCTCGCGAACGCGGCGAGCATCGTGCCCGTGACGATCCGCGCGAGCACGTACACGACCGTGATCCGCAGCCACCACGGCACGACCCGGTAGCGGGCGTGCCACCGGGCGCGGGCAGGGCTCAGCCGGGTGGACCCGGCCGTGGTCAGGCCGTCAGCCACCGACGCAGACCGTGCTCGACCGCGGTGATCTGGTCGACGGGGACCTGCTCGTCGTCGTGGTGGGCGAAGACCGGCTCGCCGGGCCCGTAGTTGACCGCGGGGACGCCGAGCGCCGAGAAGCGTGCGACGTCGGTCCACCCGTACTTCGGGCGGGGCGCGGGACCGCCGACGGCGGCGACGAAGTCCTGCGCCAGCGGGGCGTCGAGTCCGGGTCGGGCACCGGCGGCGAGGTCGACGATCTGCACGTCGTAGCCGTCGAAGAGCTCGCGGATGTGGGCGACGGCCTCGTCCGCGCTGCGCGACGGGGCGAAGCGGTAGTTGACGTGCACCATGACCTCGTCGGGGATGACGTTGCCGGCGATGCCGCCCGTGATGCCGACGGCGTTGAGGCCCTCGCGGTAGTCGAGCCCGTCGACCGTGACCGTGCGCGGCTCGTAGGCGGCGAGCGTGGCCAGGATCGGCGCGGCCTTGTGGATCGCGTTGTCGCCGATCCAGCTCCGGGCGCTGTGCGAGCGCTTGCCGGAGGCGCGGACCTCGGCCCGGAGGTTGCCGTTGCACCCGCCCTCGATCTGCGCACCGGAGGGCTCGCCGAGGATCGCGAAGTCGCCCGCGAGGAGCTCGGGACGCGTCCGCGCCAGGCGTCCGAGGCCGTTCAGCGCGTCGCTCACCTCTTCGTGGTCGTAGAAGACCCAGGTGACGTCGACGTTCGGCTCGGCGAGGTCGTACGCGAGCTTGAGCTGGACCGCGCAACCGGCCTTCATGTCCACCGTGCCGCGGCCCCAGAGGATCTCGGTGCCGTCCTCGGCCGTCCGGAACTCGGTCGGCAGATTGCCGTTGAGCGGCACGGTGTCGATGTGTCCCGCGATGACGACGCGGCGGTCACGACCGAGGTTCGTCCGTGCCACGATCGCGTCGCCGTCGCGGATCACCTCGAGGTGGGGCAGCGGCGTCAGGGCGGCCTCGATCGCGTCGGCGAGCGGCCCTTCGTCACCGGACACCGACTCGATGTCGCAGATGGCACGGGTGATGTCGATGGACGAGGCGGTGAGGTCGAGCGGCTCCGGCATGCGGGAAGCCTACCGGCCGACCCTTGCAGCCCGGCGGAGCCGTCCGGACGGACGGGTGGCCCCCTCCCCTCGCTGGGTACCCTGGTCCGGTGACCGACACGACCGCTGCCACCGCCCGCCCGACCCACGCCTGGGGCCACGGCCTCGCGACGATCGCCGCCGACGGCACGACGCTCGACACCTGGTACCCGGAGACGTTCGTCGGCGCGCTGCCCGCCGACGCTGTGTTCCCCGCCGACCTGCGCGCACACGTCGGCGACGAACCGCGCCGCGGTGTCACGATCGAGGCGGTCACGACCGAGGTCACGATCGAGGCCGCACCCGCGAGCACGCCGGACGCGTACCTCCGCCTGCACCTCCTCAGCCACCTGCACGTGGCGCCGAACGAGGTCAACCTCGAGGGCGTCTTCGCGCACCTGCCGATCGTCGCGTGGACGAACGCGGGCCCGGTGCACCCCGACGACCTGACCCGCCTCCGCCCCGGCCTGCAGCGCGCCGGGATCGCCGTGCACGCGATCGACAAGTTCCCCCGGCTGGTCGACTACGTCGTGCCGGACCGCGTGCGCATCGCCGACGCGAACCGGGTCCGGCTCGGCGCCCACCTCGCCCCCGGCACGACGGTGATGCACGAGGGCTTCGTGAACTTCAACGCCGGCACCCTCGGCGACGCGATGATCGAGGGCCGTGTCTCGCAGGGCGTCGTCGTCGGGAACGGCACGGACATCGGCGGCGGCGCCTCCATCATGGGCACGCTGTCCGGCGGCGGCACCCACCGCGTCTCCCTCGGGGAGCGCGCGCTGCTCGGTGCGAACGCCGGTCTCGGCATCTCGCTCGGCGACGACTCGGTGGTCGAGGCCGGGCTGTACGTGACGGCCGGCACGAAGGTCGTCCTCGTCGGCGCGGCCCCGAACCCGGACGGCACCCCGAAGACGGTCAAGGCCGCCGAGCTCTCCGGGACGCCCAACATCCTGTTCCGCCGCAACTCGGTCTCCGGCGCGGTGGAGGCACTGCAGCGCCAGGGGCAGGGCATCCAGCTCAACACCGCGCTGCACGCGTAGGCGGTCCGTCCGTGGGGGGAACGATCGACGGACCGCACGGCCCGGTGCCGGTCCGCCGGTACGCCGCGCGTCGTGGCACGACGTCGGCCACGACGCTCGTGTGGTTGCACGGGGGTGGGTTCTTCCGCGGCAGCCTCGACCTGCCGGAGGCGCACGTCGTCGCCGGCACCCTCGCCGACCGGGGGCTCGACGTCGTCACGGTCGGGTACCGCCTCGCACCCCTGCCCGGGTTGCCCGTCGTCGGACGCCGAGGACCCCGGGGTCGACGCCGTCACCCGGTGCCGAACGACGAGGTCCGCGCCGTACTCGAGGTCGTCCGTGGCGAGACCGACGGTCCCGTCCTCCTCGGCGGGGCGAGTGCCGGCGCGTGCCTCGCAGCAGCCGTGACCCGGACGCTGCCGGACGCCGCACGGCCGGACGGGCTCGTCCTCGCGTACTGGTTCTTCCACGCCCGCACCCCGCGCGACGCGGCAGTCCTCCGATCGGTCCGCGGGCACCGGCGGACCACGCACCACCCGGCACTGCTCGACCGGGCGAACCGGAACCACGTCGGCCGCGCGGGCGACACCGCCACCGCGTTCCCCGGCGGCGAGGACCTCTCCGGCTTCCCCCGCACGCTCATGGTGGACGCCGAGCACGACACGATGCGGGCCTCGGGCGACCGGTTCGCCGACGAGCTGCGCGGTGCCGGGGTCGCGGTCGAGCGGCGCGTGCTCCCGGCAGCGCGCCACGCCTTCCTCAACCGGCCGGGGTCGCCCGACTCGGACCGGGCGCTCGACCTCGTCACCACCTGGGCGGCGCGCTCGTCCGGCGCCTGAGCGGCGCGGGCGGGCACGCGGCGGAGCCGACCGTGCGACGGACGGGAGGCGCGGTGCCAGCCCGCGCCGTGCCTCCCGTCCGTCGATCCGTCCCGTCCACCGCCGCGCCCGCGCGTGGCTGCGCGGCGCGGCGCGTCAGCGTGCGGGCAGGTCGCGCTCCGGGTGCCCGACGTAGAGCTGCTGCGGGCGCCCGATCTTGTTCAGCGGGTCGTTGTTGAGCTCGCGCCACTGCGCGATCCACCCGGGCAGACGCCCGATGGCGAACAGGACCGTGAACATCCGCGGCGGGAAGCCCATCGCCTTGTAGATGATGCCCGTGTAGAAGTCGACGTTCGGGTAGAGCTTCCGGCTGACGAAGTACTCGTCCTCGAGCGCGATGCCCTCGAGCTCCATGGCGATGTCGAGCAGGTCGTCCTGCACGCCCAGCGCTTCGAGCACCTCGTGCGCGGACTCCTTCACGAGCTTCGCCCGCGGGTCGTAGTTCTTGTAGACGCGGTGCCCGAAGCCCATGAGCTTCACGCCGCGCTCCTTGTTCTTCACCCGCTCGACGAAGCGCGTCACCGGCTCGCCCGAGTCCTTGATCTGCTGGAGCATCTCGAGCACGGCCTCGTTCGCGCCGCCGTGCAGCGGACCGTACAGCGCGTTGATGCCGGCGGAGATCGAGGCGAACATGTTCGCCTTCGTCGACCCGACCATCCGGACCGTGGCGGTGGAGGCGTTCTGCTCGTGGTCCTCGTGCAGGATCAGGAGCCGCTCGAGCGCCTTCGACAGCACCGGGTTCGGCTGGTAGGTCTCGGCCATGGTGCCGAAGTTCAGGCGCAGGAAGTTGTCGACGAAGGACAGCGAGTTGTCCGGGTAGAGGAACGCCTGCCCGATGGACTTCTTGTGCGCGTACGCGGCGATCACCGGCAGCTTCGCGAGGAGCCGGACGGTCTGGAGCTCGACCTTCTCGGGGTCGTCGACGTCCATGTCGTCCTCGTAGTAGGTCGACAGGGCGCTGACGGCGCTGGAGAGGACGGACATCGGGTGCGCCGAGTGCGGCAGGGCGTCGAACAGACGACGGAGGTCCTCGTGCAGCAGCGTGTGGCGGCGGATCCGGGCGTCGAACGACTCGAGCTCGGCGGGCGTCGGCAGTTCGCCGTAGATGAGGAGCCAGGCGACCTCGAGGAAGGTCAGGTTCGACGCGACCTGGTCGATCGGGTAACCGCGGTACCGCAGGATGCCCTGGTCGCCGTCGATGTAGGTGATGGCGCTCTTCGTCGACCCGGTGTTCACGAACCCGTAGTCGAGCGTGTTCATCCCGGTCTGCTTCTTGAACGTCGAGATGTCGATGGTGGACGCACCGTCGACGCTCGGCAGGATCGGGAACTCCGCCGTGCCGCCCGGGTACGTCAGCGTCGCGGTCGGCGCGGTCTGCTCGGCGGCGGGACTCACGGGGACGGGCGTGGTGGGCGGTGTGGCCGTCTTCTGAGCGTCATTGGCAGTGTCAGTCACGGTGACAGCCTAATCGCGCCCACTGTCGGTCGTGCACACATCGAGCCTCAGGACTTGGTGGGAACCACGGATTGCGCCGAGCGCGAAAGGCTCAGGCGGACGCCAGACGACGCCCGCTCGCCAGTCGCTGCGCGGCTGCGGCGATGCGCTCGTCGGTCGCCGTGAGCGCCACACGCACGTGCTCGGCACCCGCTGCGCCGTAGAAGGTCCCCGGTGCGACGAGGATCCCGCGCTCGGCCAGCCAGGCGACGGTGTCGAGCGCCGGTTCGCCGCGGGTGGCCCAGAGGTAGAGGCCCGCCTCGCTGTGGTCGACCCGGAAGCCGGCGCCTTCGAGTGCCCGTCGGAGCATGTTCCGTCGGGCGCGGTACAGCGCCTTCTGCGCCTGCACGTGGGACTCGTCGGCGAGGGCGACGATCATCGCTTCCTGCACCGGGAGCGGCGGCATCATGCCCGTGTGCTTGCGGACCGCGAGCACCTCGGCGAGGACCTGCGCGTCACCGGCGACGAAGGCCGCCCGGTAGCCGGCGAGGTTCGACTGCTTCGAGAGCGAGTAGACGCTGAGCACCCCGTCCACCGAGTCGCCCACGACCCGGGGGTCGAGGATCGTCGGGGTCGGTGCGGTGTCGTACGGCGGTTCCCACCCGAGTTCGGCGTAGCACTCGTCGCCGACGATGACGGCGCCGAGCTCCCGCGCCCGCTCGACCGCGGCGCGCAGCTCGTCGATCGACAGGACGCGGCCGTCGGGGTTGCCCGGGGAGTTCAGCCAGACGAGCTTCGTGGTGGACGGCCAGGCGGCCGGGTCGTCCGACGCGAGGGCGTCCGCGCCGACCAGGGCCGCACCGAGCTCGTACGTCGGGTACGCCGCGGCCGGGAACACCACCGTGTCGCCGCGGCCGATGCCGAGCCAGAGCGCGAGCCCGGCGATGAACTCCTTCGACCCGATGGTCGGGAGCACCTGGTCCGGCGTGAGGGTCACGCCCTGGCGCCGGCCGTACCAGTCCGCGATCGCCTCGCGCAGGGCCGGGGTGCCGGCGACCTGCGGGTAGGCGTGCGCGTCGGTCGCCTCGGCCAGCGCCGTGCGGACGACGGCGGGCGTCGGGTCGACGGGCGAGCCGACGCTGAGGTCGACGATGCCGCCCTCGACCGCCGCGGCCTGCTGCTTGAACGGGACGAGCTGGTCCCAGGGGAAGTCGGGGAGGTCGAGCGCCACGGGTCGGATCCGGTTCAGCCGCGGGGCGGTTCGGCCATGACGACCGGGTGGTCCTTGTGGATCACACCGACCTTCGCGGCACCGCCGGGGGAACCGACCTCTTCGAAGAACTCGACGTTGGCCTTGTAGTAGTCGGCCCACTCGTCGGGGAGGTCGTCCTCGTAGTAGATCGCCTCGACCGGGCACACCGGCTCGCACGCACCGCAGTCGACGCACTCGTCGGGGTGGATGTACAGCGACCGGTCACCCTCGTAGATGCAGTCGACCGGGCATTCGTCGATGCAGGCGCGGTCCTTGACGTCGACACATGGCTGGGCGATCACGTACGTCACGGTTGGGGTGCTCCCTTCGGACTGAGCAGATCGAGTCTACCCGCGCGACCCGGCCGCACCTGACCGCCCGGCGGACGGACCGTCAGGCCCGGTCGGCCGTCCCCGACCGCCCGGCGGCCGACGCCCGGACGCCGGACAGGTCGGGCCACGCGAGCACGAGCGCCGTGACGGCCGCCGGCCCGAACGTCCACACGTAGCCCGCGACGTTGGCGAGCACGAGCGGGGAGCTCTGCCCGCCCACCGACGACAGCACCTGCGTCGCGGCGATGATCCCGATGCCGACCGCGGCGACCATCGCCCGCGACCGGTACAGCAGCCGGATGCCGACCGTGAGCCCGATCACGATCAGCGAGGTGAGCACGATGCCGACCGGGAACGCCCCGAGGGTCTGCTGGTGCGTGACCGTGCCGAGTCCCCCGGCGACGAGTCCGAGCACGAGGGCGACCACGACGGCGGTGACCTTCCCCTGCCGCGAGAACTCGGCGAACGTCTGCGGCGCCTGCGGGACCCGGTCGGCGTCGTGACGGAACGCCTCGACCGCCGGCGTCTGGTGCCGGACGCCGTGCGGCATCACCCACGACAGCGCGGTCGGGTCACGGGGATCGACCGGGTCGACCGTCACCTGGGACCGGTACTGCTCGACGGCCGCCCGGACCTTCGCCCGCACCGGCACGACGTCGACGGTCAGGTCGGCCTGGCCGGAGTCGGGGTCCACGATCATCGAGAACGGGAGTTCCTCGGCACGGGCGGCGTACCGCGCGGCGTGGTGGACCCGCACGTGGTCGGGGTGGCCGTAGCCGCCGTCGTCGGCGTAGCTCACCACCGCGTCCGCGCCGGTGGACCGGATCGCGGCGCGGATGTCGTCGACGACCTCGCCGAGGTCCGCCGCGGTCAGCGAGTCCGCCGGGGCGTCCCCGGCGGCGACGGCACGTCCGTCGGGGCCCCACTGCATGCCGGAGTCGGTGTAGCGGCGCTCGGGCAGGTCCGTCGGACGCGCACCCGACCCGCCGAGCCAGAGGTGCGCCGGACCGCCGAGTGCGGCGAGGGCGGCGGCGATCTCGGTCTCGCGGTGCGCGGCGACCCGCGGACCGTCGCCGAAGAGCGGCGCGAGCTCGGGCGTCAGCATCTCGCCGCGCTCGCCACGGGTGGCGGTGAGCACGGTCACCTCGGCGCCGAGCTCGAGCAGGGTGGCGATCGTCCCGCCCGACGAGAGCGTCTCGTCGTCGGGGTGGGCGTGCACGAACAGGACGCGCTCGGGGCGGGTTGCGGGGGCCTTCGACATCGGGTCCAAGCGTACCCAGCGGTGGCTAGCGGGGCGTCACGATGTAGGTCGCGGTGACGCCGTCGCTGCCGTCGGAGAACGTCAGGACCACCCGGTAGCCGTCGCTCCGGAACATCCCGAAGGCGCTGGACGAGTCCGCCCGCTTCGCCGACTCGGTGAACCCGGCGTCGGTGAGCTGCTGCGCGGCGGCCTCGAAGTCGTCGACCGAGGCGGCACGGACCTGTGCCACCCACCCGGAGCCGTTCGGCCCGCTCCCGCCGCCGAGCACGGTGCCGTCGACGAGCGGGACGTCCTTCGTCGGGAAGCCGTCGGGGACCTTGCCGTCCGAGGTCACGTTCGCGCCCTTGAGCGCGGTGTCGAGTGCGCCGTCGATGCCGCCGGCGACCGAGGCCATGCCGTCCTGGACGGCCTTGCCGTCGATGCCCTGCACGCCCTCGGCGACGCTCGACGCGACCGACGAGCCGAGGTCGGTGGCCTGCTGCACGGCGTCGGACGAGCAGCCGGCCAGTCCGGCGAGGGCGATGCCGGCGGCGACGGCGGCGATCAGGGTGCGGGTCGGGGTGCGCATGCCCAGCACCCTAGGGGGCGAGACGGGAGGCGCGGCGTGAGTCCCCTGGGAACGTCACGTGCGTGGCGGGGTCGCGCCGCGCCTCCTGGCTCGGTCCTGCGGGACCGCCCGCGTCAGGCGACGTACGCGCGCGTCGCCGCCACGAGGGCGTCGACGCCCACCGGGATCGCCGTCTCGGCCTGCGGCGCGTAGAAGGGCGAGTGGTTGCTCGGGATGTCCTCGCCGCGACGGAACAGCTCCGGGTCGGTGATGCCGGTGAACCAGTACACGAGCGGCGCCCGCGCCGCGGTGGCGAGCTGGCCGACGTCCTCGGATGCCATCGCCAGGCCGATCTCGAGGTCGCGGGCTCCGGGGACCTCGGCGCGGATCGCGTCGAGCACGGTCTGGGCGGCCTCGGCGTCGTTCACGGTGACCTCGGCACCCGGCGACCGCACGATCGTCGGCTCGGGGAGCCCACCGGCCTCGCTCTCGGCGCGGACGATGCGCTCGATCGAGGCGATGATCCGCTCGCGGGTCTCCTCGTTGCGGGCCCGCGTGGAGATCTCGATGACGGCCTGGTCGGGGATGATGTTCGCGCGGGTGCCGGCGTGGAAGCTGCCGACCGTGACGACCCCGGCGTCGCTCGGCGAGACCTCGCGCGAGACCACGGTCTGCAGGCGCACGACGGCCGACGCGGCGGTGACGACCGGGTCGAGCGAGGCCTGCGGGGCGGAACCGTGCGCGCCGCGGCCGTTGAACGTGACCGTCAGCCGGTCGCTCGACGCCATCACGGGGCCGCTGCCGACCGCGACGATGCCGACCGGCGCCGGCGCGGAGTGCTGTCCGAGGACGACGTCGGGCTTCGGGAAGCGCTCGACGAGCCCGTCCTCGACCATGGCGCGGGCGCCGGAGATGACCTCTTCCGCCGGCTGGAAGACACCGACGACGGTGCCGTGCCAGTCGCCCGTGGTGGCGGCGAGGCGCTCGAGGGTCCCGAGCAGCCACGTCACGTGGATGTCGTGGCCGCAGGCGTGCATCGTCGGGACGTCGTTGCCGTCCTCGTCGGTGCCGTGGTGCTCGCTGGCGTAGGGCAGGCCGGTGCGCTCCTGGACCGGCAGCCCGTCCATGTCGGCGCGGAGCCAGACGACGGGCCCCTCGCCGTTCGACAGGACGCCCACGACACCGGTGCCGCCGACGCCCGTGGTGACCTCGATCCCGCCGATCTCCGCGAGCCGGTCGGCGACGATGCCCGCCGTGCGGTGCTCCTGGAAGCCGAGCTCGGGGTGGGCGTGGAGGTCCTGGTACAGCGAGAGGAGGTCGAGAGTCACGCGCACCACGGTACATCCGACGACGGCCCGGCCACCTCGAACGAGGTGACCGGGCCGTCGGAGGGAGGCCGTGCCTCCTGGATGACTGCTTACGCGTCCTGACGCTTCAGGCGGGCGTACGCACGCTGGCGGGCCTGCGCGTCGAGCTCGACCTTGCGGATGCGCACGGCGTCGGGGGTGACCTCGACGCACTCGTCCTCACGCGCGAACTCGAGGCACTCCTCGAGCGACAGCTGGCGCGACGGCGTCATCGACTCGAAGGTGTCAGCGTTCGCCGAACGCATGTTCGTGAGCTTCTTCTCCTTCGTGATGTTGACGTCCATGTCGTCGGCGCGCGAGTTCTCGCCGATGACCATGCCCTCGTAGACCTCTTCGGTGGGGTTGACGAAGAACGTCATCCGCTCCTGGAGGTTCGTGATGGCGAACGGCGTGACGACGCCGGAGCGGTCGGACACGATCGACCCGTTGATGCGGGTCTGGATCGGGCCGGCCCACTCGTCGTAACCGTGCGAGATCGCGTTGGCGATGCCGGTGCCGCGGGTCTCGGTGAGGAACGACGTGCGGAAGCCGATCAGGCCGCGCGACGGGACGATGAACTCCATGCGCACCCAGCCGGTGCCGTGGTTCGTCATGTTCTCCATGCGGCCCTTGCGAGCGGCCATGAGCTGCGTGATCGCGCCGAGGTACTCCTCCGGCGTGTCGATCGTCATGTGCTCGTAGGGCTCCTGGAGCTTGCCGTTCTCGTCACGCTTGGTGACGACCTGCGGCTTGCCGACCGTGAGCTCGAAGCCCTCACGACGCATCTGCTCGACGAGGATGGCCAGTGCGAGCTCGCCGCGGCCCTGGACCTCCCACGCGTCGGGACGACCGATGTCGAGGACCTTGAGCGAGACGTTGCCGATGAGCTCGCGGTCGAGGCGCTCCTTGACCATGCGGGCGGTGAGCTTGTGGCCCTTGACCTTGCCGACGAGCGGGCTGGTGTTCGTGCCGATCGTCATCGAGATCGCCGGGTCGTCGACCGTGATGGTCGGCAGCGGACGGACGTCCTCGGGGTCGGTCAGGGTCTCACCGATGGTGATCGTGTCGAAGCCGGCGACGGCGACGATGTCACCGGGGCCCGCCGACTCGGCCGGGTAGCGCTCGAGCGCCTTGGTGACGAGCAGCTCGGTGATGCGGGCGTTGACGACGCTGCCGTCGTGCTTGACCCACGCGACCGTCTGGCCCTTCTTCATGGTGCCGTGGAAGATGCGCAGGAGCGCGAGGCGACCGAGGAACGGCGACGCGTCGAGGTTCGTGACGTGCGCCTGCAGCGGGTGCTCGTCGTCGTACTTCGGGGCCGGGACGTGCTGGAGGATCGCCTCGAACAGGGGCTCGAGGTCGTCGTTGTCCGGCAGCGAGCCGTCGGCCGGCTTGTTGCGGCTGGCGGCACCCGCACGACCCGAGGCGTAGACCACGGGGACGTCGAGGATGGCGTCGAGGTCGAGGTCGTCGACCTCGTCCGACAGGTCGGAGGCGAGCCCGAGCAGGAGGTCCTGCGACTCGGACACGACCTCGTCGATGCGGGAGTCCGGGCGGTCCGTCTTGTTGACGAGCAGGATCACCGGGAGCTTCGCGGCGAGCGCCTTGCGGAGCACGAAGCGGGTCTGGGGCAGCGGACCCTCTGATGCGTCGACGAGGAGCACGACGCCGTCGACCATGGAGAGGCCGCGCTCGACCTCACCACCGAAGTCGGCGTGACCCGGGGTGTCGATGACGTTGATCGTGATGGGGCCGTCCGCGCCGAACTCGGTCGCGTGCTTGCCGTTGTAGAGCACCGACGTGTTCTTCGCGAGGATCGTGATGCCCTTCTCGCGCTCGAGGTCGTTCGAGTCCATCATGCGGTCTTCGCCCTCGAAGTGGGCGTCGAACGAGTTGGTCTGCGTGAGCATCGCGTCGACGAGGGTGGTCTTGCCGTGGTCGACGTGTGCCACGATGGCGACGTTGCGCAGGTCGGACCGGGTGGCGAGCGCCATACAGGACATCCTTTGGTGTTCGGAAGAAGATCGGGCGGCCGACTGTGGCGCTCGCGCCGCGGTGGCACTGCCCGGAGGTGGGCAGAACGCCCGACACGCCAGTCTACCGGTAGTTCGCAACCGAGAGGAGTACCCCCGATGAGCCGTCGGCGAACGTGGATCGAGATCACGATCGTGCTGATGCTCTCGCTCGGCGGCAGCGCGCTGTACTCGGTGCTGCAGATCATCGACGACCTGTCGCAGACGACGCCGCTCGGGCAACAGTCCACGGCGCTCAACACCTCGACCACGACCGTGCAGTACGTCGACCTCGCCCGGCAGCTCGTGGGCATCGCGGTCGACCTCGCGCCGGTCGCGCTCGTCTGCTTCCTGCTCTGGAGCACCACCCGCCCGCACCTCGGTCGGCTCGGCATCGACCGGTTCCGCGTCCGGCCCGACCTCGGTGGAGCGGCGCTCATCGCCCTCGGCATCGGGATCCCCGGGCTCGCGCTGTACTTCACCGGGCGGGCGCTCGGGTTCACCGTGAACGTGAACCCGGCGGCGCTCGACTCGTACTGGTGGACGATCCCCGTGCTGCTGCTCTCGGCGATCCGCTCCGGGCTGCAGGAGGAGGTGATCGTCGTCGGGTACCTCTACGAACGGCTGGGCGGCCTCGGGTGGGGGCGCTGGCAGGTCATCCTGTCCACCGCGGTCCTGCGCGGGAGCTACCACCTCTACCAGGGGTTCGGCGCGTTCGTCGGGAACGCCGTGATGGGCATCGTGTTCGGCTGGATCTACACGAAGTGGGGCCGGCTCCTCCCCCTCGTCATCACGCACTGCCTGCTCGACGCCGCGGTGTTCGTCGGGTACCCGTGGGTCGCGCACGCGTTCCCGCAGCTCTTCCGCTGACGCTGGTCGCCCGCGGCACGGCCGGCGACCGGTCCCGGGCGTCCGCCGCGCCGACCGCGCGGCATCCCCCCGTTCGGGCGTCGGCGATGCGGCGGACCCGTCCGACCCCGGCCCGACGGACCCACAGCGAACCCACAGCGCGGCGCCGCACCGGACCGTGGTCCCGCACCTACCGTGGCCGCATGAGCATCCCCGAGGTCGGCGATCCCGCACCCGGATTCACCCTGCCCGGCATGATCGTGCGCGACGGCACCCGCACCGACGACGAGTACGCCCTTTCCGCCGAGATCGGCCGGACGCTCGTGCTCGCCTTCTACCCGGGCGACGCCACCCCGGTCTGCACGGCACAGCTCTGCAGCTACCAAGAGGAACTCGACGACTTCGGCGACCTCGGCGCCGTGGTGTGGGGCGTCAGCCCGCAGGCGCTCGACTCCCACGAGGCGTTCGCCCGCGGGTCCTCGCTCACCTTCCCCCTGCTGAGCGACACCGCGGGGGACGTCATCCGCGCGTACGGCGTGCAGGCGCCGGGGATCGGGCTCCGGCGGTCCGTGTTCGTGATCGGGCCGGACGGCGTGGTCCGCTGGCGGCACGTGGGGCTCGTCGGGCTCCGGTTCCCCAAGGCGGACGCGATCCGGGCGCAGATCGAGCTCCTCGTGGCGTGACACGGCGTGTCGGTCCCCCGAAAATGCGACGGTCTGGGGTATTGACACCCGAACGGGGGCCGAGGACGATTGACGCCACGAGAGGTCCACACAGGATCTGCCTCCCCGGGGAATCGGGTCGTCCGGAGATACGCGCTGGTGTGTCACACCCGCTCCCCGGGCGTTCCCGGGGAGGCATCTCGTAACCCCTTGGCTCCCCGGGCGTTGCGTGTCACCAAGGGTCGGCAGCCCGTGACCTCTTGGCTCCCCGGGCGTTGCGTGTCACCAAGGGTCGGCAGCCCGTAACCTCTTCGGCGTGACCACGATCCTCGCCCCCGGCATGCGTCTGCTCGCCGTCGTCCTGTGGGTCGCGGCCGCCGCGCTCGTCCCCCTCGCCCTCCTGAGCGGCGGCACCGCCTGGCTCGCCCCGGTCCCGAGCATCTGCATCGCCTTCATCGCGTGGGCGGTCCTCTGGCGCCCGCGCTTCGAGCTGACCGACGAGCACCTCCGCATCGTCGACGTCCGCCGCACCAGCACCTACACCTGGCGCCGCGTCACCGAGGTCCGCACCAAGTACGGCATCGAGATCGTCACGAGCGAGGGCGTCCGCCGCACGTGGCTCGCCACCCGCAGGTCGGCCCGGCTCGCCGCCGTGGTCGACGGTCGTCCAGGAGGCGCGGATCGCCTCGACGTCGACGCTGCGGCCGAGCGCATCCGGGCGTTCGTGCCCGAGCCGCCCGCGCAGGACGGCCCGCCGCCGGCGACCGTGACGGCTGCGCCGATCACGCACCGTGTGCACGGGTGGACGATCCTCGCGATCGTGGTGCTCGCGTTCGTCGCGACCCTGGCGGCCGCGCAGCTCTGACCGCCGCGGTGCCTGCGACGAAGAACGACATCCCCGACGTCGTGCGACGTCGGGGATGTCGTTTCCAGGTGGAGTGCTGCGGACTACTTCTTGTAGCCCACGTCCTGCCACTTCACGGAGGACTGCTGGAACTGCGCCGGACCGTAGTTCACGAGGTCCTTGCGCACGCCCCAGGCGTAGGGCTCCGGGAACAGCGGGATCGTGCCCGCGACCTTGACGATCTTCTTGTCGATCGCGTCCGCGTCCTCGATGCGCTTGTCGGCGTCGAGTTCGGCGTTCGCCTTGTCCCAGGCGGCACCGAGCGAGTCGTCGGTCACGCCCGTGTAGTTCTGCCCCGCGTCGGCCGGGTAGTAGATCGACTTCAGCGACGACACCGGGAACGGCGTGCCCTGCCAGGCGAAGTACGTGGCGTCGAAGTCACGACCGTCGGTGGTGACGTACTTCGTGAAGAAGTCGTCGGTCGGGACGGTGTCGATGGTCACCTTGAAGCCGGCGAGCTTCGTCTGCTGCTGCACGAGCTGCGCGACGTTCGCCGAGTTCTGGTTGTCCGACGGGATGACGAAGCGGACGTCGAGCGTCTTGCCGCCCTTGGTCGCGTAGCCGTCCGAGCCGATCGTGTAGCCGGCGTCCTCGAGCTTCTTCTTCGCCTTGTCGGTGCTGTAGCCGTAGACCGAGGAGACGTTGTCCTGGTAGCCCTTCTGGCCGGGCAGGTAGACGAGGTTGTTGAGGACCTGCACCGGGCTCTTCACCGGCGAGAGGATCGCCTGCGCGACGACCTGGCGGTTGATCGCCTGGGCGAACGCCTGGCGGACCTCCTGGTCCTTGAAGACGTCCGACGTGCCGTTCAGGGTGATCTGACGCTGGGTCGTGCCGAGCGAGCGCTCGATCTTCGAGTCCGAGCGGCTGTTCGCGGTCTTGAAGTTGTCCGCGCTGCCGTTCAGGTTGAAGGCGTCGAACTCCTTGTTCGCGTAGGCCTGGGCGACACCGTCGCGGGACACGGTCTTGAAGACGATCGTGTCGAGCTTCGGCGCGTCACCCCACCACTTCGAGTTCTTCTCGAAGGTCACGACGCCGCCGTTGGCGTCGAAGGTCTTCAGGATGTACGGGCCGGCGGAGACGTACGTCTTGCCGTCCGCGGCGAACGGACCCTTCGCCCACGAGTTGTTGAAGTGGTCGGGGGTGTCCACGGCCCAGTAGGGGTAGATCGCGGTGAAGACGCTCGGCCAGTCGGCGTTCGTCTTCGAGAACGTCACGATGACGTCGCGCTCGTCCGAACCCTGCGTGACGGAGTCGACGTCTTCCCAGACGTTGGTGGCGAGCGGGGCGAAGGCCTTGTTCGTGCCGTTCAGCGCCTTCCAGTTCGCCTCGACGTCCTTCTCGGTGATCGGGGTGCCGTCGGACCAGACCGCCTTGGGGTTGATCTTGATCTCGACGGTCTGGGGCGAGTCCTTCGTCAGCTCGATCGAGTCGACGTAGTCCTTGTTCGCCTCCCACTCGCCGTTGGCCTTGAACTGGATGAACCCGGGCAGGTAGGTGCCCGCGATCGTGTTGTCGTCGACCGTCCCGGAGTCGAGGTTCGACAGCTGCCAGTTCGCCGGTGCGGAGTCGATCGGCAGGGTGAGCGAGCCGCCGTCCTTGATCGTGTCGCGGTCGGCGACCGTCCAACCCGTCGACTTCAGCGACGACGTGGCGACCGCCGAGCTGCTCTGTCCGGCGGACCCGCCGCCGGAGCAGCCCGCGAGCACGAGTGCCGCGGCGGCTGCTGTGGCGAGCACGGCCGTCGTCTTGATCCTCATTCGCATGGCGAGGATTCCCTTTCGTTGTGGTTCGCGCCGGAGCGCCGGGACGCGACGGCCCCCGCCGCCACGCCTGTTGGTTGAGAACCCTAGTCACATCCGAAGGTCGCACAAGGGCTGCTGTACCGAATCGAAACATGCTCGTAACGAATGTTGCATAGCGTCAACAGGGATCACCCACCCCGGCTCGGAAGCGGCTAGCCTGTCGCCACCGAACAACGCCGTCCGGACGGACGGCCGCACCCCACTGAGGTCCCAGTACATGCTTGCTTTCCTCGCGAAGCGGATCGTCAACTACGTGATCCTGACGATCGTCGCGACGACGCTCGGCTACATCCTCGCCAGCGCGACGCTCAACCCGACGTCCCGGTACCTCGGCAAGAACCCGCCGGTCCCGCAGAGTTCGATCGACGCCGCGCTCCAGAAGCTCGGCGCCGACCCGAACACCCCGCTCCTGGTCCGCACGTGGAACTGGTGGGTGAACCTGGTCACGCACGGCTCGCTCGGCATCAGCGCCCGCGGCACCGAGGTCACGGCCGACATCGTCGCCCGCTCCGGCACGAGTCTGCGACTGCTGGTGATCGGCACCCTGCTCGGTGCGATCCTCGGTGTCCTGCTCGGCGTCTGGAACGCCGTCAAGCAGTACAAGACGTCCGACCAGGTGTCGACCTACCTGTCGTTCGCGGTGCTCGCGACGCCCCCCTTCGTCATCGCGGTGGTGCTGATGATCCTCGCGACGACCCTCAACGGGGCGGTCGGGACGCAGCTGATCTCGTTCACCGGTGAGTACACCCCGGGGGTGACCGGGTTCTTCCCGGTGCTCGGCGACCGGCTGGTGCACCTGCTCTTACCGACGATCTCGCTGACGGTCGGCGCCGTCGCCTCGTACTCGCGCTACCAGCGCTCCGCGATGCTCGACGTGCTGTCGAACGACTTCATCCGGACGGCGCGCTCGAAGGGCCGGACGCGTGGATCGGCCATCATGCGGCACGGTGTCCGCGTCGCCCTCATCCCGATGTCGACGTTCTTCGCGTACTCGTTCGGCCTCATCCTGACCGGTGCGAGCATCACCGAACTGGTCTTCAGCTGGCACGGCATGGGCGAGTACTTCGTCCAGAGCATCAGCAACAACGACATCAACGCGGCAGCGGGCACAATCCTCTTCACGGCGATCCTCGTGCTCATCGCAGGCACCCTCGCGGACCTGCTCTACGCCGCGCTCGACCCGCGAGTGAGGGTGTGACCCGTGTCTGTTCTCGACCCCACGACCACGACCACCGCCGGCGACCCCGGTGACGGCAACGCCGGGCAGCCGGCGCACGTCGTCGAGGTGAAGGGTGGCCGCACCCCGCTCTGGCGCAAGGTGCTCGGCACCTGGCGTGCCCGCATCGGTGGCGGTGCACTCCTCCTCATCCTGCTCTGGGCCTTCGTCGGTCCGTACCTGTACCACTGGAACGCCGTCGACTCCGACGGGCTCGCCTTCGGCATGCCGCCGAGCGCCTCGCACTGGTTCGGCACGAACGACATCGGCCAGGACATCTACGCCCAGACCCTGGTGGGCCTGCAGAAGTCCCTCCTCATCGGGCTCATCGCCGGTCCCGCCGCGACCCTCATCGCGGGCATCGTCGGTGCGATCGCCGGGTACTTCGGCGGGTTCGTCGACCGGGCGCTCGTGTGGGGCATCGACCTGCTCCTGGTCATCCCGTCGTTCTACGCGCTCGTGCTCCTCAGCCCGCTGTTCAAGAACCTCAGCTGGCTCGCGCTCATCGTCGGCCTGGCGATCTTCGGGTGGATGATCATGGCCCGCGTGATCCGCGGACAGACGATGTCCCTCCGGGAGCGCGACTACGTCAAGGCCGCGCGGTTCATGGGCGTCCCGTCGTTCACGATCATCCGGCGGCACATCCTGCCGAACGTGGCCTCGCTGCTCATCATCGACGCCACGCTCGGCGTCGGCGCGATGATCCTCTCCGAGAGCGCCCTGAGCTTCTTCGGCTTCGGCATCCAGGTGCCGGACGTGTCGCTCGGCACCCTGCTCGCCGCCGGCAGCCAGTCCGCGGTCACCCGACCGTGGCTGTTCGTCCTGCCGGCTGCGACGCTCGTCGCCACGGTCCTCTCCACCAGCCTGCTCGGCGACGCCCTGCGCGACGCCATCGACCCCACCTCGGGAGCCAACCGTGACTGAGCCGCTGCTCTCCGTCTCCGACCTCGCCGTCACGTTCAACCCGGGCTCCAAGCCCGTGTACGCCGTGCGCGGCGTGGACTACTCCGTCAACCAGGGCGAGTTCCTCGGCATCGTCGGCGAGTCCGGATCGGGCAAGTCGGTGTCCTCGATGGCCGTGATGGGACTGCTGCCGTCGTCGGCCAAGGTCGAGGGCAGCATCCGGTTCGACGGCCGCGAGCTGCTCGGCCTGAACGACCGCGAGATGTCGAAGCTCCGTGGCGGCGACATCGCGATGGTCTTCCAGGACCCGCTCTCCGCCCTGACGCCCGTGTACACGATCGGCCAGCAGATCGTCGAGGGGCTGCGGCTGCACGACCGGAACCTCACCGCGCACGCCGCCCGGGCCCGTGCCGAGGAACTCCTGCGCGTCGTCGGCATCCCGAACCCCTCACGGCGGCTCGACGCCTTCCCGCACGAGTTCTCCGGCGGCATGCGGCAGCGCGCCATGATCGCCATCGCCATCGCGAACGACCCGAAGCTGATCATCGCCGACGAGCCGACCACGGCGCTCGACGTGACGATCCAGGCACAGATCCTCGACGTCCTGCAGACCGCCAAGGAAATGACCGGTGCCGCCGTCGTCCTCATCACGCACGACCTCGGCGTCGTCGCGGGCAACGCGGACCGGGTCGCCGTGATGTACGCCGGCCGGATCGTCGAGACGGCACCGGTCGAACCCCTCTTCCGCGAGCCGGTCATGCCGTACACGATCGGCCTGCTCCGCTCGATGCCGAACATGGCCTCGGCACGCTCGGAGCGCCTCGTCCCGCTCGACGGCCGCCCGCCGCTGCTCACCCAGAAGCCGACCGGCTGCCCGTTCGCCGACCGCTGCCCCGCGGTCCTCGACGCCTGCCGTGAGGGCGAGCCGGCCCTGATCGCCCCCTCGGTGGCACCGAGCGACGACAACCCGGTCCTGACCGGTGCGACGCCGACCATCACGAACGGAGCCTTCGACGACGAGCACACCGCCGCGTGCATCCGCCGCGACGAGATCGCCGCCGGCACCCTCGCCCGCTCCGAGATCTTCCCGCGCCCCGAGGACGTCCCCGAGTCCGAGATCGACCACGGCGACGACGTGGTCCTGCAGCTCGACGACGTCGTGAAGACCTTCCCGCTGACGAAGGGCGCCCTGTTCCGCCGGCGCATCGGCGAGGTGCACGCGGTCGACGGGATCTCCCTCACGCTGAAGCGCGGTCAGGTCCTCGGGCTCGTCGGCGAGTCCGGCTGCGGCAAGACCACGACGATCATGGAGATCCTCGAGCTCGCCGGCGCGCAGCAGGGCACCATCAAGGTGAACGGCGTCGACACCGGCACCCTGTCGAAGTCCGACCGCCGTGCGCTCCGGAGCGACATCCAGGTCGTCTTCCAGGACCCGATGGCCTCCATCGACCCCCGACTCGACATCGGGTCCGTGATCGGTGAGCCGCTCACGGTGCAGGGCGTGCCGAAGGACGAGATCCGCCGACGCGTGCGGGACTCGCTCGAGCTCGTCGGTCTCGAGCCGAGCTACATCGACCGGTACCCCCACGAGTTCTCCGGCGGCCAGCGACAGCGCATCGGCATCGCCCGCGCGCTCATCGTCGAGCCGAAGATCCTCGTGCTCGACGAGCCGGTGTCGGCGCTGGACGTGTCCGTGCAGGCCGGTGTCATCAACCTGCTCGAGGACCTCAAGCACCGCCTGGGCCTGTCCTACCTGTTCGTCGCGCACGACCTCTCGGTCGTCCGGCACATCGCCGACGACGTCGCGGTCATGTACCTCGGCCGGATCGTCGAGTACGGCGACGGCGACCGCGTGTTCGACGACCCGCAGCACCCCTACACCAGGGCCCTGCTGTCCGCGGTCCCGGTGCCGGACCCGTTCGCCGAGGCCGCCCGCGGACGCATCCTGCTCGACGGCGACCTCCCCTCCCCCACGGAACGGATCGACGGGTGCCGGTTCCGCACCCGTTGCCCGCTGTACCAGCTCCTCGACGAGGACCGGCAGCAGCAGTGCCGTTCGGTGGATCCGCGCCTGCAGGACGTGCACGGACGCGGCGTGGCCTGCATCCAGACCGACCAGAACCACCTGCTCACCGAGCGGGTGTCGGCGACGGTGTGACCGACTGACGTTCCGTGTGACGGACGGGAGGCGCGGTGCCAGCTGGCACCGCGCCTCCCGTCCGTCCTGTCGGGACGTCTCAGACGACGATCGCGACGACGCAGAGGGCGAACACGGCGATGCCGGACGCGACGGCCGGCACGTCCCAGCCCCGGACGACGGGGGCGTCGGGCGTGCGCCCGTGCCGTTCCGACCAGCGGTCGCGGACCGCGACGAACTCGTCCGGCTGCCGCAGCACGCGGGGCTCCCCGCGTCGGGTCGGCTTCGGCCGCGGCAGCGACGGACCACCCCAGCAGGTGACCCGGCGGCCGTCGGCGAGGTCGAGCACGATCTGCCAGCGCATCCGGACGTCCTCGACGGCGCCCCACGGGACCGTCGTCGACCGGAGCGGGTTCACCACCGTGATCGCGTCGTCGGTGATCCGTACGTGCGGGCGGAAGGTGAGCACCCAGAGCACCCAGACGAGCGCGGCGAGGGGACCGACGGCGTGCAGGACGACGTCCCAGCTCCCCCGCACCGCGGCGTCGCCGAGCATGAACACCGCCAGGAACGCGACGAGGCCGGACGCGACCGCGCCTCCGCGGCCTGCGCGGAGGACGACGGTGCGTCCGGCCTCGTTCGTGTCCAGCGAGATCAGCGTCCGAACTCGAACCCGGCGCCGGGGATGGCGTCCAGCAGGTCCTTCGTGTACTGCTCACGCGGGTTGGCGAAGACCTCGTCGGTGGTCGCCTTCTCGACGATCTGTCCCTTGCGCATGACGCAGACGTTGTCCGCCACGAGGCGGACGACGGCCAGGTCGTGCGTGATGAACAGGTAGGTCAGGCCCAGCTCGGACTGCAGCTCGGTGAGCAGGTCGAGGATCTGGCCCTGCACGAGCACGTCGAGCGCGGAGACCGCCTCGTCGAGCACGATGACCTCGGGCTTGAGCGCGAGGGCCCGCGCCACGGCGATGCGCTGCCGCTGCCCGCCCGAGAGCTCGTTCGGGTAGCGGTTGACCATCGACTTCGGCAGCGCGACCTGGTCGAGCAGCTCCAGCACGCGGGCCCGGCGGGACGCCTTGTCGCCCACCTTGTGTGTGTGCAGCGGCTCGGCGATCGTGTTCCCGACGTTGTACATCGGGTCCAGCGAGCCGTACGGGTCCTGGAAGACCGGCTGCACGCGGCGGCGGAAGTCGAAGAGGTCCTTGCCCTTCAGCGCGCCGATGTCGATGCCGTCGAACTGGACCGTGCCGCTCGTGATGGCCTCGAGCTGCAGGACGAGCTTCGCGACGGTCGACTTGCCCGAACCGGACTCGCCGACGAGCGCCGTGGTGGTGCCCTTCGGGATCGAGAACGAGACGTCGTCGACGGCCTTCAGCTCGCGGGAGGCGAGGTTCTTGCCGCGCAGCTTGTAGACCTTCTCGAGGTTCTTCACCACGATGAGGTCCTTCGCCGGTGCCTGCTCGCGCTCCTGGGCGCGGGCGAGGAGCTCGGCGTCGTCGCTGCCGACGTCCGCGATGTCGACACGCTGGTGCTGCACCTTGGACTGGATGCGGCGGCTCGCGAGCGAGGGTGCCGCGGCGACCAGGCGCTGCGTGTACGGGTGCCGCGGGTTCGCCAGGATCTCCTTCGAGGGCCCGGCCTCGACGACCTGGCCCTTGTACATCACGACGAGCTTCTCGGCGCGCTCGGCGGCGAGGCCGAGGTCGTGCGTGATGAACAGGACGGAGGTGCCGAAGTCGCGGGTGAGGGTCTCGAGGTGGTCGAGGATGACGCGCTGCACGGTGACGTCGAGCGCACTCGTCGGCTCGTCGGCGATGAGCAGCTTCGGGCGGCTCGACAGACCGATGCCGATGAGCACGCGCTGCCGCATGCCGCCGGAGAACTCGTGCGGGTACTGCTTCAGGCGGGTCGATGCGTCGCCGAGGCCGGCCTCCTGCAGGACCTCGACCGCACGGGCACGGATGGCGTGCTTGCCGGTCGCGATGCCGTTGGCCTTGATGGCCTCTTCGACCTGGAAGCCGATCGACCACAGCGGGTTGAGGTTCGACATCGGGTCCTGCGGGACGTAGCCGATCTCCTTCCCGCGGATCTCCGACATCTCCTTGTCGCTCAGGCCGACGAGCTCGCGCCCGTTGAACTTGATCGAACCGCCGGTGACCTGGCCGGTCCCCGGCAGGAGCTTGATGATCGCCTGGGCGCTCGTCGACTTGCCGGAGCCGGACTCGCCGACGATCGCGAGCCGCTCACCCTGCTCGAGGGTGAAGCTGGCACCGCGGACCGCCTGGACGAAGCCGTTCTGCGTCTTGAACCCGACCTCGAGGTCGGTGATCTCGAGCAGGGGCGCACCGGAGCCGCCGGTACGGCTGGCGTTCGGCTGGGTCAGTGTCTCGCTCATCGGCGGGCCCTCGCCTTCGGGTCGAGTGCGTCGCGGACCACGTCACCGAGGAGGAGGAACGCGAGCACGGTGATGGACAGGGCGGCGGACGGCCAGAAGATGGTCGACGGCGCGGTGCGGATCGACGCCTGGGCGTTGCCGATGTCGACACCCCAGCTGAGCGCCGACTGCGGCAGTCCGATACCGAGGAAGGACAGCGTGGCCTCGGCGACGATGAACGTACCGAGGGACACCGTCGCGACGACGATGACCGGTGCGAGCGAGTTCGGGACGACGTGGCGGACCAGCGTGGTGAAGCGGCTGACACCGAGCGCGGCCGAGGCCGTCACGTAGTCGGACTGCTTCGCGCTGAGCACGGCGCCGCGCATGATGCGGGCGATCTGCGGCCACGCGAACACGGCCAGCACGAGCGACACCGTCAGGGCGTTCCGCGCGGGGATCACGGACATGATCACGATCGCGCCGAGGACCGTCGGGATCGAGAAGAAGATGTCACCGATGCGGGACACGATCGTGTCGAGCCACCCGCCGAAGAAGCCGGCGAGGGCACCGATCACGATGCCGACGATCGAGACGAGGACCGTCGCGACGACACCGACGATGAGCGAGTTGCGCGTGCCCCAGATGGTGCGGGCGTAGACGTCGTTGCCCTGGCGGTTGAAGCCCAGGATGTGGCCGGCCTCGGGTCCCTCGTTGCTCTTCGCCAGGTCCGCCGCACGCGGGTCGACGTGGGCGAAGAGCCCCGGGAAGAGCGCCACGAGGACGATCAGCAGGATGAGGACCGACGACACCCAGAACATCGGACGGGTCCGCATCGAGTCCCAGGCGTCGCTCCAGGTCGAACGGGTCTTCTCGTCCTCGTTGACCTGGTCGACCGCCTGGAGCGGGGTCTCCTCGAGCGGGGCGACGTAGTGCGTCGCCGAGCGGGGTGCGGCGTTACTTGGCATAGCGGATCCTCGGGTCCAGGACGGCGTAGAGCAGGTCGACCAGGAGGTTGGCGAGCATGAAGATGATGACCATCACGGCGACGAACGACACGACGGTCGGACCCTCGCCGAGCTTGACGGCCTGGAACACCGTGCCACCCACACCGTGGATGTTGAAGATGCCCTCGGTGACGACCGCGCCGACCATCAGGTTGCCGATGTCGACACCCAGGTAGGTCACCACGGGGATGAGCGAGTTGCGGAAGATGTGCACACCTACCACGCGACGGCGCGGGAGCCCCTTGGCGGTCGCGGTGCGGACGAAGTCGGCCGACACGTTCTCGGCGACGCTCGCGCGGGTGAGGCGGACGATGTACGCGAACGACACCGACGCCAGCACGATCGCGGGCAGGACGAGCTCGGACCACGGCGCCTGACCCGACACCGTGACCCGGAACAGGCCGAGGTTGATGCCGAGGACGTACTGCAGCAGGAAGCCGACCACGAACGTCGGGACCGAGATGAGCAGGAGGCTCACGACCAGGGCGGTCGCGTCGAAGAGCTTGCCCTTGCGGAGACCGGCGATGACACCGACGACGATGCCGGCGATCGACTCGAACAGCAGGGCGAGGATCGCGAGGCGAGCCGTGATCGGGAAGGCCTGCGCGAGCTGCGAGATCACGGGCAGACCCGAGTAGGTCAGCCCGAGGTCGCCGCGGAACACGCCGCCGATCCAGAGCAGGTACTGGATGATGAACGGCTTGTCGAGGTTGTACTGCTGGCGCAGCTGCTCGATGACCTGCGGCGACGGCTGACGGTCACCGAACAAGGCGGCGATCGGGTCACCCGGCAGGGAGAACACCATGAAGTAGATGAGGAACGTGGCCCCGAAGAACACGGGGATGAGTTGCAGGAGGCGCTTGCCGAGGTACCAGGCCATCAGATCCCTGCCTGGTTCGGGACGCGCATGTCGTTCAGGTTCATGTCGTGAGGGGTGGACGGTCCGCGGGTCGGCACGGGAGTCCGGTGCGGGCGGCGGCGCCCGCTGTGGTGGGGGAAGGTGTTGCCGCCGAGGTACGGGGGCTCGGGAGCCTGGTGGGCTCCCGAACCCCCGTCCGGTGGTCGCGGAGCAGGATACCCGTCCGCGATGTGTCTCACGAGGAGACTGAGGTTACTTCTTGACCTCGACGTCGTAGTACAGCGGCACCGAGTTCCAGCCGAACTTCACGTTCGACACGGTGTCCGCGTTCCACACGCCGGTGACGTTGGAGTACCACAGCGGGATCTCCGGGAGGTCCTTGAACAGGAGCTCCTGCGCCTGGTCGAAGAACTTGTTGCCCTCTTCGACGGTCGCGGCCGAACGGCCCTTCTGGAGGAGCTCGTTGTACTCGGCCGAGTCGTAGCGCGAGTAGTTGCTCGACGAGCCGTCACCCATGGTCGGGCCGAGGAAGTTGTACAGCGACGGGTAGTCCGCCTGCCAACCGGTACGGCTGCCGCCCGTGAGCTTGTCGTCCGTCTGGACCGCGAGGGCCTCGGCGAACGTCGGGTACGCCTTGCCCTCGGCCTTGATGCCGAGCGTGCTCGAGATCGAGTTCGTGACCGCGGTCACCCACGCCTCGTGCCCGCCGTCGGCGTTGTACGAGATGGTGAGGGTGTCGTTGTACTTCGAGATCTTGTCGGCCTCGGCCCACAGCTCCTTGGCCTTCGACTTGTCGTAGGTCAGGACGTCCGAACCGTCGAGGTCGTCGTTCCAGCCGGCGATCACCGGGGAGGTGAAGTCCTTGGCCGGGGTGCGGGTGCCGTCGAAGATCTTGTCGGTGATCTGCTTGCGGTTGATCGCCATCGAGATCGCCTCGCGGCGGAGCTTGCCCTCTTCACCCTTCCAGTGGTCGAGGTAGTAGGGCAGGTAGATCGCCTGGAAGATCGCGGCGGCCTGGTTGACGTTCGAGTCCGGGAAGTCGGACTTGTAGGTCGCGAAGGCGCTGTCCGGCACGGCGTCGAGGACGTCGAGGTTGCCGCCCTGCGCGTCGGAGTACGCGGTGTCCTGCGAGGTGTAGAACGTGACCGTCAGGCCACCGTTCTTCGGCTTGCGCTTGCCCTCGTAGTCCTTGTTGGTGACGAGCTTGATCGACTGGTTGTGCGTCCACGCACCCTTGCCGTCGAGCTTGTACGGGCCGTTGCCGATCGGGTTCTCACCGAAGGCCTTGGTGTCCTTGTAGAACTCCGAGGGCAGCGGCACGAACGCCGAGTAGCCGAGCGACAGCGGGAAGTCCGACTGCGCCGACTTGAGCGTCACGGTGAACTCGTCGTCGCTGACGACCTTGAGGCCGGTGAGCTCCGAGTCCTTCGTGGCGTCGTAGCCCTCGATGTTCTCGAAGAAGTAGCTCGCGCCCTGCTTGTTCGAGAACTGGGCGGCCCAGTTCCACGCCTTCGTGAACGACTCGGCCGTGACCTTCTCGCCGTTGGTGAAGGTGTAGTCCGTGTTGAGCTTGATGTCGAACGTCTTCGAGTCATCGGTGTCGATGCTCTTCGCGACCTCGTTCACCGGCTTGCCCTTGGCGTCGTAGGACACCAGGCCTTCGAAGATCGAGTCGATGATCTTGCCGCCGCCGACCTCGGTGGTGTTCGAGGGGATGAGCGGGTTCTGGGGCTCGTTGCCGTTGGTGGTGACGATGCCGGACGCGTTCGTCGAGCCCGCCTTGTCACCTCCACTGCTGCTGTTGCTGGAGCAGCCGGCCAGGGCGATTGCTGTGGCCCCGAGCACGGCGAGGGCTGCGAGCCCAGCGCGCTTCTTGATCAAGATTCCTCCTGGTGCATGGGACGCGGCGGGCGCACGGGTGCCTGCTCGCCACGTTTGACCTTTGCACTGTAGGCAGTGTGGGGAGTGCTCACCAAGCCCAGGGGAGATCGGTTACAAATCGGAAACCAAGTTGCACGATCCTTGCGAGAGGATGCAAGATTCGGGCGGATCGCGCACGCCGGGGCGAGATTGTTGCAACCGCATCGAAATGCTTGCGTCCGTGCACAACTCTGTGCAAGCCGACTGCCTGCCCGCGCACAGCAGTGTGCCCCGCCCGGGACACCGGACGGGGCACACGCTACAGGCTCGGGATCAGGCGAACGCCTCCACCGGAGGGCAGGCGCACACGAGGTTCCGGTCGCCGTACGCCTGGTCGATCCGGCGCACCGGCGGCCAGTACTTCCGGGCGCTGATGCCCGGCAGCGGGTACACCGCCTGCTCGCGGGTGTAGGCGTGCGCCCACTCCCCCGAGATCACCGACGACGCGGTGTGCGGGGCGTGCACGAGCGGGTTGTCGTCCGCCGGCCACTCCCCGCGCTCGACCGCCGAGGCCTCGGCACGGATGGCGAGCATCGCGTCGACGAAGCGGTCGAGCTCGGCGAGGTCCTCGCTCTCGGTCGGCTCGACCATGAGCGTGCCCGCGACCGGGAACGACATCGTCGGGGCGTGGAAGCCGTAGTCGACCAGGCGCTTCGCGACGTCGTCCACCGTGATGCCCGTCGTGTCCCGGAGCGGGCGGAGGTCGAGGATGCATTCGTGCGCGACGAGCCCCGACTCCCCCGTGTAGAGCACCGGGAACGCGTCGCGCAGGCGTGCGGCGATGTAGTTCGCCCCGAGCACCGCGGCCTCGGTCGCACGGGTCAGCCCCTCGAGCCCCATCATCCGGACGTACGTCCACGTGATCGGCAGGATGCTCGGGCTGCCGTACGGCGCTGCACTGACCGGGCCACCGGCGTGCGCGTCGCGGTCGGAACCCTCGGCGCGCACGGAGCCGGTGCGACGGTCGGCGTCCTGCGCGAACGGGTGGCCCGGCAGGAACGGTGCGAGGTGCGACTTCGCCGCGACCGGACCGACCCCGGGCCCGCCGCCGCCGTGCGGGATGCAGAACGTCTTGTGCAGGTTGAGGTGCGAGACGTCCCCGCCGAAGTCGCCGAACCGGGCGTGGCCGAGCAGGGCGTTGAGGTTCGCGCCGTCGACGTAGACCTGGCCACCGGCGTCGTGCACGGCGGCGCAGATCTCGCGGATGTCGTGCTCGTAGACGCCGTGCGTGGACGGGTACGTGATCATGAGCGCGGCGAGCTGGTCGCCGTGCTGCTCGGTCTTCGCACGGAGGTCGTCGAGGTCGACGTTGCCGTTCTCGTCGCAGGCGACCACGACGACCTGCATGCCGACGAGGACGGCCGACGCGGCGTTCGTGCCGTGCGCGCTCGACGGGATGAGGCAGACCGTGCGGGACTCGTCGCCGCGGGACCGGTGGTACCCGCGGATCGCCAGGAGTCCGGCGAGTTCGCCCTGACTGCCGGCGTTCGGCTGCAGGGAGACCGTGTCGTACCCGGTGACCTCGGCCAGCCAGGACTCGAGGTCGCCGATCATGTCGAGGTAGCCCTCGACGTCGTCGCGCGGCGCGAACGGGTGGATGTTCGCGAACTCCGGCCACGTCACGGCCGCCATCTCGGTCGCCGCGTTGAGCTTCATCGTGCAGCTGCCGAGCGGGATCATGCCGCGGTCGAGCGCGTAGTCCTTGTCGGCGAGGTGCTTGAGGTACCGCATCATCCGGGTCTCGCTGCGGTGGGCGCTGAAGACCGGGTGCGTCAGGTACTCGCTGCTCCGCAGCAGGTCGGACGGGAGGCGCGTGGCCGCGTCCCGCACGGCGGTCTCCGTCGCCGGGACGGTCGCGTCGACCGCGCCGAACACGACGGCGAGGGCCGTCACGTCCTCGGGCGTCGTCGTCTCGTCGACGGACAGCTGGAAGGTGTCGGCGTCGACGAGGTGCAGCAGGCGGTCGGCATCACGGGCCGCGGCGACGAGTGCCTCGGCGCGTCCGGGCGCGCGGAGGGTGAGCGTGTCGAAGAACGCGTCGTGCACGACCTCGAGCCCGGCGTCACGGGCGGCCGCGGCGAGCGCCGACGTCGTCCGGGCGACGCGGTCCGCGATGAAGCGGAGCCCCTCGGGACCGTGGTACACGGCGTACATCGAGGCCATCACGGCGAGCAGGACCTGCGCGGTGCAGATGTTGCTCGTCGCCTTCTCGCGGCGGATGTGCTGCTCGCGGGTCTGCAGGCTGAGGCGGTAGGCCATCTGCCCGTCGGCGTCGAAGGACACCCCGACGAGGCGGCCGGGCAGCTGGCGCTCGAGGCCGGCACGGACGGCGAGGTACCCGGCGTGCGGGCCACCGAAGCCGAGCGGGACGCCGAAGCGCTGGCTCGTGCCCACGGCGACGTCGGCGCCGAGGTCGCCGGGGCTGGCGAGGAGCGTCATCGCGAGGAGGTCCGCCGCGACGACCGCGATGCCCCCACCGGCGTGCACGCACTCGATGACCGACGACGGGTCGACGATCCGACCGGAGGCACCGGGGTACTGCACGATGACGCCGAAGGCACCGTCGAGCTGCTCGTCGGTCGGTCCGGCCACGGCGTCGAACCCGCGCAGGGCGATGCCGACGGCCTCGGCCCGGTGGTCGAGCAGCGCACGGGTCTGCGGCAGCAGGTCGGCGTCGACGAGGAACGCGTCGCCCTTGACCTTGGACGCCCGGCGGGCGAGGAGCATGCCCTCGACCACGGCCGTGCCCTCGTCGAGCATCGAGGCGCCGGCGGTCGCCATGCCCGTCAGGTCCGAGACCATGGTCTGGAAGTTGATGAGCGCCTCGAGCCGGCCCTGCGAGATCTCCGGCTGGTACGGCGTGTAGGCCGTGTACCAGCTGGGGTTCTCGAGCACGTTCCGCTGGATCACCGCGGGGGTGTGGGTGCCGTGGTACCCGAGCCCGATCATGGCGCGACGGACGGTGTTGCGGGCGGCCTTGGCGCGGAGTTCGGCGAGCGCCTCGGTCTCGCCGATCGCTGCGGGGATGCCCGAGTGGACGGTCGGCTCCGCGTGGATCGCCTCGGGGATCGCGGCGCGGACGAGGGCGTCGAGGGACGGCTGGCCGACGGCGTCGAGCATCGTCCGCTGGTCGGCCGGGGTGGTGCCGATGTGGCGGTCGGCGAAGGACGTCTGGAGGTTCTGGAGGTCGCCGGTCATGCGATGGACGCCCGGTACGCGTCGTGGTCCATGAGGTCCTCGGGGAAGGAGGTGCCGTCCACCTTGATCTTGACGAGCCAGCCGTCGCCGAACGGGTCCTGGTTGACGGTGTCGGGGGCGTCGACGACCGCGTCGTTGATCGCCACGACCTCGCCCTCGATCGGGGCGAAGAGCTCGCCGACGCTCTTGGTCGACTCGATCTCGCCGATCTGCTCGCCCGCGGTGGTGGCGGTGCCGACGGCGGGGAGCTCGACGTGGACGACGTCACCGAGCTGTTCGGCGGCGTGGTCGGTGATGCCGACGGTGACGGTGTCGCCCTCGACGAGCAGCCACTCGTGGTCGGCCGTGTACTGGAGTGCGGTCTGGTCGGTCATTGCATCAGCCTTTCGAGGCGCGGCGGTAGAAGGGGAACGCGGTGACGGTGCTGGGGATGGCCGTTCCGCGGACGTCGATGTGGAGGAGCTGTCCCTCGGTGGCGAGCGCCGGGTCGACGAACGCCATCGCGACGGGGTGGCCGAGGGTCGGCGAGAGCGCACCGGAGGTGACGGTGCCGACGACGACGCCGTCCTGCACGACGTCGTACCCGGCACGCGGGGCCCGGCGGCCCTCGGCGACCAGGCCGACGAGCACGCGGGCGTCGTCCGACGGGGTGACGCCGGTGGCGCCGACGAAGTCGCCGTCTTTCGCCACGACCCGGCCGAGGCCGGCCTGGGCGGGACGGACGTCGGTGCCGAGCTCGTGCCCGTAGAGCGGCATGCCCGCCTCGAGCCGGAGGGTGTCGCGGGCGGCGAGGCCGGCGGGCACGACCCCGCGGTCGGCGCCGGCCTCGAGCAGGGCGTCCCAGAGCGCTCCGGCGACGGACGGGTCGCTGTAGACCTCGAAGCCGTCCTCGGCGGTGTAGCCGGTGCGGGCGACGAGGACCTCGGCGCCGTCGAACACCGCGTGCAGCGCCCGGTAGTACCCGAGCTCGTCGAGGGGGCTCTCCGGCTGGAGCCGGTCGGCGACGACGAGCGCGTCGAGCGTCCCGGCAGCGGCCGGGCCCTGGATCGCGACCAGTGCGGTGGTGTCCGAGTCGTCCGACACTTCGACGTCGAAGCCGTCGGCCCGTGCCGTCAGGGCGTCCACCGCGACCTGCCGGTTCGACGCGTTCGCGACGACGAGGAAGACGTCCTCGTCGGTGCGGTAGACGACGAGGTCGTCGAGGATGCCGCCGTCCTCGGTGAGGAGGAGTGAGTACTTCGCCCGGCCGACCGGCATCGCGCCGAACGACCCGGCGAGTGCGTGGTCGAGGAAGGCCACGGCCTGCGGACCGGTGACGCCGACCTCGGCCATGTGCGAGAGGTCGAAGACACCGGCGGCCTGACGCACGGCGTGGTGCTCGGCGAGGTCGGACGAGTACCGGACGGGCATCCGGTACCCGGCGAAGTCGGTGAAGGTGGCGCCGGCGGCTTCGTGGGCGGGCTCCAGCGGCGAAGAGCGCAGTGGGGACGTTGGCATGGGCGGAGTTCTCCTGGCATCGGCAGGACCCGACGACCGTCGTCGGGCGGAACTCCCCCTCTGTCATGGGCCTGAGAGTTTCACCGCGGCCCGTGAGGTCCGGCGGCTTTCACCGTGGGCGAGCCACGGACCGACCCGGTGGGGGCATCGTGGCTGCTTTTCAGAGTGGCCTGTCCGCTGCGGTGTGGGACCTGAGAGATTGTCGGGGGGATTGCTCCTTCGGTGCCGTGCTGGGTGCCCAGGGCACCGCACGACGTCTCCCGCGACGGATGAACGGCCGGTCTTCAGTTGTCGGGCCGATCATACCGACCCCGCGTTTCGGGCATGTGACGGACCCGGTGGTTCGACATCTCGTAGAATGCGGGGATGGCAGGTCAGCGATCACGCCCCCGCGGGCAGCTCGAGCAGGCGGTGCTCGACGCGCTCTGGTCGGCGGACGGCGGGCTCAGCGCGCGCCAGGTGCTCGACGCCTTCCCGGAACCCCGGCCCGCACTGACGACCGTGCTCACCGTGCTCGACCGCCTCGGTCGCAAGGGCCGGGTAGAGCGGCAGCAGCACGACGACGCTCCGCTCACCTTCCGTGCGACGAACAGCAGGGAAGAGCAGACCGCCTCCCTCATGTCGAACGCGCTCGCCGCCGCGACCGACCGCGAAGCCGCCCTGCTGCAGTTCACCGGGTCGCTCGCCTCCGACGACCTCGACGTCATCCGCCGCGCCCTCGACGCCCGAGCCCGTTCCTGACGGATCCGCCGTGGTCGTCACCGGAGTCGTCCTCATCGCGCTCGCCCTGGCGGTCGTGGTCCTCGCGCCCCGGGTCCTGACCCGCTCCGCGTGGACGATCGACCGGCCGCGAACCGCGCTGGTGTGCTGGTCGGTGGCGGTGCTGCTCGGCGTGGTCGGCTTCGTCGCGGGCATCACGTTGCTCGTCGTGGCCAACCGCCCGATCACCGACCCGATGGGCTTCGGCGGCTCCCCCACGCACGGGCTCAACGTCGGCGTCGCCCTGCTCGCCGTGCTCGCGTTCGTGATCGCGGTCCGGGTCCGCCCCGGCCCCGAGCACGAGGCCGTGCGCGAGGCGATGCGCTCCGGTGCGGCACCGCACCGCGAGATCGACGGCACGCCGGTGTCCGTCCTCGAGGCGGACCACGCGCTCGCCTGCGCCGTCCCCGGCAGGTCCGGCGGCGTGCTCGTGAGCACCGGGCTCGCGGACCGTCTGCGCACCGACGAACTGGAGGCCGTGGTCGCCCACGAACGCGCGCACCTGACCCAGCGCCACGCGGTCGCGGTCGGGATCGCCGAGTCGATCGAGCGTGCGGTCCCGTGGATCCCCGGTGCGCGCGCCATGGCGCGCTCGACGCGCGTCCTCGTGGAGTTCGCCGCCGACGACGCGGCCGCCCGACGTGTCGGACGCGACGCGCTGCGGCGAGCCGTCCTGGTGGCGGACGGGACGAGCGCGCTCGGGGCGATCCGCGCCTCCCGTCTGGGGTCCTGACGTGTGTCGGCGGTGGGGCATATGGTGATGGCACCGTGAAGCCACTGACCGAAGCAGACATCCGTTCGTCGTTCGTCAACGCCACCCCGGACGAACTCGCCCAGCTGCCCATCCCCGGCCTGCACGAGACGCTGTGGGACGAGCGCGAGTTCCTCGGGTGGCGCGACCCGCAGGCCGCCCGCCGCGGCTACATCGTGTCGTGGATCGACGACCGCCCGGTCGGGATCGTCGTGCGCTCCGCCGGTGGGTCCCTCCGCCCCGGGATCGCGGCGATGTGCTCGTTCTGCCACTCCCCGCAGCCGGCGACGCAGGTCCGCCTGTTCTCGGCCGCGCGTGCCGGAGAATCGGGGCGGAACGGCAACACCATCGGCTCCTACATCTGCGAGGACCTCGGGTGCCCGATGCTGATCCGCACCGCGCCGCCGCACCTCAACCCGCCGGCGACGATCGCGATGCGCGGCGAAGCACTCCTGCAGCGGGTGCGGAACTTCACCGAGGACGTGGCGAAGACCGCGTGAGCCGGTTCAGCACCGCCCGGTGGGCCGTCGTCGAGGAACTCGGGGACGGCCGGTGGCGCCTGACCCTTCACGACGAGGCGGACGACGAGCTCGGCGCGTTCGGGCTCGGCGTCGAGGGGCCGTGGGACCCGGACGTCGAACCGCACGTGGGCTTCGTGCTCGCGCAGCTCGGCCTGACGCTGCGCGGCACCCGACCCTGGCGGGTGGACGAGCTCGGGGACCAGCGGGCACCGGTGCTGCCGCTGGCGTGAGGGGCCCGGCGCTGCGGACTCACTCCGTCGCGGCGATGAAGTTCCGCAGGATCTCGCGGTCGTCGTCGGCGCGGGCGGCCCAGACCAGCTCGCTCCGGTGGTCGTCCGCCTCGAGCGGCAGCAGCACGACGGTGTCCGGAGCGGCGAGCGTGGCGCTCTCCGGCGCCACCGTCACCCCGAGGCCCGCGCCGACCAGGTGCAGCACCGTGGCCCAGGTGGTGGCCTCCTGCACGACCACGGGTCGCCGGGGACCGGACACCACCGGGGCGAGGTTGCGTTCGGTCGCGACCGATCCGGCCTCCGCCGGGAAGAACACGAACGGGTCGTCGAGCAGCTCCGGTCCCCGGATCGATGCCCGCGCCGCGAGCCGGTGCCCACGCGGGACCGCTGCCACGAACCGCTCGCTGCGGAACGGCAGGAAGCGCACGGCCGGGTCGGGATCGGGATCTCGTACGATCGCCAGGTCGAGCTCCCCGCGGACGATCCGCGCCAGCAGGGTCGACGAGTAGCCCTCGGTGAGTTCCACGCGGACGAGCGGGTAATGCTCCCGGAACACCTGCACGCGTTCGATCGGACCGAGCGGCAGCGCGGAGACGACGAACCCGACGTCGAGCCGACCCGCTTCGCCCCGGCCCACCCGCACGGTCTCGTCGAGGTCCCGGCGAGCCTGCTGCAGGAGCGATCGTGCCCGTCCCTGCAACACCCGTCCGGCCGGGGTGAGCGCGACGCTGCGACTCGTCCGCGCGAAGAGGTCGACGCCGAGCGCCCGTTCCGTCCGCCGGATCTGCTGCGACAGTGCCGGCTGCGCGATCCGGAGCGCCTCGGCAGCACGTCCGAAGTGCAGTTCGTCGGCCACGGCGAGGAACGCCCGGAGCTGCCGGAGGTCAACATCGAGCTCGCGATCCATGCACACAGCGTATCGATCCGCGCGAACGAGTATTGGACGGGACTCGGCACGGAGTCCGAGGATGGGTGCATGCCCGATGCGACCACCACCGACGCCGTCCTCATCACCGACATCGCCTCCGCTGCCGACGCCGAGGCGTTCCGCGTCCTCAACGAGGCCTGGATCAGCCGGTTCTTCACGGTCGAGGACGAGGACCGGAAGCTCCTCGGCGACCCACTCGGCCAGATCGTCGAGCCCGGCGGCGCCGCCTTCGTCGCACGGCTCGGATCGGACGGGCCGGTCATCGGCTGCGTCGGCATCGCGCCCGTCGGGCCCGGGGTGTTCGAGCTGGTCAAGATGGCCGTCTCGCCCGAGCACCAGGGGCACGGCACCGGCCGGAAGCTCATCGCCGCGGCGCTCGAACGTGCCCGGGCGATCGGTGCGCACCGCGTGGTGCTGGAGAGCAACGCGCAGCTGGCCAGCGCCGTGCACCTGTACGAGGCGTTCGGGTTCCGGCACCTCGGCCACGACGAGGTCGCGCCGAGCCCCTACGCCCGCGCGGACGTCCACATGACACTCGACCTCTGAGCGGAGCCGCCAGGGAGCGGTACCGACCCGGTACGCTCGCGGCATGGCGACACACGAGGTGCAGGCCGTCCGCGAACGCGGCGCGTGGCAGGTGTTCATCGACGGGTTCCTGGTGACCGAGGTCACCCGGTGGCCCTCCGTCGGGTTCGTCGCCCGCGAGTGGATCGGGCTCACCGAAGAGGTGCCCGCGCGCAAGGTCGACCTGACGATCCGCGTCGTCGGACGCAACCAGTACGTGGCCTGACGGTCCCCGTCAGCGAGCAGCTGCGACGAGCTGGCGCCCTCGCCGGGGAGACGCCACCATGGACCGCGTGAGCACCACGACCTTCGACGACCTGATCGCGATCGGCGAAGCCGCCGACGTCACCGGCTGGGACTTCTCGTGGCTCGACGGCCGCGCCACCGAGGAGCGCCCGCCGTGGGGCTACGCGAACCTGCTCGGCGAGCGACTCGGCCGCCTCGCCGAGGTCCCCGGTTCCGCCAGCCTCGACGTGCAGACCGGCGGTGGTGAGGTCCTCGCCGAGGCCACGGCGTTCCCGGCCACGGCGGTCGCCACGGAGTCCTGGGCGCCGAACGTCGCCGCCGCCACTCGGCTCCTGCATCCGCGCGGAGTGGTCGTCGTCGCTGACCCGGACGAACCACCGCTGCCCTTCGCCGACGGCGCCTTCGACCTCGTGACGAGCCGGCACCCCGCCGCGATCCACTGGGACGAGATCGCCCGAGTACTCGCCCCCGGAGGCACCTACTTCGCCCAGCACGTCGGCCCGGCGAGCGTGTTCGAGCTCATCGAGTTCTTCCTCGGCCCGAAGCCGATCGAGCGTCGGGGGCGACACCACGACGACGAGGCCGACGCCGCGCGAGCCGCCGGCCTCGAGGTCGTGGACCTCCGGACCGCTCGCACCCGCATCGAGATCCACGACGTCGCGGCGGTGGTCTACCTGCTGCGGAAGGTGATCTGGTGGGTGCCGGACTTCAGCGTCGAGCGATACCGCGACCGTCTGCGCGACCTGCACGAGCTGATCCAGCGGGACGGACCGTTCGTGGCGTCCTCAGCCCGGCACCTCATCGAGGCACGCCGACCCGAGTAGCCGACCCGTGCCTCCAGGCCGACGGCAACAGCCGACAGCCGACAAGCCGATAGCCGACAGCCGACAGCCACCGGCTGACGGCCCACACCAGCCCGCCGCTCACGCGACGTGCCAGACCAGCCCCTCTTGCGCACTCGACGGGTAGGCCGCCGCGATCCGCAGCACCGCCTCGCGCAGCGTGTCCGGCGAGCACGCCAGGTTGAGCCGCGCGAACCCGCGGCCCTGCGACCCGAACCCGAGGCCGGAGTTCAACGCGACGTAGGCGTGCTCCCGGAGCGGCACGGCGGGGTCGTCCCCGAGCCCGATGCCGCGGAAGTCGAGCCACGCCAGGTAGCCGGCGCGGGGCCGGGTGTACACGACGCCGGGCAGGTGCTCCGCGAGGAGGGAGCCGAGCAGCCGTTCGTTCGCGACGATCCGGGCGACCACGTCGTCGAGCCAGTCCGTCGCCAGGCTGAACGCCGCGAGGTTCGCGTGCAACCCGAGGATGCTCGTGCGGCAGGCGACCTCCTCCCAGAGCGTGTCGAGGAGCGCTGCGGTCCGTGTGTCCCCGGCGACGATGATCGAGCACTTCACGCCGGCGAGGTTCCAGCCCTTGCTCGCGCTCGTGACGCAGATGCTCCGCGCCCCGGCGGGCTCGGCGACCGCGGCGAACGGGGTGAAGCGGACGCCGGGGTGCGTCAGCGGTGCGTGGATCTCGTCGCTGATGACGAGGACGTCGTACCGTGCGGCCAGTTCGGCGAGCGCCACGAGGTCGTCGTGGTCGTGCACAAGGCCGACGGGGTTGTGCGGGTTGCAGAGCAGGAAGACGCGGACGCCGTCGGCGAAGGCGCGCTCGAGGCCCTCGAGGTCGAGCCGGTAGACGCCCCACTGCTCGAGCAGCGGGACCTCTTCCACCTGACATCGGGCTTCTTCGACGAGCTCGAAGAACGGCGGGTACACCGGCGGCGTGATGGCGACCCGGCCGCCGTCCGGCAGCGCGAGGCGGAGCGATTCGACGATCCCGACGCTGACGTCCGTGGCGAGGGACACCCGGGCGGGGTCGACGTCCCAGTCCCAGCGGTCCTTCGCGAACGCGGCGAACGCCGGTGCGAGCGGCCCGGGCCCGTCGAGGTACCCGAGGTCGGACTGCTGCACCCGCTCGATGAGCGCCTGCCGGATCGCCGGCGCGACCTCGTGGTCCATCTCGGCGACGAACAGGGGCAGCACGTCGGGCGCGTACCGCGTCCACTTGATGCTCGTGCGGACCCCTCGCAGGGTGCCGACCGGGTCCTCCTCGTCGTGCGCCATGCGTCCCAGCATGCATCGGACTGGAGGCGCGGCGCGAGTCCGGCCGTCATCCTGCGTCGTCCGCGGGGTCGGGCTCGACCGCGAGCCAGAGCTCGGCCTCCGCGGTACGACCGCCGGGTGCGAGCCGGACACGAGCGATCTCCGGCGCCGCCACCAGACGGTACGGGTTGGCGGGCAACCACTCCCCGAACGCCTGCGGCCACAGCGCCTGGATCGCTCCGGGCACCGGTCCCGAGCCGGAGAACACGACCCACGTCGCAGCCGGCACCTCGATGACGTCGAGGCCCGGTGCGCTCTCGACCGAGGTGGCGGCGACCACCGAGTAACGGAGGAGACTGCCGTCCGCGCGGCCCTCGGCGAACGCATCGGAGACGGACAGCACGCCCGAGGGCTCCTGGTCGGACAGTCCGGCGATGCGCTCCCGGTCCTCGGGGGTGATGCTGCGTTCGAACGCCTGGATCGCGTCGTTCGGCCCCTCGTACACGAGCGGGACACGGGTCGAGCGTCCGACGAGACGGAAGGCGGGTTTCTGGACGAGGCGGTACTGCACGGGAGTGCTCCCTTCGACGGTGAGACGGAAGGACAGCCGACCCTGCGACCGGAGGACGGCGCCGGGCTCGCGCGCCTCCTGCGGCCCGATGCCGTGCACGGCGCGGAACGCCCGCCCGAACGCATCGGCCGAGCCGTACCCGAAGCGTGCGGCGACGTCCGAGACGGTCGTCGTCCCCGAGGCGATGACGGCCGCGGCGAGCGTCATCCGGCGACGTCGGACGTACTCGGAGAGCGGCATCCCGGCGAGCGCGGAGAACACCCGCCGGAAGTGGTACTCGCTCGTCCCGGTGATGCGCGCGAGCTCGTCCACGTCGAGCACGGTGTCGTCCGGGCCGCCGTCGAGGTGTTCCTCGACCGCGGCGATCGCCTCGTTCCAACGCTCCATGTCGGTGTCCTTCCTGGTGGTGTCATCGACGCTACGGTGACGTCGCGCGACGGACACGATGATCCCTGCCCGAGCTGGTCGGCCTACTGTCTGCGTCATGAGCACGAGCACCGCCGACAAGGCGACCACCCTCAAGCAGCTGCACGAAGCATCGGAGATCCTCCGCGTCGTCAACGTCTGGGACGCGATCAGCGCGAAGGTCGTCAGCGACCTTCCGGAGACGAAGGCGATCGCCACCGCCGGGCACTCCATCGCCGCCTCGTACGGGTACGACGACGGCGGGATGCCGCTCGACCTGGCACTGTCGGGCGCCGCGATCGTCGCCGCCGCCACGGACCTGCCCGTCACGGCGGACCTCGACGACGGCTACGAGGACCCGGCCGAGACGATCCGCCGCGCGATCGCTGCGGGGATCGTGGGCGCGAACGTCGAGGACCGCCTCCGCCCGTTCGACGAGGCCGTCGCCCGGGTCGCCGCCATCACCGCCGCCGCCCAGGCCGAGGGCATCGACTTCCAGCTCAACGCCCGCACCGACGCCATCGCCCGCGGCGGGGACCGCCCGATCGAGGAGAGCATCGCCGACGCGATCGCCCGCGGCAAGGCGTTCCTCGACAACGGCGCCGCGCTGGTGTTCGTGCCGGGAGCCATCCAGCGTGACGTCGTGGAGCAGCTCGTCGCGGGCCTCGGTCGCGGCAAGCTGTCCGTGATCGGGCTGCCGGGCGCCCTGCCCGCCGCCGAGTACGAGGCCCTCGGGGTCGCCCGCATCTCGTACGGCCCGCTGACGCAGCGCGTCGCGCTCCGCGCGCTGCGCGACCTGGCGACCGACCTGTACGGCGGTGGCGTCGTGCCGGAGGACACCCCGACCCTCAACTGAACCAACAGGCGGCCTGGAGGCGCGGTGCCAGCTGGCACCGCGCCTCCCGTCCGTCGGTCGGTCGCCTCCGATACCTTCTTGCCATGACCCTGGACGTCGACGCGCTGCTCGCACCGCCCTCCCCCGTGGCCGCGCGGGCGCTCGATGTCGTGCGTGCGTGGTCCTCGCCGGCGCTGGTGCACCACTGCCTGCGCTCGTGGGCGTGGGCGTCGCTCCTCGCACCGACCATCGAGCTCGAACCAGACCGTGAGCTGCTGTTCGTCGCGACGATGCTGCACGACCTCGGCGTGACGCCGTCCTTCGACGCCCACGCCGTGCCGTTCGAGGACGCCGGCGGTGCGGTCGGCAGCGTGTTCGCCATCGGTGCCGGGTGGGATGCCGCCCGTGCCCGTCGGGTCGGTGAGGTGATCGAGCGCCACATGTGGACGTCGGTCGACCCCGCGTTCGACGTCGAGGGCCACCTGCTCGAGGTCGCGACCTCGCTCGACGTCTCCGGGGCCGGGTTCGCCCTGTGGAAGACGTCAGACCTGCTCGCCGTCACCGCGGCAGTCCCCCGCCTCGACTTCTCCGAGGCGTTCGACGGGCTGATCCACGAGCAGGCCGGTCGCAAGCCGTCCTCCTCCGCCGCCAGACTCGACGGTTCGGGCAACGTCGCCGCCGGTGGGATCCGCTGGACATCGTTCCTGGACAATCCGGGCATCGTCGAGTAGAGTCTTCTTTTGGTGCACTGCAGCGAACCCATCTGACTCGCGCACACCGAACCGTCTCGAAGCCGACTCACCCGAGTCGCATTCCCACGAGACCACCGCTCGATCCGAACGGACGAGCTGCACGTCGAAGCTCGACGTGCGCGCCCCGCACTCGATGCGTCGCGCCGGACTCAGCCGTCCGCCGACACCGAGTCGCCCTGGGCGCCGAACGACCAGGAAGTACCGCAACACCATGACCAGCAACGAACGAATCACCATCACCGGCACCGCCCTCGCGGCGCCGACCGTCTCCCCCGACCGCATCGCCGAGTTCGGTGTGCGCGACGAGCGCTCGCAGCGCGAGTACCTCGTCCGCATCCCGGCCGACGACCTCGGTCTCTTCATCACCCGTGGCGCCCGCGTCGACATCGACGGCGAGGCCGGCTGGACCGTGCCCGGTCGCTCGTGGCGCGGTGAGTCGAGCCGCACGCTCGTGCAGGCGCAGTCCGTCCGCGTGGGCGAGCTGGCACTCGCAGCCTGAGCCCAGCACGCCACACACGAAGGCCGCCGAGCACTGCTCGGCGGCCTTCGTCGTGTGTGGGGTCAGTCGGTCTTGTCCGCGGCCGCCGTGTCTGCGTCCGCCGTGTTCGCTTCGTCGGCGTCGGCGAAGCGGTGCCCGCCGTCGACGTTCACCGGCCGTTCGGTCCCCGCTCGCTCCGCAGCGTCCCGCAGCCGCCGGATGAACGCGTGGTCCTCGGGCTCGAGTTCGTCGTCGGGCGCCGCGCTCACGGTCAACTCGCTCGCGGGGCCGATCAGCACCGTCGTCCGGGTCACCGAGCCGTCGTCGGCCACCGCGGGGATCGCAACGGTGTCGGTCCTGCCGTTGGCACCGAGGATCGCCGCGTAGTCCGCGACCGCATCGGCGATCGCGTCCCCCGTGAGGATCTGGCTGCCGTCGTAGTGGATGTACTTCACGTTGCCTCCTAGCCTCTCGACGGTAGGTGGGCGTGATGCGCGTGGGCCGAGCAAGCGCGTTCTGTGGCCAAACCGGTCGACGATCGGCTCAGCGCGGACGACGCGACGTCAGTACTCGCCCTTGACGACGAAGTACGAACCGCGAATCGTCCCCGCCAGCTTCGACTTCTGCCGCGCGAACTTGAACGTGTCCGCCAGCTCCTCCGGCACCTCCATGCCGTCCGAGAGCTTGAACCCGACCGCGCGCTTGCCGCCCGGCTCCAGCGTGTAGAGGACGTTGACCGCGAGTCCGGACTCGTAGAAGACGTGGGTCCAGCGGATGCCGTCGACGAAGGCCTCGGTGGCTTCGAGCGGCTTCGAGGCGATGACCAGACCCCGCTCCTCCTGGAGGACTTTCGTGACGTAGTCGACCAGGTCGGGCACGTCCTCGGCGGGGTGGGTGGTGAAGACGTGGTCGTACTTGTTCTTGAAGTAGCGGGCCTCGTTCGCCCGGAGCCCGGCGAGGGCGTCGGCGACCGGCGATGACTCCAACCCGACGGTGGACACGTGCTCGAAGTCGACGACGTACGACATGGGGCCTCCTCGGCGATGGACTCAGCGCCAACCTAGCGCGGCGATGCGAACAGACGCCAAGCCGGCCGGTCCGACGCACGCATCCGCGGTTGCGGTCAGACGAGCTTCTCGAAGACCATCGTCGCCTGGATCCGGTCGCCGCCGCCGAAGCCTGTGCTGCCCGAGGACGACGTGGTGATCGTGTGCAGCCGGTACCCGAGCGCCGCCTGCGCGTTGATCGCCCGCTCGAGCTCCGTGAGGTTGCCGGACCCGGTACCGAAGAACTTCTCCTTGAGCACCACCTGCAGGACGACGTAGCTCATACCGGCTGGAGCAGGGCGCGGCTGCCCACCGGCGGAGGCCTCGGCCTGGATCCGGTCGATCACCCCGCCGAGTCCCGGTAACGGCGCTGCCGCGGGCTGCACCTGCTCCGTCCACGCGGAGCCGTCCCACCACCGCATCGTCCCGGAACCGTCGTCGTACCAGCCCGCCTGCGCGTTCGTCATGTAGCCATCCTGGCGGCGTGCGATCGATTCCGGCGACGGCACTGCAAATCCCCCAGCACCGTCACCGGCGAAGCCGCGCGTTGGTCACGCTCACCAACATCGTGCCCTAGCCTCTTTGAGTAAACATCAACAACTCGGGGGAAGAACCATGGCAGTGCAGACCGCGATCGACCCAAGCGTGCAGCAGCAGGTAGCGAACGAGCTTGGACTCTACGTCTACATGCTCGTCGATCCCGCGACGGGTGTGCCCTTCTACGTCGGGAAGGGAAAGGGCGAACGTTTCGCCTCCCACGGGAGGGAAGCGCTGCTCACGGACAGCGCCGAGACCCCGAGCAACAAGATCGCCAAGATCAAGGCGATCCGGGAACTCGGCGCTGAACCGGAGATCTGGATCGTCCGCTACGGCATGCGATCCGAGGTCGAGTACACGTCTGTCGAGGCTGCGTGCATCGACCTGCTCCGCTCGATGCCGGTCCTCGCACGGGCCACAGGAACCGTGCGGCTTCCCGGAGGCCAAGCCGCCCAGCTCACGAACGCGCGACGAGAGTCGGCCAAGGGGCACGGCATCATGCGACTCCAGGACCTTCTCGACGAGATGTCAGCGCCGCCGCTCGAGACGGACGAACCCCTGCTCATCGTTTCCCTCGGCGCGTGGACCAGCAGTCGCGAGGAGGCGCTCGACGGCTCCGAACTGGACGGCTACGGGTACAAGGCGGACTGGCTCCCGCGAGCGGAGCGCGAGAAGCACTCCCAGGAGATCGGGCAATCGGCGTCGAAGTGGTTCAAGTTCTCCGAAGCCACGGTCGAGCGCCACGGGATCGAGTACGCCGTCGCAGCGAATCGCGGCGTGACTCGCGCACTCCTCCGGATCGTCCCGGGCTCGTGGCAGCACCGAGGGTCGGGCACTCATCGCCGGAGCGGCTTCCGCTTCGAGGTCGTGAGCGACGGAGCACTGTTCGAGGAGACGGTCGGCGCGTACGGCCACCGCCTGCCGGAGAAGAGGCGTGGCGAGCAGTCGACGTTCCGCTACTGGCCCTACGCCCGCTGAAGACGGACCGAGGCGCACAACCCGGACGACGGGTCAGTTGTTGAAGCGGAACTCCACCACGTCGCCGTCCTGCATGACGTAGTCCTTGCCCTCGATCCGGGCCTTGCCGTGCGCACGGGCCTCGGCGATGGAGCCGGCGGCCATGAGGTCCTCGAACGAGATCACCTCGGCCTTGATGAAGCCCTTCTCGAAGTCCGTGTGGATCACGCCGGCAGCTTGGGGTGCCTTCCACCCCTTGCCGATCGTCCACGCGCGGGCTTCCTTCGGACCGGCCGTCAGGTAGGTCTGCAGCCCGAGGGTGTCGAAGCCGATCCGGGCGAGCTGGTCGAGGCCGGACTCGGTCTGCCCGGTCGATTCGAGGAGCTCGGCGGCGTCGGCCGGGTCGAGCTCGATCAGCTCGGACTCGACCTGCGCGTCGAGGAACACGGCCTGGGCGGGCGCGACGAGCGCGGCCAGTTCGGCCTTGCGGGACTCGTCGGTGAGGATCGCCTCATCGACGTTGAAGACGAAGATGAACGGCTTGGCCGACAGGAGCCCGAGCTCGGCGATCGGTGCGAGGTCGATCGAGGTGGCGGACAGGAGCGTGCCCTGCTCGAGCGCCGCCTTGGCCTCACGGGCGGTCTCGAGCACGATCGGCTCCGCCTGCTTCAGCTTCACGGTCTTCTCGTACCGCGGCAGCGCCTTCTCGATGGTCTCGAGGTCGGCGAGGATCAGCTCGGTGTTGATGACCTCGAGGTCGTCCTTCGGCGACACCTTGTTCGCGACGTGCACGACGTCGTCGTCGGTGAAGCCGCGGACGACCTGGGCGATGGCGTCGGCCTCGCGGATGTTGGCGAGGAACTTGTTGCCGAGCCCCTCGCCCTCGCTCGCGCCCTTGACGATGCCAGCGATGTCGACGAACGACACGGGTGCCGGCACGGTCTTCTCGGAGTTGAAGAGCGTCGCGAGCTGGTCCAGCCGCGGGTCGGGGAGGTTCACCACGCCGACGTTCGGCTCGATCGTCGCGAACGGGTAGTTCGCGGCGAGGACCTGGTTCTTGGTCAGGGCGTTGAACAGGGTCGACTTGCCGACGTTCGGGAGACCGACGATTCCGATGGTGAGTGCCACGGGAGGACAGCCTACCGGCGGCCGCCCGCCGGGGCCGACCCGCGCCTCCAGTCCGACAGTCCGACAGTCCGACAGTCCGACAGTCCGACGCGGACGGCCGACCGTCCGCTGCCGCCCACCGTACGGCCGGGACGGCCGGCCCGGCCGCAACGCCGAGGGGCTCGGCGGCGATGTCGGCGCCGCGTGCGACGATCGGGACCGTGCCGTTGAACTTCACCGCGATCGACTTCGAGACCGCGAACAGCTCGCCCGCCAGCGCCTGCTCGGTCGGACTCGTCAAGGTCCGCGCGGGCAGGGTCGTCGAGCGGGCGTCGTGGTTCATCCGGCCGCCGCTCGGGCACGACGCCTTCCTCGAGTGGAACACCCGCATCCACGGCATCGTCGCGTCGGACGTCGTCGGGGCGAAGTCGTGGGAGCAGCAGTACCCGGACATCGTGGCGTTCGCCGACGGGGACGTCCTCGTGGCGCACAACGCCCGCTTCGACATGGGCGTGATCGCCGGCGGGTGCTCGGCGACGGGGATCGACCTCGCGGAACACCACTCGCTGTGTTCGCTGCAGGTCGCCCGCAAGACCTACACGCTCGACTCCTACCGCCTGCCGATGGCGGCGCGGGCCGCCGGGTACGAGGGCTTCCAGCACCACGACGCGGCCGCCGATGCCGAGGCGTGCGCGGCGATCGTCGTGCACGCGGCCGGGCACCACGGGACGGACACGGTCGAGGCGCTCGGCGCGGCCGTCCGGGTCGCCATCGCTCCGGTGCGGGCCCGAGCGGAGAAGCCGCGGACGGCTGCGCAGCCCCGGCTGTCGAACCGCCCGATGATCTTCGCCGACTGACGTCGGCCCCTCGGCCGCGCTGGCCAGTCTGCCTCGGGCCCGGTGGTATTGTCACGACAATCCCTACTGCTGAAGGACCGCGATGACCAACGAAGGCCAGCTGCCGTCCGACCTGTTCATGGACTTGGACCGGTCGGGTCCGATGCCCCTGTACTTCCAGGTCGCCTCGCGCATCGAGGAGTCGATCCGCTCCGGCGCGATGCCCCCGGGTGCCCGCCTCGAGAACGAGATCGCCCTCGGTGAGCGGCTCGGGCTGTCCCGGCCGACGATCCGCCGAGCGATCCAGGACCTCGTCGACAAGGGCCTGCTCGTGCGCCGGCGCGGGATCGGCACCCAGGTCGTGCACGGCCCGGTGACCCGCAAGGTCGAGCTGACCAGCCTCTACGACGACCTCGCACAGGGGTCGCAGGCGCCGGCGACGAAGCTCCTGGAACGCAACGACGTGCCCGCCCCGGACGCCGTCGCCGAGGCGCTCGGCATCGCACCGGGCACCACGGTCGCCCACATCCGTCGCGTGCGCTTCGCCGAGGACGTCCCGATGGCGATCCTCGAGAACTACCTGCCGCCGGAGTTCCTCGAGATCACCGACGACGACCTGCAGACCCACGGCCTGTACCAGCTCCTGCGCGGCCGCGGCGTGACCATGCGGGTCGCGAAGCAGCGCATCGGCGCCCGTGCGGTCACCGACGAGGAGGCCGGCCTGCTCGAGATCGAGGACGGCGACCCGGTGCTCACGATGAGCCGCACCGCATACGACGCCTCGGGCCGCGCGGTCGAGTACGGCGTGCACTGCTACCGCCCCGACCGCTACTCGTTCGAGGTCACGCTCGTCGACAAGTAGGCCGCCCGCTCAGGCGAACGAGGGGACCCCGAGTTCGCCCGTCACGTACTGCGCCCGGCCGAAGCCGAAGGACCAGTCCTCCGGCCCGTTCTCGACGTACCCGATGAAGACATCCTCGGACGCGACACCGACCCCCGCGAGCCCGTCGTGGATCGCGCGGTAGAGCTCCTGCTTCGCGGCCTGGTCGCGCCCGCGCTGTGTGAAGACCTGGATCATCACGACGCCGTCGGTGCGCTCGAACCCGAGTCCGGCGTCCTCGGCGATGATCTGCTGCGCCGGGTGCTCGGTGACGATCTGGAACCGGTCGCGTGCGGGGATGCCGTACACGTCGACGATGGCGGTGTGGATCGCGTCGGCGACGGCACGCACGGCCTCGGGCGTGCGGCCGGTGGCGAGGTCGATACGGACGAGCGGCATGGTGCCTCCTGCAGGTCGATGCTTTGTCCTGACAACCTAACATGGATTGCGAGCGCGGGACAGAACGGACGGGAGGCGCGGTGCCAGCTGGCACCGCGCCTCCCGTCCGTCGGGTCGTGTGTCTAGAGCACAGGGGTCGCCGCCGCGTAGGTGAGCGGTCCGTCGACGCGCGCCACCTCGTGCCACGCCCCGTCGGCGAGCGACGCCTCCGCCGCTTCCACGATCGACGCAGCCGCCAGGCCGTCGGCGACCGACGGCGCGAGCTGCTCCCCGCGCCGGACGCTCGCGATGAACTGCGCGGCCTCGACGGTCTTCAGGTCGTCGTACCCCATGGCGGTACCGGCGCCCGGCTGGAAGCGGGCGAACTCGCCGTCCCCCGCGGCCACGTAGTGGGTGGCGTATCCGTCGACCTCTTGCCCGTCGAGGTAGACCTCGAGCTCGTTGAGGCGCTGGAAGTCCCACCGCACCGAGCCCTTCGTGCCGTACACCTCGAGCGTGTACTCGGCGTGCGGCCCTCGCATGACGCGGCTGGAGTCCATCGTGCCGACGGCGCCGTCCTCGAAGCGGAAGAGCAGGGCCGCGTAGTCCTCGTTCTCGACCGGCTTCCGCTCCCCCGTCGCGGCGGCGCTGCGGTCGACGATGCCAGCGCCGGGGAGTGGGCGGTCGACGATGAAGGTCTCCGCGAGCGCCGTCACGGACGAGATCCGGCCGACGACGTACTGCGCCAGGTCGAGCCCGTGCGAGAGCAGGTCGCCGAGGACGCCCGAGCCGGCACGCTCCCGCTCGAAGCGCCAGGTCAGCGGCGCCGCGGGGTCGGACGAGTAGTCGGCGAGGAGCGACCCGCGGACGTTCGTGATCCGGCCGAGGCGCCCGCTGCGGACGAGTTCGCGCGCCCGTTCGATCGCCGGGGCGTGCCGGTAGTTGAAGCCGACGCTCGTGATGACACCGGCGCGCTGCACGGCCTCGTGGATCTGTCGGGAGTCGCTGGCGTACCGGCCCATCGGCTTCTCGATCCAGAACGGCTTGCCCGCCTCGGCAGCGGCGACCGCCATCTCGCGGTGCAGGAAGTTCGGCGAGCAGATCGAGACGACGTCGACCTCGGGATCGGCCAGGACCTCGTGGTAGTCGGCGACGGCCCGCTCGTAGCCCAGGCGGGTCACGGCCTGGTCGCGTGCCGCCTCGATCGGGTCGGCGGCGACGACGAGCCGGGGGTGCACGCCGAGCTCCGGGAAGTGGTCGGGCAGGGCGCGGTAGGCACGGGAGTGCAACCGGCCCATCCAGCCGACCGAGATGAGGCCGACACCGATGGTGGCGACGTCGGCGGACGCGGCTGCGCTCATGCTGCCGGCACGATGATGTCGCGGACCAGGGCGTCGAGCTTCGCGTCGGCGTCGAGGAACTGGCGCAGCGTGGTCACCGTGGCGCCGAAGCGGTCGAACTCGTCGATCGTCATGCCGTCGACGTCGTAGCCCCGGGCGAACTCCGGCGTGGCCGCACGCAGCGCGTCGATGACGTGCGCGGGGACCTCGTCGTCGATGGCGTCCGGACGGAACGGGAACGCGTTGTCGTTGATGTCCTTCGACCACTGGAACGGCGGCGACACGACGAGGTCACCGCCCTGGAACTCCGACCACTGCATCGCGTTCCGGAAGGCGGCGACGAGCACGCGCGACCGGAAGCCGCGTTCCTGGAAGACCCGGTACGCGTGCTTCACCGCAGCGACACCGGCCCACTCGAGGATGCCGGGGTCGACCATCACGTGGTCGCGCTTGACGACGGTCTTCAGCCAGTCGTCGAAGCGGCCGGCCATCAGCGTGACGACGTGGCCGAACTCCTGCTCGGGCAGACCCTCGGCGGCACGGCGGTCGAGGGCGCGCTCGATGGCCTCGCCCACGGCGACGACCTGCGGCACGGTGAACGACACGGTCGCGTTGATCGAGACACCGCGGTACGCGGCCTCCTCGATGGCGGCGATGCCGACCTTGGTGGCGGGGATCTTCACGATGATGTTCGGCGCGAGCTGCGAGAACCGCACGGCCTGTTCGACGAGGGCGTCCTGGTCGCGGTGGAGACGCGGGTCGGTCTGCATGCTCAGCCGGCCGTTGCGGCCACCCGACGCCTCGAAGGCGGGCAACAGCTGCGCGGCCGCGGCGATCGAGAGCTCCTCGACGGCCTTCCACCCGATCCAGGACTCCCCCGCGGTGGGGTGCTCGGCGGCGATCTCACGGATGCGCGGGACCCACGTGTCGGGATCCTGCTGGATGCAGGTGTACGCGATCACGGGGTTGCAGGTCGCCCCGACCGCGCCGTACTCGTGGATCGCGGTGGACAGCTCGCGCGGATCGGCGGAGTCGTTCCACAGGGCGGTCACGGTCTGCGACGCGGCCTGCAGGGTGACGGGTCGGACGTCGGTGCCGGTGGGCGTCGGGGTCTCGATGGTGGTCGTCATCGGTTCAGTCCCTTCGTGATCGTGTCGAGCTGGAAGCGGGAGACCTCGTCGGCGTTCTCGTCCTCGGCGAAGACGCTCGACACCGCGACGGTGTCCTCGCGCGCCGTGAAGCCGACTCGGTCGAGGGCGGCCCAGAAGGCGTCGAAGTCGACGTCCGCCTGCCCGACGGGGAGGTGCTGGTGCACGCGCACGGGGTTGCCCGGCGGGTTCGTGATGTAACGGAGGCCGTGCGACCGTCGGTGGTCGTAGGCGTCGGCGACGTGGATGAGTTGCAGCGAGTCGCCCGCGGCGTCGATGATCTCGTCCATGTTGCCGCCGTAGTGGAAGGTGTGGCAGGCGACGTAGACGAACCCGACGTGCTTCGAGTTGAGGCCGCGGATGACCCGGAGGGCCTCGAGGCCGTCCTCGACGAAGTCGTCCGGGTGCGGGTCGATGAGCACGCGGAGTCCGGCGTCCTCGATGATCGGCAGGAGCTCCTCCATCGAGCGGTAGAAGGCATCCTCGGACTCCTCGGGGAGTTCGGGGCGGCCGGAGAACTCGGTGTTGATCGTGTCCACGCCGAGACGCTTCGTGATCTCGATGACCCGCTTCCACTTCGTCACCGCGGCCTCACGGGCGTCACGGTCGGGCCCGGACCACCGGAGGACCGGCAGGACCGACGCGACCCGCACCCCGGCCTTCCGGCACGCTGCAGCGAACGCGTCGACGAGGTCGTCGTCGGCCTTCGGGTGCCGGTAGAAGGGGATGAAGTCCTGGTGCGGGGTGAGCTGCAGGTACTCGTAGCCGAGGTCCGCGACCTTCTGCGGGAACTCCAGCAGCGACAGGTCGTGGTGGAACGGCGTGGGGTCGAGCGCGATCTTCGGCATCGATCAGGCCGTCTCGTAGAACGCCGGCTTCGCGGTGGCGTAGGCGACCTGCTCCAGCGCACCGGTCTGCTGCGCACGCACGGCCACCTCGGCGACGACGGAAGCCGTGTAGCCGTCCCAGGCGCTCGGCCCGTCGATGCCGCCGGTCTTGGCGGCGTCGACCCAGCGCTGGACCTCCTCGTCGTAGGCGGCGCCGAAGCGCTCCACGAACGACGGGGTGACGCCCTGGCCGGACACGCCCTGCGACACGAGGTTCAGCGAGGTCTCGCGGCCGATGTAGGCGACACCCGACTCGAACACCGCGTCGGTCGTGACCTGGTAGCCGAACTGGGCGTTGACGTTGATCTCGACGATCGCCATCGTGCCCGACTCGGTGGTGAACAGGACGAACTGCGGCTCGGGCAGGTCGGCCGGTGCGAGGGAGTTCTTGCGCGGCTTCTTCACCTCGACGGCGACGATCGGCTCCCCCGTGATGAACGGGATGATGTCGATCTCGTGGATCACCGAGTCGTGGATGAGCATCGACTCGCTGAAGTTCGGCGGGGTCGTCGGGTTGCGGTGCGCGTGGTGCAGCGCGAGCAGGGCACCGTTCGACCCGGACTCGCGAAGCGCACGGAGCTCCTGGTAGCCCTTGTCGAACCGGCGCATGAAGCCGACCTGGATCTTCGGGCGCTCGGACGTCGCCTGCTCGAGCTCGACGATCCGCAGGGAGTCCGCGGCCGACGTCGTGAGCGGCTTCTCGCAGAGGACGGCGAGGCCACGCTCGATGGCGGGCACGAGGACGGGCTCGTGCAGGAAGCCCGGGGTCGCGACGATGACCGCGTCGATCGGGGTGGCCTCGAGTGCGTCCTCGAACGACGACGCGGTGATCGCACCCGGGGCCTTCGCCGCGGCCGCGGTGGCCCGGGCTGTGTCGGGGTCGACGATCGCGACGACGTCGGCGCCGGCGATGGTCGACGTGATGCGACGCACGTGGTCGCTGCCCATCGCGCCCGCTCCGACGACGGCGACGCGGAGGTTCTCGGTGGTGCTCATGCTGGGTTCTCCTGGGGGTGTCAGAGGGCGCGGGCGGCGGCGGTCGAGCCGAAGATGTGCTGGAACGTGCGCTCGGCGATCGGGCCGGGAGCGTCGACGGAGCAGCCGTACATGTCCTGCTCGACGATGCCGAAGATGTCCGGGTTGATCTTCGCGACGGCCTCGATGATGGGCGCGAGCTCCGGCGTGCCGTGCGGCGGCTCGGTCATGATTCCCTGCGCCACCGCGGTGGCGAACGGGACGTCGTTCTTCAGGACGTCGGGGAGCAGGTCGGTGTCGACCTGCTTGAGGTGCAGGTAGCCGACGCGCTCGGGGTGCTCGGCGATGAGCTTCAGGTTGTCGCCGCCGTAGTAGGCGAAGTGACCGGTGTCGAGGCAGAGGTTCGTGTAGGCCGGGTCCGTCTCGGACAGGAAGCGCACGGTCTCCGTGTAGGTGCCGACGTGGCTGTCCGCGTGCGTGTGGAACTGCTGGTGCACGCCGAACTCCTCGAGCAGCGCCTTGCCGAGCTGGTCGTGGCCCTTGCCGAGGCGCTCCCACTGCTCATCCGTCAGCGTGCGCGACTCGAGCACCTCTTCCGTGGCGTCCGAGCGCCAGAGGTCCGGGATGGTCACGAGGTGCTCGGCGCCGAGCGCGGCGGCGAGACCGGCGACCTTGACGGCCTGGTCCCAGGCGCGCTGGAACTGGTCGTCGCCCTTGTGGAACCCGGTGAAGACGGTGCCGGCTGACAGCTGGAGCCCGCGGGACTCCAGTTCGTCGCGCAGCCGCGAGGGGTCGGTGGGCAGGTACCCGTACGGCCCGAGCTCGATCCACTTGTAGCCGGCCGCGGTCGCCTCGTCGAGGAAGCGCTGCCACGGGACCTGCTTCGGGTCGTCGGGGAACCAGACGCCCCACGAGTCGGGGGCGGTGCCGATCCGGATGGCGTCGGTGGCGGTGGCGGTGTCGGTCATGACGTCGTCGTCTGCTTTCTGCGTGTGGTGGAAGGTGTTCAGCCGAGCAGGGGACGCTGCGCGGCGACCTGCTGCTCGTACGCGGTGCGGGCTTGCTGGGTGCTCGGCAGCGTGGAGGTCTGGGCGACCGGGACGTCCCACCAGCCGTCACCCTCGGGGGCGTAGACGAGCGGGTCCGAGTGGACGTGCACGAGCGTGGTGTGGTCGTTCGCCTTCGCCTGACGCACCGCGGACGTGAGGTCCTCGATCGCGTTCGGCCCGGGCTGCACCTCGATGACGTCGACGCCGTACGAGCGTGCGTTGGCGGCGAGGTCGACGGGGAGCACGTCGTCGCCCTCGAACGAGCCGGTCTCGTCGAGGTAGCGGTACTTCGTGCCGTACCGCTCGGACCCGACCGTCTCGGACAGGTGCCCGATGGACGCGTACCCGTTGTTCTGGATGAGGACGACCACGATCTTGATGCCCTCGGCCACGGCCGTGACGAGCTCGGTGTGCAGCATGAGGTAGCTGCCGTCGCCGACCATGACGATCGCGTCGCGGTCCGGCGCGGCACGGCGGACGCCGATGCCCCCGGCGATCTCGTAGCCCATGCACGAGAACGCGTACTCGACGTGGTAGCCGAGCGCGTCCCGCACCCGCCAGAGCTTGTGCAGGTCGCCCGGCAGCGATCCGGCAGCCTGGATGACGACGTCGCGCGGATCGGTGGCGGACTGCACGGCGCCGATGATCTCGGACTGACCGGGCACGGCCAGGCCGGACGGTGCGAAGGCCTGGTCGACCACGGCGTCCCACTCGTGCTTCCGCTGCGCGATCTCGGCCGCGTACCCGGCGTCCACCGAGAACGCGGCGAGGTGCTCGGCGAGCGCGACGAGCGTCTCGCGCGCATCCGCGACGATCGGCAACTGCGACCCGTGCTTGTAGGCGTCGAACGCGGCGACGTTGACGTTGACGAACGTGACGTCCGGGTTCTGGAACGCCGTCCGGGAGGCCGTCGTGAAGTCGCTGTACCGCGTGCCGATCCCGATGACGACGTCGGCCTGCGCGGCGATCGCGTTCGCCGCGGCGGTACCGGTCGCGCCGATGCCACCGAGGTACTGCGGGTGGTCCCAGACGAGCGACCCGCCGCCGGCCTGCGACGTGCCGACCGGGATGCCGGTGGCCTCGACGAACGCCGCGAGTTCCTGCTCCGCACCGGAGTACAGCACGCCACCGCCGGCGACGATGACGGGACGCTTCGCCGCCCGGATCGCCGCGACCGCACGCGCCAGCGGCCCGTGCTCGGGCAGCGGCCGGCGGATGTGCCACTCACGCGGCTGCAGGAAGGCGACGGGGACATCGAGCTGCTCGGCCTGGACGTCCTCGGGCAGGGCGATGGTCACGGCGCCGGTCTCGGCCGGGTCGGTGAGCACCCGCATCGCCGCGAGCGCGATCGAGAACAGCTGCTCCGGACGCTCGACGCGGTCGAAGTACCGGGACAGCGGACGGAACGCGTCGGTCACCTGCAGCGAGGTGTCGTGCGGCAGCTCGATCTGCTGGAGCACCGGGTCGGTCGTGCGCGTGGCGAAGGTGTCCGACGGCAGCAGCAGTGCGGGCAGCCGGTTGGTCGTCGCGAGCGCCGCGGCGGTGAGCATGTTCGCGGCACCCGGGCCGACCGACGCCGTCGCGGCGAAGGTGGCACGGCGGCGGTGCATGCGGGCGAAGCCGACGGCCTCGTGCACCATCGCCTGCTCGTTGCGGGCCTGGTGGTACGGCAGCAGGCCGGGCTGCTCGACGTGGAGCTGCTTGATGGCCTGGCCGACGCCGGCGACGTTGCCGTGCCCGAAGATGCCGAAGATCCCCGGGATGGTGCGTTCGCGGACGTCACCGTCGACGGTCCACTGGTTGGCCAGGAACTCGACGAGTGCCTGGCCGACGGTCATCCTCCGCGTGTTGGTGGTCACGCGAGCTTCCTTTCGTAGGGCAGGCGCGGGTCGATCGACTCGGATTCCCACACCTGGCGGACCCAGCCGTGCGCCGGGTCGTCGGTGATGTTCCAGACGCGTTCCGGGTCGGGCCCGGCCATCACGTTGAGGTAGTACATGTCGTAGCCCGGCGCCGCGACGGCGGGACCGTGCCAGCCGTACGGCACGAGGGCGATGTCGCCGGTGCGCACCTGCCGGAACTCGTCGATCGCGCGGTCGTCGGACGCGTAGGTCCGGTGCAGTGCGAACGGGTCGGCGGTGCTCGGTGCGGAGACCCCGCGCGCGACGGCGGACTCGTAGTAGTAGATCTCCTCGAGGTTCGACTCCTCGCCGGGCACGGACGTGTCGTGCTTGTGCGGCGGGTACGACGACCAGTTGCCGGCCGGCGTGATCACCTCGCACACGATGAACCTGTCCGCGTCGAGCGCCGCCGGGGTGCCGAAGTTGTGCACCTGCCGGCTGGACTGTCCGGCACCGCGGAGCTCGACCGGCACGTCCTGCCGGGCCACGTACGTCGTCGGCTTGACGGTGTCGGTGGGTGCTTCGGCGACCGCGAGCCGACCGGTGCCGGTGATCCGCGCCTCCGTTCCCGAACCGAGGTACAGGACGTCGGTCGGTCCGTCGAACACGCTCGAACGCCCGTCGAGGGCCTGGTCGCCGTTCCCGGCGGCACCCGCGTACGTGACGCGGAACGATCCGGCGAGCGGCACGACGATGCGCTCCACGGCGTCGGCCTGGAGGCGCAGCTCGCCCCCGTCGGTCAGCGCGCCGGTCCGCAGACCGGTGTGCGCCCACCCCGCGACACGGCCGTCGATCACGTCCGTCCAGCCCGCCTCGGGGCGGGAGCCGGCGGGGTTGAACCAGTTGTCGGTCGTCACGAGCGCTCAGCCGTTCGACGGGAAGCCGAGGTTGATGCCGCCGTGCGACGGGTCGAGCCAGCGGCTCGTGATCGCCTTCTGGCGGGTGAAGAAGCTCACGCCGTCGGCGCCGTACGCCTTGTGGTCGCCGAACAGCGAGTTCTTCCAGCCACCGAACGAGTAGTACGCGACGGGGACGGGGATCGGCACGTTGATGCCGATCATGCCGACCTGCACGTCGCGCTGGAAGCGACGGGCAGCGCCCCCGTCGTTGGTGAAGATGGCGGTGCCGTTGCCGTACGCCCCGCTGTTGATGAGCTCGAGGCCCTCCTCGTAGGAGGCGACGCGGACGACGCTGAGCACCGGGCCGAAGATCTCCTCGGTGTAGACGCGGCTCGTGGTGGGGACCCGGTCGATGAGCGTCGGGCCCAGCCAGAAGCCGTTCTCGTCGCCGTCGGGTCGGACGGTGCGGCCGTCCACCACAACCACCGCACCGTCCTGCTCTGCGACCTCGATGTACGAGGCGACCTTGTCACGGTGCTGCTTCGTGACGAGCGGGCCCATGTCGCACCCGCGACGACCGTCGCCGATGCGCAGGGTCGCCGCGCGCTCCGTGATCTTCTCGATGAGCTCGTCGGCCACCGGCTCGACGGCGACGACGACCGAGATCGCCATGCAGCGCTCACCGGCGGATCCGAAGCCCGCGTTGATGGCGTTGTCCGCGACGAGGTCGAGGTCCGCGTCCGGCAGCACGAGCATGTGGTTCTTCGCGCCGCCGAGGGCCTGCACGCGCTTGCCGTGCTTCGTGCCCGTCTCGTAGACGTACTGCGCGATCGGGGTCGACCCGACGAAGGAGATCGACTCGACGTCGGGGCTGGTGAGGAGCCCGTCGACGCTCAGCTTGTCGCCGTTCAGAACGGTGAAGACACCGTCGGGCAGCCCGGCCTCCTTGAACTTCTCGGCGAGCCAGATCGCGGCGCTCGGGTCCTTCTCGCTCGGCTTCAGCACGACGGTGTTGCCCGCGGCGATCGCGATCGGCAGGAACCACAGCGGCACCATGGCGGGGAAGTTGAACGGGCTGATGATGCCGACGACACCGAGCGGCTGACGGATCGAGTACACGTCGATGCCGGTCGACACCTGGTCGCTGAACTCGCCCTTGAGCAGGCTCGGGATGTTCGTCGCCAGCTCGACGACCTCTTGCCCGCGAGCGATCTCGCCGAGGGCGTCGTCGATGACCTTGCCGTGCTCGCTCGTGATGATCTCGGCGAGCTCCGCCTTGTCGCGGTTGAGGACCTCGCGGAAGGAGAACAGGATCTGCTGGCGCTTCGACAGCGACAGGTTGCTCCACGCCGGGAACGCCGCCTTCGCACTCGCGATCGCCGCCTGGATCTCCTCCTCGTTCGCGAGGGCGACCTGCTTCGTCGCGACCCCGAGCGCCGGGTCGTACACCGGGGCCGTGTTGCCGGACGTCGACGCGACGCGTGCCCCGTCGATCCAGTGCCCGATGGTCGTGGTGGCGGTCTCGGTGGTGGTCATGCGTTGCTTCCTTCCGGGATGGACGAGTCCATGGTGGTGGCGCCCGCGAGCCGAGCGGCTGGGTCGTGGGATTCTGTGGAGAACCCGGCACGGGCCTCCTGGGTGTGGACGAGCCCGGCGGCCACGTCCACGGCTGCGGCGACGTCGCCGTCCGGCGGGTAGAGCAGCGTGCGGCCGACGACCAGGCCGCGCACCCCGGGGAGTGCCAGGGCGTCGGCCCACTTGGCGTAGGTCTCGAGCGGGCGGGTCGACGGGTCCCCGCCGAGCAGCAGGGTCGGCAGCGTCGTCGCGGCCATCACCCGTTCCATGTCGTCCACGACCGGGATCTTGAGCCAGCTGTACGCGCTCGACTCCCCCAGTCCCGCGGCGATCGCCATCGAGGTGATCACGGCGTCGGCGGTCAGGTCGTTGACCACCCGGCCGTCCTGCCACGCCGACATGAACGGCTCGAGCATGATCGGCAGCCGGAGCGCCGCGGCCTCGCTGACCGCCCGGGCCGTGGCCTCGAGGGTCGGGGCGGTGCCCGAGTCCTCCAGGGCGATGCGCACCAGGAGCTTGGCGAAGTCCAGCCCGGAGTCCTTGATGGCCTGCGCCGAGTACGCCGTGTAGCGGTCGTCCATCTCGAACGTGGCGCCCCGGAGGCCACCGCGGTTCATCGAGCCGACCACGACCTTGTCGTCGAGGGCGCCCAGGAGCGCGAGGTCCTCGAGGATGTCCGGCGTGCCGAGCACCCCGTCCACCCCGGGGCGTCCGAGTGCCGTGACGAGCCGCTCGAGCAGGTCGTACCGGTCGGCCATGGCGGACTCGTCGTTCCGGACGGCCAGGGCTCCGCGTGCCGGGTGGTCGGCGGCCACGATGAAGAGCTTGCCGTCGTCGGCGAGCAGGGAGCGCTTGCGTCGGGCGTCGAGCGCGGCCCGCACGAGCTCGGGCTGTCCGGCGCGGACGTCCCGCAGCCGCGCGAAGTCGGCGGTGCTGATCTCAGGCATTGACGGCCTCCTCCGTGGGGTTGTCCTGCAGGAACTGCTCGATCTCGTCGGTCGTCGGCATCGCGGTGGAGCACTCGAACCGGGTCGCGACGATCGCGCCGGCGGCGTTGCAGAACGCGAGGGTCCGCTCGAGCCCCCAGCCCTGCAGCAGTCCGTGGGTGAGTGCCCCGCCGAAGCCGTCGCCCGATCCGAGGCCGTTGACGACGTCGATGTGGTGCGGGCGGAACTCGACGAACTCGTCGCGGGTCTTGGCGAGGACGCCCTTCGGCCCCTGCTTGACGATGGCGATCTCGACCCCGCGCTCGAGCAGGGCGTCGGCGGCGCGGAGGGGGTCGGTCTCACCGACGGCGACCTCGCACTCCTCGCGGTTGCCGACGGCCACGGTCGCGTGTTCGAGGGCGACGGCGACCTCGCGCGTCGCGGCCTCGGGCGACGACCAGAACATGGACCGGTAGTCGAGGTCGAGCACGGTGTGCCGGGCGGTCGGGGACGCGGCGGCACTGCGCGCTTCGTACGCCACCTGGTGGGCCTGGCGGCTCGGCTCCTCGCTGAGGCCGGTGACCGTCGTCCAGAAGATCTTCGCCCGCTCGATCTCGTGCAGCGGCAGGGACTTCGCCGTGATCATGAGGTCCGGGGCCTTCGGTGCCCGGTAGAAGTACAGCGGGAAGTCGTCCGGCGGGAAGATCTCGCAGAACGCGACGGGGGTGTTCAGCCCCTCGACCGTCTCGACGAAGGCGTTCGCGACACCGAACTCCGGCAGGGTCCTGGCGATGTAGCGGCCGAACGGATCGTTGCCCGTGCGGGTGATGACCGCCGCGTCGGCTCCGTGCCGGGCTGCCGCGATCGCGACGTTCGTGGCGCTGCCGCCGACGGACTTCGAGAACGTCGAGACGTCTTCGAGCGGCCCCGTCTGCTGCGGGTAGATGTCGACGCTCACACGTCCCATCGTGATCACGTCGTACGCGTGGGGAGCTGGGTTCGTCATGCGACGCGGGGGACCTTCCGTGCGGCTTCATCGGCGGACGATCACGACTGTACACCTTGTTTGCCCTAATGTCATGACATGGATTCGGGCGGCCCAGGAGGCGCGGTGTCGGTGGGTCCTGCCAAGGTCGCGACATGCAGATCCTCGCCCTGGTCATCGGTCTCGTGATCGGCGTCGCCGTCGGTGCGGTCGTCGCCTGGTCGCTCGCGCGGTCGCGCGCCGGCGTGGACGCGGCCACGTCCCGCGCCAGCGCCGAGGCGCTCCGGTCGCGCCTCGACGAGGTCCGTCGCGACGCCGAGGAACGGCTCGACGCGCAGGACGCGCAGTACCGGCGGCAGGTCGACTCGCTCGAACGCCGGGCCGCCGAACTCGAGCACCTCGTCCAGCGCATGCACGGTGCCGACGCCGCCCGGACCCAGGGCGAGTCGAAGGTGCTCTCCGCGCTCAGCCCGGTCGCCCAGACGCTCGACGTCATGCGCGCCAAGATCGCCGAGCTCGAACAGTCCCGCAGCGAGCAGTACGGGGCCCTCTCGGCACAGCTGCGCTCCGCTGCCGAGTCCGAGGAACGCCTGCGCGCCACCGCCGACACGCTGGCCAGCGCCCTGTCGTCGAACAGCACGCGCGGCGTCTGGGGCGAGACCCAGTTGCGCAACGTGGTCGAGGCCGCGGGGCTCCTCGAGCGCGTCGACTTCGACGTGCAGTCCTCCGTCACCACGACCGCCGGGACCGCACGCCCCGACATGGTCGTGCACCTGCCGGGTGGCAAGACCATCGCCGTCGACGCCAAGGTCCCGTTCAGCGCCTACCTGCAGGCTGCCGAGATCCCGGCGACCGCGACCGGCGCCGAGGGGGCCCGGCGCGATGCGCTCATCGGGCAGCACGTCAAGGCACTGCGGGCCCACGTCGACGCCCTCGCCGCGCGGGAGTACTGGACTGGCTACGACGCATCGCCGGAGCTCACCGTGGCGTTCATCCCGTCGGAGTCGCTCATCTCGAGCGCCCTCGCCGCCGACCCCGGGCTGCTCGACCACGCGTTCCGCAAGCGCATCGCACTCGCGTCGCCGGTGACGCTGTGGTCGGTGCTGAAGACCGTGGCGTTCTCGTGGCAGCAGGACGTCGTCTCCCAAGAGGCGCACGAGCTCTTCCGCGTCTCCCGCGAGCTCTACGGCCGCCTGGCCACCATGGCCGGACACGTCGACAAGCTCGGGCGGTCGATCCGGGGCTCCGTGGTCGACTACAACCGGTTCGTGGGGTCGCTCGAACGCCAGGTCCTGCCGAGTGCCCGGCGGCTGTCACTCCTCGACGAGTCGAAGGTCATCGCGGACCCGGCGACGATCACCGACGAGCCGCGGCTGCTCACCGCGCCGGAGCTCGTCGGCGCCCTCGACGACGACTGACGCCCGCTCCGGCGCACTGGCACCGGCCCGCCCCGCCCCGGCGCCGCGCCGTCGAACCACGAATGCGACATCGAACTCCCCCGCGGGGCTGGTTCGATGTCGCATTCGTGGTTCGACCCGACCGTCGGTCGGCCGCAGCAGCGAGCCGCGCCGCGCGGCGTCAGCGGATCAGAACCACTTCTCGGCGCGGTGGTCCGCCTGGATGCGACGGATCGTGTTCGAGCGGGACCGCAGCACGAGCGAGTCCGTGTGGATGACGCCGCGCGACCGGCGGACACCGTCCACGAGCACACCGTCGGTGACACCGGTGGCGACGAAGAACGTGTTGTCGCCCGTGACCAGGTCGTCCTGGTCCAGCACCTTGTCGAGGTCGTGTCCGGCGGCGATCGCCTTCTCGCGCTCCTCGTCGTCCTTCGGCTGGAGCTTGCCGAGGATCACGCCACCGAGCGCCTTGATCGCGCACGCGGTGATGATGCCCTCCGGGGTGCCGCCGACACCGACGCACATGTCGATCGTCGACCCGGGCAGCGCCGCCGCGATGCCACCGGCGACGTCACCGTCGAGCAGCAGACGGGTGCCGGCACCGGTCGCACGGATCGCCCGGATGAGTTCGTCGTGGCGGGGACGGTCGAGGACGGCGATCTGCATGTCCTCGAGGTCCTTGCTCTTCGCCTTCGCGAGCGCACGGATGTTGTCACCGATGGGCTTCTCGAGGTCGAGGACGCCGCGGCCCTCGGGACCGGCGGCGATCTTGTCCATGTAGAACACGGCGGACGGGTCGTACATCGAGCCGCGGTCCGAGACGGCCATCACCGAGATCGCGTTCTGGCGACCCGCGGCGGTCAGCGAGGTGCCGTCGATGGGGTCCACCGCGATGTCGCAGGCCGGGCCGTGCCCGTTGCCGACGTGCTCGCCGTTGTAGAGCATCGGGGCGTTGTCCTTCTCGCCCTCACCGATGACGACCACGCCGTCGAAGTTCACCGTGCCGAGGAACTTCCGCATCGCGTCGACGGCGGCACCGTCCGCGAGGTTCTTCTCACCACGCCCGACCCACGGCTGCGCACGGATCGCCGCGGCCTCCGTCGCACGCACGAGCTCGAGCGCCAGGTTGCGGTCGGGCTGGAGGAACAGGGAGCCGGTTTCCGTCGTGGGAGTCACGACCGCCAGCCTACCGACCGGCAGCCGACCGACGGTCCGGACAACGGGCCCGTGGACGCATGTGCACGCCGGGCGCGGGCCGACCGCGTAACCCGCACCGCGCCTCCAGTCCGGCTGACTACGATCGGCGAGGACACCACCGAAGTCGAAGGAGATCCACGTGCCCATCGCAACGCCGGAACAGTACGCCGAGATGATCGAACGAGCGAAGGCCGGCAAGTTCGCGTACCCCGCCGTCAACGTGTCGTCGTCACAGACGATCAACGCGGTCCTCCAGGGCCTCGCCGAGGCGGGCTCGGACGGCATCCTCCAGGTGACCACGGGTGGCGCCGACTACTTCGCCGGCCACACCGTCAAGAACCGCGCCGCCGGTGCCCTCGCGATGGCGAAGTTCGCCCACGAGGTCGCGAAGAACTACGACATCACCGTCGCGCTGCACACCGACCACTGCCCGAAGGACGCCCTCGACGGCTTCGTCCTGCCGCTCATCGCAGCGAGCGAGGAAGAGGTCCGCGCCGGCCGCAACCCGATCTTCCAGTCGCACATGTGGGACGGCTCGGCCGTGCCGCTCGACGAGAACATCGAGATCGCCAAGACGATGATCGAGAAGACGCGGAACATCAACGCGATCCTCGAGGTCGAGATCGGCGTCGTCGGCGGCGAAGAGGACGGCGTCGAGCACGAGGGCACGAACGACGCCCTGTACACGACCCCGAACGACGTCGAGAAGGTGGTCGACGCACTCGGCCTGGGCGACAAGGGCCGCTGGATCGCCGCGCTCACGTTCGGCAACGTGCACGGCGTCTACAAGCCGGGCAACGTCAAGCTCCGCCCCGAGCTCCTCGGCGAGATCCAGGCTTCCGTCGCGGCCAAGCACGGCACCGGCGAGAACCCCCTCGACCTCGTCTTCCACGGTGGCTCCGGCTCGACCGACGACGAGATCCACGAGGCCGTCCGCAACGGCGTCATCAAGATGAACATCGACACGGACACGCAGTACGCGTTCACGCGCTCGATCGCCGACTCGATGTTCCGGAACTACGAGGGCGTCCTGAAGATCGACGGCGAGGTCGGCAACAAGAAGCAGTACGACCCGCGCGCCTGGGGCAAGGTCGCGGAGACCGCCATGGCGGCTCGCGTGGGCGAGGCCGCGAAGGTGCTCGGCTCGGCCGGCCACACCAAGGGCTGACACCCCGAGCAACAGCCTGGAGGAACGGGGCGCGTCCGACGGACGCGCCCCGTTCTGCGTCCGGTCACCTCCACCGCCGTGCCACGATGGTCGGGTGACCGCCGACGCCATCGCCTCCGACTTCGCCCAGTTCGTCACCGAGTCCCCCACCGCGTTCCACGCGGCAGCGGCCGCCCGGGACCGCCTCGTCGCCGCGGGGTTCGAGGAGCTCGACGAGCTCGGCGCCTGGCCGACGACGCCCGGCGCCTACGTGGTGGTCCGTGACGGTGCCGTCATCGCCTGGCGTCTGCCGTCCGGGGCCACCCCGACCACCCCGTTCCGGATCCTCGGCGCCCACACCGACTCCCCCGGGTTCCGCATCAAGCCGAACCCCGGCGTGCGCACCGGCGGCTGGGAGCAGCTGAACGTCGAGGTCTACGGCGGCGCGCTCCTCTCCACGTGGTTCGACCGCGACCTCCGCATCGCCGGCCGGGTCGTCGACGCGGACGGGACGGTCCGTCTGGTGTCCACCGACGCCGTCGCCCGCATCCCGAACCTCGCGATCCACCTCGACCGCGGCGTGAACGACGGCAAGGAGATCGACCGCCAGCGGCACACCCTGCCGATCGTCGGGGTCGACGGCGACACGGGTGGGACGGACGTGGTGTCGTGGCTGCGCGCTCGGCTCGGCGACGGTGCCGTGTCGTGGGACCTCTTCCTCGCCGACACCCAGGCTCCCGCGCGCATCGGCATCGACCGCGAGTTCCTCGCCTCGGGCCGGATGGACAACCTGACGAGCGTGCACGCCGGACTCCGCGGCATCGTCGAGGCCCCGGCCGACGGCGACCACATCCCCGTGTTCGCGGCGTTCGACCACGAGGAGATCGGGTCCTCGACCCCGTCCGGTGCCGGCGGTCCCTTCCTCGAGGACGTCCTCGGGCGCGTGCAGGAGGGCCTCGGCGCCACCCGTTCCGAAGCCGCGCGAGCGTTCCGTGCCTCGTGGCTGCTGTCGAGCGACGCCGGGCACCTCGTGCACCCGAACCAGCCGGAGAAGCACGACCCCACGAACCGTCCGCGTCCGGGAGCGGGCCCGCTCCTGAAGATCAGCGCGAACCAGCGCTACATGACCGAGGCGAAGGGCGAGGCCGTCTGGGCCACCGCGTGTGCTGCCGCGGGCGTGCCGTGGCAGCCGTTCGTCAACGTGAACACGATCCCGGGCGGCTCGACCATCGGCCCGATCGCGGCGACCCGGCTCGGGATCCCGACGATCGACATCGGCGTCGGGCTGCTGTCGATGCACTCGATCCGCGAGCTCGTGCACGTCGACGACCTCGCGTCCCTGCACGGCGCCGTCGCCGCGTTCCTGGCCGGCTGACGCGGAAGCGCCCGGCGGGCGGGTCAGCCGCCGGCGGCCATCCGCTGCACGTACGCCGTGAACGCCGGGTCCTGGAAGAGCACGACCATCACCGGCACGATGCCGAGCACCGACGCGACGACACCGCCCACGAGCGGGACCCAGAACGTCCAGCGCCGGGCACGGAGCCGTCGGATCGACCACCAGGCCACGAGCACGAACACCACGACGAGCACGACCGCCCGCACGAGCACGGCGGTCGACAGCGCCGCCGGGTCGGACAGCTCGGTGTACTGGCGCTCGACGAGGGTCCGGATCGTCGAGGCAGTCGTACCGACGGCGAGGGACTCGACGACCGACCAGAGCCCGATCACGAGCAGCCCGACCGTCAGGACGAAGTCGAGCGGGGTGCGGCCGAAGCGTCCGGCGAGGGGTGTCGGGCGGGCCGTCCCGCCGTCGGTCGCCGGGCCGGGCCGCGGGGCACCGGCACGGGGATCGCGGTCGCGAGCGGGGTGGTCGCGGGTCTCGCGTTCGCCGGCCGCTCGGGAGCGCTCCTCGTGCTCGAGGCGCTCCTGTTCGACGAGCACCGGGTTCACCCAACCGTCGGGCGCGTACTCGCCGTACTGCGGTGCGGGACGGCCGTGGACGCGACCGTGCGCGTCACCGTCGGCCGACGTGGCGGGGGTGCGCCGCGCCTCCTGGCCGAGGGAGGGATCGACGACCTGACCCGGCTCGCGGGCGGGCACCGCGGACCAGCCGTCCGTGCCCCCGCTCACCGGCGACGCCCGCCGAGTGCGCGCGTCGGGTTGCCCGAGGCGTCCGTGCGGAGTTCCTTCGGCAGCGAGAACATGAGGTCTTCGTGTGCCGTGACGACCTCTTCCACCGTGGCGTAGCCGGCGTCCGCGAGCTGGTCGAGGACCTCGGTGACGAGCTCTTCCGGGACGCTGGCGCCGCTCGTGACGCCGACGGTGCCGACTCCGGTGAGCCAGTCCTGCTGGATCTCGGCGGCGTAGTCGACGCGGTGTGCTGCCTTCGCGCCGTGCTCCAGCGCGACCTCGACCAGGCGGACGCTGTTCGAGGAGTTCGCCGAGCCGACCACGATCACGAGGTCGGCTCCGGGGGCGACCTTCTTGATCGCGACCTGGCGGTTCTGGGTGGCGTAGCAGATGTCGTCGGAGGGCGGGTCCTCGATCGCGGGGAACTTCTCGCGCAGGAGCCGGACGGTCTCCATCGTCTCGTCGACGCTCAGCGTGGTCTGCGAGAGCCAGACGAGGTTCTCGGGGTCGGGGACCTCGAGCGCGGCGACGTCGTCCGGTCCGTTGACCAGGATCGTGCGGTCGGGTGCGTGGCCCATGGTGCCCTCGACCTCTTCGTGGCCGGCGTGCCCGATGAGGATGATGGTGCGGTCGGCCTTCGCGAAGCGCGTCGCCTCCCTGTGGACCTTCGTGACGAGCGGGCACGTGGCGTCGATGGCGTGCAGGTCGCGGTCGGCGGCGCCCGCCACCACGGCCGGTGAGACGCCGTGCGCGCTGAAGACCACGTGCGAACCGCGCGGGACCTCGGCGACGTCGTCGACGAAGACCGCTCCGCGCTGCTCGAGCGTCGACACGACGTGGACGTTGTGGACGATCTGCTTGCGGACGTACACGGGCTCGCCGTACTGCTCGAGCGCCTTCTCGACCGCGACCACGGCGCGGTCGACGCCCGCGCAGTACCCGCGGGGGGCGGCGAGCAGGACCTTCTTCGTACCGGCGACCGGTTCGTCCCGCAGGCGGCCGCGCGCCGCGAGGACCCGCGGCGGGGCGAGCGGGACCGTGTGGCCGTTGGTGATCGTCACGTCCCCGATGATAGGTGAGCGGGACGCGCGCGGGCTGAGCGCGCACGGACCTGTGGACAACCCGTCCGGAGCGCGCTGTCACCGGTCTCGGGCAGCATGGACGTCCCGCGTGGAAGGAACGACATTGGCGATCGAACAGGGTCCCCCGACGGCTGACGACCCGTGGCCCGTCGCGCTGCTCGGCGCGAAGCTCCGCGACTGGATCGACCGGCTCGGCACCGCCTGGGTCGAGGGCGAGATCACCCAGTGGAACGTCGCGGGCGGCAACGTCTACGGCAAGCTCAAGGACGTCGACGTCGACGCCACCGTGTCGTTCTCGATCTGGTCGAGCGTGCGCTCCCGGGTCCCCGCGGACATCAAGCAGGGCGACCGGGTCGTCGCGGCCGTCAAGCCGAACTACTGGGTCAAGGGCGGCTCGCTGACGATGCAGGTCGTCGAGATGAAGCACGTCGGACTCGGTGACCTGCTCGAGCGCCTCGAACGCCTGCGCCGCACCCTCGCCGAGGAAGGGTTGTTCGACCCGTCCCGGAAGAAGCGCCTGCCCTTCCTGCCGCACCGGATCGGGCTGATCACCGGCAAGGACTCCGACGCCGAGAAGGACGTCAAGCGCAACGCCCAGCTCCGGTGGCCGCAGGTCGAGTTCCGGACGGTCCACACGGCCGTGCAGGGTGAGCGCGCCGTGAGCGAGGTCACCGCGGCGATCCTCGAGCTCGACGCCGACCCGACCGTCGACGTCATCATCGTGGCCCGCGGCGGCGGCGACTTCCAGAACCTGCTCGGCTTCAGCGACGAGGGACTCGTCCGTGCCGCGGCCGCTGCGAGCACCCCCATCGTCTCGGCGATCGGGCACGAGGCCGACCGGCCGATCCTCGACGAGGTCGCCGACCTCCGTGCCTCCACCCCGACCGACGCCGCCAAGCGCGTGGTGCCCGACGTCGCCGAGGAACTCGCCAACGTCCGGCAGGCGCGGGCACGACTCGGGCTCCGGTTGTCGCACACCCTCTCGGTCGAGGCGGACCGGATCGCGGCCCTGCGCTCCCGTCCCGCCCTGGCGTCCACCGCCTGGCTCGTCGACACCCGCGCGGAAGAGGTGGCGCGCGACCTCTCCCGCGCCCGTGAACTCCTCGACCGCCGGCTCGAACGCTCCCACTCCGAGGTCGGGCACCTCACCGCCCGGCTCCGGGCGCTGTCCCCGCGGGACACCCTGCGGCGTGGCTACGCGATCGTGCAGACGGCCGACGGCGGCGTGGTGCGGGGCTCGGAGGACCTCAGCGGTGCGACGCCGGTGCACGTGACGCTCGGCGCGGGCACCGCCACCGGGACGCTCGAGCCGGACGGTCCCGGTCCGGACGGCGCCTGACCCCGGCCGACGTCGCGGCGGGTGTCGCGGCGGGCGTCGCGGCGGCCAGTGGTCACCATCCGCGGTCGCGCAGCCAGGCCTCGGCGACGCCCGGCCACGCGGCAGCGGTCCCGGTGCCCTCAGCGAGCCCGATCCCGTGCGCGCCACGCTCGAAGACGTGCAGTTCGAACGGCACCGCCCGGCGCGCGAGAGCCTGCCCGTAGCGCAGCGAGTGCGTGACGTGGACGGCCGGGTCCTCGGCGGTGTGCCAGAGGAACGTCGGCGGGGTCGCGCCGTCGACCATGAGCTCCGTGTCGAGCGCCCCCAGCGCCCACACCGTCGCCCCCGTGCCGAGCAGGTTGTCCGCGCTCCCCCGGTGCTGGTGGTCGGTCATCGAGACCACCGGGTAGCAGAGCAGCGCGAGGTCGGGTCGGTCGTCCACGTCCGACACGGCGCGTTCGTCGGGCGTCGGCGCGTTCGAGACGAGGGCAGCGAGGTGGCCACCCGCGGACGAGCCGACCAGCAGGACGCGTGGAGCGGACGGGAGGCCCGGGTACCGTCCGGCGCGCAGGTCCCGCAGGAGCGTCCTGGTCGCCACCACGGCGTCGGGGTGCCGGTGCGGGGCGACCGGGTACGCGAAGACCACGGCGGAGATGCCGATCGTGTTGAGCCACCGGGCGTAGCCCTCCCCCTCGTGGGCGGCGTGGCCGTGGTACCCGCCGCCGGGCAGGACGAGGGCGACGTCGGGTCGCGCGTCCGCGGGGTCCGGGGCCGGGTACCAGGTCGCGCCGTCGGGGAGGTCCGTCATGCCCCCAGACCCTACGCGGCCGGGAGTTGTCCACGGGTTCGCCCCCGCGGGCGGCACGTCGGTGGGCGCTCGGTAGGATCGAGGGGTGTCATCCCAGCAGGAACCCGAGCAGCCCGACGTCCGGTCGCTGAGCTACGAAGCGGCGCGCGACGAACTCGTGCGCGTCGTCGCCGAGCTCGAACAGGGATCGGCCACGCTCGAACGCTCGCTGTCCCTGTGGGAACGGGGCGAGTCCCTGGCCGCCCGGTGCGAAGAGTGGCTCGTCGGCGCCCGGGCCCGGCTCGACGCCGCACGCGCCGCGTCCGAGTCCGAGGACGGCGCAGCGCGATGACCGACGCCGACGGCCGCCCGATCGTCGCCGAGCTGGGCCGCCCCGAGACACCGGAGGAGACCTGGGCGCGCAAGGACGCCGCCCGCACCGCCCGGCGGCAGCACCAGACCGCGTTCAACCTCGTGCTCGCACTCATCGCGTCGCTCGGCATCGTGCTGTTCCTCGTCGCGGTCGTCGTGCGTCCGGACACCACGATCGGCGACCGGACGGTCGACTACCGCCAGGTGGCCTCGCAGGCCCAGGTGCCGGGCGTCACGCTCGCCGCGCCCGCGTTGCCGCGCGACTTCTCGTCCAACCGTGCCGACTACCAGGACAAGACGTCCGACGGGGTGAGCGTCTGGACCGTCGGCCTGCTCACGCCGGACAAGCAGTACATCGGACTGCAGCAGGGCATCGACGCGAACGCGACCTGGGTGTCGAACCAGCTCGACCAGCACGCCGCCACGGGCACCCGCACGATCGCCGGGACGAAGTGGACCGTGTACGACCGCCGGGCCGAGGGCGACGACGCGGGCAACCAGGCGTACTCGCTCGTGTCGACGTTCGACCAGGGCACCGTCGTCCTGTCCGGCACCGCCGACGACACCTCCTTCCGGACCGTCGCGACCGCCGTCAGCAAGCAGTTCGCGAACTGACGAGCAAACACCCGCCGCAGCAGCAGCACGACCACGACCCGAACCACCCGAAGCACCCGAGGAGCCCCATGCCCGACCGCGCCGCCTCCACCCCGTCCGACGCCCTCCGACTCCTCGTCGAGGGCAACGCCCGCTTCGCCGCCGACAAGCGCCGCACCGGCCGGATCGACCCGGACCGCCGCTCGGAGCTCGCCGGGTCGCAGGCACCGTTCGCCACCGTCCTCGGCTGCTCGGACTCCCGCGTGCCGTTCGAGCACGTGTTCGACGCCGGCATCGGTGACCTCTTCGCCATCCGCAACGCCGGCCAGATCGTCGACGACGTCGTGCTCGGATCGATCGAGTTCGCCGTCGTCGCGCTCGGCACGCCGCTCGTTGTCGTCCTCCGGCACACCAAGTGCGGCGCCGTCGCGGCCGCCCGCTCCGGCGAGCCCGTCCCCGCCCCGCACCTGCAGGCCCTCGTCGACGCCATCGCCCCGAGCGTCGAGCGCGTCCGCACCACCGACGCCGACGTCCCCCAGGAATCCGTCGGCGCCGCGCACCTCGAAGCCACGCTCCGTCAGGTGATCGAACGCTCCGGCGCCGTCTCGGACGCGATCGCCGAGGGTAGATTGGCCGTCGTCGGCGCGACCTACGACCTCACCACGGGCGAGGTCGCCGTCGACACCGTCGTGGGCCAGGCCTGACCGACCGCCACGACGACCCGTCCCGGACACCATCGGGACACCCACCAGCCGGCGCGACCGCGGCCGGCGAGCACCCCAGGAAGGACCACGACGACGTGACCGACACCACCCCGACCACCGTGACCGACAGCTCCGGCGAGTACCGCATCGAGCACGACACCATGGGCGAGGTCCGGGTGCCGGTGTCCGCGCTCTACCGGGCGCAGACCCAGCGGGCGGTGGAGAACTTCCCGATCTCCGGGAGCGGGCTCGAGTCGGCGCAGATCGTCGCCCTCGCCCGGATCAAGCGGGCGGCCGCGATCGTCAACGGTGAGCTCGGCATCGTCGACCCGACCCTGGCCGCTGCCGTGGTCGAGGCGGCGGACACCATCATCGGTGGCGCCCACCACGACCAGTTCCCCGTCGACGTCTACCAGACCGGCAGCGGGACCTCGTCGAACATGAACATGAACGAGGTCCTCGCGACCCTCGCGTCCGAGGTCGCCGGTGCCCCGGTGCACCCGAACGACCACGTGAACGCCTCGCAGTCCTCGAACGACGTGTTCCCGACATCGGTGCACGTCGCCGTGACCGAGGCCCTCATCCGCACGCTCGTCCCGGCGCTCGAGCACCTCGCCGAGTCGCTCGAGGCGAAGGCCACGCTCTGGGCCGACGCGGTGAAGTCCGGCCGCACGCACCTCATGGACGCCACGCCCGTCACCCTCGGGCAGGAGTTCGGCGGCTACGCGCGCCAGGTCCGTCTCGGCATCGAGCGGGTGAACGCGACGCTCCCCCGCGTGGCCGAGGTCCCGCTCGGCGGCACGGCCGTCGGCACCGGGATCAACACCCCGAAGGGCTTCCCGCAGCGGGTCATCGCCCAGCTCGCGAGCGACACCGGGCTGCCCGTCACCGAGGCGCTCGACCACTTCGAGGCGCAGGGCGCCCGGGACGCCCTGGTCGAGGCGTCCGGGGCACTCAAGGTCATCGCGGTCAGCCTGACGAAGGTCAACAACGACCTCCGGTGGATGGGCTCCGGGCCGAACACGGGCCTCGGCGAACTGCACATCCCGGACCTCCAGCCCGGCTCGTCGATCATGCCCGGCAAGGTCAACCCCGTCATCCCCGAGGCCACGCTCATGGTCGCCGCACGCGTGATCGGCAACGACGCCACCATCGCGTGGGCGGGCGCCTCCGGTGCGTTCGAGCTGAACGTCGCGATCCCCGTGATGGGCACCGCGCTGCTCGAGTCGATCCGCCTGCTCGCGAACAGCTCGCGGGTGCTCGCCGACAAGACGATCGACGGGCTCGAGGCGAACCTCGACCGCGCCCGCGCGTTCGCCGAGTCCTCGCCGTCCATCGTCACCCCGCTCAACCGCGTGATCGGGTACGAGGCGGCGGCGAAGGTCGCGAAGTTCGCGGTGCAGGAAGGCGTCACCGTGCGCGAGGCCGTGATCGCCCTCGGCCACGTCGAGCGGGGCGAGGTCACCGAGGAGCAGCTCGACAGCGCCCTCGACGTGCTCAGCATGACGCACCCGAACTGACGCACCCTGTCACGGACAGGAGGCGCGGTGCCAGCTGGCACCGTGCCTCCTGTCCGTCGGGTTGTTCGGAACCACGAAACCGACATCGAACCAGCATCCAGGGCCGGTTCGACGTCGGTTTCGTGGTTCGACGCGCAGCGTGCCGCCGCTAGACCAGGTCGGGCGAGTCGAGCATCTCCGTCACCAGCGCCGCGATCGCGGACCGCTCCGAGCGCGTCAAAGTCACGTGCGCGAACAGCGGGTGTCCCTTGAGCCGCTCGATCACCGACGCGACCCCGTCGTGCCGACCGACCCGCAGGTTGTCACGCTGCGCCACGTCGTGCGTGAGGACCACCCGCGAGTTCTGCCCGATGCGGGACAGCATCGTGAGCAGCACGTTCCGCTCGAGGGACTGCGCCTCGTCCACGATCACGAACGCGTCGTGCAGGGAGCGCCCGCGGATGTGCGTCAGCGGGAGCACCTCGAGCATGCCCCGCTCGACGACCTCGTCGAGGACGTTGTCGGAGACCAGGGCGCCGAGCGTGTCGTACACCGCCTGTGCCCACGGGTTCATCTTCTCGGACGCGTCGCCCGGCAGGTACCCGAGCTCCTGGCCGCCCACCGCGTAGAGCGGCCGGAACACCATGATCTTCTTGTGCTGCTGGCGTTCGAGGACGGCCTCGAGACCGGCGCAGAGCGCGAGCGCCGACTTGCCCGTGCCGGCGCTGCCGCCGAGCGAGACGATGCCGATCTCCGGGTCGAGCAGGGCGTCGATCGCCAGCCGCTGTTCGGCGGAGCGCCCGCGGAGGCCGAAGACCTCGCGGTCGCCACGCACCAGCGCCACCGCACCGGCGGTGTGCACGCGGCCGAGGGCCGAGCCGCGCTCGGAGTGGATGACGACGCCGGTGTTGACCGGGACGCCGTCGAGCTGCGACGAGCGGATCTCCTCCTTCTCCCAGAGGTCGGACATCTGCTCGCCGGACACCTGCAGGTCGGCGATGCCCGTGTACCCGGAGTCGACCGCGAGCTCGGCGCGGTACTCCTCCGCCGCCATGCCGATCGAGGACGCCTTGACGCGCAGCGGCAGGTCCTTCGACACGACGACCACGTCGAGTCCGTCGTTCTTGAGGTTCGAGGCGACCGCGAGGATCCGCGAGTCGTTGTCGCCGAGCTGCAGCCCGGACGGGAGGACGGACTGGTTCGAGTGGTTCAGCTCGACCCGGAACGAGCCGCCGTCGCCGATCGCGATCGGGAAGTCGAGCCGCTCGTGCTCGATCCGGAGCTCGTCGAGGAGTCGGAGTGCCTGCCGGGCGAAGTACCCGATCTCCGGGTCGTTGCGCTTGGACTCCAGTTCGCTGACGACCACGACGGGCAGGACCACCGCGTGCTCCGCGAAGCGGAACAGTGCCCGCGGATCGCTGAGGAGCACCGAGGTGTCGAGCACGTAGGTGCGCTGGGCGACCGATGTGGACGAGTCCGCGGTGTGCTGCTGCTGTGTTCCGCGAGAGACGTTCTGAGAGGTCACGACCACTCCATCCCCGGGCCGCGCTCGGCCCGGTCCATGTCCTCGAACGCGGCCGTGGAGCGGGTCTGCGAAGCACCGGCTGTGGCCGCTTCGATCGGGCGCGGTGCCCGATGGGGACAAGCTACGTCCGACCCCCGACACGGCACCAGCGACACGCGGTTCCCCGAGTTACGGTCACGTGAACAGCGCGGCCGCTACTGCATCGTGGCGTACGACAGGCAGGCGTCGCGGAACATGTCGAGCGTCTCGTCCGTGGTGGACGCGAACACCGACACCCGCGCGACCCCGAGCCGCGTCGTGACCGTCACGCCGTGGTTGTGGAACGCCGCGGACAGCGCGGTGAGCCGTCCCTGCGGCGGTCGGAGCACCACGATCCCGGCGCGCTCCCGGGGGTCGCGGCTGGACTCGACGGCGAGGCCGAACTCGTCGGCGATGTCGAACACCCGCTCGACCCGGTCGGTGACCCGCTCCTGCACGGCGGCGACGCCGACGGCCGTGAGCCGGTCGAGCGACACCGCCAGGCGTGCCTGCGACACCGGGTCGATGCGGGTCATCTGGAAGCCGGCGGCACCCGGACGGACCGACGGGACCTCGGTCGGCCACCCGGTCGTGCCGTGCGGGCCGGACAGTGCGGGCCGGAGGCGGCTCAGGGCACGGTCGCTGAACGCGGTGAACCCGGTCCCCCACCCGGCGTGCAGCCACTTCTGGCCGCCGGTCGCGACGACGTCGGCGAGCTCGTACGGGGCGTCGACCACGCCGAAGCCCTGGATGGCGTCGACGATGAGGAGGCGGTCGCCGATGACCTCGCGGATGGCGGCGAGGTCGGCGAGGTAGCCGGTCTGCCAGTCGACGAGCGAGACGGCGACCGCGGTGACGTCGTCGGACAGGCGCGACTCGATGAGCGACGGCGTCATCCACCCGGCGCCGGACTCGATCACGACGGGCTGCACGCGACCGCCCGTGGCCGAGGCAGCACTCGCGAGGGCCAGCGGCAGCGAGGGGTACTCGTCGGCGGAGACGAGCACGCCGCCGGTGAGCCCGAACGCGGTGTGCAGGAGCCCAGGGGTCGTGGCGGTCTGCGAGACGACCTGGTCCTCGCGCCGTCCGACGAGCCGTGCGGCGACGGTGCGGACCCGGGCGTCCTGCTCGTCGAGCGTCTCCATGGCGCCGAAGCGCATGTGCTCCTGGATCGTCCCGAGCACGCGCTGCTCCTCGAGGACAGCGGTCTGGACGGGACCGAAGGCGGCGTGGTCGAGGTAGCCGGGCTCCTCGGCGAAGCCTGAGGCGTACTCGGCGATGTTCACAGGGGCAACCTTCCGTGGGACGAAAACCCTGTGAGTCTACTGGGATGAACGGCCGACAGACGCCGCAGTGCGGGGAACGGCGGTCGTCAGCCGCCGTACCGGCGGGACCGCAACCCGAAGTCGCGGACGGCGCGCAGGAAGTCGACCTCGCGCAGGTCCGGGTAGAGCGCCTCGACGAAGTAGAACTCGCTGTGCGCGCTCTGCCACAGCATGAAGTCGGACAACCGCTGCTCGCCCGACGTCCGGATGACCAGGTCGGGGTCCGGCTGCCCCTGGGTGTAGAGGTGGTCGCCGATGAGCTCGGGCGTGAGGACCTCGGCCAGGGTGTCGAGCGTGCCGCCGCCCTCGTCGTGCGCCTGCACGATGCTGCGCATGGCGTCCGCGATCTCCCGACGGCCGCCGTAGCCGACCGCGAGGTTCACGTGCAGCCCGGTGTGCTCCGCCGTGCGCTGCTCGGCGGCGGAGAGCGCGGCGACGAGGGGTTCGGGCAGGCCCTCGTTCGAGCCGACGTGCTGGACCCGCCAGTCCCGGTGGTCGGCCAGGGTCCCCGCGAGGTCGGCGATGATGCCGACGAGCTGCTCGAGCTCGTCGCCGCCACGACCCTTGAGGTTGTCGGACGACAGCAGGTAGAGCGTCACGACCTCGATGCCGAGGTCGTCGCACCACGTCAGGAACTCCGGGATCTTCGCGGCGCCCGCGCGGTGCCCGTGCGCGGCGGACTCGAGGCCGAGCTGCTTCGCCCAGCGACGGTTGCCGTCCACGATCATGGCGACGTGCTTCGGCATCGCCGAGCCGTCGATCTGCCGGCGGATCCGGTTCTGGTAGGCGCGGTAGAGGATCCCTCGTCCTGCCCATCCCACCCTGCCGGTCACGGAACGAACATAGTGCACGGTGCCTCGGAGCGAGCCGCGTTCCCCGGGCCGCCCGCCCGTGTTCGGCGTTCGTTCGGCATCGGCCCCTACGGTCGGACCATGCAGGCCGAGCACGACACCGGGACCCTCCCCCACGTCCCCTTCACCGACGAGGCCGCGAGCACCGCGACCGCCGGACGGACGACCGCCAGCGCGTCCGAACCCCGGCCCGCGTGGCGCGGTTGGATCCACCTCGGGGCGTTCCCGTTCGCCATCGCGATGGGCATCGTGCTCATCGTCCTCGCGGGCTCACCCGCGGCGAAGGTGGGCAGCGCCGTGTTCATGGCGACGTCGCTCGCGATGTTCGGCGTCTCGGCGACCTACCACCGGTTCCCCTGGGGCCCGACGGTCAAGGCGGTGCTCAAGCGCATCGACCACACGAACATCCTGCTGCTCATCGCCGGCACGTACACACCCGTGGCGATCTGCGCCCTGCCGCACACCCTGATGGTCGTGGTGCTCTGGGTGATGTGGTCCGGCGCGGCGCTCGGCATCGCCTTCCGGGTCCTCTGGATCGGGGCGCCCCGGTGGCTCTACGTGCCGATCTACCTCGTGCTCGGCTGCGCGGCGCTCGGGCTGCTGCCGCAGTTCTTCGCCGCGAGCGTCCCGATGACGGTCCTCGTGCTCTCCGGCGGCGTGGCCTACATCCTCGGTGCGCTCGTGTACGGCTTCAAGCGGCCGAACCCGTCGCCGACGGTGTTCGGCTTCCACGAGGTCTTCCACGCACTCACGGTCGTCGCGTTCGCCGCCCAGTGGGCGGGTGTCCTCATCGTGGCGCTGGACCCGGTGCGCTGACCGCGACGGTCTGTCGGACGGGAGGCGCGGGTCGGGCCCGCACCGTGCCTCCCGTCCCGCACACACGCGGGTCCACCGCGCCGATCGCGTCAGCCGCGCCCGTCGCGCCCGTGGCGTCAGCCGCGCTCGGTGTCGTCCCCGACGTCGGCCCGGCCGTCCTCGGCCGCACGCCGCTCCGGCTCGTCCGTCGCGACGCCGTCGCGATCGATGCCGTCACGGTCGACGCCGTCACGCTCGCCACCCGCGGTGCCGTTCGCCTCGGCCTCGAGCCGCTCCCGGATCTCCGCCCGGTAGCGGGTCCGCCGGATGCGCCGGGTCATGTCGATCACGAGCAGGATCGTCACGATGGCCACGACCGCGATCGCGATGAAGCCCGCGACGCCGGGCGTCACGTCGACGTCCGGGACGCTCGAGGTCGGGCTCGGGCTGGGGGTCGCGGCGAGTGCCGCGTGGAGGGTGCTCACGCAGTGGTGTCCTTGTCGGCAGGGATCCCCGCGAACAGGTCGGACTCGGGGAGCTCGGTCGGCACGCGGGCCTCGACGAGCTGGTAGTCCTCGGTCGGCCACACCGTCGCGAGGAGGTCGTTCGGCCAGTAGAAGAAGGCGCTGTCCGGCGGCACCTGGCTCGCGTGGGCCCGGAGCGCCGCGTCACGCGCGTCGAAGTACTCGTGCACGTCGACGTGGGTCGTGGCGAGGTCGGGCCGGTCGGCGAACCGTTCGACCCACTCGCGCAGCTGCTCGACCGCCGGGCTGTCCGGGTCGCGTTCCTGCAGGGCCTCGAAGATCGTCCGGAAGCGCCGGGGGTTCATGGTGCGCTCGTAGTAGAGCTTCGCGACGGACCACGCGGGCCCGGCGTCGGGGTACTTCTCGGGGTCCGCGGCGTCGCGCCAGGCGGCCACCGAGACCTCGTGCGTCCGGATGTGGTCCGGGTGCGGGTAGCCGCCGTTCTCGTCGTACGTGACGAGCACGTGCGGGCGGAAGCGCCGGATGACCCGCACCAGGGCCTCGGTCGAGTACTCGAGCGGCACCGTCGAGAAGGTGCCGGGCCGGACCGTCTCGCCCTTCTCGGCGTCGGGCAGGCCGGAGTCGTGGTACCCGAGCCACAGGTGGTCGATGCCGAGCGCCGCCTGGGCCCCGGCCATCTCGGTGCGGCGGTACCCGGCCATGTCGCGGTGCGCCCGGCTCGTGGCGGGCTCGCCGAGCTGGTCGTTGAGGATGTCCCCCGCCTCGCCGCCCGTGCAGGAGACCACGAGGACCTCGTTGCCCTCGGCCGCGTACTTCGCCGCGGTCGCCGCTCCCTTGCTCGACTCGTCGTCGGGATGGGCGTGGACGGCCATCAAGCGGTACGGCACTGGTCTTCCTCACTGATCGCGTGGCAGCACACAGTGTCACGTGAACTACCCTGGGATCAGGATAATCACCCCGGGAGCCCCGAACTGTCCGAACCGCAGCACCAACCGGCACCTCAGCCGTCCGCCAGCACCACCGCGACGCTGGACGACCGCTACGGCCGCACCCCCGGACGCGCTCGTCGCACGCGGCTGATCGGGATCGTCGCCGCTGCCGCCGTCGCCCTGGTGTTCATCGTCTGGGTGGTCTGGGCCGGTCCCGGGCAGACCAGCCACGGCCTCGACACCGACGACGTCGGGTACCAGGTCGTCTCCGACCACCAGGTGGTCGTGCACACGCAGATCTCCGTCGACCCCGGCACGGTCGCGAAGTGCGCCGTCCAGGTCCTCGACAAGTCGTACACGATCGTCGGCTGGCGCGAGATCCGGGTGCCGGCATCCGATCAGCGCGTCCGGAGCATCAGCACGCCCGTGAACACCGTGTCACGCGGTGTGACCGGCTTGATCCACGACTGCTGGGTTCCCTAGACTGCTGTGATTCGCGGACAAGACCGGCCACACCGGCCGGTCTTGTTCTTTGCTGAAGGGAATCACCATGAGCAACGACACCCAGGTCACGTGGCTGACGCAAGAGGCGCACGACCGCCTCACGGCCGAGCTCGAGACGCTGTCCGGTGAAGGTCGCCAGGAGATCGCGAACCGCATCGAAGCCGCTCGCGAAGAGGGCGACCTCAAGGAGAACGGCGGCTACCACGCCGCCAAGGACGAGCAGGGCAAGATCGAGGCCCGCATCCGTCAGCTCACCGAGCTCCTCAAGCACGCCACCGTCGGCGAAGCGGACTTCGACGGCACCGTCGAGCCCGGCACAGTGGTGACCGCCGTCATCGCCGGTGACGAGTCGACGTTCCTGGTCGGCAACCGCGAGATCGTCGGCGAGGGCTCGGACCTCACCGTCTACAGCCCGGTCAGCCCGGTGGGCGCGGCCATCGTCGGCCTGCGCGCCGGCGAGAAGGCCACGTACACCGCGCCCAACGGCAAGGAGATCGCCGTCGAGGTGACGAAGGTCGAGCGCTACGAGCCGTAGACGCCACCCTTGACGGACAGGAGGCGCGGTGCCAGCTGGCACCGCGCCTCCTGTCCGTCTCCGGCTCGGCTCAGTGCCCGTCTCAGTGCTCGAGCAGCTCCGGCTGGAAGCCCACCTCGTGCAGGCGGTGGATGACCTCCTGCGCGTGCTCGGGACCACGTGCCTCGATCGACAGGTCGAGTGCCACCTCGTTGATCACGAGCCCCTGGCCGTGCCGGGTGTGGAGCACCTCGACGACGTTCGCGCCGGCGTCCGAGATGACCTGCGAGACGCGGGCGAGCTGACCGGGGCGGTCCGGCAGCATGATGCGGATGCCGATGTATCGCGACGCCGCGACGAGGCCGCGGGTGATCACGCGTTCCATCATGAGCGGGTCGATGTTGCCGCCACTGAGCAGGACGACGGTGCGACCGGTGTCGCGGACGGCACCGGACATGATCGCCGCGACGCCGACGGCTCCGGCGGGCTCGACGACGAGCTTGGCGCGTTCGAGCAGCACCAGGAGCGACCGGGCGACGTCGTCGTCGGACACGGTCACGATGTCGTCGACGAGGTCGCGGATGATCGGGAAGTTCAGGTCACCAGGTCGCGCCACGGCGATGCCGTCCGCGATCGTCGGCTTCGTGCTGACGGTGACGGGTTCGCCGGCCTCGAGCGAGCTCGGGTAGGCGGCGGCGTTCTCGGCCTGCACCCCGATGACCCGGATGGTGCGTCCGAGGCGCTCGGCGACGCCCTTGACGGCGAGGGCGATGCCGGCGATGACGCCGCCGCCGCCGATCGGCACGATGACCGTGTCGGCGTCGGGCACCTGGTCGAGGATCTCGAGCCCGAGCGTGCCCTGGCCGGCGATGACCGCGGGGTGGTCGAACGGCGGGATGAAGACCGCTCCGGTCCGTGTCGCGAAGTCCTTGGCCGCGCTCAGCGCCTCTTCCACCGAGTGCCCGCGCAGGACGACCTCGGCGCCGTAGTGCCGCGTGGCCTGGAGCTTCGGCAGGGCGACGCCGACCGGCGTGAAGATCGTTGCGGGGATGCCGAGCTCGCGCGCGGCGAGGGCGACCCCCTGCGCGTGGTTGCCGGCGCTCGCGGCGACGACCCCCGCGGCCCGCTGCTCCGGGGTGAGGGTCGACAGGCGGTTGTACGCACCGCGGACCTTGTACGCACCGGTGCGCTGCAGGTTCTCGCACTTGAGGTGCACCGGCGACCCGAGGACCTCGGCGAGGAACTGCGAGGTCTCCATCGGGGTGACACGGGCGACCCCGGCGATCGTCACACGTGCCTTCTCGATGTCGTCGAGCGTGGGGATCAGCGGCGTGGTGGTGTCGGTCACGGGTCCATCATCGTCGCTCGCGGCACTCCTGACGAACCCGTGACGTCAGTTGGTGCTGGCAGTGCCCTCAGCCGCCGCCGGCTCCGGCTTGCTGCCGGGTGCGGGCACGGCGTCGCCGACCTTGTGGCGGCGGCCCCGTCGGAGCTGGAGCTGCCCGTGCTGGCCGCGCTTCGGGGTGGCCTCGAGCACGTGCTCGGAGTCGAGTCCACGCCAGCGGCCGCTCGCGATCGTCATGACCATCGTGTTCACGGTGGCGATCAGCGGCACGGCGAAGAAGGCACCGGCGATGCCGGCGAGCCCGGAGGCCGCCGTGACGCCGAGGACCACCGCGAGCGGGTGGACCTTGACCGCGTTGCCCATGACGAGCGGCTGGAGGATGTGTCCCTCGATCTGCTGCACGAGCAGCACGACCGCGAGGACGAGGACGGCCGCGAGCGGGCCGTTGAAGATGAGTGCGACGAAGACGGCCAGGAACCCGGTCACGATCGCACCGACGACGGGGATGAAGGCACCGAGGAAGACGAACGCCGCGATCGGGATCACCAGCGGCATGCCGCCGAAGAACAGCCCGACGATGAAGGCGCCGAGCCCGATGCCGACGGCGTCCACGAACGCGACGAAGATCTGCACGCGGATGAAGCTCGTCAGGGTGATCCACCCCGCGACACCGGCGCCGTCGACGGTCGCACGAGCCTTCTTCGGGAAGAGCCGCACGGCCCACCGCCACACGTTCTTGCCGTCGATGAGCAGGAAGATCGTGGTGAACAGGATGATGAAGAGCGCCTCGAACACGTGCGTGGCACCGGACCCCGCGCTCGCGACCCCGGAGAGGATCGACGCGCTGTTGTCCTGCAGCCACTTCGTGCCGTCGTCGAGCCAGCCGTTGACGTCGCCCTGCGTGATGCCCAGGCCGGAGTTGAGGACGAGGTCCTTGATGTTCGCGTACTGGTCGACCGTGCGGTCGCGGAGCGACGGGTAGGACGCGATGATCTGGTCGACGACGAGCCACACCAGCGCGCCGATCGCCGCGAGTCCGCCGAGCAGGCTGATGACGACCGCGAGCCACTTCGGCACGTGGTGGCGCTGCATCCAGTTCGAGATCGGCACGAGCAGGGCCGAGACGACGATGCCGACGAGGAACGGGATGAGGATCTGGCTGAAGATCGTCATCAGCCAGATGAAGACCGCGATCACGCCGATGACGACCAGGATCCGCCACGACCACGCGCCGGCGATCCGCATGCCGGTCGGGACCGACTCCTCGACCACGGGGTCCGGATGCGTCGGTTGCTGCTGCTTTCTGCCCCATGCCATGGTCGCGAGTGTACCGATGTGCGGCCCGACAGGTACCAGATACGGCATACGTCACCGATCGCAGGGTGTCGGCGGCGATCGGTAGCCTTCGGGACATGGTCAGGACCACGCTCTCCGCTGCCGAGGCCCGCCGCGTCGCACTGGCTGCCCAGGGCTTCGGCCAGCCACCTGCCGACGCCGTATCGACCCGGGCGCTGAACGCGGGGTTCGCGCGCCTCGGCCTGCTGCAGATCGACTCCGTGAACGTCTTCGAGCGCAGCCACTACCTGCCGCTCTTCGCCCGGCTCGGCGCCTACGACCGGTCCACGCTCGACCGTCTGACGATGTCGAAGCGCGGTCCCTACGCCGAGTACTGGGCGCACGAGGCCGCCTTCGTCGACCGCACCGACCTCCCCCTCTTCCGGTGGCGGATGGACGCGCTGCGCGAGCGCGACTCGTGGCCGAACCGGATCGACGGGGTCCGGCGGACCGAGGGGGTCCGGCGCGAGCTCCGGGCGCTGCTCGCGGCCGAGGGGCCGATGCCGGCGAGCGCGGTCGAGCACGAGTCGAACGTCCGTCGGGGGCCGTGGTGGGGCTGGAGCGACGTGAAGCTCGGGCTCGAGCAGATGTTCCGCTGGGGCGACGTCGTGAGCGCCGGACGGTCCGGCTTCGAGCGGGTCTACGCGCTCCCCGAGCAGGTCCTGCCCGTCGGCACGCTCGAGGTCGCACCGGCGCAACCCGCAGCCGTCCTCGAACTCGTCCGTCGGGCCACCCGGGCACTCGGCGTCGGCACCCGCGCGGACATCGCCGACTACTACCGGCTCCGTTCCGACGACACCGCCGCGGCGATCGCCGAACTCGTCGCCGCCGGGGAACTCGTGCCGGTGCGGGTCGAGTCCTGGGGCGAGCGCGCCTGGATGCACGCCGACGCCCGGGTCCCGCGGCACGTGACGGCCGACGCCGTGCTCAGTCCCTTCGACCCGGTCGTGTGGTTCCGGCGGCGGGCCGAGCGGATGTACGGGTTCCACTACCGGATCGAGATCTACACGCCGGCGCCGAAGCGGGTCTTCGGCTACTACGTCCTGCCCGTCCTGCAGGGCGACCGGCTCGTCGGGCGGGTCGACCTGAAGAGCGACCGGCAGCGCGGGGTCCTGCGCGTGCGGACGGCGTGGGAAGAGCCGGGCGAGCGGCTCGATGCCGGGCGGCTCGCCGAGACACTCCGACGGACGGCCGCGTGGCAGGGGCTCGACGGGGTCGAGGTCACCGACCGCGGAACCGCCGCGACTGCGGTCGCGGGGGCGCTCGGCGTCCGGCTGGTGCCGCACGTCGCGGCCGACGACGCGGACGCGAGCGTGGCGTTGGAACCGGCCGTCTGACGGGCTGGTGGCGCGGGGCGGGGCCGGCCCGCGCCTCCTGGGCCGCCCCTGTCGCCGGCACCCGCCCTCGGGTCAGAACCGGTCGAGACTCCCGCGCAACCGCGCGATCCGGTCCGGCAGCGGCGGGTGCGTGGAGAACAGCCGGTCCATCAGGCCGGGCCGCATCGGGTCGGCGATCCAGAGGTGCGCCATCGACGAGTTCTGCGTCTGCATCGGCCGGCCGTACGCGCCGAGCTTCTCGAGCGCACGGGCGAGCCCCTCGGGGTGGCGGGTGGTCATCGCGCCGGTCGCGTCCGCCAGGTACTCCCGCTGCCGGGACACCGCGGCCTGCACGCCCGCCGCGGCGATCGGTGCCACGATGACCGCCACGAGGCCGGCGATGAGCAGGATCGGGTTGTTGCCGCCGTTGTCGTTGTTCCGGTTCCGACCGCCGGCGAGCCCGCTGAAGATCGAGATGCGGAGGAGCACGTCGGCGATGAGACCGACCGCGACCACGAGCCCGAACACCATCGTGGAGACGCGGATGTCGTAGTTCCGGACGTGCCCGAGCTCGTGGGCCATGACGCCCTGGAGCTCCTGGTCGTCCATGATCGCCAGCAGCCCGGTGGTCGCGGCGACGATCGCGTGGTCGGGGTCACGGCCGGTGGCGAAGGCGTTCGGCGACGGGTCCTCGATCACGAAGACGCGCGGCATCGGCATCCCGGTGGCGATCACGAGGTTCTCGACCGTGCGCCAGAGTCGTGGCTCGGTGTTCCGGTCGATCTCGATGCCGCCCGCGATCGCGGTGGCCTGGCGACCCGCGGCGAAGTACTGCACCAGCGCGTACCCGAGGGCGACCACGAGGACGATCACGCCGATCGACACGTTGCCGGCGAGGTAGCCGCCGAGGAACCCGAGCGCCCCGATGATCAGCAGGAAGACCAGGACGATGAGGACCGTGTTGCGCTTGTTGCGCGCGATCGCGCTGTACACGTCGCAGCCGTCGCCGGGCGGGTCAGAACTGGACGCGCGGCGGTTCGGCGATCGCCGCGGGCTCGGCGGTCTCGAAGAACGACGCCTCGGTGAAGCCGCGGCTCTTCGCGAACGACGAGTTCGGGAAGACCCGGATCTTGGTGTTCAGCTCGCGGACGCCGCCGTTGTAGAAGCGGCGGGCGGACTGGATCTTGTCCTCGGTGTCGACGAGTTCGGACTGCAGCTGCAGGAAGTTCTGGCTGGACTGCAGCTGCGGGTACCCCTCGGCCACCGCGAACACGCTCTTCAGCGCCTTCTGCATGTGCCCCTCTGCCGTGGAGGCGCTCGAGGCGTCCCCTGCGCTGAGCGTCTCGGCGCGGGCTTTCGTCACGGCCTCGAACACGGACTTCTCGTGCGTGGCGTAGCCCTTCACCGTCTCGACGATCGTCGGGATGAGGTCGGCGCGGCGCTTGAGCTGCACGGAGATGTCACTCCACGCCTCGTCGACGCGAACCTTCAGCGTGACGAGCGAGTTGTACGTGACCCACAGGTAGATCCCCACGACGACGAGGAGGACCACCACCACTCCGACGACGATCAGCGTCGTGATGAGTCCGGTGTCCATGAGGGCGTACTCCTTTGCGCGTCGGGATCGCGGTGTGACGGGGCCGTCGGGCCGGCGTCACGGCCGTGGACGATTGTATCGACCAGCGGGGTGCCCTCTCGTCCACGGCCCCGGTTCACGGGCGATTCCCGAGTCGCACACACCGCGCGCTCGGGCTGCTCGGCGTGTCGCCCGGTCCACGGACATCATCCGATCGACGTATTGACCCGAGCGGCTCGATCACGTGGGATGGACTCGGATGAACGCGCGCGGGGAGAACGTGGACGACCGGGCTGTCGGGGGCGACGGCCCCGTTCGACGAACCCGGATCACGCTGGCCGTCGCCGCGGGGGCCGCCCTCGTCGTGGGCCTGCTCGCGCTCGCCGTGGCCCCGGCCACCGCCGTCACGTCCGCAGCCGGGACGTCCGCAGCCGTGACGTCCACCGGTGCTGCCACTGGGGCGGACCCCGATCCGGGCACGACACCCACCCCCACGCCAGCGCCCCAGGACCACCTGACCCCGGCACCCCCGACCACGTCGCCGAGCCGGCCCCCGGTGCGCCCGTCGATCGACGACCCCGGCGACATCACCAGCGGGACCGTGCGCTTCAGCGGCAGGGGCACCCCCGGGCACGCCCTGCGGGTCACCGGTCCGGCGACGACAGGGTCGACCGGGTGCACCGCGACCGTCCACGACGACGGTGCCTGGGCCTGCCTCGCGACCGTCCGGAGCGGACCGCAGCAGGTCTTCACCGTGGCGGACCAGAGCTTCCCCGGGCTCGGCTCGGCGCGCACCCCGGCGTCCGACGTCATCGTCCCGCCGGTCGTCACCACCGCACGGCCCACGAACGGTCCGGTGACCGGCACCGGACACGCCGGGTCGACCGTCACGCTCTCGGTGTCCGGGTCGTCGACGGACCGGACCGCCACGGTCGGTGCCGACGGCCGGTGGACGGTGTCCCTCCGCGGCGGCACCCCGGGCGGCGACGCACGGCTCTCCGTCACCGCCACGCAGACCGCGAGCACGGCCGACGGGTACCGGTCCGACCTGCGGAGCGCCGCGTCGACCCCGGTGACCGTGACGCTCGACCGGACCGCACCGACGGCACCGCGCATCACCGCGCCCGGGTCCGGCGACCGCGTGCGCGTCCAGCCCCTGACCGTCAGCGGGACGGGCGAGGCGGGCGCCGTGCTCACCGTGTACGTCGACCGTGCGCCCGTGTGCCGGACCGAGGTGCCCGCCTCCGGCCGTTGGTCCTGCACCACGGCCGGCTCGACGCTGGGCGCCGGCACCCGGGCGGTGACGGCGACGCAGCACGACGCCGCCGGCAACTTCTCGCCGACCTCGACGGCCGTCCGGGTCGTCGTCTCCCGTGCGTCCGCGGCCCCGGGCACGCCGGGTGACGGGTCGACCGGCCTCGGCTCGCCGTTCGGGACCCCTGGTAACGGGACGGGCAGCACCGGCACGACGACGGGCCCGAACGGCCACGGCACCGCGACCGGTGGCTCCTCCGGCCCCGGCACCGGCCCGGGTTCCGGTCCGGGCTCCGGTCCGGGTTCCGGTCCGGGTTCCGGTTCCGATGGAGGCGCCGGCGGCAGCACCGGCGCCGGCAGCGGGTCCGGCACCACCACGGGCGGGCACGGCCGCGGGCTCGACTGGTCCGGCCCCGCCGGCGACTGGACCGCCTCCACCGCGTACGACACCACCGTGCCGACCATCCAGGCGGCGTTCTCGTGGCGCACCGTCCTCGTCGCCACGGCCGTCGCCGCCGGGTTCCTCGTGCTCATCGCGGGTCCGCTCGCACTCGTCGCCGGCGTCGCCCGGGGCCGGATCCGGTCGCCGTTCGCCGGGCTCCTCGGTCGCAACCGTCCCCGTGACGAGCGACGCCGCGGCGAGGACGTGCTCCCGACCTGGGCCTCGATCACCGTCGCGGTGCTGGTCGTCGGGCTGTGCACGCTCCTCGGCGTGGGCATCTCCCTCGAGGCCCGCTACGTCCGCCTGGCGACCGCGGTCCTGCTCGGCGCGGCCGTCCTCACGACGACGATCGTCCTCGCCACCCGCTGGGCAGCCGGCACCGATCGCAGCACCATCGGGTTCCGGGTCTCCCCCTGGCTGGTGCTCGCCGCGCTCGTGGCGTGCGGCGTCACCCGGACCTTCGACCTCTCACCTGCCGTGATCGTCGGTGCCGTCCTCGTGCCGATCGGCCGACCGGACCTCGACACCCGGGCGCTCCGGCTCGGCTCCTCGATCGCTGCCGGCGCCCGCAGCGCCACCTGGCGGTCGATCGCGCTGCTCGTCGTGGCGGCGGCCGGCTGGGTCCTGCACTCCGTCACGCCGGGGTCCGGCTTCTGGGTGTCGTTCGTGTCCGAGTTCGCGATCACCCTGTGCGTCGGCGGCCTCGGCGCCGTCGTCGTGACGCTGCTGCCGGTGGCCGGGTCCGCCGGGCAGTCCCTGCTCGAGCGGTCCCGTGGTCGGTACGCCGCCATCGCCGCGGTCGCCGTCGCGTTGGCCGCCGCCGTGTACTCCGGATCCGACGGGACGCACGTCTCCACCGTCGCACTGGTGGTCGCCGCCGCGGTCTGCACCGCCGGAGCCGTCGCCGTCTGGTGCTGGCAGCGGGTGGCCCGGGTCGACCAGCGCGCCTGAACATGGCACCGTCAGGGCCCGGATCGGGCTGCCGCGGAGGCTCACTGCACGGATACGCTGACGAACGGTGCGCGCGACACCACGAACGGCGCGCGCCGTACCACGGACGGTGCGTGCAGCACCACGACCGCTGCTGGGAGCGACGATGACCGAGACCCGATCCGACTACGACCCGACCCGCTTCCGCGACGTCTTCGAGCACAGCTACACGTACGCCAACGGCTTCGCCCGGAACACCCACCGCTTCGCCGGACGGCCGGCGCTCCGCGATCCCGACACCGACCGCTCGTGGACGTACGCCGAGCTCGGCGCCGACGTCGACCGCGTCGCCGGGTGGCTCGTGCGCCACGGGGTCGGTCGCGGCTCCGTGGTCATGGTCGAGCTGTTCAACTCCCCCGAGTTCGCGATCCTGTACCTGGCGGCCCACCGCATCGGCGCGGTGTTCTCCCCCACCAACTTCCGACTCGCGTCGGACGAGGTCGCGTTCATCATCGAGGACTCCGCCCCCGTGGTCCTCGTCCACGACGCCGCCCGCTCGACCGACATCACGGCCGCGCTCGGCAGCTCCGACCACACGCCCGAGCACGTCGTCGTGGTCGGAGACGGAACCCGACCCGGCGACGTCGACTTCGCCGCGCTCCTCACCAGTGACCCCGTCACCGCCGACGAGCTCGCTGCGTCCGAGCCCCGCAGCACCTACGACGAGACGACGCGCCTCTACACGAGCGGCACGACCGGGCGGCCGAAGCCCGTGCCGCTGCCGAGCCTCGTCGAGGTCCTCAGCGCCCACGACGTGATCATGCACTTCCCGCTGAGCCCGTTCGACAAGACCCTCAACATGTCGCCGCTCTTCCACCGCGGCGGTCTGTACTCCGGCGGCCCGAACCCGGTGTTCTACGTCGGCGCCGAACTCACCACGCTCCGGCACTTCGACGCCGACCGTGTGCTCGACCTGGTCGAGTCCGAGCAGCTGACGTTCCTCATCGGCGCCCCGCCGAACCTCGTGCAGCTCGCGAACGCCCAGGAGCAACGGCCCCGCGACCTGTCCTCCCTCAACGGCATCGTGACGATGGGCGCACCGCTCGACCGGGCCGCGGCGCTCCGGTACCAGGAGCTCCTGTCGCCCCGCATCTTCAACGGCTACGGCACGACCGAGACCTTCTGGAACACCTTCCTCCGCCCCGAGGACTTCCCCGACGGTGCCGGCTCGACCGGCCGAGCCTCGACCGACGACGACGTCGCCGTGGTCCGCGTCTACGAGGACCGCCTCGCCGACCCGAGCGACACCGTGCCGAAGGACGGTTCGGAGATCGGCGAGTTCGCGGTCCGCACCGTGAAGTCCGGCTACTCGTACCGCAACCCCGGGCTCGAGGCCGAGAAGTTCGCGAACGGCTGGTTCTACCCGGGCGACCTCGCCACGTGGGACGAGCACGAGCGCGTGACGATCGTCGGACGCAAGGACGACATGATCATCTCCGGCGGCGAGAACGTCCACCCCGTGCAGGTCGAGGCCGCACTGCAGGAGCACCCGGGCGTCGCCGACGCGATCGTGGTCGGCGTCCCCGACGAGCGCTGGGGCGAGGTCGTGACGGCGTACGTCGTCCGCGCGCCCGGGCGGCTGCCGGAGGACGACGTCGAAGCCGCCGCCGCCCTCGAGGAGTGGACCGCGTCGCATCCCGGCCTCGCCCGCTACAAGCGGCCGCGGCTCTACCGGTTCGTCACCGAGCTGCCGTACAACGCCACGGGCAAGAAGGTGCACTACCTCGCGAAGGCGACGGCTGTGGACGACCAGGCTACGGGGCGCCTGCTCGCGCCGTGACGGCCCGGAGGCGCGGTGCGGGCCGGCACCGCGCCTCCCGTCCCGCAGTGGGTCGCGTCCACCGCACCTGCCGCGCTCTCCGCGTCTACTGGGTCGCGTCGACCCCGCGGTGCGGTGCGTTCCGCGCGAACAGCCCCGGCAGCAGGCCGCCGATCTTCGTGCCGATGCAGAGACTGACGAACGTCGCGAGCGGGTTCGCCAGCGCCTCCGGGTCGAACGTGGCGACCGCGACGAGCCCGACCGTCCCCGGCACGAGCAGCAGGAACGCCGGGAAGAACGAGACCGTCGCCGGGATCGCCGGCACCAGCCGCTCCAGCAGCCGCGTCGCGACGAACAGCAGCGCGGCGGTCGCACCGGTGGCGACGACGCTCCCCCACAGCGGCGTCGTCCCGCTCACCAGTGCGTAGGCGGTGACCATGACCGCGACGGACACGAGCGTGAGCCGCCACCCCGACCGGAAGACCAGGCCGAGGCCGACGGCCAGCCCGACCACCGCGACCCACGACACCCAGTAGGACGGCACGGCCTCCCACCCGCCGCGGTCCGTGCCGACGCCGGCGACCTCGCCGACGAGCGCCGCCGAGGACGGGTCGACGTGCAGCCCGGTCAGCGCGCTCCCCGACGCGATGCCCGCGGCCATGAACCCGAGCATGATGAGCCCCTGCACGAGCCGCGAGGACCCGGTCACGATGTCGGCCGCGGTGAGCTCGAGCAGGGCGTTGGTGATGAGGGCTCCCGGCACGAACACGGCCACGGGGGCGCACACGGCGAAGAGCGGGACGTGGTCGAACCCCGTGCCGGCGGCGACGAGCCCGACGATGGTCGTGGACACGAAGGCGGCGAGGAACGGGATGATCGCCACGGCCTCGCGGAAGCGGCGCAGCAGGAGGCCGATCACGCCGACGAGGGCTCCGACGGCCAGTGCCACGAGGATCGCCCACCACGGGCAGCGGAACACGACCGCGAGTCCAGCCGAGGTCAGGGCGTTGCCGAGGATCCACGGCAGTGCCGGCGGCGGGACGGTCCCGGCGCGGATCGCTCGGACCCGTGCGGGGATCTCGGCGAGGGCGATCGAGCCACTCTCGAGGCCGAGGACGAGCCGGTTCGCCCGAGCGGCCTGGCGGCTCGAGAGCTCGACGCCCTCGGCGTTGACGATGGTGGCGGCGCCGGTGGCGACCTCGCTCACCATGACGAGGGCGGGGAGGACCCCGACGGCGAGCGTCGGCCCGACCCCGGCGGCGTCGCGGGCCTTCTCGAGCGCCGAACGGACGTCGGTCACCGAGCTGCCGGCGTCGAGGAGGAGGGCGCCCAGCGTGCCGAGCAGCATGCCGGTGGGGACGGTCTCGCCGTCGACCACCTCGACGTGGGCCTCGGGTCGTCCGAGGGCGTTCCGCAGGTTCGCGAGCGCGCTTCCGAATCCGACCACCCGAGAATGGTAGCGGGGGCGGGCTTTCGCGCTGCGCGACAGTTCACGCGCGGGCGAGGCCGTGAAGTGTCGCCGAGCGCGAAACGTCGGTACCCCCGGTGGGACTCGAACCCACAACTCGGCGATTTTAAGTCGCATGCCTCTACCGATTGGGCCACGGGGGCGGGCCGCAACAGCCTACCGACGAAGACGAGGCGGCCACCCCGTGGGGTGACCGCCTCGCCTGGAGCGTGTCGCTACTTGGCGTCCGCCTCGGCCTTCACCGGCTCGGCGTCGTTCGAGACGTCCTTCGCCGGCTCGCCGTAGGCGGGACCGGCCGCACCGGCGGGCTTGCCCTCTTCCGGAGCGGTGGTCGGCTTCGACGCCTCGACCGGTGCCGCGGGGGCCTCGGCTGCGGGCTTCGGACGGGACGCGAACGCCTCGAACGCGGCGCGCGGGGTCTCGCGGTCGTCGAGCGACGCGATGTCGCGGCCGAGGAAGAAGCCACCGACCCAGTCGCCGATGACGCGCCACTTGCGCTCCCACGACGGCATCGCCAGGCCGTGATAGCCGCGGTGGGCACCCCAGGCCAGGAAGCCCTTCATGGCGAACTTGCCGGACTGGAAGACACCGATGCCGAGACCGAGGCCGGCGACGGCACCGAGGTTCTCGTGCTTGTAGTCGGTCGTCGCCTCGCCGCGGATCGTCGCGACGAGGTTCTTCGCGAGCTGCTTCGCCTGGCGGACGGCGTGCTGGGCGTTCGGCACGCAGAAGCCGCCGACGCCACCACCGGTGAGGTCCGGCACGGCCGCGACGTCACCACAGGCCCACGCGTCGGCGATCACGCCGTTGTCGTCGACCACGCGCAGGTCGGGCTGCACGCGGATGCGGCCACGCTGCTCGAGCGGGAGGTCCGTGCCCTTGACCATGGGGTTCGCCATGACGCCGGCGGTCCAGATGATGAGGTCGGACTCGATCTTCTCGATCGCGCCGTCGTTGGTCTTGAGCTCGCAGACGCCGCCGACCGCCGAGGCCAGCTGCGTCTCGAGGTGCACCGTGGCGCCGCGCTGCGCGAGGTTCTTGAGCACCCAGTGCGACGTCTCGAGCGAGACCTCGGGCATGATGCGACCCATCGCCTCGACGAGGTGGAAGTGCGTGTCGTCGAACGACAGCTCGGGGTAGCTCTTGAGCAGGTCGGAGACGAACGAGCGGAGCTCGGCGAACACCTCGATGCCGGCGAAGCCACCACCGACGACGACGACGGTCAGCAGGCGGTCACGCTCCGGGCCGGCCGGCAGGGTCGCTGCCTTGTGGAAGTTCGTGAGGATCTTGTCGCGGATCGCCGCGGCCTCTTCGATCGTCTTCAGGCCGATCGCCTCGTCGGCGACGCCCGGGATCGGGAAGGTACGCGAGACCGCACCCGCGGTCATGACGATCTGGTCGTAGGACTCCTCCCACGCCTCGCCCTCGGCCGGGGTGATCGTCGCCGTCTTGCTGGCGTGGTCGACCTTCGTGACCTTGGCGGTGACGACGCGCGTCTTCTTGAGGTGACGGCGGTGGGAGACGACGGCGTGACGCGGCTCGATGGAACCGGCGGCGACCTCGGGGAGGAACGGCTGGTACGTCATGTACGGCAGCGGGTCGACCATGACGACCTCGGCTTCGCCCTGACGAAGGTGCTTCTCGAGCTTCCAGGCGGTGTAGAAGCCGGCGTAACCGCCGCCGACGACGAGGATCTTGGGCACGGTGGATGATCTCCTTGGAGTGGGGTGGTTGCCGGGAGGCTGGTCAGAATTCGCCGCCACCCGCCCCGACTCCGGCGTCTGCTCCCTCATCATACGCCCGGCACTCACACCGGGCAGGCGACCACCTCGCGCGCTCGAGCGCGAGGTCGCCGATGGGGTTGACGCCGGGTCCGGCGGCGAGGGCGTGTCCGACGAGGGCGTGCAGGCACTTCACGCGGGTGGGCATGCCACCGGCGGTGATGCCGTCGATCTCGTCGACGTGCTCGATCGACTCGCGATCGGCGAGGTAGGACTCGTGCGCCGCGCGGTACTGCTCGGCGACGGTCGGGTCCTCGAGCAGGGCCGCCAGCTCGGGCATGACCTGGTTGGCCTCGAGGGTGCTGACCGCAGCGGTCGCCGCGGGATGGCACAGGTAGTACAGCGTCGGGAACGGGGTGCCGTTCGACAGCCGGGGCTTCGTGGACACGACGGTGGGGTTGCCACAGACGCAGCGAGCAGCGATCCCGATGACGTCACGCGCCGGTCGGCCGAGCTGCGCCGAGACGACCTGGATGTCGCGTTCGGAGGGCGGGTCGAAGGGAGGGGTCGTCACGGGTACGTGAGCCTACCGGAGTCCCGCGCGTCGTCCTACTTCGTGTCGCCGGTGCCGGAGACGTCCGGTGCGACGAGCTGCTGCGTGGTCTCGTCGGTGAGCCCCGAGGTCAGCACCGACGACAGCATCGCCTGCACCCAGTCGACCTTCGGCGTCTGCACGGTCGAGCTCACGGGCGTGCCGGAATCGGTCGTCGGCGTCGACTCGGCCTTCCGGTTCTCGCTGCCCATCACGAGGTAACTTTCCTCGCCCGGGTACACGTAGAGCAGTCGGTCCCGAGCCTGCGCCTCGATGTACGCGGGGTCGTCCCAGCGCGCGACGTCCTTCTTCTTCTGGGCGACGTCGGCCTTCTGGCTCGCGACCTCGCGCTGCTGCTGGGCGATCTGCTCCTGCTGCTGGATCAGGGTCCGGAGTGACGGTGCGAGCACGACGACGAACAGCACGATGATGGCCAGCATGAGCAGGCTGAACCCGGAGAACCGGATCGAGCGGTACCACGGCTGCTCGGACGAGCCGCCCTCGGGCAGCGCCACGGGGACGCGGCGGACACGGGGCTTCTGGCTGGGCACGGTCCGACGATAACCCGCCGGCGGGCCTGCTGGCGGTCGGCACGCGGCCGTTCGGCGCCCTCTCAGCGGGCGATCCAGGAGGCGCGGCGCACCCCCGGAACGCTGCCAACGCCCGGCACGCGGTCGCGCAACACGCCGCGGGCGGTCCGCTGAGGTCGCACGATCGGTCGCCCGCGTCCGGCTGAGACGGCAGTTCGTGCGACCTCGACGGTCGGCGCGCGGCATGCCGTGCGACCTCGGCGCCCGAACGACGAGACGCCGCCCTCCCGAGGGAGGACGGCGTCTCGCGGAGGCGCTGGTTACAGGGTAGCCGAGCGCGGGAAGGCCGAGCGGCCCGCGTAGACCGCGGCGTCGCCGAGCTCCTCCTCGATGCGGAGCAGCTGGTTGTACTTCGCGACACGGTCCGAGCGGGCCGGGGCGCCGGTCTTGATCTGGCCACCGTCGACCGCGACCGCGATGTCCGCGATCGTGGTGTCCTCGGTCTCGCCGGAGCGGTGCGACAGGATCGCCGTCATGCCGTGGCGCTGCGCGAGGGAGACGGCGTCGAGGGTCTCGGTCAGGGTGCCGATCTGGTTCACCTTGACGAGGATCGAGTTCGCGGCCTTCTCGTCGATGCCCCGCTGCAGGCGCGTCGGGTTCGTGACGAACAGGTCGTCACCGACGATCTGCACCTTGTCGCCGAGCTCGGCGGTCAGGTGCGACCAGCCGGCCCAGTCGTCCTCGGCCAGCGGGTCCTCGATCGTGGCGAGCGGGTAGTCGCGGACGAGCTCGGCGAAGTAGGCCGTGAACTCCTCGCCGGAGAGCTGCTTGCCCTCGAACGCGTACTTGCCGTCGTGGAAGAACTCGGTGGAGGCGACGTCGAGGCCGAGCGCGATGTCCTTGCCCGGCGTGAAGCCGGCCTTCTCGATCGCGGCGAGCAGGAAGTCCAGCGCGGCGCGGTTGGACGCGAGCTCCGGGGCGAAGCCGCCCTCGTCGCCCAGGCCGGTCGCGAGGGCCTGCTTCTTCAGCTCGCCCTTGAGTGCGTGGTACGTCTCGACGCCCCAGCGGAGCGCCTCGGAGAAGGACTCGGCGCCGTAGGGCACGAGGAAGAACTCCTGGATGTCGACGTTGGTGTCGGCGTGCGCGCCACCGTTGACGACGTTCATGAGCGGGACGGGCAGTGTGTGCGCGTTCGGGCCGCCGAGGTAGCGGAACAGCGGCAGGTCGGCCGAGTCGGCGGCCGCGCGGGCGACGGCGAGCGAGGCGCCGAGGATCGCGTTCGCACCGAGGCGCGACTTGTTCTCGGTGCCGTCGAGCTCGATGAGCGCGGCGTCGACGAGGCGCTGGTCGGTGGCGTCGAAGCCCTCGAGCGCCGGACCGATCTCGTCGAGGACCGCGTCGACGGCCTTGAGGACGCCCTTGCCGCCGTAGCGGGAAGCATCTCCGTCACGGAGCTCGTACGCCTCGAACGCACCGGTGGAGGCGCCGGACGGGACGAGTGCGCGCGAGACGACCCCGTCGTCGAGCAGGACCTCGACCTCGACCGTCGGGTTGCCTCGGGAATCGAGGACTTCGCGTGCGCCTACGGCGTCGATCTGGGCCACGGGGTACTCCCTACACGTTCGGTTGTGGTGATTGCGGAGTCGATCCTAGCGAGGCGCGGGTGAACACGAGGCGTGCATGACGGGCGACTGTGGAGAACTCACGCCAGCGGGCGGAACTCCACACCCTCGAGCGACTGCGTGTCGGCACCCACGGAGGCGAACGCGTCGAAGCCCTGCGCGACGAGTCCCGCGAGCAGGTTCTTCATGTTCTTCGTGCGTCGCTCGAGCCGGACACGACGGTGCCCCTCGAGCGCTTCGGCCTTGAGCGCCGCGAGCCGGACCGGGTCGACGTCCTTGTCGTACACGAGCACGACGGCGTCGGACTCGGCGGACTCCGGGAGCGTGACGAGGTCGACGAGCCGCTCGAACCCGAGGGAGAACCCGACCGCGGGCACGTCCTGCCCGAGGAACCGGCCGATCATGCCGTCGTAGCGCCCGCCACCGCCGAGGCTGTAGCCGAAGTCGGGGTGCGCGACCTCGAAGATCGTGCCCGTGTAGTAGCCCATGCCACGGACGAGTGTCGGGTCGAAGCGCAGGTCGACGCCCGGGAGCGCCGAACGGAGCCGCTGCAGGTCCTCGAACGCGTCGGCGTCGAGCCACGTGGCTCCCTCGACGGCGTCCCAGTCGGCGGTCTCGAGCGTGCGGATCGTGTCCTCGAGCCCGGGGAGCTCGACGCCGACGGTCTCGCGGAGCTCTGCCGCCACGCCGTCCGGCCCGATCTTGTCGAGCTTGTCGATCGTGATGAGCGCACGGTCGGCCGCGGTCGGGTCGGTGATCCCCCACGACCCGAGGAGCGCCAGGAGGATCCGGCGGTCGTTGATCCGGATCGTGGTGCCCTGGATCCCGAGCGCGTCGAGGGCAGCGGTCGTCGCCCGGATGAGTTCGATCTCGGCGAGCTGCCCGGGCTCACCCAGGATGTCGATGTCGCACTGCACGAACTGCCGGTAGCGCCCCTTCTGCGGACGTTCGGCACGCCAGACCGGGGCGATCTGCACCGACCGGAACACCGACGGCAACTCGGCCCGGTGCGTGGCGTAGAAGCGCGCGAGGGGCACGGTGAGGTCGAACCGCAGCCCGAGGTCGGCGAGGTCGAGCGGCGCACCGGCGTGCTGCAGGTCCTCGGTGGAGAGCCCGCGCTTCATGACCGCGAACGCGAGCTTCTCGTTGTCGCCGCCGAGGCCCGAGTGCAGGCGGGCGGCGTCCTCGACGACCGGGGTCTCGATCTCGTCGAACCCGTGGCGCGCGTACACGTCGCGGATCACGCCCAGGACGTGCTCGCGCCGGGCCTTGTCTGCCGGGAGGAAGTCACGCATGCCACGGGGAGCCGTCACGGTCGGAGCCATGGATCGATTCTGGCAGATCGACCTCCCCGGCTTGCACACCTTCCGACCGGCTGATATTCTTCATCCAGAACCTCGGTTCGACGGGTGCCTGATCCATCCGACGGACCGATCGCGTGGGCAACGTGCTGCAGTGTGCCCCGCGGTTCGAGTGGGCTGCTCCATCGGCACCGCATCCCTGGTGGTGCCGTCGGCCCACTCGCGGGCGTCCTCCTTTTTTCGGGTTGGGAGGACGCCCGCACTCCCCTCGCCCGCGCCCCAGCGCCCGCACCCGCAACCCGCACGCGCACCGCGCATCCGCACCCGCACCGTTCGGGCGCGGCAGGTCGCCTCACTCTCCGACGCGGCCGGCCGACTCCAGCTCCGCGACCGCGGCACGCAGACTCGCGATCGGGTCGATCCCGGTGCCACGCGCCTCCGCGATCATCGCGAGCACGGCGGTCCCCCACCCGGCGTCCACGACGGCACCACCGGCGCCTTCCACCCGCACCTCCCGACCAGGACCCGCGTCCGGAACCGCACCCGCGGCCCTCGATCGCGCCCCCGCACCCGCAGCACCGGCGTCCGGGACGCCACCCGCGCCTCCCGACCGCGCCCCCGCGCCCGCCGCCGGGACGACGGAGGCGACGACCGCGTCGGAGTCCCCCCGTTCCTCCAGGCGTTCCAGCAGCTTCACGGCCCGCTCCATCGGCGGCATCGCCCGGGGCACCCCGTCGAAGACGCTCCGCCGCGAGGACTTCTCCGCAGCCTTGGCCGCCCGCCAGACGCGCACGACGTCCTCCACGGTGTCCGCCCGCTCGTCCCCGAACACGTGCGGGTGCCGGCGCACCATCTTGTCCCGGGCGCCGGCGGCCACGTCCTCGAGGTCGAACGACTCCGCGAGTCCCGCGTGGAGGACCACTTGGTAGAGCACGTCGCCGAGCTCCTCGCGGAGTTCGTCGTCGTCTCCGGAGTCGATCGCGTCGACGAGCTCGTACGACTCCTCGACCGCGTACCGCGCCAGCGAGGCATGGGTCTGGGCGCGGTTCCAGACGCACCCTCCGGCGGGGTCGAGCAGGCGGTCGACGACGGTGACGAGGTCCGAGACGGCGGTCATGCGGTCATCGTGCCACGCAGCACACCGTGGACGCCGCGGAGGGTCGGCCGGTATGCTTCACGTGGCGTGTCGGGAAGTCTGGTCGACGATCTCCCACCCGACCCTTCTCCGACGGAGCTCCATGCCGGCAATCGTCCGTTCCCCCCGCTTCAGCGCCATCGCACTCCTCACCGCGGCGGTCCTCGGGCTCGTCGTGGCGAACTCGCCGCTCGGCCCCGGCCTCGAGCACCTCCTGCACGTGCACGCCCCGTGGGGTGCGGTCGGACTCGACCTCTCGGTGTCGCACTGGATCAGCGACGGGCTGCTCGCGGTGTTCTTCCTGCTCGTGGCGATCGAGCTGAAGCACGAGCTCGTCGCCGGTGAGCTCTCGAACCCGAAGACGGCGGTCATCCCCGCGATCGCGGCGGTCGGCGGCGTGCTCGTCCCGGCGGGCATCTACCTCCTCGTGACCGCGGGGACGCCGTACGGGCACGGGTGGCCGATCCCGACCGCGACGGACATCGCCTTCGCGCTCGGCGTCCTGGCGATGTTCGGTCGCGGGCTGCCCTCGACGCTCCGGGTGTTCCTGCTGGCCCTGGCGGTGCTCGACGACCTCATCGCGATCATCATCATCGCCGTCGTGTTCGCGCACGACACCGACTTCCTCGCGCTGGCCGGCGCCGTCGTCGTGCTCGCGCTCTTCTGGCTGCTCGGCAAGGCCCTGCGCCCCGGGCGTCCCGGCCAGACCTGGGTCATCGCGGGCATGGTCGCGCTCGGTGTCCTCACGTGGTGGCTCGTGTACCACTCGGGCGTGCACGCGACGATCGCAGGCGTGGCGCTCGGGCTCGTCCTGCCGCGCCGCCCCGGGCACACGCTGCACGGCAACGTGGAGCCGTGGTCGAACGCGATCGTCCTGCCGGTGTTCGCCTTCGCGTCGGCCGCGGTGGTGGTGCCCGCCGTCGGCATCGGGGAGCTCTCGCCGACCTTCTGGGCGGTGGTGCTCGCGCTGCCGGTCGGCAAGGTGATCGGCATCACGCTGTTCGGGGCTGTCGCGACCCGGATCTTCCGGGCGCCCGGCCGCTCGACGCTGTCGTTCTGGTCGATCGTCACGGTCGGCGTGCTCGGCGGGATCGGGTTCACGGTCTCGCTGCTCATGAACGAGCTCGCCTTCGCCCGCAACGAGGAGATCCTCGACGAGGGGGTGCTCGCCGTCCTCGTCGGCTCGGGCATCGCGATCGTGGCCTCCGCCGTCGTGGTCAGCCTGCGGGCGCGTCGGTACCGGGCGCGGCGGGAGCTCTCCGAGGCCGAGGCGACCGAGTAGCGAGGTCGCGCGGGGTCCGTGCGCGTCCCTGTTCCGACATTGCACGCGTCGATCGACAGGCGGAACGTCGGACGATGCACGCGCAAGAGATGCGCGCGCACGTTCCGACTTTGCACGCGTCGATCGACCGGCGGAACGTCGGATGATGCGCACGGACGCAAGCGCCGCCGCACGCCGGCACGCACGCGCCCACGACGCGACCACCGACGCCACGCACGCGGGCGACGGCAGCCCGCCCTCTACGCCGCCGGCGTCTCCGCCGGCGCCTTCGACGCCCCGTACACGGCCGTCAGGATGCTCTCCACCCACTGGATGAGCGCAGCGTCCGGCAGGGTCTCACCGTGCGGCTTCGGCAGCGGGATGCTCGCCGCGTCCTGCTGCGGGAACCACCGGGCGCCCGGGAACATCCGCTTGAGCCGCACCTGCGCCGAGTCGGCGAGCTCCTTGCCCGCGACGCGCAGGTTCGACCCCATCACGACGACGTCGGAGAGCCCGACCTGCTGCGCCATCCGGCGAAGGCGCGAGACCTCGACCAGGGTGAGCACGGCCTGCGGCGGCTGGCCGTACCGGTCGGTGAGCTCGTCGAGGACCATGTCGATCCCCTCGGCCTGGGCCGCGGGGGCGGAGGCGGCGGAGAGCTTCTGGTACGCCTCGAGCCGGAGCCGCTCGGACTCGACGTAGTCGTCCGGGATGTGCGCGTCGACGGGGATCTCGAGCCGGAGCTCGGTCTGCCCCTCGGCGACGTCGCCGCGGAACTGCGAGACGGCCTCGCCGATCATGCGCAGGTAGAGGTCGAACCCGACGCCCGCGATGTGGCCGGACTGCTCCCCGCCGAGCAGGTTGCCCGCCCCGCGGAGCTCGAGGTCCTTCATGGCGACCTGCATGCCCGCGCCGAGCTCGTTGTTCGCGGCGATGGTCTCGAGGCGGTCCTGTGCGGTCTCGGACAGGGGCTTCTCGGCGTCGTAGAGGAAGTACGCGTACCCGCGCTCACGCCCTCGGCCCACACGTCCGCGCAGCTGGTGCAGCTGCGACAACCCGTACTTGTCCGCCTTGTCGATGATGAGCGTGTTCGCGTTCGCGATGTCGAGGCCGGTCTCGATGATGGTGGTCGAGACGAGGACGTCGAACCGGCGCTCCCAGAAGTCGACCATCACCTGCTCGAGCGTCGACTCGGACATCTGCCCGTGCGCGACGGCGATGCGGGCGTCCGGGACGATCTCGGCGAGGTGCGCGGCGACGGACTGGATGTCCTTCACGCGGTTGTGCACGTAGAACACCTGCCCCTCGCGCAGGAGCTCGCGGCGGATGGCGGCGGCGACCTGCAGGTCGGACTGCGGCCCGACGAAGGTGAGGATCGGGTGGCGGTCCTCGGGTGGGGTGGCGAGGGTGGACATCTCGCGGATGCCGGTGACGGCCATCTCGAGCGAGCGCGGGATCGGCGTCGCGGACATCGCCAGGACGTCGACGTTCGTCTTGAGCTTCTTGAGCTGGTCCTTGTGCTCGACGCCGAACCGCTGTTCCTCGTCGATGATGACCAGGCCCACGTCCTTGAACTGGATGCCCTGCGACAGGATCCGGTGGGTGCCGATGACGATGTCGACCGTGCCGTCGGCGAGGCCCGCGATGGTCTCCTTCGACTCCTTCTCGGTCTGGAACCGGCTGAGGGCGCGCAGGTGCACGGGGAAGCCGGCGAAGCGCTCCTGGAAGGTCTCCATGTGCTGGCGCACGAGCAGCGTCGTGGGGACGAGCACGGCGACCTGCTTGCCGTCCTGCACGGCCTTGAACGCGGCACGGATCGCGACCTCGGTCTTGCCGTAGCCGACGTCGCCGGAGAGCAGACGGTCCATCGGGATCGGCCGCTCCATGTCGCGCTTGATCTCGTCGATGGTGGTGAGCTGGTCGGCCGTCTCGGCGAACGGGAACGCCTCTTCCAGCTCGCGCTGCCACGGCGTGTCCGGGCCGAAGGCGTGGCCCTTCGACGCCATCCGCGCGGAGTAGAGCTTCACGAGGTCGACGGCGATGTCGCGGACGGCCTTGCGCGCCTTCGACTTCGCCGAGGCCCAGTCCGAGCCGCCCATCTTCGACAGGGTCGGGGACTCGCCGCCGACGTACCGCGAGAGCTGGTCGAGCTGGTCGGTCGGCACGAAGAGCTTGTCGCCCGGGTACCCGCGCTTCGACGGCGCGTACTCGAGCACGAGGTACTCGCGCTGGGTGTTCACCGCGTTGCGGCCGCCGGAGCTCACCTCGCGCGAGACGAGCTCGACGAACTTGCCGATCCCGTGCGTGGCGTGCACGACGACGTCCCCGGGCTTGAGCTGCAGCGGGTCGACGACGTTCTTGCGCCGACTCGCGAGCTTCTTGACGGTGCGCGCGCCCTGCTGGACGCTGCGGCCGTAGAACTCGGCCTCGCTGAGGACCGCGATGCGCGGATCCGGGGTGGCGAAGCCGTGCTCGACGGTGGCGGTCGTCACGACGGCGACGCCGGGCTCGGGAGGCGCGGTGACGGTTTCGGCACGGGCGGCGACCCCCGCGTCGGCGAGCACCTGCACCGCCCGCTCGACCAGCCCCTGGCCTTCGGCGGTCACCACGACGGCCCACCCGTCGTCGGTGAGCTGCTTCACGTGCGCGATCGCACCGTCCGCGCTGCCGGCGAAGCTCGGGATCGCCTCGGCCCGGACGCGGATGTAGTCGCCCGCCTCGGCCACGGCTTCGGCGTCGGTGAGCACGCGCTCGGCGTCGCCCTCGTCCAGCCCGGAGTCGAACGGGGAGACCGTCCACCAGGTGCGCTGCCCACGGCCGTTCTTGAGCTGCTGGACGGTGAGGAAGTTGCCGGCGTCGAGGTCGATCGGTGCCTGCGCACCGGCGACCGCGGCGCTCCAGGCGGCCTGCAGGAACTCGGTGTTCGTCTCGGCGAGGCTGTGCGCGCGGCCGCTGACCCGCTCGGGCGAGAACACCGCGATGACGGAGTCGTCCGGCAGGTAGTTCGTGACCGGCACGAGGTCCTGCACGAGCGCGGGGGCGAGGGACTCCATGCCCTCGACCGGGATCCCCTCGGCGATCTTCGCGAGCATCTGGGAGAGGTTCGGGAACTCGTGCAGCATCTCGCGCGCCCGCTGCCGGACGTCGTCGCTCAGCAGGAGTTCGCGCGAGGCCGTCAGCTCGACCGAGCCGAGGTCGTCGTCGGTGGTGCGCTGGTCGGCGACGGAGAAGGCCTTGATCGCCTCGATCTCGTCGCCGAAGAAGTCGACGCGGACCGGGTGGTCGGCCGTCGGCGGGAAGACGTCGAGGATGCCGCCGCGCACGGCGAACTCGCCACGGCGGGTGACGAGGTCGACCCGGGCGTACGCCATGTCCACGAGCTGCCCGGCGATGGTGCCGAGGTCGTTGCCGCGGGACTCGGTGCGGAGGGCGATCGGCGCGAGGGAGGTGAGGTTGCCCGCGATCGGCTGCAGCGCCGCCCGGACGCTCGCCACCACCACGGTCGTGCTGCGCTCGGCCGCGGGGGCGTCCTGCCACGCGGCGAGCTTCCGGAGGGTCGCGATGCGCGTGCCGACGGTCTGCGCGCTCGGGCTGAGCCGTTCGTGCGGCAGGGTCTCCCACGCGGGGAACTCGAGGACCTCGGCATCGGGGAGGTAGCTGCCGACCGATGCGCGGACGGCCTCGGCCTCGCGCCCGGTGGCCGTGATCACGAAGACGCACTGCGGCCCGGTGCGTTCGGCCAGCAGGGCGCCGAGCAGTGGCACGCGCAGACCGTCGACGACCGAGAAGTCGGCGTCACGGGGTGCGGCACGGAGGACGCGATCGAACGCGGAGGCGCGCGAGAGCGCAGGGATGATGCCCGAGATCGTCACTCAGGAGATGGTACCGGCCACCACTGACACCGGCCGCTGTGTGCGCGACCGGCGAACGCACGGCACCGGGCAGCGCCGCTCAGGACGGAGCGTGCACGCGCTGCTGTGCGGCGAGGAGCCCGAGGTCCGCGATCGCCTCGACCGCGTCCGCGCCGTCCGCCAGCAGGTTCGGCAGCGTCTTCTTCTCGGTCGGCGAGAAGTCACGCAGCACGTAGTCGGCCGGGTCCTGGCGCCCCGGGGGTCGGCCGATGCCGATCCGCACGCGGGTGAACTCGTTGGTCCCCGTGGCCTTGATGATGTCGCGCAGGCCGTTGTGCCCGCCGTGCCCGCCACTGCCCTTCAGGCGGACGGTGTCGAACGGCAGGTCCAGCTCGTCGTGCACGACGACGAGGTCGGCCGGGGTGGCGCTGTAGAACCCGAGCACGCTCGAGACCGGGCCACCCGAGGTGTTCATGAACGACCCGGGCTTGGCGAGCACCAGGCGGGGTCCCCCGGGAACCAGGCGCCCCTCGGCGACCTGGTTCGGGGTCTTGTGCTTCTTGAACGTCGCCCCCATGCGGGCGGCGAGTTCGTCGAGGACCATCTGGCCGACGTTGTGACGGTTGCCCGCGTAGCCGGGCCCGGGGTTCCCGAGCCCGACCACGACGAGCGTCTTGCCTGTCATCAGCGTCGGCCAGATGTCCGCGAAGGGGTGTTACTCGCCGTCGACCGGGGCGGAGCCGCCCTCGGCACCGGCCTCGGCGCCCGCCTCGGCAGCGGCCTCGTCGGCGGCGTCGTCGTCGGCGGTGCCACGCGGGGTGACGATCGCGACGACGAGTGCCTCGGCGTCGGTCTCGAGCTCGGCGCCCTCGGGGAGCTGGAGCTGCGAGGCGTGGATCTGCGTGCCGTCCTCGAGGCCCTCGACGTCGACGACGACGTGCTCGGGGATGGAGGTGGCGAGCACCAGGAGCGAGACCGTGTTGAGGTCCTGCACGTGGATGGTGCCGGAGAAGGACTCGCCCTCGACGACGACGGGCACGTCGACCGTGACCTTCTCGCCGCGGCGCAGGACCACGAGGTCGATGTGCTCGATGATCTGGCGCACCGGGTCACGCTGGACGTCCTTGACGAGGGCGAGCTGGGCCGCACCCTCGATGTCGAGGTCGACGACCGCGTTGGCCGTACGGACGAGCAGCATGGTCTCGTGGCCGGGCAGCGTGATGTGCTTCGGCTCGGTGCCGTGGCCGTAGACGACCGCGGGGATCTTGTCGGCGGCACGGAGCTTGCGAGCAGCGCCCTTGCCGAACTTGGTGCGGACTTCCGCTGCGAGCTTGGTGTAGTCGGCCATGGTGTCTCCTGGTCTCGGGGACGACACCGGGGTGCCGGCATCGTGGGGGTCTGTGGTGTTGCAACTCGAACGCGTGCACGCGTGAGGAACGTTCCCAAGCTGGGCCGGGTCTCCCACCGCGTCGATCACGGCCGCGCATGCGCGGCCCTCGCCGAAGTCAGTCACCGAGTCTAGCAGGACCGATCCGGGCGTGTCGCACCGTGCCCTGGACGTCGGTACAGGCGGCCTGGAGGCGCGGTGCGGGCCCGCACCGCGCCTCCAGGACGCAGGTGGTCGCGTCAGTGGCCCGCCGCTTCGGCGCCCTTCGGCACCTTGAGGAAGGACAGCACCACGAACGCGAGCACGTAGAGGCCGACGAACGTCCAGACGACGCCGCCGGGGCCACCCCAGGGCAGCACGGCGCTGACGACGGCGTTGCCGAGGAACGTCGCACCACCCGCTGCGGTGGCGTACATGGCCATCGCGGCGCCGCGGCGCTCCTCGCCGGCGAAGGCGGGGACGATCGCGCCCATCGGCGTGAACCCGGCGAGCATGATGCCGAAGACGGTGCCGGCGGCGGTCGCCAGCCAGAAGCCCCACTCGGAGCCGGCCGGCACGAGGTGCGGGACGTACCACCACGCGAGCAGGCCGATCGCCGAGGCGCCGATGCCGAACCACTTCACGGTGCGGATCCAGCCGATGCGGTCGCCGAGGGCGCCGAAGAACGCGTTGAACAGGATGTTTCCGGCGTAGACGATCACGGTCATCGTCAGCCACTTCGACTGCCCCCAGCCGAGCTCCGTGCCGATGATCGCGGGCATGATCACGAACATGCCGAACTCCGGGGCGGTGTTCACGAGCCGGATGAGGACCGCGAGCAGGACCTTCGGGCGCTTGACGCAGACCTCGATGCCGCTCGCGATCACCCGGGCGGCGGAGTGCGAGCGCGGCGCGATCCGACCGAGGCCCGTCGGCTCGTGCACGCCGAACCGGACGATCGCCCAGCCGACCGCGACGAGGAGCAGCGACAGCGCCATCGACCAGGTCTCCCCGGTGTGGCCGCCGCCGAACGCGGGGATGGTGCCGATCGCGATGAGCGAGCCGAGCGTCGGCAGGCCGCCGGTGAACACGACGTAGAACCAGCCGACGGCGGTGGCGTTCCGCTCGCGAGCGACCGTGTGGTTCACCCAGCAGAGGAACGAGAACGCGAACAGCGGGAAGCCGAGGCCCCGCAGGAAGTACGTCAGCGCGATGAGGCCGACCGACCCGGTGGGCAGCGCCGCGAGGAACGCGACCTGGAACACGACCCAGAGCACGGCGCCGATGGTCATCACCCGGCGCGGGCCCCAGAGCTCGGACAGCACGCCGGCGAAGTACGACGCGACGAGGACCGCGACGCCGTAGAGGCCGATCACCATCGCGGCGCTGTCGACCCCGCCGGAGCCGAGCGCCGCCGCGATGTGCGGGGAGATGAAGTTCGACTCGATGCCGTCGCCGGTCATGAAGACCAGCACGCCGAGGAAGCCCCAGCGCAGCGGGTGCGGGATGCCGAGGCGGGCGAGGAGTCCCTCGCGGGCGGCGGCGGCCGGCGGTGGCGCGGCGGTGCCGGACTCGGGAGCGGTGACGCCGTTCGGCGGCGTGAGGGTGGTGGTGCGGGCGGTGCGGGGTTCCGACATGTGTCGTCTCTCCTGGAGGGGCCCCGGAGTGCTCGACCCGGCATCGCGGCATGTCTCCGGGGTGCGCCGCGCGCCGTGCAGCCCCTCGCCCGCGCAGTGGCTGCGGGCGGGGTGCTGCGTCGGCGATGATGCGAGTCCTGTACCCGAGCCGCCCGGTGCTGTCGTCGGGGCGGACCCGGCGGACCATCGCCGGCCCGAAGCATGGTGCCCGAGATTAGACCGCTCCAACGCAGTCCGTCAAGAACGACAACTGTTGGGTAACGATGTGGGCTCAGGGGCCGCTCGAGGGGTACTGGTCAGTCCGTGTCGGACGGGCTCCGGTCAGCGGCCGACCTCGCGTCGGTGGTGCTGGGCGGCCGCGAGGAGCTCGCGGGCTCGGTCGCTCGTGGTCTCGGCGTCGTCGCGGGCGTGTTCGAGTCGCGTGACCTCGGCGGTGGCCTCGGCGAGCTGGCGTTCGAGGTCGGCCCGGCGGTCCTCGGCGGTCGCGAGGGCGTCCTCGGCCGCGTCGAGTGCGGCGTCGGCGTCGCGGGACTCCGTCCGTGCGGCCGTCTCGGCCTCGCGCGCTGCGCGGCGTTCGGCGGCCGGGTCGGTCTCGGGTGAGGAGTCCGGCGCAGTCTCGCGCTCGCGGTCCGGCATACGGTCCGGCTCGCTGTCCGGCTTGCGTTCGGGCTTGTGGTCCGGCTTGCGTTCGCGCTCGCGGTCCGGCTTGCGTTCGGGCTTCCGGGAGGCGCGGGTCGTCCCCGCCGCGCGTCTCCCCTCCGTGATGGGGATCGGCGCCGCGCCGCTCCCCGACCACGCATCGGGCACCGCATCCGGATCGGCGAGCGCCCCGTCGAGGTCCACGTCGTCGAACCCGGCGCTCTCGAGCGCGCGGACGAGGAGCCCGGAGCGCACCGCGGCACCGGCGTGCGGGTCCGCCATCGCGGCCTCGATCGTCGCCCGCACCTGGTCGAGCACGGCCGGCGTCACCGGGTGCCCGGCATCGGACGCGAGGTCGGCACCGGCCTGCGTGAGCGCGTCGACCACGCCCGCTCGCTGACGCCGGAGCTTCCGGATGACGGCCGGGTCGGCGTCCGCCTGTGCCTGCCGGATGGCGGGTCCGAGGTCGACGGCCTCGTCCAGTGCGCCCTCGTGCGCCAGCAGGTCGATGACCCACGCGGCGGGCGCGGGCTTCCGGAGGCCGCCGATCGCCGTCGCGAGCGCACGGTCGTCCTTCCGGACCGCCCGCTGACGCGCGGTCCGCTCGGCGACGAAGTCCGCGGGCGCGACGAGGAGCAGTTCCCTCGCCACGTCCGCGAACCCCATGCGGCCCAGCTTGCCCGCTACCAGTCGTGGACGGTGCCGTCGGCGAGGCGGTTGAAGGGCAGGTACGCCTGCTCGTAGGGGTACTTGCCGGCTTCGTCGACGTCGAGCGAGACCCCGAGGCCCGGCTCGTCGCCGGGGTGCAGGTACCCGTCGGTGAAGGTGAAGGTCTGCCGGAACACCTGGTTCGTCTTCGGGCCGTGCTGCATGTACTCCTGGATGCCGAAGTTGTGGATCGCCAGCCCGAGGTGCATCTGCGCCGCGAGGCCCACCGGCGAGATGTCGGTCGGCCCGTGGAACCCGGACTTGATCTGGTACATCGCGGCGTAGTCCATCGTCTTCTTCAGCGGGGAGATGCCGCCCATGTGGGTCACGGCGCCGCGGACGTAGTCGATGAGCTGGTCGCGGATGATGTCCTTGAAGTCCCAGATCGTGTTGAAGACCTCGCCGATCGCGAGCGGCGTCGTGGTGTGCTGCCGGACGAGCTTCAGGGCCTCTTGGTTCTCGGCCGGGGTGCAGTCCTCGAGCCAGAACAGGTCGTACGGCTCGAGCGACTTGCCGAGCTTCGCCGCCTGCAGCGGGGTCATCCGGTGGTGGCCGTCGTGCAGCAGGGGCAGTTCGGGGCCGAACTCGTTCCGGACGGCCTCGAACACGGTGGGCACGTGGCGCAGGTACGCCCGGGTGTCCCAGTCCTCCATCGCGGGGAACGCACCGCGCTGCGCGGGCTCGAAGTCGTAGCGGACGCCCTCGTTCCCCGTCGTCGTCTTGTTCGAGGCGATGCCGTAGATCGACTCGAGGCCGGGGACGCCCGTCTGCACGCGGATCGAGCGGTAGCCCTCGGACTGGTGCTCACGGATGGAGTCGAACAGCTCCGGCAGCTCCTTGCCCGAGGCGTGGCCGTACGCCATCAGCCCGGTCCGGGAGGCGCCGCCGAGCAGCTGGTACACGGGCATCCCCGCGACCTTGCCCTTGATGTCCCAGAGCGCCATGTCCACCGCGGCGATCGCGGCCATGGTGACCGGACCCCGCCGCCAGTACGACGAGCGGTAGAGGAACTGCCAGGCGTCCTCGATCCGGCTCGCGTCGCGGCCGACCAGCAGCGGCACGACGTGCTCGGCCAGGTAGGTGGCGACGGCGAGCTCACGACCGTTCAGGGTGGCGTCGCCCAGCCCGGTGACGCCGTCGGCGGTGGTGAGCTTCAGCGTCACGAAGTTGCGGTTCGGACTCGTGACGATGACCTCGGCGCGGTCGATCAGTTGCCCACGGTCGGCCGACGCCCACGTGTCCGGACGTCCGGCGGTGGGGTCGGTCGCCGCGCCGGCGTCAGTCGCACCCGGCACCGGGGCCGCGGGGTTCGTCGTGGTGTCGGTCATGCGTGGACTCCTTCGTCGGTTCTCGTGCGCTCCGCGGTGTCCCGCGCGGCACGGATGCGGTCGGCCGCGGCGGTGATCGCCGCGACGACGGGGGTGGTGTCGAGGTCGGGGGCGATGACGCGCAGCACGTCGTGCACGTCCGAGTCTGCCCCGGGCGCTCCGTCGTCGCTCACCAGGTCGGGCTGCTCGGTCAGGTGCAGCCACCACGCCGCGATGGCGGTCGCGGCACCGGGACCGATGCCCGCGGACGGGTCGCGGTCCAGCCGGTGCCGGAGCACGTCGACCACGCGGACGGGGAGCTTCTCGGAGCCGCCGGCGGCGATCTGCCGGAGGGTGTGCCGGATCCGGGGGTTCGCGAACCGGTCGACCAGGGCGTCGCGTGCCGCGGCGACCTCGGCTTCGGGCAGCGGGAGCTCGAGCGCCGCTTCGTCCCAGAGCTGCTCGACGGCCGCCCGGCAGACTGGGTCGCCCATCGCGGACGCGACCGTGTCGTGGCCGAGCTGCAGGCCGAGGTACGCCAGCAGTGAGTGGGACCCGTTCAGGAGCCAGAGCTTCCGCTGCTCGTACGGGGTGACGTCGTCGACGATGCGGACGTCGGCGGTCTCCCACGCCGGGCGGTCGATCCCCGCGAAGCCGTCCTCGAGCACCCACTCCGCGAAGGGTTCGGTGACCACGGGCACCCGGTCGCCGTCGAGCGCACCGGGGAGCTCCGCCAGCGCCGCCACGTCGTCGTCGGTCGTGGCCGGGGTGATCCGGTCGACCATCGACGAGGGGAACGAGACGTTCGCGTCGACCCAGTCCTGCAGCGCCGGGTCGGACACGGCGGACGTCACCGCGTCACGGAGCACGTCACCGTTGTGGGTCAGGTTGTCGAGGCTGATGAGCGCGATGCGCCCCGACCCCGCGGCGCGGCGGGCCTCGAGCCCCTCGACCAGGCGGGCCGGGACGTCGGAACCGGACCGGTAGCCCTGCTCGGTGACCGTCAGCGTGACGACGGTGGTCGCCGGGGACGCGACCACGTGCCTCCAGGTCGAGGAGTCGCTGCCCGGGTGGGCGGCCACGATCGTGTCGACCACCTCGGCGTCGTCGCCCGAGGCGGCCCGGGTGACGAGCGTGTACCGGCACCCCTGGGCGTCCAGCGCGTCGGCCGTGTCCGGCGAGCGTCCGGTGAAGGCGGTGATGCCCCACGGCTCGCCGTCGGCGTGCGCCGTGTACCAGGCGAGGTGGGCGCGCGCGAACGCACCCACCCCGAGGTGCACGATGCCGGGTCGGCGATCGGTCATGCCGACACCGGTACGAGGGACCGCAGGTACGCCAGGTTGTCGGCGGTGCGGGCCTCGAGCGGGAGGTCGGTGGAGAAGTCCTCGATCGTGACCCAGCCGTCGTAGCCGACCTGGCGGAGCGCGTCGAGGTACTCGGAGACGGACGCCTGGCCGGTGCGCAGCGGTGCCCACTCGTTCTGCCAGATCGTGCTGCCGTCGGCCCGGGTGTCGCCGGTGTCGACCCAGCGGGCGTTCTTCACGTGCGCGTGGGCGAGGTACGGGCCGAGGAGCTCGAACGCGGCGAGGTGGTCCTCGTGTCCCTCGATCACGAGGTTGCCGAGGTCGTGGATGACGCCGACGTGCTCCGGGTCGAGGCCGTCGACGAGCCGGAGCGCCGCCGACGCCGAGGGCGTGATCGTCATGTGGTGCAGCTCGACGAGCGCCTTGACGCCGAGCTCGGTCGCCCGGGCCACGGCCCACTCGAGGTCGGCGCGGGTGCGGTCGAAGATCTGCGTGTAGGTCTCGCCGGTGCGCTCCTTCTCCTGCCGGTACATCGGCATCGAGACGCGGACCTGCCGGGCGCCGAGCTCGCTCGTGACGCGGAGCATGGTGTCGACGCCGTCACGGTTCGACGCCTGCTGGTACCCGCCGATGCCGGAGTACTCCAGCCCGGCGGCGTCGGTGGTGCGGGCGATCTCGCCGACCTGGTCCTCGATGCCGGTGAACTGCCACGTGGAGTTGTTGCCGGCCCAGAACGAGCGCCCGGCGGGCACAGCCTCGCCGGAGGCCGGACGGTCGTCGACGATGCGCCACTCGATGCCGTCCCAGCCCTGCTCGGCGAGCGTCTGCGCGGCCTGTGACGGGGTCCAGTCGGGGGTGGAGGCGGTGAACACGGAGAACTTCATCGGGTGGCTCCTTCTGCTGCGGGTGCGCCGACGACGGGGACGACGTCGTCGTACGCGCCCTCGATCACGTCGTCGATCCGGACGGGCTTGCCGAGCGTCGCGCTGACGTAGAGGCCGCGGACGGTGGCGAGGGACACGAGGGCCGCGTCGACCGTGACGCCGGGTTCGCGGCCGTCGCGGATCGCCTCGACGATGTCGGTGTACTGCCGGGCGTGACCGGCGGCGAAGTGGTCGGGTTCGGCCGGACCGCCGACGACGTGCTCCGGCGGGACGACCTCGTCCTTCTGGTCGACCGCACCGGCGACCGCCGTGGCGTTCGCGGTGGTGGACGCGGACTCGAGCGTCGCAGCGTCGGGGGCGATGTGGAAGTACGCCAGGCGGTCGTCGTCGACGATCGCGGACCCGTGCGTGCCGTACACGGCGTACCGGGCGGAGAGGCCCGGGTACGCGGCGGTCGTGCAGTGGATGACGCCGAGCGCTCCCCCGGCGAACCGGACGGTGGCGACCGCGGTGTCCTCGACCTCGATCCGGTCGTGCGCGAGCAGGCCGGTCTGCGCCGAGATCTCGACCGGACGTCCGAGCGCCCAGACGAGCAGGTCGACGGTGTGCACGCCCTGGTTCATCACCGCGCCGCCGCCGTCGAGCGCCCAGGTGCCGCGCCAGTCGCCGGAGTCGTAGTAGCCCTGCGAGCGGTACCAGGCGACGCTCGCGAGGCCGGAGGTCACGGTGCCGAACCCGCCGTCGTGGGCGGCTGCTGCGACGGCGGCGGAGGCCGGGTCGAAGCGGTGCTGGCTGATGACGCTCGTCACCAGTCCGCGCGCTCGTGCGGAGGCGGCGAGCGCGGCGATCTGCCGTGCGCGGGGCATCGTGGTGTCGAGGGGCTTCTCGATGACGACGTGCTTGCCGGCGGCGAGGGCGGCCTCGGCCAGCTGGACGTGCATGCCGGACGGCGAGCAGATCGCGACGACTTCGATGTCGGTCTGCGCGATCGCTTCCTCGATGGTGGACGTCGTGATGGGGCGGGTGACGCCCATCGCCTCGATCTCGTCGGCGGCGCTCGTGGCCGCTGCGGGGATCGCGTCGACGAGGGCGACGACCTGCAGGTCGGGGTGGTGGACGGCGACCTTGGCGTGGTGGCGTCCGATCACGCCGGCGCCGACGACGGCGAGCTTGAGCGGGGTGGGTTCGGTCATCGCAGGGTGACTCCGATCTGGTCGGTGAGCTTCCGGAGGGCACGACCGGCGCGGCCGAACGCCGCGGGGCCGGAGAACCCGCCGAGGTGGGTGAAGTCGCTGAGGTGCGGCTCGAGGGAGGCGTAGCCGGAGTACCCGGCGTCGCGCAGCGCGGTGAGGGTCTGCAGCAGTTCGCCGTCGCCCTCACCCGCGGGGACGACCGACGAGTCGGCGGCGAGGGCGTCCTTGACCTGCAGGTAGTCGACGTACGGCGCGAGCTGTGCCCATCCGTCGGTGAACGGCTTGACGCCGCACTGCACGTAGTTCGCGTTGTCCCAGGCGAGGCGGAGCGCGGGCGAGCCGACGCTCTCGACGATGTCGAGCACGCGCGAGGGGACGTCGCCGTAGATGTCCTTCTCGTTCTCGTGCAGCAGCGTCACGCCCTCGCGCTCGGCGAGGTCGGCCAGGGCCCGCATCCGCACGAGGACGTCGTCGCGGACGGCTTCGGGCTGCCGGCCCTCGAAGTAGAACGAGAAGATCCGGATGTTCGTGGTGCCGAGGGCGTGCGAGGCGGCGATCGCGCGGCCGAGTCGTCCGACCTCGTGCTCGACGGGCTCGTCGACCGACACCTTGCCGATCGGCGAGGCGATGGCGGACACGGTCTGCCCGCGTTCCTCGAACAGGCGGTGCAGGCCGGCGAGCTGGTCCTCGTCGAGGTCGACGACGTTCACCCCCCACGCGCTGCGGACCTCGATGGCGCTGGCGCCGAGCGCCTGCAGCACCGCGACCTGGATCGCCGGATCGGCGTCGATCTCGTCGCCGAAACCGGAGAGTTCCCAACTGGGCTGGGTCATTGCATTCCCTTCATGCGACCAGCCTGGAGGCGCGGGGCGGGCTGGCACCGCGCCTCCAGGCAGTCTGTGGACAAGTCGGCAGACCGCACAGCGCTACTTGACGGAGCCGGCGGTGAGACCGCCGACCAGGTAGCGCTGGAAGATCAGGTAGAGCGCCACGACCGGGACCGCACAGACGATCGAGGCGGCCATCATCTGGCCGTAGATCGGGATGGTGCCGCCCTCTTGCGTGGTGCCGAGGACCTGCAGGACGACCGCCACCGTGCGGGTGTTGGGGGTGGTCATGATCGTCGAGAACAGGACGTCGTTCCAGCCGAGCAGGAAGGCGAAGATCGCCGACACGACGATGCCGGGCCACGAGAGCGGCAGGACGATCTTCGTGAGGATCTTGGTGCTGGACGCGCCGTCGATGCGGGCGGCCTCCTCGAGTTCCTTCGGCAGGCCGCGCAGGTACGTGACCATCACCCACGTCGAGAACGGCAGGGCGAACGTCAGGTACGTGACGAACAGTCCCCAGCGGGTGCCGATGATCTGCACGCCGGTGGCGCTCGCGATGTTCGAGAACACCACGAACACGGGCAGGAGCAGGAGCGTGCCGGGGATCGACTGCAGCGCGAGCAGGCCGCGGAGGAACGTCAGGCGTCCGAGGAAGCGGAACCGGACCAGCACGTACGCGGTGGAGACGGCGAGCGCCGCACTCGCGACGGCGACGGCACCGGCGGTGAGCATCGAGTTCACGAGCCCCTCGCCGAGCGCGACCGTCGACCAGATGTCCACGTAGTTCGCGAGCGTGAACTCCGAGGGGAAGTACTCGCCCCGGGCCACCGCGACGTCGGAGTTGACCGACCCGAACAGGATGTAGAGCACGGGGACGGCGATGAACGCGATGATCACCGCGATCACGAGGATGAGCAGCCAGCGCGGCAGGAGCCGGGTGACGTCGGTGTCGTACGGGCGCTTGTGCCGACGGCCGCGGTCGCCGGCGATGATGCTCTCGGTCAGCGTCGCCGTGGGGCGGGTCCGCGTGGAGGTGGTGAAGGCGCTCATGCTCGGGCTCCGTCGATGTCGGCGGCAGCAGCCGGGGTCGCTGCCGCGAGGGTGCGCCGGTCGGCACGACGCTGCTTGCGGTTGGGGCCCGCGTCGTCACCGGTGTCGAGCTTCACGGCCCGCAGGTAGACGAACAGCGGGATCGCGACGATCACGAGCGAGCAGATCGCCATCGCCGCGGACAGGCCGAAGCGGAACGACTGGAAGCTCGCGATGTACGTGAGGACGGGCATGACCTCGACGCTCGACGGCAGCGGGATGCCGAACAGCACGAACGGGAGGGTGAAGTTGTTGATGTTGTGCAGGATCGCGATGATCACCGCGAGGCTCAGGGGTCCGCGCAGGTACGGGAAGATGATGTAGCGGAGCTTCGCCCACCAGGTCACCCCGTCGAGTGCGGCGGCCTCGTGCACCTCGTTGTCGACCGCCTGCAGTCCGGCGAGGGAGAGCAGGTAGACGAAGGGCCAGCTCGTCCAGATCATCACGCCGGCGAGCGCCCAGTACGACGCGGAGCCGTTCAACCAGAGCACGTCGGTGTGCAGGATCGAGTTCACGACGCCCTGCGGCTGGAGCATGGTCCGGAAGAACGTGCCGACGACGAAGGCGGGGAGCACGTACGGGATGAGGTAGATCGACCGGACGAGTCCGCGACCGGGGAACCGGTTCTGCGTCGAGATCGCCGCGGCGACGCCGATCGGGACGGTGACCGCGGTGACGAGCACCGAGATGGACACCGAGATCCAGATCGAGTGGAGCAGGGGCGAGTCCGTGAACGCCTCGGCGAAGTTCGCGAACCCGACGAACGGGGCGCTGAACCACTGGCGGAGCGTGTACTGGTCGAGGTCGAGCATCGCGATGTAGAAGCCCACGAGGAGCGGCACCACGATGACGGCGAGCATGAGGGCGCCGCCTGGGAGGAGCATCCAGAGGGGACGCTCCCGCTTGTAGAGCGGGGTCGTGCCGTGCGGACGGACCTCGCGGTCACGCGACTCGGTCGCGCGCGGCGCGGGGGTCTGGACCTGCGTCATCACAGGCCTCCGTTCTTCTGCCGGTCGAGCGTGGACTGGGCGTCCTTCTGGGCGTCCTGCAGACGCTTCCGGAGCTGGTCGTCGGTGACCTCGCCGCTCTTGAGCGACGGGATGGACTGCACGACGACGTCCACGAGGGAGAGTTGGATGTCCGACCAGGCACCGGTGAAGGCGGTCGGCTTCGAGAGCCTGCCGGCGTCGATGATCGGCTTGAGCTGGGGGTTCGCCGCCGCGAGTTCGGCCGCGGCGTCGGAGTTCGTCGGCAGGTTGCCGAAGAGCTTGTAGTACTCGAGCTGCGCCTCGGGCGTGCTGAGCTGCTTGATGAAGTCGAACGACAGGTCCTGCTTCTTGCCGTAGTCGGCCACGACCCAGTTGTCGCCGGAGAGGATGCTCGCCGCCTCGATGCCGCCGGACGGACGCGACGTCGCTCCCGGGGGCACCGTCGGCAGGAGTGCGAACTCGTACTTGCCGTCCACGGGGGTGTTCTTGAACGAGTTGATCGCGGTGGTGGTCGTCATCGGGAAGAACGCCGCCTTGCCCTCGGTGAACTGCGCGAGGGCCTGGGCGTTGTTCCACCCGATCGCGGCCTTGTCGACGACGCCGTCCTTGGTGACCCAGTCGAAGTAGGTGCGGTAGGCGTTCTCGACGGCCTTCGAGTCGATCTCCGCCTTGCCGTCCTTCGAGACGATCGTGTTGCCGGCGTTCTGCGCCATGCCCCAGACGAACTTCCACGGGTCGAAGCCGTCGGCGTAGGCGATCGCCAGGCCGTGCCGGCCGCCCGTGGTGGTGGCCTTCGCGTCCTCGGTCAGCTGGTCCCAGGTCGTGGGCATCTCCGTGATCCCCGCGTCGGCGAGCAGGTCCTTGTTCACCGCCATCACGAACGGTCGGCTGGCGAACGGGATGCCGATCTGCTTCGAGGTGCTCGGTCCGGAGATCCCGAAGGACGCGGGGTCGAACTGGTCCTTGCCCCCGACGGCCTTCCACTCCTTCGAGCCCATCTCGACGAAGGCGCCGGTGGCGTACGCGGTCGGCGTGAACGTGCTGCCGATCGCGTACACGTCCGGACCCTGCCCGGAGATGACGCTGGTCTGGATGGCGGTGAGCTCCTCCTGGGCGGACGAGTACGTCTCCCACTGGACGTTCGCACCGGTGGTGCGCTTGAACGCAGCGGCGACGTCCTGCTGCCACTGCTTGCGTTCCTTGGGGTAGGTGGTGTCCGCGCCCATCATGACGCGGAGGGTGTTCGGGTCGTCGCCGCTGCCGTTCACCACGGCGCATCCCTGGAGGGACAGGGCGGCGAGGGCGACCACGGCCGCGGCACCGATCACGGTGCGGGCATGAAGTCTTCGCGTGTTCACGGGGGTTTCCTCCTCGAGACCTCCTCCGGGCGGCACTGCCCGGTCGACCCACTGTCGCGCGGTTGGCAACATGCGGCAATCGGTTGCCACTTGTTGCCAGACCGGTTTACGTTCGCTGCACCGGCGCACCGAGGCACCGGCAGACCGCACCGGCGCACCGACGCGCAGGCCGGACGACGGAGGAACCGTGACCGACACCGACACCGCCCGGCGGGTGACCATCCGCGACATCGCCGACGCCACCGGTGTGGCGCCGTCCACGGTGTCCCGGGCGCTCTCCCTGCCCGACCGTGTGAACCAGGCGACGCAACAGCGCATCCAGCAGGCCGCCCGGGAACTCGGCTACGTCCCGAACTCGCAGGCCCGGGCGCTCACGTCCGGCCGGACCCGCGCGGTCGCCGTGCTCGTGTCCGACATCACGAACCCCTTCTACTTCGACGTCATCCGCGGGACGCAGCACCAGCTCGCCGGTGCCGGGTGGACGCAGCTCCTCGTCGACACCGAGGAGTCCGCCGACGCCGAGATGGCCGCCCTCAGCGCGATCGCCGGGAAGGCCGACGGGGCCGTGCTCACCGCGTCGCGACTGTCCGACGCGCAGATCGCCCGGTTCGCCGAACGCACCCCGCTCGTCGTGGTGAACCGCCGGCCAGCCGGGGTCCCCTCCGTGCTCATCGACACCCCCGGCGGGGTCGAGCAGGCCGTGCAGCACCTGGTGTCCCTCGGCCACCGGGACATCCTCTACGTCGCCGGCCCGGACAGCTCGTGGTCGAACGAACGCCGGTGGAAGGCCCTCGTCCGCGTCGCCAAGCGCCTCGGCGTGCGGGTCGGCCGCGTCGGGCCGCACGCGCCGTTCGTCGATTCCGGAGCAGCGGCCGCCGACGCCGCCGTGCACGCCGGTGCCACCGCCTGCATCGCGTTCAACGACCTCATCGCGATCGGCATGCTCGCCCGACTCCGGGAGCGGGGCGTCCGCGTCCCCGAGGACATGAGCATCGTCGGCTGCGACGACATCTTCGGCGCGGACTTCTGCAACCCGCCGCTCACCACGATGACCTCGCCGATCGAGCGGGCCGGCCGGGTCGCGATCCGGATGCTCCTCGGACGGCTCGGCGCGATCCCCGCCGACGAACTGCCCGGCGAGCACATGAGCGGCGCGGTCGCGCTGCCGACCCACCTCACCGTCCGCGAGTCCACCGGTCCCGCACCCGTCCCCCACGCGTCATGAAGGAGTCGACGATGACCCAGACCACCACCGCCACACCGCTCGCCCCGCACCCGGACCGGCTCTTCGCAGCCGACCCGGGAGCGCGAGCGGTCGCCCGCACGGTCTACGACGCCGTCAAGGACGCGCCGATCATCTCCCCCCACGGGCACGTCGACGCCGCCCTCATCGCGGACGACCAACCGTTCGAGGACCCCGCGTCGCTGCTCATCACGCCGGACCACTACGTCCTGCGGCTCCTGCACGCGAACGGTGTCGGACTGGAGGCGCTGGGTCGCGTCGACCTGTCGGGAGCCGGCACCGTGCCTCCAGGACGATCCATCTGGCGGAACCTGGCCGAGCACTGGGACGACTTCCTCGGCACCCCCGTCCGCTACTGGTTCGAGACGGAGCTGCACGACGTCTTCGGACTGACGGAGCAGCCGTCGGCCGCGAACGCGGACGCCCAGTACGACCACATCGCCGGGCTCCTCACCACGCCCGCGTTCCGTCCGCGCGCCCTGTTCGACGCCTTCGGCATCGAAGTCCTCGCGACCACGGACGCGCCCACCGCCGACCTCGCCGCGCACGCGCGGCTCGCCGCCGACCCCACCTTCACCGGCCGGGTGGTCCCCACGTTCCGCGCGGACGCCGTGTTCGACCCGTCGGGGTCGGACTGGAGGCACGTGGTCGCGTCGATCGGTGAGGCCGCCGGCATCGACACGGGAACCCACGACGGGCTGTTGGCGGCTCTGCGCGCACGTCGCCAGTACTTCGTCCAGCACGGTGCCACCGCCACGGACACCGGGGTCCTCGACGCCGGATCCACGCCGTTGTCGGCCTCGGAGCGCTCGCGGATCCACACGGCCGCGATGCAGGGTCCGTCCGCTGTGACCGCGTCGGAGGCCGTCGCGTACCGGCACGACATGCTCTACCGGTGGGCCGAGATGAGCGTCGAGGACGGTCTCGTCATGCAGCTCCACCCCGGTGTGCTGCGGAACCACCACGCCCCCACGCTCGAGCGCTTCGGGCCGGACACCGGGCACGACCTGCCCGCGGTCGGGTCCTTCACCGAACCGCTGCGGCCGCTGCTCGAGTCGTTCGGGACCGCGCCGGGGTTCCACCTCGTGCTCTTCACCGTCGACGAGACCGTGTTCTCCCGCGAGATCGGCCCGCTCGCCGGCTTCTACCCCGCCGTGTACGCCGGCGCTCCCTGGTGGTTCATCGACACCCCCGCGGCGATCGGCCGGTACCGGGCGGCCATCACCGACTCGGCGTCGTTCACGAAGACCTCGGGGTTCATCGACGACACCCGGGCGTACTGCTCGATCCCGGCGCGGCACGACATGGCTCGCCGAGCGGACGCGGCCTACCTGGCGTCGCTCGTGGTGACGCACGAGCTGTCCGAGGAGGACGCGGTGCGGACGGCGCGTCGGATCGTGTCGGACATCCCGAGGGCGACGTTCAAGCTCTGAGGCGCTTGCGCACGAGCACGCGGGGGAACCCGTTCAGGACGGACGTCGTGTCCGCCGCGTGCTCGAACCCGGCGTGCTCGAACAGTGCGCGGGTCCCGACGTACGCCATCGTCAGGTCGACCCGCTCGCCGCGGTTGTCGACGGGGTAGCCCTCCACCGTGCGGGCGCCGTGCTCGCGGGCGAGGTCGACCGCGCCCGCCAGGAGCGCGTGCGAGATGCCCTCGCCCCGGTGGCCCGGCCGCACCCGGATGCACCAGACGCTCCACACGCTCCGGTCGCCCGGATCGTCGAGGTGCGGGATCTTCCGGTTCCGCGCGAACGTGGTGTCCGGACGGGGGTGCACCGCGGCCCACCCGACGACCTCGTCGCCGTCGTACGCCAGGACCCCGGGCGGCAGGTCCTCGTCGAGGAGCACCCGGACGCGATCTCCACGGGCCGTGCCGCTGAGGGCCTGGTTCTCCTTCGCCGGGATCCGGTAGCTCAGGCACCAGCACACGTTCGCGTCCGGACGCTTCGGACCGACCATGGTGCGGACGTCGTCGAAGGACGTCGCGGGACGCACCTCGATCGTCATGCCACGAGCATGGCACCCGATCGTCGGAGGAGTTCGAGCGATCGGCCGATCTCCTGTTCGGCGGTCGCGGTGTCCGGGGACCAGTTGCACTCCAGTGAGACCGAGCCGCGGTAGCCACCGTCGTGCACGGCCGCGAGGAAGTCGCGCCAGACGTCGTCGCCGCCCTCGGCACCGAGCGGGCGACGGTCGCGATCGCTGACGTGCACGTGGCCGATGCGGGCGCCGTGCTCCCGGAGGACGTCGAGCGACTCCCCCTCGTTCCGGATGTGGAACAGGTCGGCGACGACGTCCACCCCGTCGACGGCCGCGTCGTCCAGGAACCGGACGGTCTCGGCGACGGAGTGCAGGACGTTCGTCTCCGAACGGCTCAGCGGCTCGAGCACGATGCGGAGGTCGTTCGCCGCGGCGGTGTCCCGGGCTGTGCGGAGCACCTCGGCGAAGCGGCGGTGGGCCTCGGTCTCGGGCATGCCGTCGGGTGCCGTGCGGGCGGTCCCCGAGCCGAACACGATCTTCGCGCCCGGCTCGGCGACGGAGTGGACGATCGGGAGGACGGCCTCGAAGTAGTCCCGGACCGCGTCGGGGTCAGCGGTCAGCAGCGGGAGGTCGCCGGGGACGAGGATCGCGAAGGAGGGGAAGCGGTCGCCGCCGTAGCCGTCGTCGAGCACCCAGCCGCCGCCGTGGCCGTTCGGCCGGATCGCCAGGTTGCCGGCGATCGTCGGCTCCACGTGGTCGGCGCCCGCGCGACGGACGGCCTCGGTCAGTGCTGCTCCGGCGACGACGCCGAATCCGGTGAACGACATGGGGTCCATGCAACTCGGGGTGCGGCGGTCCGGCAGTCGTTGCCGTCCGTTGCCACGGGTCCGGTCAGTGCCGTTCGGCGTCGACCGGATCGGATCGGCTCGGGCGTCCGAGGTGTTCGAGCGCATCCGAGAAGTCCTGCAGTGCGGCGTCGAGGAGGTCGTCGAGCTGCGCGGTCTTCGAAGTCACGGTGGCAGCGGAGCGGGCGGTCACGGTCGCCAACCTGGGGTCACGAGGCCGGTCTCGTAGGCGAAGACGACGAGCTGGGCGCGGTCGCGGGCGCCGAGCTTGATCATCGCCCGGGAGACGTGGGTCTTCGTGGTCATCGGGCTGACGAAGAGGTGCTGGGCGATCTCGGCGTTCGTCATGCCGACGGCCACGAGCTGCATGACCTGACGCTCGCGGTCGGTCAGGACGCCCAGCTCCGGCGCGAGGGACGACGGCTTCGCGTGGGTGGCGTACGCCTCGACCAGGGAACGGGTCGCCCGGGGCGAGAGCAGGGACTCCCCCGCGACGACGGTCCGGATCGCCCGGAGGAGTTCGGCCGGTTCGGTGTCCTTCACGAGGAATCCGGCAGCCCCACCGCGGATCGCCTCGAACACGTAGTCGTCTTCCTCGAACGTGGTGAGGATGACCACGTGCGCGCCCCGAGTTCGGGGTCGGCCGAGATCCGTTGCGTCGCCGCGAGTCCGTCGGTGCCCGGCATCCGGATGTCCATGAGGACGACGTCGGGGCGTTCCCGCCGTGCGGCGTCCACCGCGGCGTCGCCGTCACCCGCCTCGCCGACGACGGTCATGCCGGGTTCGGCGTCGACGAGTGCGCGGAGCCCGGCGCGGACGAGCACCTGGTCGTCGACGAGGAGCACGCGGATCGGGTCCGGGGCGATGCTGTCCGTGGTCATCGGGCGTCCTCGGGGTCGGTGCCGACCACCGGGAGGCGTGCTGCCACCCGCCAGCCGCCGTCGGTCGTCGGTCCGGCGGACAGGGTGCCGTCGACGGCGTTCGCGCGTTCGCGCATCCCGATGATCCCGTTGCCGGTCGGGGCGAGCGGCTCGGTGGAGCCGATGTCGGCCACCCGCGGCTGGGACGGGCGGTCGGCGACGACGAGGTCCACGACGTCCGGGCCGATCGAGATCGTCACGTCGGCTCGGTGTCCGGGGGCGTGCTTCATGACGTTCGTCACCGACTCTTGCACGATGCGGAACGCGTTCCGGTCCGTGATGCCGTGCACGGCCGAACGGTCGCCGTCGACGGCCAGGGTGACGTCGACGCCTGCGGCACGCGCTCGTTCCACCAGGTCGGCGACGCGGTCGAGGCCGGCGGTCGGGGCGCGCTCCGCCCCCTCGCGGTCGGGCGCTCCGTCGACGGAGCGGAGCACGCCGAGGATCGTGCGGAGTTCGACGAGGGCCTCGCGGCTGGAGTCGCGGATGTTCGCGAGGGAGTCCCGCGTCTGGTCCGGGAGGTCGGCGCCGAGGTGGAGGGCGACCCCGGCCTGGAGGTTGATGAGGGACATGCTGTGGGCGACCGAGTCGTGGAGCTCGCGGGCGATCCGCACCCGCTCGTCGGCGGCACGACGCCGGTCGGCCTCGGCGCGCTGACGACGGCGTTCCGCGACCCGTTCGAGCCGGACCCGGACGAGTTCGGACACGGCGATCGTCACCGTGACCCAGGCGATGCAGAGCAGCACGGCGCTGAGGTCGAGCACGGACGAGCGGCCGAGGACGGCATCGGCGGTCGGGAGCACGACGACGGCGAGCGCCGCCGAGGCGACGACCCACCAGCGGTGTCCGCGGAGCCAGGCGTTGGCGAGCGCCATCGTCAGCGCGGCGACGAACGGCCCGCGCGGACTCACGACGAGGGCGTACCCGATCGTGGTCGCGAGGGTCAGGAGCAGCACCGACCGTGGCCACCGCCAGCGCCACGGGAGCACCACGACGCCGGCCACGAGGAACCCGATCGCGAGCGGGCCGAGGTGCACCGGGTCGACCGCACCGGTGAACGCGTGCCGTGCCCAGGGTGGGCCGGCCGAGTCCGTCCCGACACCCAATCCGAGCAGCACGCGCGATGCGAGCAGCGTCCCGACGATCTGCAGGAACGCCACCGGCAGGACCCGACCGACCCGGGCGAAGCGACGGCGCCCGACCCAGCGGGTGTCGTCGCTCGCCGGGTCGGCGAGGGTCGGGGTGGTGTCCATGGCTCGAGCCTAGGGTCGGCTCCCGCCCGCGGCATCGGGCGTGCGCACGACCTGTGGACTACTCCCGCGGGAGTAGTCGGGTGTGGAGGAGGACGTGCACTACGACTGCGGGAGCAGGCGGAAGTGGGGCTGCGCGACGGACGCGCGCCGCGCCTCCTGGACCGAGTCTTGGACGGTCGTGACAGCGACGCCGAACCGACCACAGGAGGTCACCATGCTCACCACCATCGCCGCCACCGCGCCCTACTGGCACGGCGGCGGGTTCCCGTTCCCCGTCTTCCCCGCGTTCTTCTTCGTCGCGTTCCTCGTCGTGTTCCTCGTGTTCGGCGTGCTCCGACGCGGCAGCTGGCGGGCGCGGTCGGACGCCCGCTCGGTGCTCGCCGACCGGTTCGCCCGCGGCGACATCGACGCCGAGGAGTACCGGTCGCGGCTGTCCGAGCTCAGCCGGAAGTGACCGAGAGCGCGGAGAGGATCGCCGTCACCGTCTCGTCGACCGAGCCCTCGATCGACACGGTGACGGCGGCCTCGTCCGGCTGCGGTCGCTCGAGCGTCGCGAACTGCGAGTCGAGCAAGGAGCTCGGCATGTACTCGTGGTGACGGTGCGCCTGGCGGTCGGCGATCAGGTCGTGCGAGCCGTCGAGGAAGGCGATCACGAGGGTCGGCGCCGAGGCGCGGAGACGGTCGCGGTAGACACGCTTGAGCGCCGAGTTCGCCATCACGCAGCGGTGGCCGGAGTCCTCGACCTCGGCGATCCGCGCGGCGCAGGCGTCCAGCCAGGGCCAGCGGTCCTCGTCCGTGAGCGGGATCCCCTGCCGCATCTTCTCCTTGTTCGCGGCGGGGTGCAGGTCGTCCGCGTCCACGAAGACCGTGGGCTGCCCCTCGGCGGCGAGGGCGTCGGCGAGGGCCTGCCCGATCGTCGACTTGCCGGAACCGGAGACCCCCATCACGAGCAGGGGCGGGAGGACAGCGCGCTCGGTCATTCCTCCACCGTATTGGGCCGGTGAACAGTCGTCCCCAGTTGCCGTAACACCCGGGCGGTCCCAGGCTGCGGACCGTAGGTTGGTGCCGAACGTCAGGACGAAGGAGACCTCGTGGCAGAGAACAACGGACAGGCGAACATCGGCGTGGTCGGTCTGGCGGTGATGGGTTCGAACCTCGCTCGGAACCTCGCCTCGCGGGAGGGCAACACCGTCGCGGTCTACAACCGCACGTACGCCCGCACCGAGGAACTGCTGAACGAGCACGCGGACGCCGGCTTCATCGCGTCCGAGTCGATCGACGACTTCGTGGCCTCGCTGTCCAAGCCCCGCACGGCCATCATCATGGTGCAGGCGGGCAAGGGCACCGACGCGGTCATCGAGCAGCTCGCGGAACGGTTCGAGGAAGGCGACATCATCGTCGACGGCGGCAACGCCAACTTCCACGACACCATCCGCCGCGAGCACGACCTGCGCGACAAGGGTCTCAACTTCGTCGGCACCGGTATCTCGGGCGGTGAAGAGGGCGCCCTGAAGGGCCCGTCGATCATGCCCGGCGGTTCGAAGGAGGCCTGGGAGACCCTTGGCCCGATCCTCAAGTCGATCGCCGCCGTCGCCGAGGGCGAGCCCTGCGTCACCCACATCGGCACCGACGGTGCCGGCCACTTCGTGAAGATGGTCCACAACGGCATCGAGTACGCCGACATGCAGCTCATCGCCGAGTCGTACGACCTGCTCCGCCGCGTCGGCGGACTGTCCGTCGAAGACCTGGTGAAGGTGTTCGACGAGTGGAACGGCGGCGACCTCGAGTCCTACCTGATCGAGATCACCGTCGAGGTCCTCAAGCAGCAGGACGCCGACACGCGCAAGGCCCTCGTCGACGTCATCCGCGACGAGGCCGGGTCGAAGGGCACCGGCGTGTGGACCGTGCAGAACGCGGTCGGTCTCGGCATCCCCGTCTCCGGCATCGGCGAAGCGGTGTTCGCCCGCGCGGTGTCGTCCAAGCCGATCCAGCGCGCTGCGGTGCAGAAGGCCTTCCCCGACCGTCCCGCCATCGCCGAGGTCCCGGACGGGTTCGAGGACGACGTCCGTGCGGCGCTCTACGCGTCGAAGGTCGTCGCGTACGCGCAGGGCTTCGACCTCATCATCGCCGGGGCCAAGGAGTACGGCTGGGACATCAACCTCGGCAACATCGCGAAGATCTGGCGTGGCGGCTGCATCATCCGCGCGCAGTTCCTCAACCGCATCGTCGAGGCGTACGACAAGAACCCCTCCCTGGAGTCGCTGCTGGTGGACCCGTACTTCGCGAACGCCGTGCAGGAGGGCGAGGCCGCGTGGCGTCGCATCGTCGGCATCGCGGCGGCGTCGGGGATCCCGGCGCCGGGGTTCTCGTCCGCGCTGTCGTACTTCGACTCGCTCGCCTCCGACCGCCTGCCCGCCGCGCTCATCCAGGGGCAGCGGGACTTCTTCGGCGCGCACACCTACCAGCGCATCGACAAGGACGGCACCTTCCACACGCTCTGGTCGGACGACGACCGGCGTGAGGTCGAACAGGAACCGTCGACCCACTAGGCAGCGGCGACGACCGCACCACGAGAGGGCCTCGCCGATCGGCGAGGCCCTCCGTGTTCCCCGCGCTACGCGACGATTCGTTCGCGCGCGAGGTCGGCCACGAGCCGCTCCATCCGCGGGCCCCGGCCCAGCATCCGCCGCGAGCCCGGCGCCGCACGGACGAAGAACGTCGCCACCGCTGTCGTGTCGTCGGGCCGGACGTAGTGCATGGCGATCGCCCACGACCGGCCGTCGCCGTGCACGTCCTCGAGGCCGACGTGCACCATCCGGCTCCACCGGATCACGAGCAGCCGGGTCGCACGACGTTCCTCGAGTTCCCACAGCGAGGCCTCGGTCGCACCGAAGGCCCACGTCACCCGGTGCCCGAGCGCGACGTCCGGCCGGACGGACTCCACCGATGCCCGGAGCTCCGGGGTCGGTGCCGCCGGCACGAGCCACACCGTCGGGTCGATCCGGCGGATCGCGAGGGCCAGGGCTTCGTCCTCGTGCCGCCGTCGGAGCGACCAGCCCCGCAGCACGGCACCGGCGATCACGAGGAGACCGACACCGATCACGGCGACCTCGGCGACGCCGAAGAAGGTCAGGTCGGCGTCGGGCGTGGTGGACACCACGATGATGCGTGCCGTGAGAAGGGCCGCCCACACGCCGACGATGATCCAGCGCAGCACCAGGAGGCGTCGTGCCTGCGACATCGGGTGGCGGTCCCGTCGCCGGGCGCGACCGAAGCGCGGGACACGGTCGGGACGCCTCAGCACCCCTCGATCCTCGCATGCTCCACCCGCGACCGGCTGGCCGGCACCGGTGAACGCCCGACGAACCAGCGGACCCGCTCGTGCGGGGTACGGGTCGTCCACGGGTGCGGACACCGCCGGCTCTGTCCACCGCATGCACGACTGTCAGCACACACGCGGCACGGTCGACCTACGCTCGGCCCGTGACCACTGACCTCGCGCCCGCCCCCGTGGCGGTCTCGCGCCCCCGCCTGCTCGCGGCCGCGACGGGCATCGTCGCCGCGCTCGCGTTCTTCGCCGCCGCGGAACTCGGTGCCCTCGTCCTCGGTGGTGCCGGCAGCCCCCTCGTCGCGGTCGGTTCGGCGGTCATCGACCTCGCACCCCCGGGCGCGAAGGACCTCATGGTCACGCTCTTCGGCACCGGCGACAAGGTCGCGCTGTTCGTGCTCATGGTGGTCATCGTCGCCGTGGTCAGCGCCGGGGCGGGCATCCTCGAACGCGCCCGCCCGCCGTTCGGGGCCCTGGTCTTCGCCGTGGGCGGTGTCCTCTCGCTCCTGGCCGTCACCACCCGTTCCGGCAGCGGCACGATGGACGGGGCTCCGTCCGTGCTCGGGGTCGCCGCGGCCGTCATCGTGCTCCGGCTGCTCACCGCCAGGCTCCGCCGGTGGGAGTCGGCAGCCGCCGTGCCCTCCGCCGCACCGCGACCCGCCTCTGCGGAACGTCGCGCCTTCCTGGTCTGGGGTGTGACGGCGGCGGCCGTCGCGGTCGTGGTGGGCGGCGCCTCCCGTCTGGGCACCGCCGCCGCGCAGGCGACCGCTGCCGCACGCCGGGCCGTCCGGCTGCCGGCCCCGGCGACCACCGCCCCCGCGGTCCCGGCCGGGGCGTCGCTCGACGTCGAGGGCATCACGCCCTACGTCACCCCGAACAGCGACTTCTACCGGATCGACACCGCGCTGCGGGTGCCGTCGGTCGACACCGCCGACTGGAAGCTCCGCATCCACGGAGCCGTCGACCACGAGGTCGAGCTCACGTGGGACGACCTGCTCGCCCTCCCGCTCGAGGAACACCACGCGACGCTGAGCTGCGTCTCGAACGAGGTGGGCGGGGACCTCATCGGCACCGCGCTCTGGCTCGGCTACCCGATCCGGAAGCTGCTCGAGCGCGCCGGGCCCCACGCGAGTGCCGACATGGTGCTGTCCCGCAGCATCGACGGGTTCACGGCGGGCACGCCCCTCGACGTCCTGCAGGACGACGGCACGGCCGCGCTGCTCGCCGTGGGGATGAACGGCGAGCCGCTGCCGCCGGAGCACGGGTTCCCGGTGCGCATGGTGGTCCCGGGGCTCTTCGGCTACGTGTCCGCGACGAAGTGGGTCACCGAGCTCGAGGTCACGCGGTTCGCGGACGCCCAGGGCTACTGGACGCCGCGCGGCTGGTCGGAACGCGGTCCGGTCAAGCTGGAGTCGCGCATCGACACCCCGCGCGCGGGCGCGACGGTCGACGCCGGTTCGACGGTGGCGATCGCCGGGGTCGCGTGGCAGCCGCACACCGGGGTGAAGGGCGTGCAGGTCCGGGTCGGGGACGGCGCGTGGGAAGAGGCGACCCTCGCGGACTCCGTCTCGGCCGACACGTGGCGGCAGTGGGTCTACCGGTGGACGCCGACGAAGGGGTCGCACCGCATCCAGGTCCGCGCAGTGAGCGCCGACGGTGAAGTGCAGACGAGCGTCGAGCGGCCCCCGGCTCCGAACGGGGCGTCGGGATGGCACACGGTCGAGGTCCGCGCGGCCTGAGACGGTGTGGACCGTCCGTCGTCACGGACAGGAGGCGCGGCGCGCCTCGACGACGCGGGTCGCCTCGACGACGCGGGTCACCTCGACGACGCGGGTCACCTCGACGACGCGGATCGTCTCAGGCGGGACGCGTCGCCACGACACAGCTCCCGTCGACCTCGTCGTCGGACTCGACGGTCACCGCGAGGCCCGCAGCCTCGAAGACGGCCGCCGACGTCGGTGCCTGCGCAGCGGACACCTCGATGACGACCGCACCCCCGGGACGGAGCCACTCCCCCGCCCCCGACGCGATCCGCCGGTGCAGGTCGAGCCCGTCCGCCCCGCCGTCGAGCGCGACACGGTGCTCGTGGTCACGGGCCTCCGACGGCATCATCGGGATGGACCCCGTCGGCACGTAGGGCGCGTTCACGGCGATGACGTCGACGAGCCCGCGGAACCGGTCTGGCAGGGGCGCGAAGAGGTCCCCGGCGACGACGATCCCGCGGTCGCCGATGTTCTCCGCAGCGACGTCGACCGCCGCCGGGTCGATGTCCGCCGCGACGAGGTCGAGGGCACCGACGCGACCGAGGAGCGCGACCGAGATCGCCCCGGCACCGCAGCAGAGGTCCACGACACGGTCGTAGCGGTGCAACCGGCGTGCGGCCTGCTCCACGACGACGGTGGTGCGGGCCCGGGGCACGAAGACGCCCGGCGTCACGCGGAGGCGGTGCCCGTCGAACGCCGCCCAGCCGAGCACGTACTCGAGCGGTTCGCCGCCGAGCCGCCGCTGCACGAGCGCCCGCAGGCGAACCGCGTCACCGTCGCCGGCCTCGAGCAGGAGGTCCGCCTCGTCCTCGGCGAAGACGCTGCCCGCGGCCCGGAGCCGGGCCGCGAGCGCGTCGCGCACGGGTGCGGTCAAGCGGCGCCGTCGAACATCGAGGTGACCGACCCGTCGTCGAAGACCTCGTGGATGGCGCGGGCGATGAGCGGTGCGATCGGCAGGACCTCGAGGCGGTCCCAGCGCTTGTCCTCCGGCAGCGGCAGGGTGTCGGTGACGACGACCCGGTCGATGAACTCGCTCTGGAGCAGCTCCGTCGCGGGGTCGGAGAACACCGCGTGCGTCGCCGCGACGACCACGCCGGTGGCACCGGCGGCCTTGAGCGCCTCTGCTGCCTTGGCGATGGTGCGGCCGGTGTCGATCAGGTCGTCGACGAGCAGGCACACGCGACCCGAGACGTCACCGACGATCTCGTGGACGGACACCTGGTTCGGCACGAGCGGGTCGCGCCGCTTGTGGATGATCGCGAGCGGCGCGCCGAGCTTCTCCGACCAGATGTCGGCGACGCGCACCCGGCCCATGTCCGGCGAGACGACCGTCAGCGTCGACGGGTCGAGGGTCTGCTGGAAGCGCTCGAGCAGGACCGGCATGGCGAACAGGTGGTCGACCGGGCCGTCGAAGAAGCCCTGGATCTGTGCGGCGTGCAGGTCGACGCTCATGATGCGGTGCGCACCAGCGGCCTTGAACAGGTCGGCGACGAGTCGCGCCGAGATCGGCTCGCGACCACGGCCCTTCTTGTCCTGCCGCGCGTACGGGTAGAACGGCGCGACGACGGTGATGCGCTTCGCCGACGCGCGCTTCAGGGCGTCGACCATGATGAGCTGCTCCATGAGCCACTCGTTGATCGGCGCGGTGTGGGACTGGATGACGAACGCGTCACAGCCGCGGACCGACTCGTCGAAGCGGGCGTAGAGCTCCCCGTTCGCGAAGGTCCGTGCATCGGTCGGGACGAGGTCCACGCCGAGTTCCTCGGCGATCTCGGCCGAGAGCGCCGGGTGTGCTCGCCCTGAGACGAGGACGAGTCGTTTCTGGCCGGTCGTTTTGATTCCGGACAAGTGCGGTGCTCACTCCCTGACCCCGCGGGGCCGTGTTGATCGGCCCGAGAGCCGTCAGATCTGTTCGCCGTTCGCGCGCCGAGCGGCCTCGGCAGCCGGCGAACCGGGTCGGTGTTCCTCGACCCATCCGTCGGTGTTGCGCTGTGGGGCGTAGCTGATCGCCAGCGACCCGGCAGGGACGTCCTTGCGGACGGTCGTACCCGCGCCGGTGTACGCTCCGTCACCAATCCTAACCGGGGCGACGAACACGTTGTGCGACCCTGTACGGACGTTCGAGCCGACCTCGGTCCGGTGCTTGTGCACCCCGTCGTAGTTCGCCGTGATCGTGTTCGCGCCGATGTTCGAGTCCTCGCCCACCTCGGCGTCGCCGATGTACGACAGGTGCGGCACCTTGCTGCCCCGGCCGATCGTCGCGTTCTTCGTCTCGACGAAGGTGCCGATCTTGCCTCCGTCGCCGAGGATCGTGCCCGGACGCAGGTAGGCGAACGGTCCGACGGAGGCGCCGTCACCGATCACCGCGAGGGTCGCGTCGACGCGGTTCACCACGGCGCCGACGCCGACCTCGGTGTCCCGCAGGGTGGTGTCCGGCCCGACGACCGCGCCCGAGGCGATCGCGGTGGCGCCGATGAGCTGGGTGCCCGGGAGGACCTCGGCGTCGGGTTCGATCGAGACGTCGAGGTCGATCCACGTCGTCGCCGGGTCCTGCACCGTGACGCCGGCGAGCTGGTGCCGACGGACGATGCGCGCGTTCAGCACCCGGGCGGCGTCGGAGAGTTGCGCCCGGTCGTTGATGCCGGCGACCAGCCACGGGTCGGTCAGCGTGACGACGTCGATGCGCGCGCCCCGCGCTCCGATGAGTGCCGGCGCGTCGGTGATGTACTTCTCGCCCTGCGCGTTCGCCGTGGTGAGCGACGGCAGGACCGCACGGAGGTGCGTGATGTCGAAGGCGTAGATGCCCGCGTTGGCCTCGGTGATCGTCAGCTGCTCGGCGGTCGCGTCCTTGTGCTCGACGACCCCGACGAACGCCCCGTCGGCGTCGCGGACGATGCGGCCGAGGCCCGTCGGGTCCGGTGCGATCGCGCTCACGAAGGTGGCGCCGTTGCCGCCGCCGACGTGGGCGTCCACGAGTGCTCGGAGCGACACCGCGTCGAGCAGCGGCACGTCGCCGGACAGCACGACGACGGCGCCGTCGAAGTCCGCCGGCAGCGCCTCGACCGCGACCTCGACCGCACGGCCGGTGCCGGGGACGTCGTCCTGGTCGACCACGATGGCGTCGGGGGCACGCTCGGTGACCTCGGCCGCGACGAGCTCCCGTTCGTGCCGCACGACGACGGCGACGTGCTCGGGCTCGAGGGACGACGCCGTCCGGAGCACGTGCGCGATGAGCGGCAGCCCGGCGAGGCGGTGCAGGACCTTCGGGGTGGACGACTTCATGCGCGTGCCCTGCCCGGCGGCGAGGACGACGACGGCGATGCGCTGGTCGGTCATGGCTCCATCCTGGCGCACGCTCGCTGCGGAGTCCGGCGGAACCGCGCCACGGGCGCAACCGTGCGCGGAACCGCAGCCTGCAGGCGGGCCGGCACCGGGCCTCCTGGCACCGCCCGACGGGAGGCGTCAGCCGAGGTCCGCCGCGTCACCCGTGCCGCACTTCGACACGCCGCTCATGGTGGTCTTGGTCGTCGCCGCGCCGAACTGGATGCGCTCGACGGCGCCGCCGCCGCCGTTCACCAGGTACCGCTTCGCACCCGACGTCATCTCGTCCGTCGAGTACTCCACCTTCAGTCCGTCCGCCACCCAGGCCGTGCCCACCGCCTTCGTCAGGGCCTCCGGGTCGTCGACGCCCGCACCGGTCCGGACGATGTTGTAGAGCGCGCCCGCCGAGCCGTCCGCGAGCACGCAGTCCTGCGCGTACTCGTCGGACTGGTCCGCGTCCCAGTCGACCCCCGAACGGCGCATCGTCTCCTCGACGGAGTCTGCCACCTGTCGGCGCTGGTGCTCTGCGGTCGGTGCAGCCTGCACGGTGTCCTCCTTGGTCGGGGTGCCCGCCGCGCAGCCCGCGAGCAGGATCGTGGCGAGCAGCACCATCCCGATCGTCGTCGATCGCCTGGAGGAGATCGGCGTCGAACGCCGCCCCCACACGCTCACCCGAGCTCCGATGCCACGACGACCGCAGGGGCGCGCACGGACGCCCGCACCTCAGCCGAGGTCCGCTGCGTCACCCGTCCCGCAGCGGGAGACCGCGGCGAGCGAGCTTCGAACGGTCGCCGCCCCGAACTGGATGCGCTCGACGGCACCACCCGCCCCGTTGACGACGAACTGCCGGCTGCCGTCGTTGAGCGACGACTCCGAGTACTTGACGGTCAACCCGTCCGCAGCCCACGACCGGCCGACGGTCCGCACCGCAGCCTCGGGGTCGGGAACTCCCGCGCCGATGCGGGCGAGGTTGTAGAGCGCTCCGGACGTGCCGTCACCGAGGAGGCACTCCTGGGCGTACTCGTTCGCCTGCGAGTCGTCCCACGTGACGCCCGACGTCCGCATGGTCGCGTCGACGTAGGCGGCGGCGAGATCACGCTGGTGCTGGACGGTCGGTGTGCTCGGTGTGGTCTCCACGGAGGTGCCTCCTGTCGGCGGACCCGAACACGCGGCGAGCGCCAGTGTCAGGGCGAGGGTCAGGGCGAGTGCGGGCCCGGCTGCCGTGCCTCGCGGGCGTCCGATCACAGTGTCGGTCCCATCAGGTTGTCGAAGTAGTCCTGCTGCAGGGCGCTCACCCCGGCGTCGTCCGCGGGAGTGAGGTCCTTGCCTCCCACGAACGTAGCCTGCGCGACGTTGTCGAGCGACTCGGTCCCGAGGTTGAAGTACCCCTGGCTGCCGCCGTAGCCGATCGGGTCGTGTGTGGTCACGCCGGCACCCTCGCCGGGGTCCCCACCGTTCGTCCCGAAGGTCGTCGCGCCGAACGAGGCGTCCATCGGGTCCTGGCGACCGCTGCCTGCTCGGCCGACCCAGGCCCACTGGTCTCGCGGGTCGTCCGTGAACGGGATACCGGGGCTCCCCTGGCCGGCGTAGACGTGGTCCGCCGCGATACCAGACGCACCTCCGACGTCCTGCTCGATGCCTGCCGAGGCGACGCTGACGAAGGAATCGACGTGCACACCGTGATCGTGGAGCGCGTCCGATGCCACCGTGGTCCCGTAGGAGTGCCCGACCACGTTGAGTGTCGGCGAATCGGGACGCGCCGCCCCGAAGCCGACGAGGTCGGCACTGAGCCGGTCCGCCCCGGCCCGGGCCGCGTCGCCGTGCAGGACACCCATCGTGGTGAGGCCGCTCGGTACCGGCGGCGCCTCGTAGTTCATCCACGCGACGACCGCGTGCTCGGCGCCGGTCGCGTTCTTGCCCTCCTGCGCCGTCCAGAGGTTCTGGGCCGCGGTGGTCCACCCGGTCGTGTCCTTGGTCGTCGTGCCCATCCCGGGCACCATGTACGTCACGTTCTCCGCGGTGTCCACGTCACCGACCGCCACCGCAGCGAGCGGCGGCTGGTGGTCGGTGGCGAGGGTGAGCAACGCGCGACCGGGCTTCGCCGTCGACGCCAGGGTCTTCTCGATGTTCCGGTACGCGTCGAGGTTCGCCTGCGCCGCCTCGATCGACTGGTCCGCCGCCTGCGACGCCGGCCACCCGAGCCCCACGCGCCGGTCCTTCGCGTCCGCGAGGTCCTGCTCGGCCTGGGCCACGGCCGACACGAGCGTCATCCGGTTCGCCCGGTCCCGCGCCCAGGCAGGCAGCCCCGCGAGGTTGCCGACGACCGCGGGCAGCGATGCGATGAGCGCGTCCTGGGCGGGGGTGTGCTCGGCGCCGGTCGTGTCCTTCCCACCGCCGAGGGTCTTCCAGAGCGCGGCGACCTCGTCGGGCGACATGTCGGCGATGCGGTCGGCGAGGTTGCGGTCGAGCATCAGGAGCGCGCCGAGTTCGGTCGGCGACAGGCCCGCGAGGATCGACGCGAGGTCCTCGTCGGACGCGCCGACACCACGTCCCTCGATGCTGCCGAGGCGTCCGAGCGTCTCGGGGCCGGTGATCACCCGGAGCAGCGCCTGGTCGGCCGTCGTGCGGTCCTGCACGAGCTGCTCCCACTGGGCGTCGAGCGCTGCGGACCGGTCGCCGGCGTCGGCGATCGCCCGCTCCGCGTTCGCGAGGCTCTTGGCGTCCGCCTCGGTCGCGTCGTCGGCCTTCGCGGCGGAGCGCAGCGTCGGCAGTGTGAGCTGCTGTCCGGCGAGCTCGGCCGCGACGGTCCCGCGCTGCAGGCGGATCGCGTCCGCATCGTCCTTGATGCGCTGGACGTCCTTCGCGTACTGGTCGAAGGCGTCCCCGGCGGCGTCGAAGAGCGCCACGAGGCCGGACGCGCTCGGCCGCATCTCGTCGAGCAGCGCCGCGAAGCGGGTCTGCGCGTCGCCCTTCCACGTCGGCGATGCGGTGACGTCGGACGCCGAGGCGATCTTCGCCAGGGCGTCCTGCACGGCGTCGGCCCGGTCGTGCCAGTGCTTCCCGAGGGCGGTGATGCCGGCGGGGTCGCCGACGTCCGGCTCCTCGCCGCTCACTTGCCGTCCGCCTGCTTCGCGAGGGCGGCTTCCTGCGCGTCGACCTGCGCACCGAGGTCGTGCGGGAAGGTCGCGGCCTGTTCGAGGGCTGCGTCGACGGCGTCGATCATGCCCTGGTGGGCGAGCGACAGGCCGGCGGTGCGGCTGACCACCTCGGTCACGCCGAGGCACCCGGTGTCGAGGCCCGTGAACCGGGCGGTGTCCGCACCGAGTGCGGTCCGGGCGTCGGTCAGCGCGGTCGCGACCGCCGCGAGCGTCTCCGACTCGATCCGCAGTTCTGCGGCCCCCATGTGTTCCCCCCGTCGTTCCCCCGTGGACGTCGGAGACGATAGCACCACGGTCTCCGACACGCTCGGACTCAGCGCCCGTCCACCGGCTCCCGCTTGACGAACGCCATGAGCACCAGCCCCGCCACCAGCACCACGACGACCCCGAGGATCCCGTACCGCGTCGACCCGCCGACCGTCACCGCCACCCCGAAGAGCGCCGGCGCGAGGAACGACGCCGCGCGCCCGGTCGTGGCGTACAGGCCGAAGAGCTCGCCCTCGCGGCCGGGCGTCGCCAACCGCGCCAGGTACGCTCGCGAGGACGACTGGACCGGCCCGACGAACAGCGCCAGCGTCAGGCCGAGGACCCAGAAGCCCGCGGTGACGTTCCCCACCGCGAACACGCCGATCCCGCACACCGCGAGCCCGACGAGCGACACCGTGATGATCGCGCGTGAACCGAACCGGTCGTCGAGCCTGCCGGACAGGAACGTGGCGATGCCCGCGACGATGTTGGCCGCGATGGCGAAGAGGATCACCTGCGACGGGCTGAAGCCGAACACCTGCGCGGCGACGATCCCGCCGAAGGTGAACACGGCGCCGACGCCGTCGCGGAACACCGCGCTCGCCAGCAGGAACGCCAGGACGTTCCGGCGCTCGCGCCAGAGCCGGGCGATGTCCCGCCCGAGGTCCCGGTACGCCCCGAGCAGGCTGCCGGCGCGCGAACGGTCCGGCGCGGCCTCGGGGACGGTGACGAACAGCGGGATCGAGCTCACGGCGAGCCACACGGCGGCGATGCCGATCGCGACGCGGACGTCCCACTGCCCCGAGGCCACGGTCGCGGGCAGTTGCAGGAGCCCCGCGACGTCGCCCCCGCCGAAGTCCTGGATGCAGAGCACGAGCAGGACGACGAGCAGCACGATGCCGCCGAAGTACCCGGCCGCCCAGCCGATCGCCGAGACGCGTCCGGTCTGCTCCCCCGATGCGACCTGTCCGAGCATCGCGTTGTAGCCGACGCTCGCGATCTCGTAGGCGACGGTCCCGATGCCGAGCAGGGCCGCCCCGAGCAGCAGGTACGGCTGGCTCGGCGCGACGAACACCATGCCGCCGATCGAGAGCGCGATGCCGATCGTGGCGATGAGCACCGACCGGCGCCGGTGCCCGGAGGTGTCCGCCAGGCGGCCGACCGCCGGGGCCACGAGCGCGACGACGATGCCGGCGATCGTCAGTGCCGTCGAGACGACGGCCGCGTTGTGCGCGAGCTCCCGCTCGACGACCGCCTTCCCGGCGGCGGACGTGTCGGCGACGAGCGCCGGGTCGACGAACGCGCGGCTCGCCAGGTACGTGCTGAAGACGAAGGTCGTCACGACCGCGTTGAACGCCGCGGATCCCCAGTCCCACAGGGCCCAGGACACGAGGGCGCGGCGGTCGGTGCGCTGCGGCACGGCAGCCGCCGGTGAAGCCGTCATGCGCGAACCGTAGCGCGTCCGGGTGTCGCGGCGGTGGCCCCAGTGGGGGCGTCCCGACGCGGGTCGCGTGCCCTGGTGGCGACTCCAGGACGGACGGGAGGGACGGTGCGGGCCCGCCCCGTCCCTCCCGTCCGTCGTCCGGTCACGTCGCGGACGGCGCGCCACCCGGGTAGACGACCGACTTGAGCGACTCGGGGTCGGTGTCGCTCTCGAGGGCCTCGCGGACGTCGCCGAGGCCGAAGCGACCCGTGACCAGCGAGTCCAGGTCCACCTGCCCAGACGCGACGAGCTCGATCGCGACCGGCCACGTGCCGGTGTACCGGAAGATGCCGGTGACGGTGACCTCGAGGTTCTGGATGTGCTCGACCGGCAGCGTCATCTCGGAGTTGCCGAGCCCGACGAGGACGGCGGCCCCGGCCGGTCCCACGGCCGTGATGCCGTCGGAGACGGCCCGCGGTGCACCACTGGCGTCGATGAAGGCGTCGAACGGCGGCAGGTCGGACGCCACGGAGACCACGGTGGGGTCGACGGTCTCGGTCGCGCCGAAGGAGAGCGCGCGCTCGCGGCGCTCCGGGACGAGGTCGCTGATGACGATCCGCGAGGCGCCGAACGCCCTCGCGGCCTGCGCGCAGATGATGCCGATCGGACCGGCCCCGGCGATGAGCACGCTCGACCCGGGGACGATCCCGGCCTTGCGGACCGCGGCGATGCCGACGGAGAGGGGTTCGAGCAGGGCTCCGGCCTCGAACGACACCGAGTCGGGCAGCGTGTGCGCGAACTCGGACTCGATCGTGACGAACTCGGCGAACGCCCCGTCCACCGGCGGCGTCGCGTAGAAGCGCATGTGCGGGCAGAGGTTGTACCGCCCGGCGAGGCACTGGGCGCAGCGGTGGCACGGTCGCTGCGGCTCGATCGCCACGCGCTCCCCGACGCGGGACGGGTCGACGCCCTCGCCGACCGCGGTGATCGTGCCGGAGAGCTCGTGGCCGAGCACGAGGGGCTCCTCGACGACGAAGTCCCCGATCCGGCCGTGCCGGTAGTAGTGCACGTCGGAGCCGCACACGCCGACCGCGGCGACCCGGACGAGGACGTCGCCGGGGTCGACCGCGGGGACGGGGCGGTCCTCGACGGTGAGGTCCTGGGTGCCGAGCAGCACGCTGACGCGCTGGGTGGAGGTCATGCGGTTCTCGCTTCCTCGGCCGCGTCGTCGCGGCCGGACGGATGGATGGTCGTGGGGGTGGGTGTGGCTGTGGCCGGCACCGCGTCGGTGATCCGGTCCGGGTCGCGCAGCAGGGCGCCGAACGCGATCTCGGCGGCCCCGTGCACGAGCACGTCGGACCCGAGCGCGGCCGGCACGATACGGAGCCGGTCGGCGGTCCCGGTCATCGACTGCGCTCGGACGTCGTCGAGGATCCGGTCGCCGACGTGGTCGAGCAGCACGCCGAGGAAGCCGCCGAGCACGACGACCGACGGGTTCACGGTGTGGATCGCGTTGCGGAGGGCCGTGGCGAGGGCGGCCACCTGGCGATCCACGACCCGTTCGACCTCGGGTCGGCCCTCAGCGAGCGCCGCGGCGAGGGCGACCAGGTCGTCCGGAGCGGTCCCGGCCGCGGTCGCCAGGGCGTCACGGGAGGCCTCGGTCTCGAGGCAGCCGACGGCACCGCAGTGACACCGGATGCCGTTCGCCGCGACGAAGGTGTGTCCGAGTTCGCCCGCGTACCCGTCGGCACCGCTCAGCGGTCGGCCGGCCGTGATGACCCCGCCGCCGATGCCGCTCGCGCCGCCGTTGAGGTACACGAGGTCGTCGACGCCCCGGCCGCTGCCGGCGAGCCGTTCCGCCCAGGCGCCGAGGTTGGCGTCGTTCGCGGCCCGCACCGGCAGCCCGGTCCGTTCGGCGAGGGGCCCGGCGAAGGGCGCGTCGTGCCAGCCGAGGTGCGGTGCGTACTGGACGGTCCCGTCCTCGACTCGGACCGTCCCGGGCACGGCGACCCCGATCCCGACGAGCCGGAGCGTCGCGGTGCCGGCCGACCCCGGACGGATCCGGTCGAGCAGCCCGGCGACGGTCTCGACCGCTTCGCCGGGCGTGGGCGGACGGTGCTGCGGTTCGACGAGGCGGCTCCGCACCGTGCCGTCGAGCCCGACGAGGGCGACCGAGACGGCGTCGACCTCGACCGTGACCGCGGCGGCCACGACGTCCGGCGCGGCCCGGACGACCGGACTCGGCCGCCCGACGCCGGTCCCCGGTGCACCGGCTGCGGGGAGGTCCTCGTGGAGGAGGCCGCGGTCGACGAGTTCACCGACGAGCGCGAGGGTCGTCGAGCGGTTCAGACCGGTGCGCCGGGTGATCTCGGCGCGGGTGATCGGCCCCTCCTCGTGGACGAGCCGGAGGACGCGCGCCGCGTTGCCCGGCGCGGGCGCAGGCGTCGCGGCGGTCGTGCTCGTCATCGGTCCCTCGTCGTGGTCGGTGGGCGGGTGGTGGCGGCGCGCTACCGCGAGCGCGAGAACGCCGCGTCGAACGCGGCCTCGGGCGGCGCGATCGTGCCCAGCTTCCGGACGAACGCCAGTGCCTCCGGCCCGCCGACGAGCCGGTCCATGCCGGCGTCCTCCCACTCGACACTCGTCGGCCCGGCGTACCCGATGTGGTTCAGCACGCGGAACACCCGCTCCCACGGCACGTCCCCGTGCCCGGCGGTGACGAAGTCCCACCCGCGCCGGGGGTCGCCCCACGGCAGGTGCGACGACAGTCGTCCGTTGCGCCCGTCGAGCTGCTTCACCGACTCCTTGCAGTGCACGTGGTACACGCGGTCGGCGAAGTCGAGCAGGAACGCGGCGGGGTCGAGGTCCTGCCAGACGAAGTGCGACGGGTCGAAGTTGAACCCGAACGCGGGGCGGTCGGCGAACACCTCGAGCGTCCGCTTCGCCGTCCAGTAGTCGTAGGCGATCTCGGAGGGGTGCACCTCGAGCGCGAAGCGGACGCCGACCTCCTCGAACACGTCGAGGATCGGCGACCACCGGTCGTGGAAGTCCTGGTACCCGGCGTCGATCATCGACGCGGGCACGGGTGGGAAGCCCGCGACGGTCTTCCAGATCGAGGATCCGGAGAACCCGGTGACGGTGTCGACCCCGAGCGCCGCGGCGGCACGCGCGGTCCACTGCAGTTCCTCGGCGGCACGCTGCCGGACGCCCTCGGGGTCGCCGTCGCCCCATACGTGCGGCGCGAGGATGTCCTCGTGCCGCTGGTCGATCGGGTCGTCGCACACGGCCTGGCCGGTGAGGTGGTTCGCGATCGTCCAGACCTGCAGCCCGTTGCGCTCCAGGATCGCCGTGCGGTCCGCGACGTACGCCGGGTCCGTCGCGGCGCGGCGGACGTCGAGGTGGTCGCCCCAGCAGGCGATCTCGAGGCCGTCGTACCCCCACTCGCCGGCGAGACGTGCGACCTCCTCGAAGGGCAGGTCGGCCCACTGGCCGGTGAAGAGGGTGACCGGCCTGGAGGCGCGGGTCGTCCCCGCCTCGTCGGTTCCGTCCGTCGTCGTCATCGTCGTCGTCCTTCCTCGCTGCGTGTGCTGGTCACCATGATCCCGGGGTCGCGCCGGCGGGGACCGTCTCCGGCCGGTCGACGCGGGACGCCACCGTGACGACGGTGTGCTCCCGCGAGGCGGTCTGGACGGCCTCCATGACCTCGAGCACGTGGAACGCGAGGTCCCCCGACGCCCGGTGTGGCCGGTCGGTCGCGATCGCGTGCGCCATGTCCGCGAGTCCGTACCCGCGGCCGGCGTCGGCGTACCCGGCCGACACGGGCAGCTCGCGCCACTCGCGGTCGTCGGCCGTCGCGATCGACACCGGGTCCGAGAAGCGGTTCGGGTCCGGGACGGCGAGACTGCCCGCGGTGCCGTGCACCTCGAACAGCGGCGCCCGGGTCGCCCACACCTCGAACGAGACGGTGACCGTGGAGACGACTCCGCTGGCGTGTTCGAGCACGGCGACGACGTGGGTGTCGACGTCGACGGGGATCGGTGCGCCGGCGAACGGCCCGGTCGCGATGGTCCGCTCACGGGTCGACCGGGTGGCGCTCCCGCTGACCCGGGCGACGGGGCCGAAGAACTGCACGAGGCTCGTCAGGTAGTACGGCCCCATGTCGAGCAGCGGGCCGCCGCCGGGCTGGTAGTAGAACGCCGGCGCCGGGTGCCAGAGTTCGTGCCCCGGGGCGCTCCACGACACCGCGGCACCGACCGGGTCGCCGATCAGCCCGTCGTCGAGTGCTGCGCGCGCGGTCTGGATCCCCGTCCCGAGCACTGTGTCCGGCGCGCTGCCGACCCGCAGGCCCGAGCGTTCGGCCAGTTCGAGCACCGGTGCGGCCTCGGCCGTCGCGAGTGCGAGCGGCTTCTCGCCGTAGACGTGCTTGCCGGCGTCGAGGGCCCGGGTGGCCACCTCGGCGTGCGCGGCCGGGATCGTCAGGTTGAGCACGACGTCGACGTCGTCCGCGGCGAGGAGCTCGTCGACGCTCGTGCCCCGGACGCCCTGGGCGTCGCCGACCGACCGGGCACGGTCGACGTCGAGGTCCGCCACGGCCGTGAGCGCCAGGCCGGGCAGCGCCGGGAAGTGCTCGAAGTACTGCTGGCTGATGTTGCCGACACCGACGACACCGACCCGCAGTGCCGGACCGTTCACCGGGCTGCCCACAGGAGTCCCCTCTCGATGATCGTGCGGAGCGGCTGCGACTCGACGACCTCGAGCCGGTGCCCGGGTGCCGAGACGAACACGCGTCCCTCGCCCCACTGCCGGGTCCAGATCGCCGGCGCCGTGACCGGACGGTTCCAGGCGTCGAAGTCCCGCGCCTCCTGCGTGGTCGTCGCCAGCACGTCGTTGTACTCGTCGGAGAGCACCCAGTACTGCTCGGTCACGAGGTCGAAGTCCTCGATGCCCTGCGTGATCGGGTGCTCGTGGCCGAGGTCGGTGATGTGCACCGTGTACGGGATGTAGTTGTCGGACTGCTCGCCGGTGCGCTCCGACGGGTGCTTGCCCGCGTGGTGCGCGAACTGGCCGCCGATCATGTGGAGGTAGTCGGCGGTGTTGCGGAACGCGTCCGCGATCCCGCCGTGCCAGCCCGCGAGGCCGGCGCCGCCGAGGACGGCCCGCTGCAGCCCGGCGAACTCGTCGTCGGCGATGGTGGACATCGTGACGACCTGCACGATCAGGTCGACGTCCGCCATGACCGACTCGTCGGCGTACACCGCGGTCGAGTCCGACACCTGCACGTCGAACCCGTTGTCCCGCAGGAACGGCACGAACGCGTCGGTGGTCTCGACCGGCATGTGCCCGTCCCACCCGCCGCGCACGACGAGGGCGTGCTTCGTCGGAGCCACTCAGATCACCGTCCAGGCGCTGCCGTCGGCGGCGCTCCGCTCGACCGCGTCGAGGACCCGCTGCACGTGCAGCCCGTCCTCGAACGACGGCGACGGGTCGGTGCCCGCGACGATCGCCTCGACGAAGTCCTTCACCTCGTGGCTGAAGGTGTGCTCGTACCCGATGAGGTGCCCGGTCGGCCACCAGGCGGCCATGTACGGGTGCTCGGGCTCGGTGACGAGGATCCGCTGGAAGCCCTGCTCGCCCGCGGGGGCGGTGGCGTCGTAGAAGCGCAGCTCGTTCATCGACTCGAGGTCGAACTGGATCGCACCCGCCGACCCGCTGATCTCGAGCGTCAGGCCGTTCTTCCGGCCGGTCGCGTAGCGCGTCGCCTCGAACGTGCCGATCGCTCCGTCGGCAGCGCCACCGGCGAGCCGTCCGAGGAAGAAAGCAGCGTCGTCGACGGTGACCTGCCCGCGTTCGGTCGAGGCGGTGCCGGACAGCCCGACGCCTTCGGCCATCAGCGGTCGTTCGGTCACGAAGGTCTCGAGGGTGCCGGACACGGTCGACAGCTGTGCGCCTGTGACGTGCTCGACGAGGTCGATCGCGTGCGCGCCGATGTCGCCGAGCGAGCCGGAGCCGGCGAGCGCCTTGTCGAGCCGCCACGTCATCGGGCCGTCCTCGTCGGCGAGCCAGTCCTGCAGGTAGAGCGCGCGGACCTGTCGGACGGTGCCGAGCCTCCCGTCCTCCACCAGCCGCTTCGCGAACGCGATGGCGGGCACCCGGCGGTAGCTGAAGCCGACCATCGCGCGGACGCCGTCCGCCCGTGCGGCGGCGGCCGCCGCGGTCATCGCCTCGGCCTCGGCGACGGTGTTGGCGAGGGGCTTCTCGCACAGGACGTGCTTGCCGGCCTCGAGCGCCGCGATCGCGACCTCGACGTGGGACGAGCCGGGCGAGCAGATGTCGACGACGTCGATGTCCGGGTCGGTGACCACGGCGCGCCAGTCGGTGGACGCGGCCTGCCAGCCGTACTGCTGCCGCGCCGCCTCGGTCCGTTCCGGGTCACGGCCGACGATGACGGCCATCTCCGGTTCGACCCCGAGGTCGAAGAACCTCGGTGCGATGCGCCACCCCTGTGAGTGCGCGGCTCCCATGAAGCCGTGGCCCACCATGGCCACTCGAAGTCGGTCCTGTGCCATCCGCTCGCTCCCTTGCGATCACGTCCTTGCCAGAGTCAACACTACCGCTTATGTTGGGCGCGGCAACATTTTGTTTCGACGACGAACGGTGACCACCATGGCAACGACGCCCACCCGTGCAGACAAGTTCTCCTTCGGTCTCTGGACCATCGGCTACAACGGATCCGACCCCTTCGGCGGCCCGACCCGCCCCGCCCTCGACGTGGTCGAGGCCGTCGAGAAGCTCGACGAGCTCGGCGCCTACGGCCTGACCTTCCACGACGACGACCTCTTCGCGTTCGGCTCGACCGACGCCGAGCGCCAGACGCAGATCGACCGCCTGAAGGGCGCCCTCGACGCCACCGGCATCGTCGTGCCGATGGTCACGACGAACCTCTTCTCCGCCCCGGTGTTCAAGGACGGCGGCTTCACCTCGAACGACCGCCAGGTGCGCCGGTTCGCGCTCCGCAAGGTCCTGCGCAACATCGACCTCGCCGCCGAGCTCGGCGCGTCGACGTTCGTGATGTGGGGCGGCCGCGAGGGTGCCGAGTACGACAGCGCGAAGGACGTGCAGGCCGCGCTCGAGCGCTACCGCGAGGCCGTGAACCTCCTCGCCCAGTACGTCACCGACAAGGGCTACGGCATCCGGTTCGCCATCGAGCCGAAGCCGAACGAGCCCCGCGGCGACATCCTGCTGCCGACCCTCGGCCACGCCATCGCGTTCACCGAGACGCTCGAGCGCCCGGAACTCTTCGGCATCAACCCCGAGGTCGGCCACGAGCAGATGGCCGGGCTGAACTTCACGGCCGGCATCGCCCAGGCGCTCTACCAGGGCAAGCTCTTCCACATCGACCTCAACGGTCAGCGCGGCATCAAGTACGACCAGGACCTCGTCTTCGGGCACGGCGACCTGCAGAACGCGTTCTCGCTCGTCGACCTGCTCGAGCACGGTGCACCCCAGGGCGGCCCGGCGTACGACGGCCCCCGCCACTTCGACTACAAGCCGAGCCGCACCGAGGACATCACGGGCGTCTGGGACTCCGCGGCCGCGAACATGCGCATGTACCTCCTGCTCAAGGAACGTGCGCAGGCGTTCCGCGCCGACCCCGAGGTGCAGGCAGCGCTCGAGGCCTCGAAGGTCGGCGAGCTCAGCACCCCCACCCTGAACGACGGCGAGTCGTACGACGCGTTCCTCGCCGACCGCTCCGCGTTCGAGGACTTCGACGCCGACGCGTACTTCGGCGGCAAGGGCTTCGGCTTCGTGAAGCTGCAGCAGCTCGCCATCGAGCACCTCATGGGCGCTCGTGGCTGACCTGGTCGCCGGGGTCGACTCGTCGACCCAGTCCTGCAAGGTCACGATCCGTGACGCCGCGACCGGCGCCGTCGTCCGGGAGGGCCGCGCGTCCCACCCGGACGGCACGTCCGTCGACCCCCGCCACTGGTGGGACGCGCTCGGTACCGCCGTTGCGGACGCCGGCGGGCTCGCCGACGTCGGCGCCGTCGCGATCGCCGGGCAGCAGCACGGCATGGTCGCGGTGGACGCGGACGGCCGCGTGGTCCGCGACGCGCTGCTGTGGAACGACGTCCGCAGTGCCGACGCGGCCGCGCAGATGGTCGCGGAGCTGGGCCAGGAGGCATGGGTCGCCCGCACGGGTCTGGTGCCGGTGGCGTCGTTCACCGGTACCAAGCTGCGGTGGCTCCGCGACGCGGAGCCCGAGAACGCCGGCCGGGTCGCGGCCGTCGCCCTCCCCCACGACTGGTTGTCGTGGCGGCTGCGCGGGTACGGTCCGGCCGACGAGAGTCCGCTCGGCCCCGACCTCGACGCCCTCGCCACCGACGGTTCCGACGCCAGCGGCACGGCCTACTGGGACCCGGTGCGGCGCGAGTACGACGCGGAGCTGTTCGAGTCGGCGCTCGGACGACCGATGCGCGTCGCCGGTGCCACGGGCTCCCCGGACTCGGTCGTCGTGCCGCGGGTCGTCCTGCCCGACGAGGCGATGGGCACGCTCACCGCGGACGTCCAGCTGCCGAACGACGCCGTGGCACCCTCGGGGCTCCTCGTCGGCGCCGGACTCGGCGACAACGCCGGGGCAGCGCTCGGCCTCGGACTCGGCCCGGGTGACGTCGCGGTGTCCCTCGGCACGAGCGGCACGGTCTTCGGGGTCACCGGCGCCGAGGTGCGCGACCCGAGCGGGACCGTGGCGGGCTTCGCCGACGGGAGCGGGTCGCGCCTCCCGATCGTCACGACGCTCAACGCGGCGCGCGTGCTCGAGGTGATCGGCGGCCTGCTCGGCGTGGACCACGACGCGCTCGGCGAGCTGGCGCTGCAGGCGCCGGCGGGTGCCGACGGGCTCGTGCTCGTGCCGTACTTCGTCGGCGAGCGCACGCCGAACCGACCGGACGCGACGGCCTCGCTGCTCGGCATGACGCCGGGGACGACGGACCGGGCGCACCTCGCCCGGGCCGCGGTCGAGGGGATGCTGTGCGCGCTCGCGGACGGCCTCGCGGCGGTCGAGGGCACCGGTGTCACCGTCGAGCGGCTGCTGCTCATCGGCGGTGCCGCACGCAACGAGGCCGTGCGGGTCGTCGCTGCGCAGGTGTTCGGTCGTGACGTCCGCGTGCCGGAGCCGGGCGAGTACGTGGCGGCCGGCGCGGCGAAGCAGGCGGCGTGGGTGCTCACCGGGAGCCTGCCGGCGTGGGAGACGGCGACCACGGTCGTGGCCGGCGACCCGCACCCCGAGGTGCTCGAGCAGTACCGGGCCGCCGCGCGCTGAGCGGCTGCTCGTTCGTTCGTCCGTCCGTTCGTCCGTTCGTCCGTTCGTCCGTCCGTGCGTTCGTCCGTTCGTCCGTTCGTCCGTTCGCGGACACACCAGCCCCCGACGCCGTCCACCACGGCGTCGGGGGCATCATCGTCCCCGGAGGAGACCACATGCCGTTCACTGACCTGCCCCTCGACGCCCTGCGCGCCTACCGACCCGAGGTCCGCCGCCCGGACGACTTCGACGCCTTCTGGGCCGACACCGTCGTCGACGCACGGGCCGCCGGGTCGGGCACCGACCCCGTCCTCGCCGCCGCCGACACCCCGGTGACCGGACTCGTCATCGAGGACCTCACCTTCCCGGGCTTCGCCGGCGACCCTGTCCGGGCCTGGGTCTCACGACCGGTCGACGCCGCCGGGCCGCTGCCGGTCGTCGTCGAGTTCCTCGGCTACAACGGCGGTCGCGGGCTGCCTGGCGAGCGGGTCTCGTGGGCCCTCGCCGGGTACGTGCACGTCGTGATGGACACCCGCGGCCAGGGCAGCGGGTGGGGATCCGGCGGCGACACCCCGGACCCGCACGGCTCCGGCCCGCACATCGGCGGCTGGATGACGAGCGGCATCGGGTCCCCCGCCGACCACTACTACCGGCGCGTGTACACCGACGCCGTCCGACTCGTCGACGCCGTCCGCTCGCTGCCGGGCGTCGACCCGGACCGCATCGCGCTGACCGGCGGGAGCCAGGGCGGCGGGATCACCATCGCCGCGGCCGCGCTGGTCGAGGCGCACGTCGGACCGATCACGGCGCTCCTGCCGGACGTCGCGTTCCTCAGCGACTGGGAGAACGGCACCGCCGTCGCCGTGGGTGGTCCGTACCTCGAGCTCGCGCGCTACCTGTCCGTGCACCGCGACGCGATCGACACCGTGTGGGACACGGCCGCCTACTTCGACGGGGTGCACTTCGCGGCGGTGATCACCGCGCCGGCGCTGTTCTCCGTCGCGCTCATGGACGACGTGGTCCCGCCGCGGACGACCTTCGCGGCCTACAACGCGCTCGGCTCGGTGGACAAGGCGATCGAGGTGTACCCGTACAACGGGCACGAGGGTGGTGGGTTCGTGCACTGGGAGCGGCAGGTGGCGTTCCTGCGCGAGCGGGGCTGAGCCGGGCGCGATCGCAGTGTGCGGACGGCAGATTTTCTGAGATAATGGCTCATCACAGAAAATCCGAGGTCCGACTCATGACGTTGCTTCCCGAAGCATGGCCGTCGCTCGATTTCGAGGATCTGCAGTGGCAGAGCCGGTACGCGGAGCACGGACCACGAGCCGCGCGCCGGGAAACGATCACCGAGCCGTACCGAGCAGCGGTCCCGCCCCGCATCGCGCACCGTTCCATGCGGCTGTCCGACGCCGTGTCGGTCCTCGCAGACGAGGCATCGACAGCACTCACGCGCTTCGATGAGTCCCTCGGGAGCGAGGTTGCGCCGTTCGCCCCGCTGCTGCTCCGCTCGGAAGCGGCTGCCTCGTCGCAGATCGAACACCTGACGGCGAGCGCGCGGCAGATCTTCACTGCGGAACTCGGCGGCGTCGGGAAGCGCAACGCGGGCGAGATCGTGTCGAACACCCGCGCGATGCGCACCGCGATCGAGTTGTCCGACCGGTTGACGACGGAGACCGTGCTGGCCATGCACGAAGTGCTGCTCCGCGGCGACCGCCGGCACGAGGCCGGGCGGTTCCGCGAAGAGGCCGTGTGGATCGGCACCAGCGGGCGAACGCCGGTCGGCGCTGACTACGTGGCGCCGGCCTGGGAACGCGTCCCGTCGCTGGTCGACGACGTGATGGAGTTCGCTCGTCGACTCGACCTGCCCAGACTCGCGCAGGTCGCGGTGACGCATGCCCAGTTCGAGACGGTCCACCCGTTCACCGACGGCAACGGACGCACCGGCCGGGCGCTCCTCCAAGCGATGCTCCGGTCGAACGAACTCACCCAGAACGTGACGGTGCCGGTCTCCGCCGGCCTCCTCACCGACACCGCGGGGTACGTCCGAGCGCTCACCGACTACCGCCGGGGAGACATCGAGCCGATCATCCGTCTGGTCGCCGAAGCCTCCTTCGAAGCGATCGGCAACGCCCGCGAGCTCGTGGACGAGATCTCGTCGATCCGAGCGCGCTGGCGAACGGCCGTCACGGCCCGTCGCGACTCCGGCATCTGGCAGGCGCTCGATGTGGTCGCCCGGCAGCCCGTCCTCAACGCATCGACCCTCGCAGCCGAGATGGGTGTCGAGGCGAAGAACGTGTACCCCCACCTCGACCGACTCGTCGCCGCTGGCATCCTGACGAAGAAGAACGAGTACCAGCAGGGCATCCTCTTCCGGAACGACGAGGTGCTCGGGGCGCTCGATGCGTTCGCCGCACGCGCCGGACGACGCGGCTGAGCCGGGCGCGATCGCAGCGGTCAGTACCAGCGGCGGACGAACTGCTCCAGGACGTTCTTCACGACCTGGACGGGGCCGGGCGCGGGCTCCCCGCTGTCGCGGCCGATCCGGCGCAGGAGGGCAGCCTGGGCGTCCTCGTACTCGGCCACCTCGTCGTCGGAGTAGTCCGACGGCGGGACGGTCCGGATGGCACTCACCGCTTCGAGCCGCTCCAGCCCCCACCGGAACCCGACCGGGTCGGGCGCCGCTTCGACGAGCGCCACGAGGGCCGCGTCCGAGTAGGTGCCCCGGGGATCGGCTGCGGCGGAGATGAAGTCCGTCAGCCCGCGGAGCGCCGGCTCCGACCCGCCGGCTCGCATGTGCACGCGCCGCGCTCGGCTGCAGAGGTCGTAGAGGAGTCCGTCGTCCACGGACCGAGCGTGGCACACCGGAGTGCCTCCACGCCACCAGGACTGGGTACTCCCCCGTCGGTCGACGCGCTCGTAGGCTCGGTCGCCGTGACCGACATCGCTCCCGGAGCCCACGTGCCCGCCACCCGACCCGACGCCGCGCCGACCGCTGGTGCTCCGACCGAGGTCGCTCCGCTGAGCCTCATCGCGGTCGTGGCCATCGCGCTCGCTTTCGTCGCGCCGATCGGCGGAGTCGTCGTCGGGTTCATCGCCCGCCGTGAGGTCCGACGCACCGGCGAGCGCGGCGACGGCCTCGCCTTCGCGGCGGTGCTCATCGGCGCGACGCTGACGCTCGTCACGGTCGTGCTGCCGGCCGCCGTCGCCGCGTCCGGCTTCCTCGGGTTGGGCGTGCCGTTCGGCGTCGGCCTCGGCCTGCCGTTCGGAGCGGGGTCCTGACCGTCAGCTGCCGACGAGTGACGTGACCGCGTCGACGACGATCTGCCGTCGCCGCGCCGGCACCACCGCGCGCGTCAGGGCCTCGGACTCCGCGGAGGCCTCGCTCCAGAACGCCGCGAGGTGCAGCACGAGACCGAGCAGCACCGCGGGTCGGTAGCTGCGCGGCAGGACGCCGGCCCGCTGCGCCCGCTCGACCTCGGCGACCATCGTGGTCCGGCGTTCGACGATCGCCTCGAGCGGAGCGGCCGACGCGCGCTCGAGCCGGTGCCAGGTCGCCAGCCGCTGGGCCCAGGGCCGCTCGGTCCACGAGTCGTGCAACCGGCCGGCGAACCCGGGCAGGTCGTCGGTGTCGAGCGGGACGAGGTCGAAGGTCTCGGCGACGGTCTGCTCGACGAGCGCGTCGAACAACCCCTCCTTGCTGCCGAAGTAGTGGAAGACCTGCGCCTTGTTGCTCGACGCGGCGGCGGCGATCCGCTCGACCTTGCCGCCGACGAGCCCCGCCGCGGCGAACTCGTCGCGCGCGGCGAGCAGGAGGCGTGCGCGGACGGCGTCGGCGGCTGGGGGCGTGAATCGTGCCATGCCGACCACCGTACCGATCCGGACAGTCGTCCCGGGGCGTCAGGGGCCATCGTCCCCGCGGATCAGGACGACGCCACCGTGACGAACAGGTACACGGCGAGCGCGACCGAGCAGCACGCGATCGCGACCCGGAGGACCCCGTGCGGCACCCGCCGGGCGACGGTCGGTCCGATGAGCCCGCCGACCACCGCCCCCGCGCCGAGGGCCACGGCGGCGGACCACACGACGTGCCCGGACACCGCGAACACGACCGCCGGCAACAGGTCCGCGGCGAGGAGCAGCACGTTCTTCACGGCGTTCGCACGGTGCAGGGACGGCTCCCCCGTGAGCAGCAGCACGGCGATCATGAGCACACCGGACCCGGCGCCGAAGTACCCGTTGTAGACGCCGACCCCGACGATCCCGGCCGAGGCGGCGGCGCCGTGCCCACCCGCGGCGGCACCGGCGGCCCGTGCACGACGACGGTCGATGAACGGCTGCAGCAGCAGGAGCAGTCCCCCGGCGAGCACGAGGAACGGGACGATGCGGTCGAAGAGGTGCGCCGGCGTGACGACCAGGAGCACCGCGCCCGCGAGCGAGGCGGCGACGGTCGTCGGCATCCAGCGACGCAGGACCGCGGGTTCGGCGCGCACCTCGTGACGAGCCCGGAACGCGGAGCTCGCACCGCTGCCGATGAGCGCGACGGAGTTCGTGACGTTCGCGGCGAGCGGTGGGACCCCGACGGCGAGCAGCGCCGGGTAGGCCACGAGCGAGGTGATGCCGCCGGCGGTGCCGATCACCCCGGCCACCACGCCCGCGACGACGAGGATCCCGACGGTCAGCACGCTCCATGCTGACACGGCGCGGTGGCCGGGGGTGCGATCAGTTGATGCAGGTGCCCTGCTTGCCGTACGCGTTGCCGACCGGGGTGGACGACGGGGTGGCCGCGGACGCGGACGACCCGGCCCCGGACGACCCGGAGGTGCCGGACGCGCCGGACCCGGACGACCCGGAGCGAGCGCCCGCGCGGGAGCCGGAACCGGACCCGGCAGCCCCCGCGGCCCCGACCGTGTGCCCGTCGGTCCCGAGCACGAGCGTCACCCCCGACACCGTGGCCGAGCGGACCGCCGTGGCTCCGGGGACCGCCGCGACGACGGCCTTCGCGGCGGCCTCGGCGCCCTTCGGGTACTCGACGACCGTGGCCGCCGTGGTGGTGGTGTCGCTCGGCGCCCCGACCACGAACCCCTTCGCCGTGAGCGCTGCCGAGGCGGCTGTCGCACCGCCCGGCGTGGAGCCGCCGTTCTGCACGGACACGTGCACGCTCGACGGGGACGCCGCCTTCGCCGACGTGTACGCCGCGGGCGCGCCCACGATGCCCTGGATGAAGGCCGGCACCGCGCCGAAGTCCACCGCCACCGTCGAGTAGCCGTCGATGGTCGGGGTCCCCGCGGTGGGGATGGTCGTCGACCGGATGCTCGACAGGTCGATGCTGCGGAACGTGTTGACGAGGCTCGGGATGCTCAGACCGTCGTCGATCTGCACGGCGTCCCCGACACCGTGCAGCAGGTCCGACACCTTCACCGGGTTGAGGAGGGTGCCGGCGGAGAGGACCTTGCGGGCCTCCTGCGAGAGGAAGTACTGCTGGCGGACCTCGCGTTCGAGGTCACCGCGCGGGAGCCCGTCGCGCTGCCGGACGAAGGAGAGCGCCTGCGAGGCGTTCAGCGTCGAGTTCCCCGCGGGGAGGTCGACGTTCGAGTTCGGGTCGTGGGCGGGTTCGTTCAGGCAGACCTGGATCGGCCCGAGCGCCTTCACGAGCTGGTAGAAGCCGAGCAGCGAGACGCGCACGAAGTGGTCGATCTGCAGGCCGCTGATGTTCTCGATGGTCTGGATGAGGAGGCGCATGCCCCCGGCGTCGCCGCCGCCGTTCGCCGCGCCGTCCGAGAACGCGCTGTTCAGCTTGAACGTGCCGTGGCCGGGGATCGGCACCCACGAGTCGCGCGGGAACGAGATCATCGTCGCGCTGCCCCCGCCCGCGGGGATGTGCAGCACGATCATCGTGTCGGTGTTCGTCGCCCCGTCGTCGAGCTGCGTGCCGAGCTCGGCGAGCTCCTGCGGGGTGGCGTCGGCCGGACGGTGGTCGTCCCCGACGAGCAGGATGTTCTCGGCCGACCCGTCGACGTCGGCGGACGCCGAGGGGTGCGGGAGCGCCACGTGCACCTTCGTCACGGCGCTGTCGAGCTGCGCGTACGACCAGGCCGCGTACCCGCCCGTGAGCACGAGTGCCATCGCGAGGACGCCGCCGATCGCCGGGAAGAGGGTGCGGGCTGCGCGCCGCTGGCGACCGTGGCGCACGGCACCGTGCTCGGTCGGCACGATCGGGTGCTGTCCCCCGTCAGGTTCGTCATGCATGGCGTCACCCTAGGGACGGTCGCTGCACGCGTGCGGAATCCGCCTGCGGAGCGGTTCAGCGTCCGACGCGCGAGAGCGACTCCGACAGGGCGTCCCTCGTCGCGAGGAGCCGCTGCGCCCGCGCGTCCATGTCGTCCCGGATCGCGACGACCTGGTCGATGATGCCCGGGCACTGGTCCTCGACCTTCCGGCCGCGGGTGCACGGCAGGACCTGTTCGATGAGCGCCGTCGGCAGCCCGAGGTCGAGGAGCATCTTGATCGTGCCGACGGTCTCGACGTCGGACTCGTCGTACTCGCGGTAGCCGTTGGCCCGTCGCTCCGGCCGGATGAACCCGAGCTGCTCGTAGTAGCGCAGCGACCGCGCACTCGCCCCGCTGGCCCGGCTCAGATCGCCGATCTGCATCGTCGCTGCTCCTCGCTTGACCTTGACACTGATGTCAGAGTTTAGCGTGCCGTCCATGCAGATCTTCGTCATCGGCGGCAGCGGCTACTTCGGCTCGGTCCTCGTCGAACACCTCCGTTCCGCCGGCCACTCCGTCACCGCGCTCGCCCGTTCCGAGCAGAGCGCCGCCCGCCTGCGCGCGGCCGGCGCAGTACCCGTCGCCGGCTCGATCACCGACACCGAGGTGGTCCGCACAGCCGCCGCGGCCGCGGACGCGGTGGTGTACGCGGCCTCGGACTACGCACCGACCGCGCAGTCGACCGAGGACGAGCTCGCGGCCGTCCGCGCCGTCACCGCCGGAGCAGCAGAAGCCGCCGGAACGAGCGGAACGCCCGGAACGCCCGGAACGCCCGGAACCACCGGGACCTCCCCGAAGCCCGTCGTCTACACCTCCACCGGACTCGTCTACGGCTTCGACCCGACGGACGTCACCGAGGACGCGGTCCTCCCCGAGGTCAGCGCCCAGCCGGTCAAGGCGCAGGCCGAACGCATCGTGCTCGGCGCGCCGGGCATCACCGGGATCGCCGTCCGCGCCGGACTCGTCTTCGGCCGCGGCGGGACCGGGCTCGTCACCGGCCTCATCGACGCCGCCGTCGCGAACGGCGCCGCGACGTACATCGGCGACGGTGCGAACTCCTGGTACCCCGTGCACGTCGACGACCTCGCCGACCTGTACGTCCGGGCGATCGAGCACCCGGTCGCCGGCGTCGTCAACGCGGTCGGTTCGGTGCCGTTCACCTTCCGGGAACTCGCGGAGGCGATCGGCGACCTCACCGGCACCCCGAGCGTCTCCGTCCCGCTCGAGGTCGCCGAGGCGCAGATGGGCCCGGCGGTCCGGACGCTGACGACGTCCACGCACCTCCTCGCGACGAAGGCACGGGCCACCTACGATTGGCAGCCGTCGGAGCGGTCACTCGTCGAGGACGTGCGGAACGGGTCCTACACGGCTCCGCCGCGCCCCTGACTCACCGCGTCGGCGGGGACCAGACCGGTGTCCCGCCGACGGCCTCGGCGATGCGTCGACTGACCGCGCCGAGCTGCCGCACCTGGGCCGGCGTGAGCGCGTCGAAGACCACCCGCCGGACGAGCGCCTGGTGCGCCGGCGTGGACGCCACGACCTGCTCGTGCCCGCTGTCGGTGAGCACCGCGAGGGTGAACCGCCCGTCGGTCGGGTCGACCACGCGGTGGACCCACCCCTTCTGCTCCAGCCGCGTCACCGCGCGGGACAGCCGCGACAGGGTGCAGCTCGCGGCGGCGGCGAGCACGCTCATCCGCAGCGTCCGGTCGGGTTCGCTGTCGAGGGCGAACAGGACGCCGTGCTCAAAGTGCGTCAGGCCGCTGTCACGCTGCAGCTGCGCGTCGAGCGCGGTCGGCAGTCGTTCGAGCACGGTCGCGAGGGCGACCCAGACCTCGAGCTCCTCAGCACTGAGCCCGGTGGTGGCGACGTCGTCCGGCATGGGGAGAGCGTACCACCGTGACTTGCTCAGGCAAGTGATCCTGCGTACATTGACTTGCCCAGGCAAGTGAATCGACACGACAGGAGTGCGACGTGGATCTCGACATCAGGGGCCGGACGGCGTTCGTCAGCGGCTCGACGCAGGGCATCGGGTACGCCGTCGCAGCAGCCCTCGCGGCGGAGGGAGCCCGCGTCGTGCTGAACGGGCGGGAACGCACGGGGGTCGACGCCGCCGTCGCCCGGTTGCGAGCGGCGCTCCCCGGCGCCGAGGTGTCCGGGATCCCGGCCGACTTCGCCGACCCGGCGCAGGTGGACGCGCTGCTCGAGCAACTCCCGGAGGTGGACGTGCTCGTGAACAACGTCGGACTGTTCGGCCTGGCCGACTTCGGATCGGTCGACGACGCCGAGTGGCAGCGGTACCTCGACGTCAACCTGATGAGCGGCGTCCGACTGTCCCGGGCACTGCTCGACCCGATGGTCGAGCGCGGCTGGGGCCGGATCGTGTTCGTCAGCAGCGAGTCCGGCGTGAACGTGCCCGTCGACATGGTGCACTACGGCGTCACGAAGGCCGCGGTGATCGCGCTCGGCAACGGCCTGGCGAAGCGGACCCGCGGGACGGGCGTCACCGTGAACACGGTCCTCGGCGGCCCGACCTGGTCCGACGGGGTCGCGGCCACGATCGAGACGATCGCGGCCGCGCAGGACGCCCCGGTCGAGGCCGTGCAGGCCGCGGTGATCGGGCAGAACCGCACGACCCTGCTCGAACGGTTCATCCGGCCCGACGAGATCGCGGACCTCGTCGCCTACCTCGCCAGCCCGCGGGCGTCCGCCACGAACGGTGCGGCGGTCCGCGCCGACGGCGGGGTGCTCACCGGGATGCTCTGACCCGGATCCCGGCCAAGGGACGGACGGGAGGCGCGGTGCGAGCCCGCACCGCGCCTCCAGTCCGTCCCGTCGTCGGTCCGGTCAGACCCGCTCCCAGGTGACCGTGCGCCGGTCGGACGGCTCGACCTCGCGCACCGGCCCGGTGACGCGGACGACCGCACGCGCCGTGGCGGACCCGGGGACGGGCGCCGGGCCGGTCCCGCCGCCCACCGCGACGATCCCGTCGGCGCGCACCCCACCGGTCGGTCCGGACGCCGCGGCGTGGGACGCGACCCACACCTCCACGTCCCCGGGCTCGACCACCTTCCGCAGGGCACGGTCGGCGAACGCGAACCGCTGGACGGGCACGCTGAACCGCAGGCGCACGGACTCCCCCGGGCCGAGCGCGACCCGGGCGTAGCCGAGCAGCTGGGCGACCGGACGAGTGACGCTCCCCTGCACGTCGTGCCCGTACAGCTGCACCACGTCCTCGCCCGCACGCTCCCCGGTGTTCCGGACGGTCACCCACGCGTCGAAGGCCCCCGCGCTGGACACGGTCGGGTCGACGACGAGCTCCTCGTACGCGAAGGAGGTGTACGAGAGCCCGAACCCGAACGGCCGGACCGGCGTCGAGTCGGTCGCGGTCACGTCGGACGGCCCGCCGAGGCGCGGGTGCAGGTACGTGTACGGCTGCGCGCCGGCGGCCCGCGGGAGCGAGACCGGCAGGCGACCGGACGGTGCGGCGGCGCCGGTGAGGAGGTCCGCGATCGCGAGACCGCCGCCCTCGCCGGGGAAGAACGCCTGCACCACCGCGGCCGGACGGGGAGCGTCGCCGTCGAGCGCCCACCCGACGGCGTACGGCCGTCCGGTCAGGAGCACGACGACGGTCGGCGTGCCGGTGGCGACCACCGCCTCGACGAGCTCGCGCTGGACGCCCGGCAGGTCGAGGGACTCGGTGTCGTTCCCCTCGCCGACGGTCCCGCGGCCGAACAGTCCGGCCTGGTCGCCGACGACGACCACCGCGACGTCGGAGCGCTCCGCGACCGCGACCGCGTCGTCGAACCCGGAGCGGTCGTCGCCGGTCACGGCGCAGCCCGCGGCGAACCGGACGGTGTCGGCCCCGAGCGACTCCGTCAGCGCCTCGCGCACGGTCGGGATGGCGAAGCCGAGCGGCAGGTCCGGGTGCGCGGCGAGCACGTGGTTGGCGAAGGAGTAGCAGCCCTGCAGGGCCTCGGCGCGATCGGCGTTCGGACCGATCAGGGCCACCGACGCACCCGGGGCCAGCGGCAGGACCGGAGCCTCGGGTCCGTTCGACAGCAGCACGAGCGACCGCGCCGCGAGCTCCTTCGCGAGCGTCCGGTGCCGAGAGGTGTCGAGGTCGATCCCGGTCGGCGGCTCGTCCTCGAACGCGTCCGGGTCGAGCAGCCCGAGCCGCTCCTTCTGCCGGAGCACGCGGAGCACCGCACGGTCGACCAGCGCCTCGTCGACGTCACCGGAGCGGACACGGTCGACGAGCGGCCCGAGGTAGGCGTCCCCGGTGGGCAGCTCGACGTCGATGCCCGCGGTGAGGGCGAGTGCGGCCGCTTCGCCACGGTCGGCGGCGACGCCGTGCATGACCTCGAGGAACGCGACCGAGAAGTAGTCGGCGACCACCGTGCCGTCGAATCCGAGCCGGCCCCGGAGCAGGTCGGTCAGCAGGTCACCGTTCGCCGCGACCGGCACGCCGTCGACCTCGGCGTACGAGTTCATGACGCTCCGGGCCCCGCCGTCGCGCAGCGCCATCTCGAACGGCAGCAGGAAGACGTCCGCGACCTCGCGCGGTCCGGCGTGCACGGGAGCGTGGTTCCGCCCCGCCTGCGACGCGGAGTACCCGAGGAAGTGCTTGAGCGTCGCGTCCACCCCGGCGCGCTGCAGGCCCCGGACGTAGGCGGTGCCGATCGTCCCGACGAGGTACGGGTCCTCGCCGATGCACTCGTCCACCCGCCCCCACCGCGGGTCGCGGACGACGTCGAGCACCGGGGCGAGGCCCTGGTGCACGCCGAGCTGTCGCATCGAGTCGCCGATCGCCTCGCCGACCCGCTCGACGAGCTCCGGGTCGAAGGCGGCGCCCCACGCCAGCGGCGTCGGGAACGTGGCGGCCTTCCAGGCGGCGAGCCCGGTGAGGCACTCCTCGTGCACGAGTGCCGGGATCCCGAGTCGCGTCTCGCGCTTGAGTCGTCGCTGCTCCGACCACAGCCACGCCGCGCGCTCGTCCGGCTCGACGGGGCGGGTGCCGTAGACGCGGGTGAACTGGCCGAGGCCGTGGCACGTGACGTCGGCCAGGGTGCGGCCGTCGGCGTCGTCGTGCGCCGCCATCTCCCCCTGCATCGGGGCGACCACGCCGTTCTGGTCGAGCCAGTAGCCGACGAGCTGCGCGGTCTTCTCCTCGAGCGTCATGGCGGCGAGCAGGGCGGTCGCGCGGTCGGCGCCGGTCGCGTCCTCGACACGGCGCGGGTCGGACTGGAGGCGCGGCTCGCGTCCGACGGTCCGTGTCGCGTCCGTCGCCGTCACCCCTTCACCGCCCCGGTCAGGCCGCCGACGATGCGCTTCTGGAAGATCGCGAAGAACACGAGCGCCGGGATCATCGAGAGCGAGGTGAACGCGAGCACCCGGGCGGTGTCGACCGAGTACTGGGACGCGAACGCCTGGACCCCGAGCGGCAGCGTGTAGGTCGACGCGTCGTTCAGGATGAACAGCGGCAGGAGGTAGCTGTTCCAGCTGCCGATGAACGCGAGGATGCCGACCGTCACGACACCGGGGAGCGACAGCGGCACGACCATGCGGAAGAAGAACCCGAGCTTGCTCGCGCCGTCGATGGCGGCCGCCTCCTCGAGCTCGTCCGGGATCGCCCGGAGGAACGGCACCAGGATGATGACCGTCGTCGGCAGGGCGAACGCGATCTGCGGGAGGATCACGCCCGCCAGGTTGTTCGTCAGGCCGAGGTCCTTCACGAGGATGTAGAGCGGCGTGATGGCGACCGTGATCGGGAACATCAGACCTGCCGCGAACAGCGAGTAGAGCGCGCCGCTCCCCCGGAACCGGTACCGGGCGAGCACGAAGCTCACCATGAGGCCGAGCACGACCACGCCGAGGGTGGTGGTGACGCCGGCGATCACCGAGTTGCCGAGCTGCTGCCAGAACACGCCGCTGGTCAGGACGGTGACGTAGTTGCCGATCTGCCACGGGTTCGGCAGTCCCGCCGGGCTCGCGGTGATCTGCGAGTTCGTGCGGAACCCGCCGAGCACGATGTACGCGACCGGCCCGATGCACACGGCGATGAACAGCAGCGCGATGAAGTACGTGCCGAGGTTGCGCTCACGCCGGACGGGTCCGGTGTCACGCTGGCGGCGCTTCGGCGCGACGATGGAGGCGGTGGCGGTCATCGGTCGCTCTTCTCGGTCAGGGCGCCGGCGGTGTCGCGGCGCAGGACGAACCGCTGGTAGACGAGGGCGACGACCAGCGAGATGAGGAAGATCACCACGGCGACGGCGTTGCCGTACCCGTAGTTGCCGGACAGGCGGCCGTTGCCGACCATGTAGGTCGCCATCGTCGAGGTCCCGGCGGTCGAGGCGATGTACTGCCCCCAGATGATGTAGACGAGGTCGAACAGCTGCAGTGACCCGATGATCGACAGGAACGCCCAGATGCGGAGCGTCGGTCCGAGGAGCGGCAGCGTGATGCGTCGCTGGATCTGCCAGTAGCTCGCGCCGTCGAGCTGCGCGGCCTCGAACAGTTCCTCGGGGATGCTCTGCAGGCCGGCGAGGAAGAGGATCACCGCGAAGCCGATGTACTTCCACGAGATGATCCCGAGGAGGGTCCAGAGCGCGATGTCGGGGTTCGACAGCCAGTCGTTCCGCAGGCCGCCCAGGCCGATGCTCTGCAGCAGGTCGTTCAGCGCACCGCTCGACTGGAGCATGAGGCTCCACCCGGTGCCGACGATGACCTCGGAGATGACGTACGGCAGGAAGATGAGGACGCGGATGAGCCCGCGGCCGCGGATGCGCTGGTTGAGCAGCAGCGCGAGGACGATCGCGATCGGGCCCTGCACGACGAGCGAGCCGATCACGATGAACAGGTTGTGCCAGAGCACGGCCCGGAAGTCGGGGTCGGTGAAGATCACCGTGTAGTTCTGCAGGCCGACGAAGTCGACCGGGGCGCCGTAGCCCTGCCACTTGTAGAAGCCGTAGTAGGCGGCGAGTGCGACGGGCAGGATGACGAACCCGACGAACATGATCACCGCCGGACCGGCGAGGACGGCGATCTCGACCCGGGTGCGGACGTCGGTGCCCTTGCGGACCCGGCGGGCCTGGGCCGACGGCGAACCGTCGGCCCCGCCCGTGCGACGCCCCGTCCCGGCCGGCGCTTCGTTCGAGCGCGGTGCGACGGAGGTGGTCATGTGTCTCAGCCCTTCGCCGCGGCCTGGTTGACGGTCGACACGATGTCCGAGACGGACCCCTTGCCGGCGAGCAGGTTGACGACGCTGGTGTTGAGCGCGTTGCCGACGTTCTGGCCGTAGAGCGTGTCGAGGTAGTTCGAGACGAACGGGGCGTCGTTGTACGCCTTGAGCACCGTGGTCAGGTACGGCTCGGTCACGACCGACTGCGCGTCCTTGTTCGCGGGGATCGAGTTGAACGCCTTGTAGTAGTTCTCCTGCACGCTCTTCGTGGTGACGAAGTTGAGGAAGTCGGTGCAGGCCTTCTTCGGGGCCTTCGCCGAGCAGGAGAGCCCGCCCACGGCGCCCATCATCGAGCCGGGCGCACCCTTGCCGCCGGAGACCTCCGGGAACGGGAAGAAGCCGAGGTCCTGCAGCGGCTTGCCGTCCGGGGTGAGCGAGGAGATCACGCCCGGGTCCCAGGCGCCCATGAGCTCCATCGCGGCCTTGTGGTTCGCGACCAGACCGGCGGAGCTACCGGCGCCCTGCTGGGCCGAGGTGGTCAGGAAGCCGTCGTTGAAGGGCTTCGTGTCGAAGAAGGCCTTGGTGTCCTCACCGGCCTGCTTCCAGCACTTGTTGTCGAACTTCAGGTCCTGCGCGGTCTTGTTGAGCACGTTCGACGAGCAGGCCCGCAGCGCGAAGTTGTAGTACCAGTGCGCCGCCGGCCAGGCGTCCTTCGCACCGACGGCGACCGGCTGGATGCCCTTGTCCTTGAGCTTCTGGATGTCGGCGTTCAGCTCGTCCATCGTGGTCGGCGTGCCCTCGATACCGGCCTCCTTGAAGAGGTCCTGGCTGTACCAGATGCCCTCGGGGTCGACGTTCGTCGGCATCGCCCAGGTCTTGCCGTTCAGTTCGAAGGCCTTGAACGATCCGTCGCTGATCCCGCTCTTGGCACCGGAGCCGATCGAGTCGGAGATGTCCAGCAGCTGGCCGGCGTTGACCATCGCGGCCATCTTGCCGCCGCCGCGCTGCGAGAACACGTCCGGGGCGGAGTTCGAGTTGAGGGCGGTCTGGAGCTTGCCGTCCAGGTCCTCGTTCTGGATCGCCTGGATCTTGATGGTGACGTTCGGGTTCTTCGCCTCGAAGGCCTTGACCGTGTCCTGCCAGAAGGCCTTGCCCGGCCCGGTCGTCGAGTTGTTCCAGAAGGTCATCGAGACCTTCCCGTCGCCGCTGTCGCCCCCGGCGGCGTCGCTGCCGGCCGAGCAGCCTGCGGCCACCAGTGCTGTCGCCCCGATCAGCGCGATGGCTGCCGTGGCACGGATCTTCCTCGTCATCGTGGATCTCCTGAAGTGTCGTCGTTGACAATCAGCGACATCGACTGCCGCTGCGGAGAGCGTGCCAGCTGCCATCGAGGCGTGTCAATCGATATCGATAACGTTTTCTTTACCAATTCGGGCGTCAGCTCAGCGGTACGGTGTGCACATGGACACGGCTATCGGCATGCGTCCCGGAGCCGGCCGGGTCACCATCGCGGACGTCGCACGCGCCGCCGGAGTGTCGATCCCCACGGTGTCGAAGGTGATCAACCAACGCGACGGCGTCGCCCCCGCGACGATCCTGCGCGTGCAGGAGGTCGTCGAGCAGCTCGGCTACGAGACCTCGCTCGTCGCACGCAGCCTCCGCAGCTCGCGGACGAACGTCATCGGCATCCTCGTCACCGAGTTCGAGCCGTTCTCGACCGAGCTCCTGCGCGGGGTGTCCGGCGCCACCACCGGCACCGGGTACGAACTGCTCGCGTACGCCGGGCTCGTGACCGGTGCCGAGCAGAAGGGGTGGGAACGCCGGTCGCTCTCGCGGTTGTCCGGCACGCTCATCGACGGCGCGATCGTGGTGACCCCGAGCACGGCGCTCTCGAGTTCGTCGATCCCGGTCGTGGCGATCGACCCGCACACCGGCCCCGAGGGGCACGCCACGGTCGACTCCGACAACGAGGCCGGGGCCGTCCAGGCCGTCGAGCACCTCGTCGCGCTCGGGCACACCCGGATCGCACACCTCCGGGGTCGTCCGGACCTGGCGTCGGCACAGCTGCGCGAGGCCGGCTACCGACGCGCACTGGCGGCAGCGGGCCTGTCGGTGGACGAGTCACTGGTCCGCGACGGCGGCTACCAGGAGGACCGTTCGGCCGAGGTCGCCCGCGACCTGCTCGCCGGACCGGACCGTCCGACCGCGGTGTTCGCGGCGAACGACTCGTCGGCGGTGGGTGTGCTCCGCGCCGCAGCCGAGCTCGGACTCCACGTGCCTGGGGACCTGTCGGTGGTCGGGTTCGACGACGTGCCCCAGGCCGCGACCACCACGCCGCCGCTGACCACCGTCGCGCAGCCCTTGGTCGAGCTCGGCTCGCGGGCGGTCGAGATGCTCCTCACGATGCTGCGCGGCGAGCCGACGTCGGACCACGTCCGGCTGCCGACGACCCTGCGCGTACGCCGGAGCACCGGACCGGCGCCCGCGGACCGCTGACACGGCGCGGCGGACCGCACCGTCAGCGCCGCACCGCGCGGCGGACCGCACTGTCAGCGCCGCACCGCGACCGTCAGCGCCGCAGTGTCTGCTTCGGGTACTCCCCGAACCGCTCCGCGTACGCCGCCGAGAATCGCCCGAGGTGCGCGAACCCCCACCGACGAGCGACGTCCCCGACCGCCCCGGCGAGCGGATCGGCGTCGAGCAGCTCAGCGCGCACCCGGTCGAGGCGCACCTGCCGCAGGTACGTCAGCGGGGACACGTCGAACACCCGACGGAACGACTCCTGCACCGAGCGCACGCTCAACCCCGACGCCGCCGACAGGTCGCCGATCGTGACGGGCTCCGCGGCGTGGTCGTGGACGTACTCGACCGCCGCACGGAGACGGGCGTTGCGCGGTTGCCCGAGCACCCCGGGCAGGTCGTCGAGCTTCGGCGGGAACATGTCGAGGAAGACCTCGGCGGCGGTGACCTTGGCGGTCTGCCAGGCGACGGAGTCCGTGCCGCCGACGCGCAGCGACCGGGCGAGCGCCGTCAACGCACCCTGCCAGCGCCGCGCCGTCTCGGACCCCGGCACGTGCCGGTCGTCGAAGCGCAGCGCGTGGTCGCCGACGTCGGTGCGCGTCACGGCGACCCGGCGGACGAACGCTCGGTCGAGGTGCACGACCCGCTGGTCGTAGTCCGCGGTGCGGAAGGCGTATTCGTGGTCCGGCGGGAAGAGTGCCGGCGCGTCGAGCGGCAGGGCGTACCGCTCACCCAGTCGTTCGATCTCGGCGGTGCCGGAGCTGATCCAGGTCACGACGTAGTCGCCACCGGCCGGCACCACCCCGGAGAGGGCGCCGCGCAACTGGGACCGGCGGATGGTCACCTCGGCGTCGCCGATCGCCGTGTACCGGTAGTCGAACGGCGCCTCGGTCACTCGCGCGTCCCACCGCTCCCCGCGGTAGACCGCGCCGAGATCGCGCGCGGCGTCTTCCGGACGGCCGCCGGACACCTCGAACCGGACGGTCGCAGGTGTCGCGGTCTGCTCGTCGCCTAAGTCGTCGGTCAGCGGGTCAGCCATGCGACCTCCCGCACTGCGGTTGTCCGGATTCCGTGCCACCCCTCGTTATCTGGATACGCTGGTCGGGTGAGCGCGGCGTATCGTTGCGCGGAACCGATGCGCATCGAAGGGGCGACCGCGTGAGTGAGATCGACCTGACGGCCGCCATCACCCGGCTCGAAGCCGCGATGGGAGCGCTGCGGGGACGTCTCCGCGAGCGGATGGACGTCTCCGGCTCGGACCTGACGGTGCTGCAGTTCGTCGCCCGCGCCGAGGCCGCCGAACGCAAGGTGCGGGTCAAGGACCTCGCGTCGCACCTCGGCCTGAGCGGCCCGGCCGTCACCGGCACCGTCGACCGACTGGAGCGTGCCGGGCACCTGTGCCGCGTGCCGAACCCGGACGACGGGCGGAGTCGCTACATCGAGCTGACCCCCGAGACCGAGCGTGCCTACGCGACGGCGATGGACAGCACGAACGAGCATCTGCACGAGCTGTTGTCCTCCTTCACGGAACGGGAGCGGGCGAAGTACGTCCGGGTCATCGACCGGGTCATCGAGGCGCTCGAGTTCGGCGCCCCGTCCCCTTGACGGCAGAGTACGGGCGCGGGCGGACGCACCTCGAACGTTTGTCCACCAAGCGCAGTTAGGTAACTTCCCTACCTATCTTGCCGGACGGACGGGCCACGCACCCGTACCGTCACGATCGGATGCCCCCGATCGGGGGTACGACCACGAGCGGGGAGGAACCATGGGCAAGTACGAATCCCAGCAGGGCGTCGACCCGGTGCGCATCGAGACGTTCCGTCGGATGCGCAAGCGGTGGAAGTACGGCGAGCTGCAGGACGGTGCCGGCCTCTACGAGGACTTCTTCACGGACACCGCCCGCGACCCGCGTCGCCGCTGACGACGGGTCGCGATCGGACGGGAGGCGCGTGGCGGGTCCGCCACGCGCCTCCCGTCCCGTTCCGGGCCCGGCTCAGCCCTTCACCGCGCCCGACGTCAGGCCGGACACGATCGACCGGCGGAACACCAGCACGAGGATGACGATCGGCACCGTCGCCGCCACGCTCGCCGCGAAGATCTGGGCGAACGGCACGGTGAACTGCGTCCCGAACAGGGCGATCCCGACCGGGATCGTCCGGAACGAGTTCTCGCTGTTGAACGTCAGCGCCATCAGGAACTCGCTCCACGACGCCGTGAACGTGAACACCCCGACCGTGAAGAGCCCCGGCTTCGCCATCGGCAGGATCACGGAGAGCACCGTGCGCCAGGCTCCGGCGCCGTCGATCTCGGAGGCCTCCTCGATCGTCGAGGGGATCCCGACCAGGTAGTTCCGCATGATCCAGATCGCGAAGGGCAGGTTGAACGCCACGTACGGCACGATCAGCCCCGGGTAGGAGTTGAGCAGCCCGAGGTTCCGCTCGAGCAGGTACAGCGGGGTCAGCACGGCGATCGCCGGGAACACCGAGAGCATGAGCAACGAGGTCATGATCGCCGTCCGCCCGCGGATCCACCGCCCGGCGAGCGCGTACCCGGCGAGGAACGACAGCGCGAGCACGATCACCGTCGTCGACACCGACACGATGACGCTGTTCACCATGTACTGGCCGAGCGCGTTGTCGCGGAAGGCCACCACGAAGTTGTCGAGGGTGAACGACTGCGGGAAGGCGGTGGGCGGCGACTGCCCGATCTCGGACGCCGGCTTGAGCGACGTCGACACGAGCCAGTACAGCGGCAGCGCGGTGAGCACCGCGATGACGACACCGCTGACGTTGACGGTGTTGACCCACTTCCGCCAGCCCTTGCGGACGCGTTGACGGGGCATCAGGCATCCCCTCCCTTCGCCTGGTTCCGGAACGCCCGGAGGAACAGCAGACACCCCGCCGCGACGATGATCGCCGTGGACGTCGCGATCGCCGCACCGGGGCCGATGTTGATGTCCTGGAAGAGCACCTTGTAGCCCATGATCGCGAGCGACTGGGTGGCGGTGCCCGGGCCGCCGTTCGTCAGCACGAACGGCAGGTCGAACACGCCGAACGCCTGCAGGATGCGGAACAGCACCGCGATCGTCAGGGTCGGCGTGAGCTGCGGGAGCACCACCCGCCAGAACGTCTGCCAGGTGCTCGCGCCGTCGAGCTCGGCCGCCTCGTAGTGGTCCTCGGAGATCTGCACGAGCCCCGCGAGCAGGATGATCGCCACGAACGGCGTCGTCTTCCAGATGTCCGCGACCATCAGCCCGGTGATCGCGGGCACCGGTTCGCCGAGGATCACCGGGGCCTCGCCGAAGAGCCCGAAGAACCAGGTCGCGACACCGTACGTCGAGTCGTAGATGTACTTCCAGAGCTGCGCGTTCACGATCGTGACGAGTGACCACGGGATGAGCATCAGCGCCAGCATCCAGCCCCGGGTCGCCCCGAGCCGCTCGAGCACGAGGGCCACGAGCATGCCGAGCACGAGTTCGACGAACACCGTCACGACCGTGTACAGCACGGTGAACCCGAGCGCCCGGTACCAGTCCGCGCTCTGCAGCAGGGCCGCGTAGTTGCCGAGGCCGAACGACCGGATCGTGAACCCCTCGTAGCCGACCTCGACGTCCGCGAAGCTCAGGACGATCGAGTAGACCACCGGGAAGATCGTCACCGCTGCGACGACCAGGAGCGCCGGGGCCGCGAAGCCCCACGCGCCCCGCGCACGGATGCGGTCGAGCCGCGACCGCCCGCTGAGGCGGGGCGGCGGGTCGAGGCGACCCGCGCCTCCTGGACGGGTCGACGACCGCGTCACGGTGCCGGCGCTCACAGTGCCTCACCCTTCAGGGCCAGCGCGATGGCCGACGCCATCGTGCTCGTGCCGCCGTCGACGGACGCCTGGCCGCCGAGGATGCTGTTGCCGTTCTGGTAGACGCCCTGCGAGACCTTCGGGTAGTAGGCCGTCGACGTCGGACGGGGCACGAGCGTGATGCCCGCGGCGGTGTCGTACGTCGGGCGCTGCTGGCGCTTCGCGTCCTGGCTCGTGAGCGACTCGCTGCGGGCCGGCAGGACCCCGCCCTCGCGGGTGAGGAACTGCTGCGCCGTCTCGCTCGACATCCAGCTCGCGAACGTCAGCGCCGCTGCCGGCTGCTGCGTGTGCGGGTTGATGTAGTTGCCCCACCCGCCGATGGTCGAGTGGTGCTCGTCCTGCCCGTCGAACGTCGGCCGCGCGGCGAGTCCGACCTTGCCGGCGACCTGGCTGTCCGGCCCGTTCGCGATGCCCCACGCGTACGACCAGTTGCGGAGGAACGCCGCTCGGCCGCCCGAGAACGCGTCGTTCGTGTCCTGCTCCTGGTACGTCAGGGTGGCGCGTGGGCTGGCGCCGTCGGTGATGAGGGACCGCATGAACTCGAACGCGCGCTTCGTCTCCGAGCTCGTGGTCTCGGGTCTCGTCAGGTCGTCGTTGAGCAGCGAGCCGCCGGCGTCCGCGACGAACTCGGTGACGTTGCAGGTGAGTCCCTCGTACACGTCGCCCTGGAACGCGAACCCGTAGCTGACGTCGCCGGTGTCGACGAGCTTCGCCGCGGTCTCGCGGACCTCCTCCCACGAGCCCGGGACCTGCAGGGAGTGCTTGGCGAGCAGGTCCTTCCGGTACAGGAAGAACGACTCGTCGATGTAGAGCGGGAACATGTAGTACGTGCCGTCGACGCTCGCGGCCTGCCGGAGCCCCTCGGGGAACTGGTCGAAGAAGTCCGCGCCGACGAGCTCGTTCACCGGGGTCGCGAGCTTGTTCTTCGCGAACTGCCCGGGCCACGCGACGTCCCCGAGGTAGACGTCCGGGGTGCTGCTGCCCGCGGCGATCTGGGTCGTCAGGCTGGTGCGGTTCGTGTCGGTGTCGCTCGGGGCGCTCACGATGCGCACCCGGATGTTCGGGTGCTCCTTCTGGAACTCGGCGATGAGCCGGCGCCGCAGGTCCCCGCCGTCCTTCGACGCGACCTGGCCGGCCCACCAGCTGATCGTGACGTCACCCTCGGGAGGGTCGGTCGGCCACTCCTGGACCGTGGTGCGCTCGGGTCGGGTGGAGCAGCCGGCGAGCAGCAGCACCCCCGCTCCCCCGAGCAGGAACATCCTGCGGTCGATCGCCATCACGTCCTCCTCGACGTCCCCTGGTGCGAACCTGTACGTCCACACAACCAAACCGACCCTGGGTGCCCGGTGGGTGCGGCGGACGGGAGGCGCGGTGCGGGGCCGCTGGTGCGGCGGACGGGAGGCGCGGTGCGGGGCCGACCCGCGCCTCCCGTCCGTCGGGTGGTCGCGTCCGCGCGGCGACGCGACCCTTCGCGCTGGGCGACAGTTCACGGGTTCCGCCGCGCGTGAACTGTCGCCCAGCGCGAAACCCCACCCGCCGGGCGGCGGGCCGCGCCGGTCAGGCGGGCGCGGGTGCCGTCGACTCGGCCGTGCGGAGGGTGCACGGCAGCAGGAAGTGCGGCAGCTCGTCGGACTTCCCGTCGAGCTGGTCGATGAGCGCGTCCGCCGCACGGGTCCCGAGTTCGCGCCCCGGAGCCACCATCGTCGACAGCCGCGGGTAGTGCTGGTCGGCGTTGGCCTCGGACGAGGCGATGCTGAGCACCGAGACGTCCTCCGGTACCCGGCGTCCGGCCGCGTACAGGCCGACGAGCAGCCCAGCGGAGGAGTCGTCCTTCATCACGAGCACGGCGGTCACGCCGGGGTCGAGCGCGAGCATCTCGCTGGCCGCGGCACGTCCGCCGTCACTCCCCGGACCCGCGGTGACCACGGTGCCGCCGAGTCCCCGCGCTGCCGTCACCTGCCGGAAGGTGGCCTCGGCGCGGAGGTGCGGCGCGTAGCCGGCCATCGGCGTGCCCTCGAGGTCCTCGAGCACGAGCGCGAACCGCCGGTGCCCGAGCGACTGCAGGTGGTCGATGCTCGACTCGATCGTGGTCTCGAAGTCGATGTCGACGAACGGCAGACCACTGCTGTCCCGGGTGCGGCCGATGAGCGTGAACGGGACGTCGAGCGCGGTGAGGACGGCGACGCGGGGGTCGTCCATCCGCACCTCCATGAGGATCACACCGTCGACGAGCCCCCCGGAGACGAGGTCGTCGAGGTCGTCGCCGGCGGGGTCGACCGGCCAGAGCACGAGGTGGTAGCCGCGCTCGGACGCCCGCTCGGCAGCGCTCATGAAGAACTGCGAGGTGGTCGGGCTGAAGCGGTTGCCGGTGGTCGGGAACAGCAGCGCGATGATCCGGGTGCGGCGGCTCGCGAGCGCCCGGGCGACGACGTTGCCGCGGAACTTCAGCTCGCGCATCGCCGCCTGCACGCGGGCGGTCGTCGCGGGGGTGACGTACTTCGTGCCGTTCACGACGAAGGACACGGTGGCGATCGACACACCCGCCCGATCGGCGACCTGCTGCATCGTGGCCATGCCGCTCAGCCTACCGTCCGGGATGCGAAAAAAGCGCTTTACAGGTGAAGCGCTTTTCTGTTAGCTTCTCGCCCCAAGGAACACAGCGACGATGACGTCAGCGGATTCGTGGTTGCGCGCCTGCCCCCTGCATCCGTCAAGAGAAGAGCTCTGCAATGAAGCAAAGATTCCCCTCCCCGTCGCGCCGGACCCGCGCCCTCGTCGGCGCGGTCGCCGTGCTCGCCACGATCCCCCTGGTCCTCACCGGGTGCTCCGGTTCCGGATCGGCCTCGTCCGGTGGGAGCAAGGCCCTGACGATCGAGGACTACTACGACGCGACCTACAACCCCGTGTACAAGCAGTGCGCGAAGGAGGTCGACGCGACGGTCACGATCAACCACGTCGCCGGTGCCGGTCTGATCTCGAAGGTGCTGCAGCAGGCATCCTCGCGGACCCTGCCCGACGTGCTCATGCTCGACAACCCCGACGTGCAGCAGATCGCGGCCTCCGGGGCCCTCTCCGACCTCAGCGACTACGGCCTCAGCGCCGAGGGCGACGTCCCCGGCGTGAAGGCGGCGAGCACCTACAAGGGCAAGCTCTACGGCCTGCAGTCGAACACGAACTCCATCGCGCTCTACTACAACAAGAAGCTGCTGGCGGACGCCGGCGTGCAGCCGCCCAAGACCTGGGACGAGCTGAAGGCCGCCGCGAAGAAGCTCACCTCCGGGTCCACGTACGGCTTCGCGATGAGCAACATCAACACCTACGAGGGCACCTGGCAGTTCCTGCCGTTCTTCTGGTCGAACGGCGGTGACGAGAAGGACATCGCGACGCCCGAGGCCGCGCAGGCCCTGCAGCTCGTCGAGGACCTGCAGAACGACGGCTCGATGTCGAAGAGCTCGATCAACTGGGCCCAGGCCGACGTGAACAGCCAGTTCCTCGCCGGCAAGGCCGCGATGATGATCAACGGCCCGTGGCAGCTGCCCGCCCTGAACGCGAAGAAGGGCCTCGAGTTCGACAGTGTGCCGATCCCGACCCGCACCGGCTCGGAGACCGTCGCACCGCTCGGCGGCGAGGCGTTCACCGTCCCGCAGACCGGCGACAAGGACAAGATGCAGCTCGCCGCCAAGTTCGTCGGCTGCCTCCACTCGGAGAAGACGCAGAAGGCCCTCGCCGAGGTGAGCGGCAACGTGCCGACGAACCTCGAGGCCGGCGCCGCATGGGCGTCCGACCACCCGCAGGTGGCCTCGTTCGTCACGACCGTGAAGACCGCCCGGGCCCGCACCGGTGAGCTCGGACCGGACTGGCCCAAGGCCGCGACGAAGATCTACACCGCCGTCCAGCTCGCCCTGACGGGCAAGGCCGACCCCGAGGCAGCGCTCGAGCAGGCGCAGTCCCAGAGCCAGTAGTGCACGAGGGAGCCGGCCACCCGGCCGGCTCCCTCCCCACCCTCGGAAGGAGCGGTTCCGGCATGAGCGCCACGACACAGACCCGACCACGGACCCAGGCGTCCGTCCCACCACCACGACCCGGCCAGCGCCGCGCGCGCATGCGGATCGGGATCACCCGATGGCTCTTCGTCATCCCGGCCGCACTCTTCGTGGCCGTGTTCTTCGGCTACCCGGTCGTGAAGAACATCATCATGTCCTTCCAGGACTACACGACCAAGACCTTCTTCACGGGCGAGGCCCCGTGGGTCGGGCTCGGCAACTACATCCAGGTGTTCCAGAGCTCGGTCTTCGCGACGAGCGTCGTGAACACCGCGCTGTTCACCGCCGGCTCGATCATCCTGCAGTTCGTGATCGGCCTCGCCCTCGCACTGTTCTTCCGGCGGCACTTCCCGCTGTCGGGGTTCCTGCGCGGACTGCTCCTCCTGCCGTGGCTGCTCCCGCTGATCGCGTCCAGCGCGGTCTGGAAGTGGCTCCTCGACCAGGACAGCGGCGCGCTCAACCAGCTCCTCGGCGTGGTCGGCATCGCCCCGGTGCCGTGGCTGGTCAGCCCGAGCCTCGCCCTCATCGCCGTCATCGGCGTGAACGTCTGGCTCGGCATCCCCTTCAACACGACGATCCTCTACAGCGGGCTGCAGTCCGTGCCGCCGGAGCTGTACGAGGCCGGCGCGCTCGACGGCGCCACGGGCTTCAAGGCGTTCTGGTACATCACCTGGCCGAGCATCCGGAGCGTGGTGAGCGTCGTGATCGTGCTCGGGGTCGTCTACACGCTGAAGGTCGTGGACATCATCCTCGGCCTCACCGGTGGCGGCCCGGCGAACTCCACGCAGACCCTGGCCACGAACGCCTACCACCAGTCCTTCATCAACTTCCAGTTCGGCATCGGAGCCGCCGTGAGCAACGTGCTCATCGTCGTCTCGTTCGTCTTCGCGATGGTCTACATCGCGATCTCCAGGAAGGCGGTCGACGAATGAGCGTCGGACTCGCGAACCAGACCGTCACCGCCACCCGGGCGATCACCACGAAGCGCAGTGCACGGGTCCCCGGACCGAAGCGCGGCGTCAAGGGCATCCCGCTCACGATCCTCGGCTGCGTGTTCCTCGCGATCATGGTGTTCCCCGTCTACTGGATGGTGAACACGAGCCTGCAGGCCACGTCCGGGGCCGCCACCGCGACCTGGTTCCCGTTCTCCCCCACCTTCCGCGGGTACGAGACGGCGTTCGCCCAGCAGGGGCAGAACTTCCTGTCGAGCATGATCATCGGCCTCGGCACCGTCGTGCTGACCCTGGCGATCGCGACCCCGGCCGCCTACGGGCTGGCTCGGTTCAAGATGCGCGGCACCCGGGTGTTCCTGCTCGTGCTGCTCATCACGCAGATGATCCCGGCGATCGTCATCGCGAACGCGCTCTACACGCTGTTCAACAACGTCGGGCTGCTGAACAGCTACATCGGGCTGATCCTGGCCGACAGTGCCGTCCAGGTGCCGTTCGCCGTGCTGCTCATGCGTGCGTTCATGGAGTCGATCCCGCCGAGCCTGGTCGAGGCCGCGCTCGTCGACGGGGCGAACGACCTCCGGGCGTTCATCTCGATCGTCCTGCCCATCAGCCGGAACGCCATCGTCACGGCGGCGCTCTTCACGTTCCTCGGCGCCTGGGGCGACTTCCTCATCGCGCTCACCCTGACGTCGACGACCGCGGTCCGGCCGATCACGCTCGGCATCTACAACTACATCGGTTCGAACGTCACCGACTGGGGGCCCGTCATGGCGACGTCGGTCCTCGCGTCGCTGCCGGCGGCCGTGCTGCTCATCGTCGCCCAGCGGTACATCTCCGCCGGCGCACTCGGCGGCGCCGTCAAGTGACGGCAGCCCACGCCGGGCGGCCGGCGACGACCACGAACCCCAGCCAGAAAGGCACACCATGACCACCACCCCGCTGCGCATCACCGTCTGGGGCGAGAACGTCCACGAGCAGGTCGAGCAGCACGTCGCCGAGCGGTACCCCGACGGCATGCACGGCGCCATCGCCGACGGCATCCGCGAGAACCTGCCGGACGCCGTCGTCCGCACCGCCACGATGCAGGAGCCCGAGCACGGCCTCACCGACGAGGTCCTCGCCCAGACCGACGTGCTCACCTGGTGGGGCCACGCCGCACACCAGGACGTGGACGACGCCGTCGTCGACCGCGTGCACAAGCACGTCCTGTCCGGCATGGGCCTCGTCGTGCTGCACTCCGGCCACTGGTCGAAGATCTTCGGGAAGCTGATGGGCACGACCTGCACGCTCCGGTGGCGCAGCGAGCACGACCAGGAGCTCGTCTGGACCGTGAACCCGCAGCACCCCATCACGCGCGGCGTCCCGAACCCGATCGTCATCCCCGAGCAGGAGATGTACGGCGAGTACTTCGACGTCCCGACCCCCGACGAGCTCGTGTTCATCTCGGGCTTCACCGGCGGCGAGGTGTTCCGGAGCGGCATGACCTACCGCCGCGGCCTCGGGAAGATCTTCTACTTCTCCCCCGGCGACCAGGACTTCCCCGTGTACCACCACAAGGACGTCCGACGCGTGATCGCGAACGCCACCGAGTGGGCGCGGCCGGAGCGTGAGCGGGAGATCCCGACGCTGCGCCGGTACGACCTCGGCGAGTACTTCGACGGCCAGCACTACCGCGGCCCGTTCGACGACGCACCGGTCGAGGAGCACGAAGGGGCACAGGCATGACCCTCCGCGTCGTGCAGGTCGGCGCCGGCGGCATGGGCCGCGCCTGGCTCGCCACCGTCGCGGCCGACCCGGACGTCGAGCTGGTCGGCATCGTCGACCTCGACCTCGACGCCGCCCGGGCCGGAGCCGCGGTCGCCGGCGACCCGACGATCCCCGTCGGCACCGACCTCACCGCCCTCGCCACCGAGACCGGTGCCGAGGCCGTCCTCGACATCACCGTCCCGGTCGCGCACCACCCCGTCACGCTCGAGGCCCTCCGCGCCGGACTCCCCGTCCTGGGCGAGAAGCCCGCGGCACAGACGGTCGCCGAGGCGCTGTCGCTCGCGGCCGCCGCCGAGGCCACCGGCAAGCTGTTCATGGTGTCGCAGTCCCGGCGGTACAACGACCACCTCGTCGCCTTCCGGCAGCACGTCCGTGGGCTCGGGGGCGTCGGCGGGTTGAGCACGCGCTTCGCCAAGGCCCCGCACTTCGGCGGCTTCCGCGAGGAGATGGACGACGTCCTCCTGCTCGACATGGCGATCCACGCGTTCGACTCCGCGCGCTACGTGCTCGAGCGGGACCCGGTGTCGGTGTACTGCGAGTCGTGGAACCCGTCGTGGTCCTGGTACCGGGGCGACGCCGCGGCCGCCGCGGTCTTCACGTTCGAGGACGACGTCCGCTACGTGTACGACGGCTCGTGGTGCGCACCGGGTGCCGAGACCTCGTGGAACGGCGACTGGCGCGCCTCAGGCCCCGCGGGCACGGCGCTGTGGGACGGCGACCACGACCCGTGGAGCGACCTCGACGGCACGCCGGGCGCACCGGACGCGGCCCCGAGCGTCGGCAACGAGATCGCCGGTGCCCTCGCGTCCTTCGTCCGTGCGGTCCGCTCCGGCGAGCGCCCCGACGGCGAGGTGCACGGCAACGTGATGAGCCTCACGATGGTGGACGCCGCGATCGCGTCCGCCCGCACCGGGCGGCGCATCGTCATCGACGAGGTGCTCGAGCAGGCGCACGCCACGGCGGTCGAGGTCGAGCAGGACGAAGCCATCCGCGAGCGGCTCGCGTCGTGGGGGTCGGTGCGCAGCGCGCTCGCGACGGGGTCGCCGGACACGGCCGCGCTCGGCTGAGCGACGCTGGCGGTCCAGGAGGCGCGGTGCGGCTCTCGACGCGACCGTCGCGCCGGGCGCGGTGCGGGTCGGACCCGCACCGCGCCTCCTGTGCGTCCCCACCGCGCGCAGGACGCGTACAGTCCACCGCACACGCGACAGGCGGGCGATCGGGGAACGCGATGCGACAGATCATCGGGACGACACTGGTCGTGGCGCTGGCAACGGCCGCGCTGATCGGTGTGGCGCCGCCGGCGAACGCGGCCGGGTCGGGCACGATCGCCGTGCAGCTCGCGACGCCGGACGGCACCCCGATCCGGCTGGCGGACGTCGAACTCGCCGCGATCGGCACCGACGCCGTCGTCGGGACCGCCACCACCGACATCGACGGCACCGCGACGTTCGCCGGCATCCCCGCCCCGGACACCGTGACGGTGACCACACGGCAACTCCCGCCGCACGGAACGGACACCTACGCCCCCGGACTCCGTTCGGACATCGCGGTCCGCGGTGGCACGACGGTCGCGGTGACCGTGCCGCTCGTCCGTGGCGCCACCGTGCAGGGTGGGGTGGTCGGCCCCTCGGGTCCCGCTGCCGGACGGCTGATGTACGCGTGGAACGAGGACACCTCGCAGGTGTTCCGGACGACCTCGGACAGCGCGGGACGGTACCGGTTCCTCGGGTTGAGCACCGGTCAGTACCGCATCGAGGCGTACGCCAGCGGCACGGCGTCGCCCGCCGTGTGGAAGACGCGGGTCTACCAGCAGCGGGGGACGCTCCCGGCGTCGCAGGTGACGTTGTCGCAGCACTACGCGCACAGCGACTACGACCTGGCCGTCTTCGCGAACACGGCGTCCCGCACCCTGTCGCCGCAGCTCAGTGGCGCGAGCGTCGTGGTGACGGAGGCGACGAGCGGAGCGTCGTTCTCGACCCGGTTCTCGACGCTGCTCGACGACGAGCAGACGGCCCAGTTCCAGATCCCCTCCGGGCAGTACGTGGTCGAGCTCCGGACGACGGCGACGGCCACGACGCCGGCGGGTTCCCTGTGGCTCGGCCGTCCGGGCGGCGTGTACCGGTACGTGACCGACCGGGCGCAGGCCGTCCCGGTGAAGGTCGTGTTCGGCGGGTTCAACGGGTGGGGTGGAACGGTGCCGGAGGCAGCGTCGCGCTGACCGGCGACGTTCCTCAGCCGGACGCGCTCGCGGACGACGCGATGACGATCAGGTCGGACACCACCTCGTGCAGCGGTCGAGCCGCGTCGAGTTCGTGCGTGCATCCGGCGCGGAGGAGCGGCTCCACCTCGACGAGATCCGCCTCGATCATCCGGCGCTCGAGAGCGGTCTTCCCGTAGGGGTTCGTCGTGCGGCGCGCGACCCGATCGAGCATCACGTCGAGCGGAGCGCTCAGGAGCACGATCGCATCGAACCGATCGGAGAACTCGGACTGGTTCCGGACGCACCCCTGGACGAAGAGCGAGCGGTCGTCCACCGCGTCCAGGAGCCCGGAGATCTTCGCCTCGACCCACATCCACTCGCCCTGGTGCGCTTCGTCGGGTGGATCCGGCAGCGCCCGGTACTCGCGCCACCCGGGATCATCGGTGTCCACGACCCGGTAGCCGTGCGTCGCGAGCTCCATCAGCGCGGACGACTTCCCGGTTCCCGACATCCCGGTGATCAGCACCTTCGACACAGCACCACACTAGGACCACGGTCGAGCACTGACGGCTGCGCCCTTGCTCGCGGTGTCTCGGTCTGCCAGCGTTGGGACATGGGCGACGACGTGACCACGCTCCGTCGGGTGCCGGGCTTCCTCCCCTACTGGTCGGCCGCGACCGTCTCGTCGTTCGGGTCAGCCGTGAGCGCGGTCGCCGTGCCGGTCCTCGTGGTGACGGTGCTGCACGCCAGTCCGTTCGAGCTCGGACTGGTGAACGCTGCCCAGTTCCTCCCGTACGCCGTGTTCGGTCTGGTCGTCGGCGCCTACGTCGACCGCTTCCGGCGGAAGCCGCTGCTGATCTGGGCGAGCATCGGTCGCGGCGTGAGCCTCGGTGCGATCCCGGTGCTGTGGTCCACCGGGCTCCTGGACCTGTGGGCGACTGCGGCGGTGCTGTTCCTGTTCGGCATCCTGTCCGTCGTGGGGTTCGCGGCAACGCAGTCGCTCCTCCCCAGGATCGTGCCGCGCCCGCTCCTCCTGGCGGCGAACGCGCGGGTGGACCAGAGCGACGCGGCGGCGCAGACGGCGGGCCCAGCGCTCGGCGGGGTCCTGGTCAGCATCGTGACGGCGCCGGTCGCGATCGCGCTCGACGCGGTCAGCTACTTCATCGACGCGTTCCTCATCGCCCGGGTCCGCGTCGTCGAGCACCAGCCAGCGCGGCCAGCTAGGACGAGCCTCCGGAGTGACATCGTGGACGGTCTGCGCTGGACGTACGGCAACGCAGTGCTCAGACCGCTGGCCCTGTCCACCCACGTCTGGTTCCTCGCCAACGCCGCCGGCCTGACGGTGTTCGCGACCCTCGCCCTCCGCACGCTCGCGCTCCCCGCAGCGCTGTACGGAGCCGTCATCGCGGTCAGCGGGATCGCGATGCTCGTCGGCGCGACCGCTGCGACACGCCTCGGCACCCGGTTCGGTGCCGGCCGGACGATCATCGCCGCACGAGCCGCCTACCCGATCGCCTGGGCGGCCATCACGCTCGTGACGCTCGGTACCGGCGGCGCAGCACGGCCGACGACGGTCGTGGTCCTGCTCGTCGCCTTCGCCCTGCACGGTGCCGCAGCAGGCTGCGAGAACGCGAACGAGATGGTCCTCCGCCAGACCGTCACCCCGGATGCCCTTCTCGGCCGGGTGAACGGCACGATGCGCAGCGCGAACCGGACGCTCGCGGCGGTGGGAGCAGTGAGCGGGGGTGCCCTCGTGACCCTGACCGGGGACGGCTTCGCGCTGCTCGCCGTGACGGTCGTGTTCGCGGTCGCCGTCGTCGTCGCTGCGTGGTCACCACTGCGGAGCGCCACCGTTCGCTAGGAAGGTTCCACCCGACACAGGGGTGGTCACCCCGGCCAGGACTCCCGCGACCAGGTCCCGTCCGCGCGCCGGTGGTAGGCGAGCCGGTTGCTCGCCGCGTCGGTCGCCCCGAGCCAGAACACCATCCGCACCGGTGTGAGCGCGAACCCCGCCCACGTGCTCGGCGGCTCGAGGTCCGTGCCGGCCCGTTCGCGGCCGAACGCCGCCCAGGCCTCGCGGCGCCGGGCCGGCGTGTCCGCAGCGGACGCGTGGTCGTTTACCCAGGCGAGCACCTGCAGGTACCGCGTCCTGGCCGCGTAGGCCGCACGGGCCTCGTGGTCGGAGACGGGCGCCACGTCACCGACCACGACGAGCTGTCGCGCGGCCTCGGGCCAGTGCAGGGTCACCGCGGCACGGGGCACCGCCGCCAGTTCGGCGGCCTTGCGGCTGCGCGAGTCGGTGTGGAAGTGCAGGCGCTCCCCGTCGAACAGGGAGAGCAGGACCGTCCGGGCGTCGGGGTAGCCGTCGAGCCCGACGGTGGAGAGGGTCATGGTCGGCCCCGGGGCGTCCGACGCGGTGGGGAGCCACGATGCCGCGAGGGTCAACGGGTCCGTCGGCACGGGCTCATCGTCGACCCCTCGCGGCACGGTCACGAGACCGCAGCGTCGGCGGGGCGGGCCACCGCCGGACGGCTCACCGCCGGGTCGAACCGTGCGATCTCGTGCAGCGACGCCACGGCCTCGGCGACGGAGTGCTCCCAGAGGACGGCACCGTACGACGCCGTCGCCCGGCTGGCGTCGCCGACGACCCCGGGCGTCCCGAAGTCGTCGGACAACCACCCGAACGACACCGGGCCGCCGTTGAAGGCGATCTTCTCGAAGCCGGCGATGTGCTCCGGCACCCATCGCTCCGCGAGCGACATGTCGACCAGGTCCGGGCGCAGGTGCAGGATCATCGACGTCTCCGCCGCGCCGCCGTGGATCCCCAGCCCGAGCTCGTCCGCGTCCTCGCCGTCCGGGCCGGGGACGCGGGCGAGGGTCGGCATGAGGAACGTCTTCAACCCGTAGCGCTTCCGGATCTCACGCAGGGCGACCTGCAGCAGCGCGACGTTGCCGCCGTGCCCGTTGGCGAACACCAGGGTGCCGGCACCGGTGAGGGCGACCGCGCGGCCGATCTGCACGGCGGTGTCGAACATCGTGTCGCTGTCGAGCCACACCGTGCCGGGCGCCCAGCTGTGCTCGTCGGACTTCGTGAACGACAGCGTCGGGAGCTGCCAGACGTCCAGTCCCTCGGCAGCGGCCTGCTCGACCGCCGCCCCGCCGATGTGCTCGGCGAGCAGGTGGTCGGTCAGGAGCGGCAGGTGCGGGCCGTGGTGCTCGACGGCGCCGGTGGGCTGCACGACGATCGTGTCCGGCCCGAAGCCCGCCGCGACGGCCGGACCGGACAGTTCCGCGAGCCGACGCGAGCGGACCGTACTCACTCCGGCGCTCACTTGCCGAACCCCGGGACGACGGGCTGCGCGGACGCGGTGGAGCCACCGCTGACCACGAGCGACGGGTCGATGACGTGCCCGGGGTTGAGCAGCCCCGCGGGGTCGGTGCGCTGCTTCAGCGCCACGAGCTCCTCGACGCCGTGGTCGACGTAGTACTGGTGCGGGCTGTGCACCCGGACGCCGAGTTCGCGGAGCGCCGGGTAGCCGGCGTAGACGTCCTCGGCCCCGGTGTATGGCGCGGTGAGCATCCCGATCGGTCCGACGTGCGCGGCCTCGATGTGGAGCATGCCGCCGGGGTAGACGGCCTCGACCTCGGCGATCCGGTCGATGAGCGCCTCGCCGCCGACCTCGACGTGGAAGTACTCGGTGTCGCTCGTGTTCCGCTTCAGCCACCAGATCGGGTGGTTGTACGACAGCATCGACACCTTCGTGGTCTGTTGCAGCCCCTCGCGGACGTCCAGCACCTCACCGCCGGCGGCCTCGATCCGTGCCCGGGCCTCGTCGAGCACGACGTCGTCGATGATTGCTCGCAGGCTCGCCCGGTCGTCGGGGACGGCCAGGTCGGACGGCAGCGTCGCGGCGATCTCGGCACGGTCGGCGCTCACGAGCCGCGGCACCGGGTCGAGTCCGCGCAGCGTGCGGACGGCGACGAGCGCGTCCTCGAAGGTGGGGAACGCCGCGTAGACGGCTCGCCACTCCTGCAGCGGCTCGAGCCGGACGGTGGCGCGGGCGATGACGCCGGCGGTGCCGTAGGTGTGCACGAACGGCTGCGCCTCGTCGCCCTCGACGTGCAGCAGCTCGTCGGCGCCGGGGAGCGCGACGTCGAGCGCCGTGACGAAGCCCTGCCAGTTCGACCCGTGCGCGATCGACCCGGTGCCGCCGGAACCACCGGACAGGAAACCGCCGATGGTCGACTGCGCGGTGGACGGGTACATCCAGAGCTGCTGGCCCGTGGCGGCGGCCGCCTGCTCCAGGGCGACCATGGACGCGCCGGCCTCGGCGGTGATCCAGCCGTCGCCGACCTCGACGACGGCGCGTGCCCGCGACGTGTCGAGGACCAGGCCGCCGTGCAGCGGGATGCCCTGGCCGTAGTTGCCGGTGCCCTTCCCGCGGGTGGTGACGGGGACGCCGTGCCGGACCGCGGCCTGCAGGGTGGCGGCGATGTCGTCGGCGCTGGCCGGCGACGCGACGAGGTCGGCGAGGCCGAGGGGCAGCTGCTCGCTGAGGATCGGACTCATGGTGGCCTCGTCGACGGAGGCGCGGGCCCGCGTGCGCTCGTCGGCGCTCACGCCGCGCTCACCGAGCAGTGCGACGAGCTCGGCGCGCAGCGCCTCGACGGAGGTGGGGGTGACGGTGGTCATGCTCACTCCTGGTGGGTGGGTGGTGCGGGGACGACGGACGGGAGGCGCGGGGCGGCGTGGCACCGCGCCTCCCGTCCGCTTGTTGGTCGGCTCCCGTTCGACGGGAGCCGACCGGTGTCAGGAACCCAGACCGATGGACTTGTCGAGGAACTCGTTCGTGTACAGGTCGGAGGGCTTCAGGCCGCTCTTGACGTCACCGGTGCCGGCGAAGACGGGCGTCGCCTTGGCGATGAAGTCCTGCATGCGCTGTTCGTCCATCGACCCGATGTAGCCGTCGGTGTCCTTCGCGAGGCCGAGCTTCACCATCTGGGCCGCGGCGAACGCGCCGACCTTCGAGTCGTAGGTCCAGCCGTTGTTGTACTGCTGCACGAGCTTCGTGATGAGGTCGTTCGTGGCACCCGGGGACTTCAGGTAGTCCACGTCGGCCTGCTGCATGACCGGCACGAGCTTCTGCAGGCACGGCTCGAGCTTCTTCAGGTCACCGGTACGGACCGACATCGCCTCGGGGTAGGGGTTCCACCCCGTGCTCGAGACGAGCGCGTAGTCGACCTTCTTGCCCCAGGCCGCGACCTGGTTCTGGTAGATGTACGGCTCGGCGGTCGCGAAGCCCTGCTGCGCGTCCTTGCCGCCTGCGGACACGAACTTCGACGGGGTGCCGTCGTAGCTGCCGTCGAGGACCTTCTTCGGCAGGATCCCGGACTGCTCCAGGTAGGTCATGTACGCGGCACCGTTGAAGTAGCGGACGACGCCGCCGTCCTTCTCGAGGGCCTTGCCGAGGCTCTTGATGCTGTCGACCTCCGGGTACGTCTTCGGGTCCCACATGATCGACATCGGGGACTGGTCGTTCTCGGCGAACACCGCCGTGGTGGGCAGGTTGCCGGAGAACTGCACCTGCTCGTCGGTGGACATGTACCCGAGGGTGATGTCCTTGTCCTGGTACATCTGCGACGCGACCTTGGTGTAGCCGATCGCCGGGCCGCCGGCTCGGATCTCGAGCTTGACGCCGGTGCTCTTGCCGTTGGCGTAGAGGTCGCCGGTGACGGTCTTGCCGGAGGAGTCGATCACCGGGTTCGGGCCGAGCATCTGGTAGAGGTGGCCGTGCTCGCCCTCGGGGTTCCAGTCGGTCTGGACGACGACGGTCGCGGGGCACGCGCCGGCGAGGTCGACCTTCGGCCCGGAGGCGGTCGACGAGGTCGCGGCGGTCGTCCCGGTACTGCCGGACGACCCCGCCGCGCAGCCGGTGAGGGCGATGGCGGTGGCGGCGAGGGCGGCGGTGGCGACGCCGAGGCGGGAGGTGGTGCGCATGGAGGCTCCGTTCGTGGTGCGGGTCTCGTGGTGCTGTGGTGGGAAGGGGTGTGGGTTCTGGGGGGATCAGCTGAAGTCGTGCCAGCGGCCGACGGCCAGGCGCCCGATCAGGCCGAACACGAGGAAGACGGCGACGCCGTAGAGCGAGGCGATCAGGATGGTCGCGTACAGCTCGGGGCCCATCAGGCGCGATGCGGTCACCTGGATGAGGACGCCGAGCCCGGGGTTGCCGCGCTGGAAGAACTGGTCGCCGACGATCGCCCCGATGACGCTCAGCCCGGCGGAGGTGCGCAGACCGACGAAGATCGACGGCAGCGCGGCGGGGAACTGCAGCTTGACGAGCTGGGCGAACCGGCCGGCGCGCTGCAGCTGGAACAGCTCACGCTGCGCGCGGTCGGCGGACTGCAGTCCGAACAGCGTGTTCGACACCATCGGGAACAGCGCGATCATCACGGTGACGATCACGCGGCTGACGAACTCGTAGCCGAACAGTGCGCCGATGAGCGGCACGAGGGCGAGGATCGGCACGCACTGCAGCACCACGGCGTACGGGTACAGCGAGTTCTCGAGCCACTTCGCCTGCGCCATCGCCATCGCCCAGACGACGCCGATCACGATCGCGAAGCCGAGGCCGGTGAGCGAGACGACGGTGGTGCGTGCGAGGGCGGACCAGAGGTCGGAGCCGAACGTGGACGGCGACCCGTCCGGCATCGTCGGCGCGACGATCGCCTTCGCCACGAGGTGCGGGTACGGCACGAGGAAGGCCAGGCCGCGGACGTGGTCGTAGTACGCGGCCGCCGCGTACCAGATGCCGACGAGCACGGCGAGGACGACGACGGGCTGCCACCACGCGATGCCGCGGCGGGTCCGAGGAGCGGCGCGACGGGCGGCGGCCCGGACCGCGCGGGTCTCGGCGGCCTCCTGCAGGGTGACCATCAGCGGTGTCCTTCCCGGAGCGCGTGCGAGACCTCGCCGACCAGTTCGGCGAACTCGGGTGTGAAGCGGATGTCGGGGTCGCGGGGCATCGGGAACGGCACGTCGAACCGGCCGACGATGCTGCCGGGGCGCCCGGACATCACGATCACCTCGGTGGAGAGGTACACGGCCTCGGACACGGAGTGCGTGATGAAGAGCCCGGCGAACTGCTGCTCGACGAAGAGCCGGAGGAGCTCGTCGTTGAGGCGTTCGCGGGTGATCTCGTCGAGGGCACCGAACGGCTCGTCGAACAGGAAGAGCTCCGGGTCGAGGGTGAGCGACCGGGCGAGCGAGACCCGCATCCGCATGCCGCCGGACAGCTGCTTCGGCAGGTTCGTCTCGAAGCCGTTCAGGCCGACGAGCTCGATGGCGTGGGCGGCCTTGGCGGCTCGCTCGGCCTTCGACACGTGTCCGAGCTCGGCGAGCAGCTCGACGTTGCCCTGCACGGTGCGCCAGGGCAGGAGCGTGGCGTCCTGGAAGACGTAGCCGATGCGGTCGGCCGCGACACCGGCCGACCCGTCCGACGCGGTCTCGAGGCCGGAGGCGATGCGGAGCAGCGTGGACTTGCCGCAGCCGGACGGGCCGACGACCGAGACGAACTGGCCGCGGTCCACGGTGAGGTCGACGCCCTGCAGGGCGATGGTGCCGTTCGGGAAGGTCATCTCGACGTTGCGGAAGTCGAGCAGCGTGTCCGTCGTGGCGACGGGTGGCGGGGCGGTGGTGGTCACGATCACCTCGGGTTCTCGGTGCGGGCGGGCGGAGGGGTCAGGCGGGGACGGCGGCCGCGGCTGCGGCCGGCGCGGCGACGGTCCGTCGCACCTCGGTGCGGGCGACGAGTCGCCCGCGGGACAGGACGATGCGGTCGGCGGGGGCGTTCGCGACGGCGTCGGTGACGCTCGTCGCGGCCACGGCGAGCAGGTCGGCGCGCCGCCCGGGGACGGGACCGGCGGCCGGGAGGCCCATCACGCTCCGGGCGGTGTCGCTCACCATCGCGTACGCCTGGTCCGGCGTCACGTGGCCGGCGGAGACGAGCAGCGATGCGGTCTCGAAGGCGTCGCTCCGGCCGACCGGGTTGAAGGGGTCGCGGACGTTGTCCGCGCCGGCGGCGACGCGGACGCCGGCGTCGAGGAGCGCCTGGATGGCGGTCAGTCCCCGCGGCGTGGCGACCGGGTACTGCCAGCCCTGCAGGTACAGGTTCGTGATCGGGAGCGTGATCACCCCGAGGTCGGCTGCGGCGACGTCGGCGACCACCTCGGCGAGCCGCTCCGGCCCCAGGGTGCCGAGCCGGACGCAGTGCCCGGCGGAGTACTGCCGGTCCCGTCGCAGCGAGCGGGATGCCCGGGCGTAGTGGTCGAGGGTCACCGGGCCGTCGAGGCTCTCGTCGGCGTGCAGGTCGACGCCGAGGCCCCGTCGGTGGGCGATGGCGAGGAGTCGGTCGACGTCCGCGAGGGGGTCCTCGGCGAGGTGCGGGGCGCCGCCGACCAGGTCCACGCCGAGGTCGAGCACCGCCTCGACGTGCTCGTCGGGGGCGAGCGGGCCGGCGAGGGCGACGAGCTCGATGTCCATCAGGCCGGCGAGTTCGTCGCGGACCTGCACGAGGGCACGGGCGCCGCGCAGGGCCTGCTCCGTGGTGGCGGGCCGGTCGGCCGCGCTGTGTCGGCCGCTGAGGACGTCGACGTGGCTCCGGACGGCCGTGGTGCCGGCGGCGAGCAGCGTGAGGGCGGCGGACCGCGCCCGGTCGGCGATGTCCTCGACGGTCATGGTCGTCGCGTGCGCGGTCCACGAGGCGATCGCGGCACCGAGGTCGCCGAGCGGCGGCCGGATGACGTCGGCGCTGAGGGCCTTGTCGAGGTGGGCGTGCGGTTCTGCCGGTGCGGTCAGGAGCAGCCGGCCGCCGAGGTCGATCGTCTCCTCCGTCGGCGCCGCGAGGGTGCCGGCCGGGGCCACGGCGGAGACGGTCTCGCCGTCGATCGCGACGTCGACCGACCGGCCGTCCGGCAGCAGCGCGGAGCGCAGGAGGGCGATCGGGCGGGGCACTGACGAGTCCATCCGGAGCCTCTCGATCGTGTGTGAGAATGTTGATCGCATCAACATCCCCGATGCTAGGGCGGCAGTGTTTCCCTCTCGTTTCGAGGCGGTTGCCGTGTGTGACGCCCGCCCCGACGCGACCGGGAGCGGGAACGAGCGTTCCGGCCGAGCGGTCGGGACGGCCCCACCGAGGACGAGAGGAGCGCGCGTGAGCACCGGCACCACCACCGAGACCGACCGCGTCGTCGACGACCAGACCCAGCGGATCGGTGAGCACATCCGTGCCCGTCGACGCGCCGCACGACTGACGCTCGTCCAGGTCGCCGAACTGACCGGGCTGTCGCACCCGTTCCTCAGCCAGGTCGAGCGCGGGCACTCCCGCGCCAGCATGGTGTCCCTCGAGAAGATCGCCGCGGCGCTCGGCACGTCCCAGGTCGAACTACTCGCAGCCGGTGCCCCCGAGCGACCGGAGCACGAGGTCCGCCTGCCCGAGGTCATCCGTGCCGGCGAGGGCGCCCGCGGACCGTTCTCGAGCGGCGAGGCCCGGTTGCTCGTGCACGCCGGCCCGCACGCGTTCGAGCCGCTGGAGTGGGTCGGCGACGACACGGACCTCGGCGAGTACTTCGAGCACCACGAGGACGAGTTCCTCACCGTGCTCGCCGGCCGCGTGCACCTCGACCTGCGCGGACGGGAACCGCTCGACCTCGGGCCCGGCGACTCGGCGTACTACCGCGGCGGCACCGGCCACCGGTGGTGCAGCGCGGACGGCACCCGCTTCCACATGATCGTGGTCAAGGAGACCCCGCGCGCCGGAGCGATCGCGTGAGCGCCGTGCCGGAGCGTCGGCGGCTGCGCGTCGCCGCCCGCCACGAAGTCGCCACGGACGTCGTCGCACTCGACTTGGCCCCGGTCGACGGTCCGGCGCTGCCGGACTGGGAACCCGGGGCGCACGTCGACCTCGAGGTCTCCCCCGGGACCGAGCGCCAGTACTCGCTCGTCACGACGACCGCCGACGGGCACTGGCGCATCGCCGTGCTCCGCGAGCCCGACGGCCGCGGCGGATCGGTCGCCGTGCACGAGGGGCTGGCGGTCGGCGACGAGGTCGTGGTGGCCGGACCGCGGAACCACTTCGGCCACGACCCGGCGCGCCCCGCGGTCTTCGTCGCCGGGGGCATCGGGATCACGCCGATCCGGTCGATGATCGCCGCCGCCGAACGCGCCGGCACACCGTGGGAGCTCCACTACGCGGGGCGGTCCCGCGACCGCATGGCGTTCGTGCACGAGCTCGTCGCCGCGCACCCCGACCGGGTCGTCGTGGCGGCGGCCGACGAGGGCGTCCGGCTCGACGTCGACGCGCTCCTCGCCGCACCGCGCGACGCGGTCGTGTACTGCTGCGGGCCGCGCGGGCTCATGGACGCGGTCGAGGCCGCCGCCGAGCACTGGCCGGCGGGCAGCGTCCGCGTCGAGCGCTTCGAGCCCGCCGCGGACGTCGACGCCCCCGGCGAGGCCTTCGAGGTCGAGCTCACGGTCACCGGCGTCACCGTGACGGTGCCAGCCGACCGGACCCTGCTCGAGGTCGCGGAGGACGCCGGCGCCTTCGTGCTCTCGTCCTGCCGGGAGGGCACGTGCGGCACGTGCGAGACCCCCGTGCTCGAGGGCGCGGTCGAGCACCGGGACACCGTGCTCAGCCCCGAGGAGCAGGCCGACGACCGCACCATGATGGTCTGCGTGTCCCGCGCCCGGCGCGGCTGCCCGCGACTGGTGCTCGAACTCTGACCGGACGGACTACGGACGCTCGGTGCCGTCGAGCGGGCCGCCGGTGAGCGCGGACAGGCGCTCCAGGCCCGCTTCGGCCACGAGCTGCCGGGCGAGCGGACGCGCCCGTTCAACCGCCTCACGCACGTCCACCCGGGTGACGTCGCCGTCCGCGACGCTCAGCTCGCCGTCCACCCAGACGTCGCGGACCTCGCGGCTGCCGGCGACGAAGACCACCGCCTGGTAGGGGTCGTGGACGTTCGCGAGGGTCGGGGAGTCGCCGTCGAGGACGACCAGGTCCGCGCGCTTGCCCGGCTCCAGCGAGCCGATCTCGTCCTCCATGCGCAGGGCACGGGCGCCGCCGATCGTCCCCATCTCGAAGGCCTCGCGGGCGCTCATCGCGGTGGCCTGCAGGTCCCGCACCCGAGCGAGCAGCGCGGCCGTCTTCATCGCCTGCAGGAAGTCCTGGGAGTCGTTCGACGCCGGGCCGTCGACCCCGATGCCCACCGGGACGCCGAGCGCACGGAGTTCCGCGATCGGGGCGATGCCGCTGGCGAGGATCCCGTTCGCGACCGGGTTGTGGGCCACGCCGACGCCGTTGGCCGCGTACCGCTCCCGGTCCTCGCGGTCCACCCAGACGCTGTGCGCGGCGATCACCGGGACCTGGAACATGCCCGTCGCCTCGGCGTGCCCGATGGCCGTCCGTCCGGTGCGCTGCCGGGCCGCGGTGACCTCCTCGCGCACCTCGTGGAAGTGCACGTGCACGCCGTGGCCGCCGGCGACCGCGTAGTCCACGTGCTCCTGCCAGGTGTCGTCCGTGTACCGCCCGATCGACGAGACGCCGACCCGGAACGTGCTGTACCGGCTGGCGGCGGCGGCCTCGCGCAGGGCCTCGAACTCCTCCAGGATGGGCGTCGCGCCGAAGTCGCGGTCGACGTCGCCGGAGCCGAACGACACGACCCCGCGCAGCCCGAGGTCCTCGAGCGCCTGCACCACGCCGGGTGTCGCCGGTTCGTCCGGCACCGGGTCCGCGCAGAACATGTCGTTCGCCGTCGTCACCCCGCTCCGGAGCAGCTGGATGCCCTGCAGCACCGTGCCCGCGTACGCCTTGTCCCGGGTCATCACCGGGTTGACGCGCCCGATCAGCGCCGTGAGCCACTCCCAGAGCGTGTACTGCGAACCGATCCCCGTGATGAGCCCCTCGCTGAAGTGGCCGTGGGTGTTCACGAAGCCGGGCGTGACGATGTCGTACGCACCGCCGCGCACCGGCGCGTCCGGGTGGGCCGCGGCGAGTTCGGCGTACGTGCCGACCGCGGCGATCCGGTCGCCGTCGAGGAGCACGGCTCCGTCGCGGATCGCGGCGGGCGTGGCAGCGCCGTCGGGTGCTGCGGTGAGCACCCATCCGGCGCGGATCAGGGTCTGCGTCATGGGGCGAACCTACGGTCCGTGTGTTCCCCGGGTGTTTCCGCCCGGTTACCCCGCGATGCCGACCGAGGGTCCTGGAACGCCGGGACGGAGCAGCTGCGCCGTCCGTGCGCACCCCGTCACGGGCCGGAAACAGGGGACTGCTAGAAACACCACCATGCTGACCGTCACCGGAGCCCTCCGCGTCCTCGTCGACCCCCGGACCGAACGGGAGGGCGACGTCGTCGTCGACGACGGCAGCGGCCTCGTCACCACCCTCGACGCATCCGGGTGCGTCGTCACGGCCGGTCTCGTCAACGCGCACCACCACCTCCTCCAGACCGCGTTCCGCACCCTGCCCGGGACCCGCGGCGTGCCGATGGCGGACTGGCTCCCGACCATGGCCGCGGCGTACGGACGGGTGGGGCACGACCCCGGCCTCTACGCACTGGCGGCGTCCGCCGGAGCCGCGGAGGGCCTCCTGTCCGGCGTCACGACGATCGCCGACCACCACCTGAACTGGCCCGCGGAGGCGACCACGGACGACACCGTCGCGCTCGCCGCGGCCACCGTGGGCGCGGTCCGCGGTCTCGGCGGTCGGGTCGTCTTCGTCCGCGGCTCGGCACGGGACGACCCGGACCGCGCGGCGGCCTCGGCGGACGCGATCGCGTCACGACTGCTGCACGACGACGCCGTCGGCGGCGTGGACCCGGACGGCGGGCTCCAGGTCGCCGTCGGTCCGGCCGGCGTGCACTCCGACGGCGAGGCGACCTTCCGCGCGCTCGGCGAGGTGGCGGCGCGACACGGACTCCGCCGGCGGACCCAGGCCAACGAACAGGTCGACACCGCGATCGCGCTCGAGCGCTACGGCCGTCGTCCGCTCGACCTGCTCGAGGAGTGGGGGTGGCTCGCGCCGGACGTCACCATCGCGCACCTCTGCGACGTCACCGACGACGAGATCGCCCGGCTCGCGGCAGCGGGCGTCACCGCCACGCACGCACCCGGGTGCGACGTGCCGATGGGCTGGGGCATCGCTCCCGTCGCACGGCTCGCCGCGGTCGGGGTCCCGGTCGGCCTCGGCACGAGCGGCGGCGGCAGCAACGACGCCGGACACCTGCTCGCGGACGCCCGGCTCGCCATGCAGGTGTCGGCGCTCGTCGGGCCGCAGCTGCCGGCGCGGCAGCTGCTCGGCGCGGCGACCGAGGGTTCCGCGGCGGGGCTCGGGCGCCCCGAACTCGGGCACCTCGGCGCCGGGAGCGCGGGCGACCTGTGCGTGTGGGACGTCTCCGGGGTGGCGGACGCGGGAGTCGCCGACCCCGTCGCGGGACTCCTCTGGGCCGCCCCCGGGCGGCGGCCCCGACACGTCGTCGTGGGCGGGCGCGTGGTGGTCCGCGACGGGGAGCTCGTCGCGGCGGACGAGCGGGAGATCGCGGCGCGGCTCGCCGAACGACTGGCCCGGACACCCGCCGACGCCTGACCCGATCGTGCGCCGCCGGCTCAGCTCGCGGACACCGCCCGGCGGTGGATGGGACCGGCACCGTCGACGAGCGCACCGCCGCCGGCACCCGTCCGGACCGCGATCACCTCGGCCATGATCGCGACCGCCATCTCGGCCGGCGTCGTCGCACCGATGTCGAGCCCGATCGGGGACCGCAGCCGGTCGGTGTCCGGCGTCCCCAGCGCGCGCAGCTCCGCCATCCGGCGTGCGTTCGTCGTGCGGGAGCCCATCGCCCCGACGTACCCGGCACCCCGTCGGAGCGCCGAGTCGACCACGGCGGCGTCGAACCGGTCGTCGTGCGAGAGCACCACGACGGCGGTGGTCGCGTCCACCGGCAACGCCTCGACCACACGCGTCGGCCAGCCCACGATGCGTTCGTCGGCGGCCGGGAAGCGCTCGTCGGTCAGGAACACCGGCCGCGGGTCGACGACCGTCACGGCGTAGCCGAGCACCGCCGCCGTGTTCGTCAGGGCCACGGCGAACTCCACCGCGCCCACCACGATGCACCGCGGCCGGACGTCGGCGCGCTCCACGAAGAGCCGGCCGCCACAGCTGTCGGGGACGTGCACGACCGCGCCGAGCGTCGACGGGTCGAGCGAGAGGCCGAGCGACGTCGGCACCCCGGACGCCGCGCGCCGGAGCGCGTCCACGACGTCGGCGTCGTCGGGACGGACGCGACGGACCAGGACCTCGACGCGACCGCCGCAGCGGAGCGCCGGTGCCCACATCGCGTCGACGTCGTCCGGGTCGTCGTCGAACCCGAAGCGTTCGAGCACCGCCTCGCCGGTCTCGAGGACCTGCTCCGCCGTGTCGAACAGCGCCCCCTCGACGCACCCGCCGGAGATGGTGCCGACGACCTGGCCGCCGGGCAGGACGGCCATCGACGAGCCGACGCCGGTCGGCGCGCTGCCCGTCATCGCGACGGCCGTCGCGACGACCACGGGGTCCCCCGCATCGAGGGCGGCCAGGAGGCGCGGTGCCAGTTCGAACATCACGCACCTCCGGCGTCGGTCGCGTCCTGGAGCATCGCCCAGACCCGGTCGCGCGTCATCGGCAACCGGTGGGGGCGCACGCCGACGGCATCGCGCACCGCGTTCGCGACGGCCGGCGCGACCGGGTTGTACGGCGCCTCGCTCATCGACTTCGCGCCGAGGGGGCCGAGCGGGTCGTGCGTGTCGGCGAAGCGCACCTCGGTGCGGGGCACGTCGGAGATCTTCGGCACCCGGTACGACCGGAACGCGTCGGTCGTCACCCGACCGGTCTCGTCCAGCACGACCTCCTCGTAGAGCGCCGAGCCGATCGCCTGCGCGGCGCCGCCCTCCACCTGGCCGCGGAGCTGTTCCGGGTTCAGGACGGTGCCGGCGTCCACCGCCTGCACGCTGTGCAGCACGCGGACCTCACCCGTCGGCCGGTGCACCGCCACCCGGGCGCCGTGCACGGTGAACGCGAGCGACCGTGGCGTGCCGTCGTGGCTGCCGTGCGCGACGAGCGGGCCGTCGGCGAGCATCTCGGCGTGCCCGACGAGCTCCTCCCCGATGCGGACGCCGTCCGGCCCGATCGAGACCGCCGGCCCGAGCGGACCCGACGCGGTCCGGGGTGTCCGGGCGGCGACGATCCCGAGGGCGCGCGCGGTCATGTCCTCCCGCAGTGCCTGCGCCGCGGCGTACAGCGCCTTGCCGGCGACGACGACCCCAGCGGACCCGAACGCCCCGGTGTCGTGCCGGGCCGCGTCGGTGTCCGACTGGTGCACGTCGACCCGGTCCGTGGTGGTGCCGAGGGCGGTGGCGACGAGCTGCGTGTGCACCGTGGTGGTCCCGTTGCCGAACTCGGCCGTGCCGACGCCGATGCGGTACCGGCCCTCGGCCGTGGCCTCGACCGACACGTGCGCGTGGTGCCCGCGCGGCGGCATCGTCGCGATCGCCGCGAGGGCGACCCCGGTGCCGAACGCCCAGTCGCCGGAGTCGTCCAGCGGCGGCCCGTCCATCCGGGGGACCTCGGGCACCGGCGCGCGGAGGGCGTCCTCCACCAGGTCGATGCACTGGTCGAGTCCGTAGCTGCCCTCCCAGCGCAGGTCGTCCTGCTCGTCCGGGTCCGTGACCACGAGGGGGTCTCCGGGGACCACGACGTTCCGCCGCCGCAGGTCGAGCGGGTCGATGCCGAGCTCCCGGGCGAGCTCGTCCATGGCGGACTCGATCGCGAACACGACCTGGCCGAGCCCGTACCCGCGGAACGCCCCGGACGGCAGGTTGTTCGTGTACACGGACTCCGCGTCCACACGCTTCGACGGGCACCGGTAGACGGCGACGGACTCGCTGACGGAGTGGAACATGACACCGATCCCGTGGTTGCCGTACGCGCCGGTGTCCATGGTCTGGTCGACGTGCAGTGCCGTCAGGTGCCCCTCGGCGTCGGCACCGAGCCGGACCCGCACGCGCATCGGGTGCCGGGTCGGGGCGATCGTGAACTCGTCACGCCGACTGAACTCGTACTGCACCGCGCGACCGGTCCGCAGCACCGCGAGGGTGACCAGGTCCTCGGTCAGCAACTCCTGCTTCCCGCCGAACCCACCGCCGACGCGCTTCGCGATGACACGGACTCGGCTCGGGTCGAGGCCGAACACGTGCGCGATCTCGTCCCGCGCCAGGAACGGGACCTGCGTCGCGGTTCGGAGCACGAGCCGCCCGTCCCGGTCGACGGACCCGCGGGTCGCGTGGGTCTCGAGCGCGGCGTGCGAGACGCGGCCGGTCGTCCAGGTGCCCTCGACGGTGGCCGCGGCCGTCGCCAGGGCTCCGTCGACGTCGCCCGTCTCACCGTGCAGGGCGGCGACCACGTTGCGGCCCGGCTCGGCGATCCGGTGCTCCTCGGTCGTCTTGTCGGCGTGCAGGAGCGGAGCACCGGCGGCGCGGGCCGCGTCCGGGTCGTGCACGCTCGGCAGCACCTCGTAGCGCACCCGCACGAGGGCGCAGGCCTGCTCGGCGATCCGGACGCTGTCCGCGACCACAGCGGCCACGCGCTGCCCACGGAACCGGAGCACCCGGTCGAGCACCCGGGTGTCGTCCGGGTCGTCCAGGCGGGACTCGTGCCGACCGGTGGAGAACAGCACGCCGGGGTCGTCGTGGTGCGTGAGGACGGCGTGCACGCCCGGGAGGGCTTCGGCCTCCGCCGTGTCGATCGACACGATGCGGGCGTGCGGGTGCGGGCTGCCGAGGACCGCGAGGTGCAACAGACCCTCGGTCCGCCGCACGTCGAGCGTGTACTCCTCGCGTCCGGTCACGATCGCCATCGCGGCCGGGGCGGCGACCGACGTGCCGATCGCCTGGCCGGCCGCCGCGCACGCCGTGTTCGCGACCCCGTCCAGGGCGTCCTCGATCGCCCGGTACCCGGTGCACCGGCAGAGGTTGCCCTTCAAGGCGCGGTGCCGGTCGGCCAGGGCGTCCTCGTCGAGCGTGGACGCCGTGACGACGTACCCGGCGGTGCAGAAGCCGCACTGGAAGCCCGGGGCCTCGGCGAACGCGCGCTGCACGGGGTGCGGGTCCTCCGGCGTGCCGAGCCCCGCAGCCGTGGTGACGGCACGACCCGCCAACCGGTGCGCCGGCGTGATGCAGGAGTGGACCGGCACACCGTCGACGAGCACCGAGCACGCACCGCAGTCGCCCGCGTCGCAGCCCTTCTTGACGGACGTCACCCCGTGCTCGCGGAGCAGGGTGCGGAGGACCTGACCGGGCTGCGGTTCGGCGTCCACCGTCGCGCCGTCGACCTCGAACCTCATGCCGCACCGCCCGTCGTCCCGAGCGCCTCGGCGACGAGCTCCGCCGCGAACCGCCGGCTCACCGCGCGCCGCCAGTCCGGGGATCCGTGCGGGTCGTCGTACCAGGCGTCGTGTGCCTCCAGTCGTGCGTCGACCTCCGCAGCGGTCGGGACTCCGGGGTGACGGAGCACGAGCGGCCGCGGGGTCGCCCCGGTCACGACGAGGACGAAGCCCGACGCCGACCACCGCGCCGTGACGAGCGCGCCGGTCCGGCCGTGCGGGCTGAGGGACACCCGGCGGAACCCGGTGCGCGCCACGAGGGCCGAACGTGGCACGTCGAACGCCCGGATGACCTCACCCGGCGCGAGGTCGGTCGTCCGCGGCCCGGTGACCAGGTCCGCCACCGGGACCCGGCGCTCCCCGCCGTCCGGCGTCCAGACCTCCGCGACCGCGTCGAGCGTCACCAGCAGCGCGGTGATCGCCCCCGCAGGCAGGGCGACCGCGACGTTGCCGCCGACCGTCGCCTGGTTCCACACCTTGAACGACGCCAGCAACGCGTTGGCGCACCGGTCGACGAGCGGCCAGGCACGCCAGTCGTCCTCGGGCGCCACGCGCAGCAGCGACGCGATCGTGCACGTCGCGGCGATCCGGAGCCCTCCGGCGCTGCGCTCGGTGTCGCGCCACCCCAGTGCCGTGAGGTCGACGAGCCCGGTCAGGCCCGACTGCTCCTCCGAGTACAGCCAGGTGCCACCGGCGAGGGGATGCTCACCGGGACCGAAGGAGAGGTCGTCGCGGTGCGACGGTGTCCGCACGGTGCGGACGGAGACGAGGTCCATTGCAGGGTCCGATCGGGATGGTGGGACGGGTGTCGGTGGCGCCGTCGGACCGTCGTCCGTGCGCGATCATCCCGCGGTTCCACGCCGAGGACCGCCGGGGTGCGGATGTGTGCGCCACGGGGCCCTCCTCGATCGGGTGCGTCGTGGCGGCAACGCTATGGAACGGGTGTTTCCGTGTGGTTACGGGCGTTCGACGGCTGCGTCACGACCGGGCCGTGGCCGCTGACGGAGCTCGTGACCTGTTCGACCCACCGCCGAAACACTCGGGTGTCATCGTCGCCTCCATGGAGATCACCGACGTCCAGCCAGTCCCCACCACCACGACCGTCCACCTCGGTGCGAACCAGTACGGCAAGGCCGAGGTCCGGCTCGTCCGGGTGACGCGCGACACCGACCGGCACGAGATCGAGGACCTGACCGTCACGACCCAGTTGCGCGGCGCGGCGCTCGCCGACTCGTACACCGAGGGTGACAACGCCAAGGTCGTCGCCACGGACACGCAGAAGAACACGATCTACGCCTTCGCGAGGGAGCACGGGGTGGGCACGCCGGAGGAGTTCCTCCTGCGCCTCGGCCGGCACTTCAGCACCGCCTTCGACTGGTACGACGGCTCCACCCTGTCCGCCGAGCAGCACACGTGGGAGCGGATCGTCGTCGACGGCCGTGAGCACGACCACTCGTTCGTCCGGGCCGGCCGTGGGACCCGCACGGCCGTGGTGCAGGTCGACGGCGACGAGGTGCACGTGCTCGCCGGGGTCACCGACCTGACGGTCCTGAAGTCGACGGGCAGCGAGTTCCACGGGTTCCCGCGTGACGGGTACACGACGCTCGCGGAGACCGACGACCGGATCCTCGCGACCTCGGTGACGGCCCGCTGGCGCTACACGCCCGAGGCGGTGGCGGCGGGCATCGACTACGACGCCGTGTACGCGGGCGTCCTCGACCGGATGCTCGCGACCTTCGCCGAGCTGCACTCGCTGGCGCTGCAGCAGACCCTGTTCGCGATGGGCCGCTCGGCGATCGAGACGTTCCCGGAGATCGCCGAGGTGCGCTTCTCGATGCCGAACAAGCACCACTTCCTGGTCGACCTCGCCCCGTTCGGCCTGGACAACCCCGGCGAGGTGTTCTTCGCCGCCGACCGGCCCTACGGCCTCATCTCCGGCACCGTCGTGCGCGACGGCGTCGCCGAGGCGCCAGCCGCGTGGACGTCGGTGCCGGCGTTCGTGTGACCGACGTGGTGGGCGTGCTGCTCGCCGCCGGTGCGGGGACGCGGATGGGGCGGCCGAAGGCGCTGGTCGCCGAGCCGGACGGCACTCCGTGGCTGCACCTCGGCGTCGACGCGCTCCTGGTAGGGGGCTGCGACCGGGTCGTCGTCGTCCTCGGCGCCGCCGCCGCCCGGGCGGGGGCCCTCGTGCCCGCCGTGGACGAGGTCACCGTCGTCGTCGCGGACGACTGGGCGGCGGGTCCGGGGGCGTCGCTCGCCGTCGGGCTCGCGGCCGTCACCGGTCCGGCGACGGCGTGCGTCTCCCTCGTCGACCTGCCAGGCCTCCCCGCGTCGGCCGTCCGGCGGGTGATCGGCGACGGTGACCACCCGACGGCGCTCCGCCGCGCGGTCCACCACGGCGTGCCGGGACACCCGGTGGTCGTCGGCTCGGAGCACCGCGCCGCGCTGGTCGCCGCGCTGTCCCGCGACCCCGCGCACGGCGCCGGGCCGTGGCTCGCGTCGTCGGGCGCGGAACCCGTCGAGTGCGGCGACCTGTGGGACGGTCACGACCAGGACCACCCCCGCTGCTAGCGGGGGTCGCGGTCACCCGTCGCGTCTCACTGGACCGACCGCTCACGGCGGTCGAGTTCGGTCAGCATCGCGTCGGTCCGGCGGACCGCTCGAGGGGCAACGATCAGGGAGGCGACCAGCATGACGAGGAAGAGGCCGACGAAGATCCAGTAGAGCGGTTGTCCGGACGCTGCGACCCAGACGGAGAGGCCGGTCATCGGAACGTACACCAGCGGGGCCGCCCATCGCAGCGGGTGGTACTGGTTCCGGTGCTGCTGCACCGCACGTCGCCATCCATCGACGTCGACGTCGGGAGGGACGACCCCGCGGCGGACTGCTCGACGGAAGCCCGCGTCCTGCAGGACGGTGCCGTACCCGCGCCGCAGCCGGATGAGGAAGATCGCCATGACGATGCCGTACGCGGCACCCGTGATGGCGGAGATCACGGCTCGCTCGACAGCGTTGAGCTCCGGCATCACGACGATCGTCACCAGGAACCACAGGCCGCCGAACGCAACGGCGAGCGCCAGCGCAGCCAACCACCACGGCCACCGTCTCATCAACCCCACACGACCACCTTTCCAGACACGGGCGCACCGCGACCAGCTGACGGACGGGAGGCGCGGTGCGGGCCCGCACCGCGCCTCCCGTCCGTCCCGCAGCGCGTCAGCGCGGGATCACCGAGAACAGGAACCGCTTCCGCACCATGTACCAGGCCAGCAGGATCAGCAGGGTGTGGGTCGCGAAGCCGATCCAGCCGTTGCCCCAGTCGACACCCGGGATCGACGCGATCGCCAGCGCGAAGAACACCTGCCAGACGAACACGTAGAGACTCGCCTGCCCGATCGGGATCCACAGCCATCCGATGGCCTTCGCGATCGGCTTCCAGAACACGGTGAGGATCGCGTACGACACGATCGCGAAGAAGGCGATGTCGACCAGACGCCCCCACTGCAGGTCGACGCGCTGGTAGGCGGTGTTGTACAGCTGGTCGTACATCGTCGCCGGGAACGGCACGGGCGTGAACCCGAAGTGGTCGCCCGCCCAGACGTAGACCAGGAACAGCGCGTACCCGCCGATGCCGACCCCGACGAGGACCTTGCCGAGGCGACCGGTCAGTGCGCCGATGATCTGCCGGCGGTAGTACCCGAGCACGAGTCCGTGGGTGAACACGACCTGCCAGGTGAGGAGCGGGAAGACCGCCTCGAACTGGGAGTTCAGCGGCCGGAAGTCCGGATTGAGCGCCTGGTAGACGTAGAGCGCCCAGCTGACGATGAGCAGCGCCCACCAGAACCCGCGGCGGATCACCCACATGAACGCCGGGATGAACAGGCTCAGCACCACGAAGAGGCCCATGATGTTGAACGGCCACGGGCCCATCTCGAGCAGCAGGAACTGCCGGATCGCGTACCAGGGCGGCGGGTAGGCCAGGAGCTGCATCGCGTTCGGGTAGAGGTCGTACACGCGCCCCTCGGCGCCGACTCCCCCGGTGCCGGTCCCCCGGTCGGTGAAGGTGGTGATCGCGTCGGTGTTCAGGAACGGCACGAAGCTCAGCGCGAAGACGACGAGGATCACCCCGAGCGTGACGAGGTACTGTTTCCGCGCGCGTTTCCACGCCCCGATGGCGGCCGCCCACTCGCCGAACTTCTTGATGGCGAACGGGTAGGTCATGCCGAGGACCATGCCGGACAGGAACACGAACATCTCCGCGCCGGTGATCGCGCCGACGGCGTGCAGCGTGATGTACGAGTACGGTCCGCCGATCTCGATGTGGGTGATCACCACGGCGAGGATGATGAACCCGCGGAACAGGTCGAGCCGCAGGTCGCGCCCGGGCTTGCCGTCGTCGGGGTAGCGCCAGCTCGGCAGCAGCCGACCGAACAGGCCGCTCAGCAGGAACACGACCGCGAGGCCGACGGCACACCAGACGATCCAGGCCATCTGGTCGCCGCCGGTGTCGTACTGCTGGTCGGTCGCCGCGGCGCCGTCCCGTGGCGTGACCTCGTCCGTCACGGGGCCGAACACGAAGTCGCCCGCGCGCTCGAGGTCGGTGCGGAACGAGCCGGCGATGCCGGGTACGGCGGTGTCGCGCCAGTCGGCCACGCGGTTGCCGGCCTCGGGTTCGCGGCGGTTCGTCTCGAGGAACGTCACGCCGCGGATCAACGGGCGGTCCTGCACGGCGGCGATCACCTGTCGCCACCAGCCCTGCTTCACCGGGAGTTCGTCGGCGCCCCGGAGCGAGTGGTCGTACAGCGCCCCGGTGTCGAGCAGCATCGGCCGGTCGTCGGCCACGGCGAAGCGGTCGTAGAAGCTCCCCTGTTGTCGCTGCTCGTAGCCCCAGGTCTCGTCGAAGCGTGCGGAGACCTCGCCGGCCTCGGGGACGTCGTTCCGGGTGAGCGGGACGTCCCGGCCGGCTGCCTCGGTCGCCTTGCCCTTGCCGAAGTACAGCATCGACAGCCCGACCCAGTCGACGGAGGAGTCCCCGGGCCAGTACGGCTCGTAGGGGTCGTCGGCCGCGGTGAGCTGTCCGTCGCCGTTCGTGTCGAGCTTCGAGACGTCGGTCGCGGAGAGGTCCTGCAGCCGGCCGGCGGACTCGCCGAAGGGGTAGCCCGCACCGTAGGACGGGGACCACACCATCAGCGCGTCCGAGCTGCCGCCGTGGACCGCGGTCGCGAGCGTCCGGAAGGCCGAGACGAACTGGGTCGGCTGCTGCCCCCACCGCACCCACGTGCCGTTCATCTGCGGGGCGAACCGGACGAGCACCTGGGTGTCGTACTGGCGGTGGACCTCCTCGAGCAGGGCATTGGCCGCGCGGGCGTCGGCCGCGGTGAGGGACCGGAGCGACCGGTCGGGCTCGAGGCTCACCACGAGGACGGCGCCCTGCGTCGCGGCAGCGCGGGTGGCCCGGAGGAACTCCTTGCGGGCGCTGCGGTCGAGCGGGTACTGGATCTCCACGCCGTACATCGACGGTGTCGCACCGAGTCGTCCCGCGTACCCGGCCGGTGCGTCGTCGCCCCAGTCGATGTCCGGTCCGAACCAGGTCTTCCCGTCGGACGGCGCGATCGACGCACCGCTCGTCGCGGCAGCCTGCACCGCCGACGCCGGCAGCGCGCCACCCAGGGCGAACGTCGCGAGCACCACCAGGAACGCGACGAGCCGGGCAGCGGTCCGGCTCACCGTGCGCACACCAGGGTCCAGACGTTGTGACCGCCCTCGTGTCGGTGCTCGAGCCGGTCGAGCGCGGCGATCGCGAGCGCGAGGCCCCGACCGCTCTCCTCGTCGGCGTCGGCCATCGTCACGGCAGCGAGGTCGATGTCGACCGGCAGCCCGTTGTCGGTGAGCACGGCGACGAGCTCGTGGTCGGTCGCGTCGAGTTCCACGGTGTAGCGCCGGCCGGCTTCCTGGTCGGCGCGTCGGGTGTGCTCGACGATGTTCGCGGCGATCTCGGCGAGGGCGGTCTCGAGGCCGAAGCGGAGCCGGACGTCGTCGATGCCGAGGGTGTCCCACCACGCGCCGAAGCGGTCCTGCACCTCGTCGAGGGACGCCGGCACCGCCGGGACGTCGAACTCGACCCGCGCCGGGCTCACAGGGGTCCCCCGGCCGTGCTCGACTCGTGCTCGGACTGCGCCGTGCCCGGTCCTCGGTAGAGCACGGCCCGGATGACGATGCTGAAGATGAACAGGTCGAACACGACCCATGCGGTGTTCACGAGCGGCGCGATGCCGGACGCCTGGCCGGTCAGGTACCGGATGCCGATCAGGATCAGCGCCGCCACGAGGGCCCCCATCGCGATGAGCTGGGGCTTCACGAGGTCCCACCGCGGCTTCTGCTCGGACTCGTCACGGACCTTCGGGGTGACCCGGAAGCCCAGGGGCTTGCCCCGGAACACGTTCTCGAACGCACTCGTGACGGACTCGATCCAGACCGGGAACAACGCCAGCGAGTACTGCTGCCCGCGCCACGTCGGTCTGCCGGCCGCCACCACCCAGAAGAGCAGCTGGTTGAGGACGAGGAACGGGGTGAGCCGGACGAAGAAGTCGACGCTGTACGCCTGGACCGGCACCACACCGAAGGACAGGCAGAGCACCGGGGCCGCGATGTAGACGATCGCGGCGAAGCCGGACAGGTAGCTCCACATCGTCGAGAAGTACATGAGCCGCTGCCCCCACGACAGGCCCTTCTGCACGAGCGGGTTCTCGCGGAAGAAGACCTGCATGGTGCCCTGCGCCCAGCGGAGCCGCTGCACGAGCATGGTCGGCAGGTCCTCGGGTGCGAGGCCCTTCGCCAGGATCTCGTCGTGGTAGGCCGACTTCCAACCGAGGCCGTGCAGGCGCATGGCGGTCGCCATGTCCTCGGTGACCGAGATCGTCGCCAGGGGCATGATCGGCTGGGCTTCGTCGTCACGGTTGACGTCGAGCGCCCGGGTGAGCACGGCGATCGACTCGATCGCAGCGACCGGCGAGGCGTCGCGGCGGCCGAGGACGTCGAGTGCCGCGTCGTCGAGCCCCGCGAAGGTGTTCGCGTCGGTCGACATCGCCGCGAGCTCCTGCAGGTCGTTGCGGACCGATTCGAGGTCGGACGCGGCGAACCGGTAGGAGATCGTGTCGATGCCGCGTTGGAAGTCGTAGGTGACGTCGCCGAGCGGCTCGCCCCGCTGCACCTGGTCGCGGGCACGGTCGACCACGGCCTCGGCCTCGTCGAGCGCCCCGAGCACCCGCGGGTCGGTCTCCGTCTCGCGTGCACGGGCGAGGAGCTTCCGGGAGGTCTTGATCGTCCGCGCGACCGACGCCTCGACCTCGCGCACGTACCGGGTGACCCCGAGCTGCATGAGCGCCTCGCGCCGGAGGATCGCGTTCGAGCCGCAGAAGAACGCGGCGTTCCACCCGTCCTTCGACTGCTGGATCGGCCCGTAGAACAGGGGCGCCTGGCTGCCGAGCAGGTCGGCTTCGGGGACGTTCTCGAACCACTGCGGCGTCTGGACGAGCGCCATCCGCGAGTCCTTGAAGTACCCGAGCGTGCGGTCGAGGATCGACGGTTCCGGGACCTGGTCGGCGTCGAGGATGAGGAGGAACTCCCCCTGGGTCGCGAGCAGGGCGTTGTTGAGGTTCCCCGCCTTGGCGTGCCGCGGCCGGTCGATCCAGTCGGCGCCCCGGGTGATCACGCCGATCCCGAGCGACTCGGCGGCGGCGCGCATCTCCGGACGGTTGCCGTCGTCGAGGATCCACGTGGTGTGCGGGTGGGTGATCGCCTTCGCCGCCGTCGCGGTGCGGACGACGAGGTCGACGGGCTCGTTGTACGTCGTGATGAAGACGTCGACGGTCACGGGGTCCTGCGGCGGGGTCGGGGGTTCCCCGCGTTCACGGAGCCGCCAGGCCCCGAACGCGAAGAGCAGCGAGTCGATCACGCTGTACGTCTCGGCGAGGATCAGCGGGACGGCGATCCACCACGAGTGCCAGTTCACCGAGGCGGCCCAGCGCCAGACGATGTAGTTCACGCCGGCGATCGAGGCGAGCAGGGCGACGGTCCGGACGGCGACGAGGCGCTTCCGGGGTGTCCCGGTCGTGAGACGGCGGCGGTCCTGCCGGCTGACGTCGAGCGCGGTCACCGGGTGCCCCCGACGACGGCGTCGCCGAACGTGCTGCGTCGCAAGCGAGCCTCCCTGATCCGTCGGCCCCCGGCCGCGGCGCGCGCCCGAGGGTGGTGGTCCGTCCGGGGAGACTCCAGGTGTGCCGTCCCGAGCGTGGACTCGGTCGTCGGGTACGACCGGGGCCCACGACCTGTCTACCGCAGGAACGGGCCCCCTGTCAGACCGGCACCCCGCTCTGGGGACAACAGGACGCGGCCGACGGACGACGCGACCCGCGACCGACGGACGGCGCGACCCGCAGCGCGACCCCGTCAGTCGAACTCGGCGACGAACCCGAGTCCCTCGGCCAGCCGCGCGACGACCTCGTCGAAGTACGCCGCACCGTCCGACACCGAACCGACGAAGTGCCCGAACAGCTCGAACGACACCGTGCCGAACACCGTCGTCCAGGCCATCAGCGTGCGGACGAGGACCTCCTCCGGCAGCTCGGTGCCGAACGCCCGCAGGGACGCCACCCCGTCCGCGACCGCCGCAGCCACGAGCCCCGGACCCGATCCGGCCGGGAGCGGTGCGCGGTACCCCGGGTCCGCCACCGCGTCCGCGACCACCCGCACGATCCTGAGCGTCGTCCGCGACGCCGGGTCCACCGTCGACCGCGGCGCGACGTACCCGGGCACCGGCGAGCCGAACAGGAGCGCGAAGTCCCCCGGGTGCGCGATCGACCACGTCCGGATCGCCCGGCACACCGCGACCCACCGAGCCCCGGGTGCCGGTCCCGCTGCCGCCTCGGCTGCCTCCACCGCGGCGCCGAGCTCGTCGTAGTCGGCGATGAGGAGCGCCGTGAGCAGGTCGTCGCGGCTCGGGAAGTACCGGTAGACGGCCGACGACACCATCCCGACGTCACGGGCGACGGCGCGGAGGCTCAGTTGCGACGGCCCCTCCTCGGTGAGCCGGACCCGGGCAGCGGCGAGGATGCCGGCCCGCACGGTCTCGCGTGCGAGGGCTCGTGCAGTGGGCGCCTTGTCCGTCATGCCTCCACCATGACACGAGAGAGCACTGCACACAATCGAGAGCACTGCTCTTGCAATTCGGCGATCGCTCGTGCATGCTGAGAACCGAGAGCGGTGCTCTCGCAAACAGACGAAAGCAGGAAGCCATGTCGCAGCACCACGTCGTCATCGGTGCCGGTCCGGTGGGCCGTCACGTCGCCGCACTCCTCGCGGAACGGGGCGAGCGGGTCACCGTCGCCACGCGCTCCGGCCGGGACACGGGTGTCTCCGGCGTCGAGCACCTCGCCCTGGACGCCTCGGACTCCGACGCGCTCACCCGGACGACCGAGGGGGCCGTCGCTCTCTACAACTGCGCCAACCCCGGCAACTACACGCAGTGGGAGCAGACCTGGCCGCCGCTCGCGACCGCGCTGCTCACCGCCGCCGAGCGGACCGGCGCGGTGTACGCCATCACCGGGAACCTCTACCCATACGGCCCCGTCGACGGACCGATGCGCGAGAGCCTGCCGGACGCCGCGACGGACCACAAGGGCATCCTGCGGGCACGGCTCTGGGCCGATGCACGCACGGCGCACGAGGCGGGACGGCTGCGTGCCGTCGAGGTCCGCGCCTCGGACTACGTCGGCGCCGGCATCGGCGAGAACGGCCACATCACCCGCGTCCTGCCGGCAGCGCTGCAGGGGAAGGCGGTGTCGATGATCGGCCGGACCGACCTGCCGCACACCTTCACGGACGTGCTCGACGTCGCCCGGATGCTCGTCGCGGCCGCGGCGGACGAGAGCGCCCACGGACGCACCTGGATGGTGCCGAGCAACGCCCCGCGGTCGCAGGTGCAGGCCCTCACCGAGGTGCTGGCCGCGGCGGGGAAGCCCCCGGTCACCGTCCGGCGTCTCCCCGCCGGCATGCTCCGCGCGATGGGGCTGGTCTCACCGATGATGCGCGAGATCGCCGAGATGAGCTACCAGTGGACGGCCCCGTACGTGGTCGACGACTCGGCGGCCCGAGCCCACTTCGGCATCGAGCCGACCCCGTGGAACGAGGTGTGCCGACGGACCGTCGAGGGCGTCGCCTGAACCGGCTGCGCACTGCATGACGGGAGGCGCGGTGCGAGCCCGCACCGCGCCTCCCGTCAGTCACCTGGTCGGGTCCGACCTCAGATCACCAACAACCGCGAGAACTGTCCGGCGGACAGCCGCTGCGCCACGCCGCCTGCGGCGTCCAGCCGCCAGAGGCCGGTCGTCAGGCCGGCGCTCACGTCGAAGAACAGGTCGCCCGCCTCGTCCGCCGCTCCGATCCACACGCCACGGCCCTCGGCGGTCACGCCGCTCGTGGTCTGCTCGGTGGTCGTCCCGTCGGCCGTCCGCGAGGACAGCGAGGTGATGGTCTTGTCGGCGGTGCAGCCGCCGGGGCTGCCCTCGCTCGGGGCGGCGCACCACCCGGCGGACTTCGCGGACACCAGCGCCCGGCCGTTCGTCGCCGCGTAGGTGAAGCCGATCCGGGACTCCGCCGAGACGAGCTCGCTCGACCCCTTCGCCAGCAGGACCCATCCGCTCGCACCGGACGCGCCGGTCGAGAGGTAGTTGACGTAGAGGTTCCCGCCGCCGTCCGCGATGACCGCCGCGAAGATCCGGTAGCCGGTCTCGGGGATCGACCGGGTGGTCCGGACGCCCGTCGGCGACACGGAGACGACCTTCGTCGCGGCGCCCTGGGTCCCGAAGGTCACGGCCGAGACCGTGCCGTCGCGTCCGACCGCCCAGCCGGAGCCGGCCGAGGGGATGATCGCCGTCGGCGCCGCCCCGGACACCGGGAGCTTCGTGATCGCACCGGAGACCGAGTCGACCCAGTACAGGTTGCCGGCGACGTCCGAGCGGAGGTCCGCCGTGAGGTGCAGGCCGGTCGCCACGGTCCGGGCAGCGGCACCGCCGGCCGGGTACATCACGATCGAGGTGCGGTCCGCCGAGGGCACGAACACGTCGCCCACGTCGTCCGCCGTGAAGCCGGCGGCGTTCGGCGCGATCGTGGTCGGGGCGGACGTGCCGGAGGTCGGGAACCGCACGACCGAGCCTGCGCCGTCGAGGGCGAACAGGGACTGCACGGTCTGGACCGACCCGGGCGCGGTGTACCGCACCGAGACGGCTTTGCCCGTGCCCCGGGTCCCGACCGCACGGACCGAGAACGTGTACGCGGTGCTCGCGGTGAGGTTGCCAAACCGGTCGGACCGCGCGCTGGCCGGGAGCCGGTCGACGCCGGCGTCCGGCTGCTGCTGCGCGGGCGAGACGGTGACGCGCCAGCTGGTGACCTTCGCGCCGGACTTCGGGAGTCCCCAGGTCACGGTCGCGCTGTCCGCGGCTCCGGTGACGCGGACGGAGGTCGGTGCGCCGGGCACCGACGAGGGTGCGGCCGTCGCCGGCGCGGCTCCCCCGATGACGAGCGCCACCGCGGCTGCGGCGGTCAGTACGGCTCTGAACACGTGCGTTCCCCTGTTCGTCCCGTGGTCCATGCGCCACGGCTACGGACATCAGAGCACCGGTCGGACCTCGCGGACCCGTCGGCGCCGGGATCGTGCGGGCCGTGCAGGCCCTCATGCGTCATCCCGCAACTCGCGGGCCGGGGCGCCGCGCTTCGCGAAAGCGACACGCTGCCGCCGGACGTCCGCGCCACAGTGTCGCTCTCGCGGCACGGGCGGCGGCGGCCCCCTGTGCGCTGTCGCTTTCGCGGGGACGTGGGTCCACGCACCGACGGAACGCCGGAACGACGGGAGGCGCGGTGCCAGCTGGCACTCCTCCCTCGCAGGCTCGGTCGGCGCGCCCCGCGCAACGCTTCGCGTCGCCGCTGAGCGGGGCGCGCTCCCGTCAGAACAACGCGCGTCAGTGACGCGGCTTGCGCTCCGCACGGTCGTCGCGGTCGTACCGACGAGGCCCGCGGTCGTCACGGTCCCGACCACCGGCACGCGGCCCACGGTCGTCGCGGTCGTACCGGCGCGCCCCGCCACCGCCACCACCACGGCGGTCCGGCTTGATCTCGATGAGCTTCCCGCTGATCCGGGTGTCCGTCAGCCGGTCGAGCACCCCGGCGTCCATGTCGGCGGGCAGCTCGACGATCGAGAAGTCCGGGCGGATCTGGATCGCCCCGAAGTCGTCACGGCGCAGACCACCCTCGTTCGCGAGGGCCCCGACGATCTGGCGCGGCTCGACGCGGTGCCGACGCCCGACCTCGATGCGGTAGGCGGTCATCGGCTGCGAGCGGCGCGGGCCACGGTCGGCCCGGTCGCCCCGGGCACCGCGGTCGTCGTCACGGTCACGGCGGTCGCTGCTCCGGCCGTCGCGGTCGACGCGGTTCCGCAGCTCGTCGGCCTTCGGGTCGAGCAGCAGCGGGTCCTCGCCCTGCGCGACGACGGCCAGCGCGGCGGCGACGTCGTCGGCCGGGACGTCGTGGTGCTCGACGTAGTGGGCGATGATGTCGCGGAACGCGGTGATGCGGTCCTGCTGCTCGAGCGCCGCGGTGATCGCGTCGTCGAAGCGGGTGAGGCGCGTCTCGTTGACGTCCTCGATCGTCGGCAGCTGCATCTGCGTGAGCGGCTGCTTGGTGTGCCGCTCGATCGCGGACAGCAGGCGTCGCTCGCGCGGGGTGACGAAGCTGATCGAGTCACCCGAGCGGCCGGCGCGACCGGTGCGGCCGATGCGGTGCACGTAGGACTCGATGTCGACGGGGATGTCGTAGTTCACGACGTGCGTGATGCGGTCGACGTCGAGGCCACGGGCGGCGACGTCGGTGGCGACGAGGATGTCGAGCTTGCCGGACTTCAGCTGGTTCACCGTGCGCTCGCGCTGGGCCTGGGCGACGTCACCGCTGATGGCCGCTGCGGCGTACCCGCGGGCGCGGAGCTTCTCGGCGAGGGTCTCGGTCTCGCTCTTCGTGCGGACGAAGATGATCATGCCCTCGAAGTCCTCGACCTCGAGGATGCGGGTGAGCGCGTCGACCTTCTGCGGGTACGACACCATGAGGTACCGCTGCGTGATGTTCGCCGCGGTCTTCGTCTTCGTCTTGACCGTGATCTCGGCCGGGTCGGTGAGGTACTGCTGCGAGATGCGGCGGATCTGGGCCGGCATCGTCGCGGAGAACAACGCGACCTGCTTGTCGTCCGGGGTCTCGGCGAGGATCGTCTCGACGTCCTCGGCGAAGCCCATCTTGAGCATCTCGTCGGCCTCGTCGAGCACGAGGTACTTCAGCTCGGACAGGTCGAGCGTGCCCTTGGCGATGTGGTCCATGATGCGACCGGGCGTGCCGACGACGACGTCCACGCCGCGGCGCAGGGCGGACAGCTGCACGCCGTACGCCTGACCGCCGTAGACGGGCAGGACGTGCACGTGCTTCATGTGGGAGGCGAACTGTTCGAACGCCTCGCACACCTGCAGGGCGAGCTCGCGGGTCGGCGACAGCACGAGCGCCTGCGGCACCTTGCTGCCCGCCTCCATGCGGGACAGGATCGGCAGCGCGAACGCCGCGGTCTTGCCCGTTCCGGTCTGCGCGAGGCCGACGACGTCGCGCCCCTCGAGCAGGGTCGGGATCGTGGCCTCCTGGATGGCGGAGGGGGTCTCGTAGCCGATGTCCTTGACGGCCTTGAGCACAGCATCGCTCAGGCCGAGGTCGGCGAAGGTCACCACTGGCCCGTCGTCGAGGGTCTCAGTGGTGGTGGCGGTGTCCGTGCTCATGCGGAAACGGTATCTCGAATACGGCGCGAGCAGTGACGAACGGGAGGATCGGGGCAGGCCCGCACCGCGCCTCCCGTCCGCCTCCTGGTCACGTCACGGGCGCGTGCCGCGTGGTCAGGACGCGTCGCGCCGGTCCGTGGCGCCGATCCCGAGGACCGTGTCGGCGCGATCGTTGAGCCGGGCGAGGAGTCCCGCGAGGGTGTGCAGCTCCCCCGTGGCGAACGCCCCCGTGAGGTCGTCGAACACCTCGGCGCCGGCGACGTCGAGCGTGTCGAGCAGCGTCCGGCCGGCCGGGGCGATCGAGACGAGGCTGGCGCGTCCGTCGGCCGGGTCCGGGGCGGTGCCGAGGTACCCGGACTCGACGAGCGACGCCACGCGGCGGCTGATCACCGGGCGCGACAACCCCGTGGCGTCCGCGATCGCCATGGACCGGACGGCCCCGAAGTGATCGACCGCCCGCAGGATCACGCGCCCCGTGGGGTCCAGTCCCCCGCGCGACTCGATGAGCGACGACCGCAGGGTCTGCCGGACCCACAGCCGGTCGAGCTGCGCGCGCAGCAGTCGCTCGGCGTCGTCCCGGTCCTCGGTCATGCCGGACAGCGTAGCGGCCACATTTAGTTGCTTGTCGGAAGCAATGGATGTATCGTTGCGCGGTCTGCAAACTTTCACAGCAGGAAACACAGCACGAAGCAAGGAGCTCGATGACCGCCACCGCACCCGTCCCGGTGCAGCACGGCCGACGCGCAGCCGGGGTCCCCACGGACTCCGCCGCACCCGGCCAGCAGCCGCTGATGACCCACCGCCAGATCCTCCTCGTGATCTACGGGCTGATGGCGGGCATGTTCCTGTCCTCGCTCGGCCAGACGGTGTTCGGCACGGCGATCCGGACGATCGGTGACGACCTGCACGGGCTCGACCAGCAGGCCTGGGTGACGACCGCGTACCTCATCACCTCGACCATCGCGACGCCGATCTACGGCAAGCTCTCCGACATCTTCGGGCGCCGGCCGCTCTACATCTTCGGCATCGTGGTGTTCATCCTCGGCGCCGTGCTCTCGTCGATGTCGACCTCGATGCTCATGCTCGCCGGCTTCCGCGCCGTGCAGGGCATCGGTGCCGGTGCGTTGATGTCGCTGCCGCTCGCGATCATGGGCGACATCCTCGCTCCGCGCGAACGTGCCAAGTACCAGGGGTACTTCCTCGCCGTGTTCGGCATCTCGTCCGTGATCGGCCCGCTCATCGGCGGCCTGCTCGCCGGTTCCTCCGAGATCCTGTGGATCACCGGCTGGCGCTGGGTGCTCCTCATCAACGTGCCGATCGGCATCGCGGCCCTCGTCATGGTGCTCGTCTTCCTGCACCTGCCGAAGGTGCACGGTGGCGACACCGCGAAGCCGAAGGTCGACTGGTGGGGCGCGACCGCCGTCATCGTCACGCTCGTCCCGCTCCTGCTCGTGGCCGAACAGGGCCGCACCTGGGGCTGGGGCTCGGCCGCCGCGATCGCCTGCTACGTCATCGGCGTCGTCGGCCTCGTCGCGCTGCTGCTCATCGAGTCGAAGATGGGCGACGCCGCGATCATCCCGCTGAAGCTCTTCCGCTCCGGCACGTTCTCGATGGCGACCGTCATCGGGTTCCTGGTCGGCTTCGCGATGTTCGGCGCCATGCTGACCATCCCCCTCTACCTGCAGATCGTCGTCGGTCTGACCCCGACCGAGTCCGGCTTCGCGACGCTCCCCCTCGTCGGCGGGCTCATGATCGCGTCGATCACGAGCGGCCAGATCGTCGCCCGGGTCGGCCGCTACCGGATCTTCCCGGTGATCGGCACGGCGCTGGTGTCCTCGGGCTACGTCGTCCTGACGTTCATGAGCATCGACAAGCCGCTCTGGTTCCTGATGATCGGCATGTTCCTCATCGGGCTCGGGCTCGGGTCGGTCATGCAGTCGCTGACCCTCGCGTCGCAGGGCTCGGTCGAGGCCCGGGACATGGGCGTCGCCACCTCGTCCGCCACGTTCTTCCGCCAGATCGGTGGCACGCTCGGCACGGCCGTGCTCCTGTCGATCCTGTTCTCGGTGATGCCGTCGAACATCCTGCACGCGACCGCGAACCAGAAGGACCTCGGCGCAGCCCTCGACGCGGCGACGAACCCGACCGTGGCCACCGCGCCCGCGAACCGGGGCGTCATGGACGAGATCTGGACCCCGATCGTCACCCCGCTCGAGCAGAACGTGCAGGCCTCGCTCGACGACGTCACCGCCCAGGTGCAGCAGTCGACCGCGAGTGCCCCGGCCGCCGTGCAGGCCCAGGCCCTCGCCGCGGCAGCCGACCAGGCCCACGCCTCGGTGCAGGACGGCAAGCTCGTCGTCGACTGGTCGGACGCGGCGCAGCGGTCCTACTGGGTGGGCGAGCTCACCCCGGCCGTGGCGAAGCAGGTCTCCGACGGCAGCGGCTCCGGGTCGAGCACGATGAGCACGAACGACACCTCGTTCCTGACCGGTGCGGACAGCCGGCTCACCCGGCCGTTCATGGCGGGCTTCAACGCCTCGTCCGTGACGATCTACTGGGTCGGTCTCGGTGTGATCCTGCTCGCCTTCGTCCTCACCTGGTTCTTCCGGGTGCCGCCGCTCCGTCAGCGTTCGGCGCTGCAGGAGCGTGCGGACGCCGCGGGTGCGCAGCGCGCCGACGACGACCGGCTCTCGGCGGAGGACGAGCTCGAGACGGCCGCCGGCCTGGCCGCCGCCGAGGCGGGCTCCTTCACCGGCCCGATGACCGGATCCACCCCGACGCAGCCCGCGCAGCGCCGGTGACCGACCGGGGCGCCCGTCCGCTGTCCCCCTTCGTGGACGGACGTCCCACCCCACCAGCACCAGGAGCCACCGTGACCACCACCCCCGCGACGACGACGGCGACGGAGCCGTGCTCGCTGCGTGAACGGAAGAAGCAGCAAACCCGCTCGGCGCTGCACGACGCCGCACTGACGCTCGTCTCGGCGCACGGCCTCGACGGGGTGACCGTGGAGCAGATCTGCGCCGACGCCGACGTCTCCCCCCGGACCTTCTTCAACTACTTCTCCTCGAAGGCGCACGCCGCGCTCGGGCTCGACACGGTCGAGGTCCCGCCGGCCGCCGCGACCTGGTTCGCCACCGCCGAGGGGCGCTTCATCGACGACCTGTGCGGCCTCGTCGCCGCCACGGTGCCCCTCTCGCAGGACCGGCGCCGGATGAAGGAGCTGCTCGTGCTCCGCCCGGAGATGGCCCCGATGGTCATGCAGTGGATGGCCGAGTCCCGGCAGTCCCTGCTCGCCACGGTCGGCACGCGGACCGACGAGCAGACCGCCCGCACCGCGGTGGCCCTCGTCATGTCCGCGCTGTCCGAGGTGGCGCACCGCGAGACCGTCGGCGGGCCGGACGAGCTCGCGGTCCGACTGCGCGCCGTGGTCGGCGAGATGGGCGCGCTCGCGTCCGCCTGACCGGACGTCTGCCTGCGTGGACCCGCAGGCCGTTTCGGCATCCCGCAGGAGTCCTCCCACCGGGCGCGGAGGCTGCCTACGCTCCTCGCACCGGCCGCACCCGACGGCCGGTGCCCTCGCCCCGCGGCGCGCAACGGCGCGAGTCGCGGGGCGACCACGCGCCCGCGTCGACGCGGGGCGACCACGTGTCCGCGTCGACGCGGGTGAACTTTCGCGCTCACCGACACGTCACGCGCGCACCGGCCCGTGGACTGTCGCCCAGCGCGTGGAGACGGTACCGCCCGTCTGACGGGAGGGACGGTGCCGGCTCGCACCGCGCCTCCCGTCCGACAGGTGGTCGCGTCTCAGGCGCGTGCCAGCGGGTCCAGCTGCTCCGGCGTCGCATCGGCCGCCTGCGTCGACCGGCTGAGCGCCTCGTGCCGCTCGTCCTCGGCCAGGAGCGCGCGGCCGGCGGCCGTCCCGTGCTCGAACGCGTCCGGGCCGACGAGCAGGCGGAGCGGCGGCTCGTCCATCGCCACGACCTGCAGCACGAGCTCGGCGACCAGGTCCGGGTCGCTCGCACCGATGCTCGTGCCCCCGTGCATCCGTGCGGACGCCCCGACGGTCGCCTCGTACTCCGGCCGGACCGGCGCGACCGTCATGGACGACCCCGCCCAGTCGGTGCGCATGCCGCCCGGCTCGAGGACGGTGACGCGGATGCCGAGGGGGCCGACCTCCTTCGCGAGCACCGAGGAGAACCCGCCGACGGCCCACTTCGCGGTCTGGTACGCGCCGAGCCCCGGCGTCGACATGCGCCCGCCGACGGACGAGACCTGCACGATGTGCCCGGAGCCCAGCTCGCGCATGACGTGCACGGCCTCCTGGCTGAGGGTCACCACGCCGAACAGGTTCGTCTCGACCTGGGCGCGGAAGTCGGCGGGGTCGACGTCCTCGATGCTGGCGAGGTTCGCGTACCCGGCGTTGTTCACGAGCACGTCGAGCCGACCGAAGCGCTCGACCGCGGTGCGGACCGCTGCACGGGCGGCGTCGGGGTCGGTGACGTCGAGCGCGACCGGGACGAGCTCCGCGCTGGTGAGGTCGTCGAGGGCGTGGAGGTCCCGGACCCCGGCGACCACCTGGTGACCGGCGGCGAGGGCTGCGGTGACGATCGAGCGGCCGAGGCCCCGCGAGGCACCGGTGACGAGGAAGACGGACATGGTATTCCTAACTGACTGGTTGGTTGACAGCACCGATGGAACACCTCCGATGCTCGCTTGTCAACCGTCCGGTTGATAACCTGGACGGATGCCGATGCCCCGCAACGCCGACGCCACCCGCGCCCGACTCCTCGTCGCCGCCCGCGACGAGTTCGCCGCGGTCGGGATCGCCGGCGCGCGCGTGGACCGGATCGCCGCAGCCGCCGCGAGCAACAAGGCGCAGATCTACCACTACTTCGGCAGCAAGGACGGCCTGTTCGACGCGGTCTTCGACGCGATGGTCGCCGAGACGCTCGACGAGGTCACGATCGACGCCGACGACCTCCCCGAGTACGCCGGACGCCTGCACGACTCCTACGCACACCGACCCTGGGTGCAGCGCCTGGCGACCTGGTACCGGCTCGAGCGGGGCGACACCTCGCACCCGATCGACGCCGTCGTGCGGAGCAACGCCGCCAAGCTCCGGGCGATCGAGGACGCGCAGCGGGACGGGCGGCTGCCGACGACGTTCTCGGCGGCGGAGCTGCTCGGGATCGTGATCCACACCGCTGCGCTGTGGAGCGGTGCGACGCCGGAGTACGCCCGGCTGACCGACGAGGTGGGGGCGGCGCGGCGGCGGGAGGTCGTCGTGGCGACGGTGGCGGCGGTCGTGCGGGGCTGAGCGGGTCCTTCGGCGCTCAGCCGCCCGTCGCGGCGAACACGCCGAGCACGATGCCGACGCAGAGCATGGCGATGCCCAGGGCCCGGAAGAGTGCCGTGGGCAACTGGGCGTGACGATCAGCTGCCTTCTTGCCCTGGACGATGCGCATCTGCCGCTGCAGGAAGTCGTGCATCGCCTCCGGCGACACCGCGGTCGCGCAGCCGAGGAGCACGAAGGCGCCGCCGAGGACCCAGAGCGCCAGCGAGTCAGTCAACGACGTTCACCGGAGGAGCAGCGCGCCGGCGACGAGCATGACGAGTGCGATCACGACTGCGATCAGCCGTCCACGGTCGGAGGGCGAGTGGTTGCGATTCCGCTGCACCACCCACGGGATGCACGCCAATCCGCCGACCACCAGCACGAGGCCGAGGACGAGTGGGAGTGCGTTCAATGCGGCTCCGTTCTCATTGACGCGAACTCCGTCACTTGTTCCTGGCTCGCCACGAGACCACGACCCCGCACAACACGTACACGCCGAACAAGCCCGCGAGCGCGCCCCAGATGGCGACGCCGGCCTCGGCGCGACCGGGCGAGAGGAGCGTGACCACACCGAGTGCGATCGCGACCAGGGCGATGATCGTCGGCAGCAGGAGGTTTCCCTTCATCCTGAACATCGGAAGCCCCTCTCCGGGCGAGGTGTCCGGCCCCCGGACGGCATCAGATCACCACGGCGTTCTGCCCGAGCAGAAGGGATTCCTTCATCGTGCGCGGGATCGGTCGCGGGATGAGCGCGAACAGCAGCCCACCCGAAGCAGCGAGCAGACCGACGATGAGGATGAACAGCGGCATGTGTTCCCAGGGATGTTCGTGGTGCCTCCTCATCGCTTCGTGCCGAGCCGACGAGCACACTGAGGAGGCGGCCCTGTGCACGCATCGTGAACGCTACCGAGCTTCCCTCGCTCCTGCTCGCCCCGTGCTGGGAGGAACGACGGCGCCAGCGCCCCTGTGGTCACGGCTGCGCGTCGACGGCGACCCTCGAGCGCGCCGGCCGGTGCCAGACGAGCGCCGACCGGGCGGCATCCCGCGCGACCCGGAGGACACGGAGCACCACGATGTCGTGGTCGCCCGCGCGGTGGACGCCCTCGACCGAGCACTCGAACCACGAGTGGGCACCGTCGAGGAACACCGCGCCGGATCCGGCGGTCGCGTACTCGATGCCGTGCAGACGGCGCGCGCGGTCCCGGGACGCCAACTGCGCCGTGTGCGGCCCGTGTCCGTCGCCGAGCACCGAGATGCCGAGCGTGGGCGCTGCTGCGAGGTCGGGCCACGTCGTGGACGAGTGCTGCACGGCGATCGTCGCCAGCGGCGGGTCGTAGGAGACGCCGACGGTGAAGGACGTCGCCACCATGACCACGGGGGAACCGTCGACGCACGCAGCGATCGCGGCGACGACGGAGGGCACCTCGGCGATGGCCTCACGGATGTCGAGCGGGTCCTCGATGAAGTGGTCGTGCACGGGGTCCTCCTCGGGGAACGAGTGGTCGGGGACGAACGGTCAGGGACGATCGGTCAGGAGCGGGCGAGCACCGCACGGGCCCGACGCTCGTCGGACCGCATCGCGGCGACGAGCGCGTCCGGCCCGCGGAACGTGCGCTGGCGTCGGATGCGCCGACCGACGGTGAGCTCGACGACCGAGCCGTACAGGTCGCCGTCGAAGTCGAGCACGTGGATCTCGACCGTGCGCGGTCGGTCGGGGAAGGTGCTGTTGCTGCCGATCGACACGAGGGCCTGCCGTGGCGGAGCGCCGACGGGAGCCGCGAGCCATCCGACGTAGACCCCGTCGACGGGGACGGGAGCAGCAGACTCGTCCTCGGGCCGCAGGTTCGCGGTGGGGAACCCCAGGTCGTGCCCGACCCCGGCACCGTGGACGATCACGCCGGTCAGGACGACCGGGGCACCCGGACGGCCGGACAGCGCACGCGCGGCGACCACGGCACCGCAGGCCACGAGCGCGAGCGCACCGAGCGCGACTGCGTCACCCGCGGTGGCGAGAAGCACGGCCGTCGCGGTGCTGCCGAGCACGGCGCCGAGCTGCTTCACGGTGTTGAAGACGCTCGACGCCGCCCCGACCGTCGCGGGACCCGCACCGAGGACCGCGGCGAGGGAGAACGGCGACCAGACGAACGCGTTCGCGATCCCGAACCCGGTGAAGGCCGCGGCGATCGTCCAGAGGGGCGCCGCGGCACCGACGAGCACCGCGGTCAGTGCCACCGACACGACGAGCAGGACGGCTCCGACCGTCGCGGTCGCCCGGGGTCCGGCGGTGTTCGTCATGCGGCCCACGAACGGCGCCGAGGCGAGGCACGCGACCCCCATCGGCACGAGCACGAGGGCCGCCGATCCCGCACTCAGCCCGCGGGTCTGCTGCAGGTCGAGCATGAGCGGGATCGGGGCGGACCCGACGCAGAACGACGCGGCCGTGGCGCCCCACGACCCGGTCACGAAACCGCGGTCGCGGAAGAGGGCGAGCGGCACGAGGGCGCGGTCGCCGGCACGCCGCTGCCGGACGAGGACCGCTGCCACCACCGCGGCGCCGAGCAGGACCGCACCGCCACGGGCGACCGGGTCGGCGAGCAGCCCGGTGTCCGTGCCCTGCACGCCGACGACCACACCGAAGACCCCCACGGTCACGCCGACGACGGCGAACAGGGGCAGCGGGACCGCGATGCGCCGCGAGACGGGCACGAAGCGGAGGACCGCGATCGCCGTGACGATCCCGACGGGCACGTTCACGAGGAACACCGACGGCCACCCCCACGCCTCGACGAGCAGCCCGCCGACGATCGGCCCGGCGACCGTCGCCGCCCCGCCGCCGGCGCTCCAGACGGCGAGCGCGACGGCGAGCCTCGGCGGTTCGAACAGCGACCGGATCACGGTCAGGCACTGCGGGGTGAGCAGCGCAGCGCCGAGGCCCTGGACCGCACGCCAGGCGACGAGGGCGCCGATCCCGGGCGCGGCCGCGCACCCGACCGAGGCGATCGTGAAGACCGCGAGCCCGACGAGGTACACGCGCCGGTGTCCGAACCGATCGCCGAGCCGGCCCGCCACGAGCAGCGGGACGGCGAACGCGAAGAGGTAGGCGCTGTTCACCCACACCGACGTCGACGCGTCGGCACCGAGGTCACGCCCGAGGTCGGGCAGGGCGACGGACACGATCGTGCTGTCGAGCAGCAGCATGAAGAAGCCGAGGCAGAGCCCGCCGAGCGCGAGCCACCGACGGGCCGGGGTCACCTCACACCGCCAGGTTCTCGCGGAGCGTGGCCCCCGGGTACCGCGGCGCGAGGGCCCCGCGGCAGCGGAGCTCCGGCACGAGCATCTCGCTGAGGTCGGCGAACCCGGACGGCATCCCGAGCGGACTGGACAGCATGTAGCCGCCCCTCCCACCGGTCGCGGCGAAGTTCTCCTGGAGCGCGTCGGCCACTCCCGCGGCGTCGCCGACGAGCATGTGGTCGAGGCCGGTCGCGGCGCGCCACCCGTGCTCGAAGAAGTCGTCGCGGTCCATCGTGTGGTCCTCACCGAACTCGGCGACCAGGCTGCCGACGAGTCCCGCCGGGCTCGCCTGGGCGGCGACGATCTCGTCGCGCAGGTCCCCGAGCCGGAAGGAGGTAGGCAGCGTCGAGAAGTCGTACCCGGCGTTGTGCGAGATGAAGGTCCCGACGGCCTCGCGGTTCCAGAACGACAGGAGCGAGTCCCGTCGGGCCTGGGCTTCGGCGAGCGTCGCGCCGACGATCACCTGGGTCGCCCAGAGGATCCCGACCGCGGCGGGGTCCCGTCCGGCGTCCGTCAGTGCCGCGTCGAGGGCGTTCCGGTGTCGGAGCTGCCCGGCGACACTCGCCCCGAACCCGAACACGAGGTCGGCGAACGACGCACTCGCGGCGATGCCCCGCGGCGAGTTGCCCGCCTGCACGACGACCGGGTGGCGCTGCGGACTCGGGACGCTGGCGAGCGGCCCCCGCACCTTGAAGAACCGGCCGTCGTGGTCGATGGGGTGCACGCGCGACGGGTCGGCGAAGCGCCCGGTCGCCCGGTCGCGGACGATCGCGTCCGGCGCCACGGAGTCCCAGAGCGCACGGCAGACGCCGATGAACTCCTCCATCCGCTCGTACCGGAGATCGTGGTCGATCAGGTGGTCGGAGCCGTAGTTCGCGGCGTCCGCACCCCGAGAGGACGCGACGACGTTGAACGCCATCCGGCCGCCCGTGACGTGGTCGAGCGAGTTGAGCAGCCGTGCGGTGGAGAACGGGTGCGTGAAGGTCGACGAGTAGGTGAGTCCGAACCCGATGTGCTCGGTCACCGTCGACATCGCCGCGATGACCGGCGACATGTCCTGCCGGGGCCACTGGATCCCCCACTCGACCGCCGGGTCGATGCTGCCGCGCCACGTGCTCGGGACACCGGAGCCGTCACCGAAGAACAGCATGTCGACGCCGGCGCGCTCGGCCGTCCGGGCCACCTCCATGTACATGCGGACGTCGGGGAAGTCCTGGCCGACCCAGCTGCCGGGTGCCGCCCAGCGCCCCTCGGTGTGGGTGAAGGACAGGTCGTAGGCGATGTGCATGCCGCTCACGGGGCACCCACCGGCGACGCCGCCCACGCCTGCCACAGCGCGGTGGTCTCGGCAGCGTCCGTGACGACACCGACGTTGAGCTCGATCATCGTGAGCGCGGCGTCGTGCACGTCGATGTCGTAGGCGGCGGTGGCGTCCGACGGCACCACGACGGGCCAGCCGAGCTGCATCGCGTCCTGCGCCGTCGCGAAGACGCAGCACTCGGTCGTGAGTCCCACGACGGTCAGCCAGCCGATCCCTGCGGTGGTGAGCCGCGCCTCCAGGTCCGTGCCGAGGAACCCGCTGTAGCCGCGCTTGACGACGCGGGTCTCACCGGGCGCCGGCGCCGTGCCGTACCACTCGGCGCCGGCGGTGCCGATGCGGCAGGGCTCGTCCTCCGGCATCGGTCCGTCGAGCGCACCGCCGCGCAGCCACGTGCTGCTGTGCCACGGGGCGGACGGGTCGCTGCCGAGCTCGACCCAGACGACGGGGACGCCGGTGGCTCGCGCCTCGTCGACGAGGGCGCCGATCCGGACGATCGCGGCGTCCACCGCGGCGAACGCACGGTCGTCGAGCCCGTAGCCGGCGATGCGCGCGGGTTCACCGAAGTCGCGCTGCACGTCGACGACGACGAGCGCCGGCGTGCGGCCACCAGCACCGGACGACGAGGGGCCGTCCAGCAACCGGGCGAGTCGCGGGTCGAGCCCGCCGCTGCCGCCGGTCACCGGACGACCGCCGCGTCGTGCTGGCGGAGTGCCGGCAGGACGGTCTCGCCGAAGCGCACCATGTCCTGGTCGTACTCGGGGAAGATCAGCATGAGGCCGTCGAGCTCGCCCCGGTCGACGATGTACTCGATGTGCTCCGTGACGGTCTCGGCGGAACCGGCGACGTAGGCGGTCTGGAACGCGTCCTCACCCGCAGCACCGTCCGCCCACGCACGGGCCTGCTCGGCGGGGACGCCCCACGACGCCCGCATCGAGGCCAGTGCCTCGCGGTCGACGCCGGCACCCCACTCGCGCACCTTCCGCTGCGCTGCCTCGTCGGTCTCGTCCTGCACGACGGTGAGCATCGAGTAGGTCCGGCACACCCGACCCTCGTCGGCCGCGCGGTCGTGGACGTCGCGGGACAGGTCGCGCATCTCGTCGAGGCTGTCCGCAGCGAGGAACGCACCGTCGGCGTACTTCGCCTGGAACGCGCGAGCGGCCTCGGACTTGCCGGCGCTGATGATCGTCGGCCTGCTGGCCGGGTGCGGGCGGGACTCGCAGGCGTCGAGGTCGAAGTACGGTGTGTGCATCGTGACGCTGTCCTCGGTCCAGAGGCGGGTGACCGCTTCGGTCCAGAGCTCGGTCATCCGGTAGCGGTCGGCGTGGCTGAGGCCGGCGTCCCAGATCCCGAACTGCTCGAACTCGGCCGCGTAGGCCCCGTTGACGATGTTCATGCCCGCCCGACCCCCGGAGATGTCCTGCAGCGTCGTGTACATCTTCGCCGCGACGGCCGGGTTGTGGACGTTCGCGTGCATGGTCGCCCAGATCTTCACGCGCTCGGTCGCCTCGGCGATCCCGGCCATCATCGTCATCGACTCGAGGGAGCGTCCCCAGTGGTCGGTGCTCCCGCCGAAGCCGCGCCACTTCGCCATCGACATCACGAAGTCGAGGCCGATCGCTTCGGCGTGCAGGGCTGCGCGCTTGTTCCAGGCGTAGGTCGCCTCGGGGTGGGGGGCGGTGTCGGACAGCATCCATCCGCCGTTGCCGATCGGGAGGAAGATCCCGTACTCCTTCGCGGGCATGGTGCGCCGCCTCTCTGGTCGTTGCTCGGTGCGTGTCACGTCGTGCCGGGTGGGTCGCGCGTCCGCGCGACCCACCGTGGTCACGGCGCGGGCCAGACGGTCTCGCCGTCCTTCGTGATCGCGTCGATGTACTCGTTCGTGAACCAGCTCTTCGCGTCGTCCGCGGTCACCGAGCTCTTCACGATGTCGAACTGGTGCAGCATGTCGACGAGCTTCGACACGTTCTCGGGGTCGATGCCCCCGAGCGGCTGGCCCGGCGTCGGGTTGTCCGCGATGACCTTCGTTTCGGTCGTCCAGATCTTCGCGTTCTGCGCCTCGTCGTAGGTCGCGCCGGAGAGCTTCGCGGCGTACCCGACGCACTGCTTCGTCTTCGCGGCGCTCGACGAGCAGAAGTCGTAGGCGTGCAGCGCGGCGCGCAGGACGTCCTCGACGGCGGTCGGGTGGGCCTTCGCGAACGCGGGGTTCACGGCCATCGCGCCGATCGACGAGGGGATCCCGTAGTCGACGGGCTGCCACACGGTGACGTCGTCGCCGGCGGCCTTGAGCAGGTTCGGCTCGTTCGACACGAAGCCGGTGAGCGCCTCGAGACCGTTCTGCTTGCGCGGCAGGACCGAGGGGTCGTAGCCCTCCTTCACGAGGGTGAGCGAGTCCCAGTCCACCCCGGCCTTCTCCATCATCGCCCGGACGGAGGCGGGGACGTAGCCCTTGTGGCCGACGACCTTCCCGTCGAGCTGCGGGAGCTTCGTGATGTCCTTGTTCGTCATCAGGATGTCGAGCCCGGCGTTCGAGTACGACGAGATGCCGGTGATGTCGATGCCGTTCGCCCGGGCCTGGATGAGGTCCTGCTCCGCAACGGCCGACACGGTCGCCTGGCCGCTCGCGAGGAGCTTGGTGTTCTGCGCGGTGTCGCCCGACCCGGGCTTGAGGGTGACGTCGAGGCAGAGGTCCTTGAAGTAGCCCAGTTCGTCGGCCGCGATGTACTCGAGGATCGACGCCGAGGACTGGTACTGGTAGCCGGACAGGTAGGTGATGGGGCCGGCGGCCTTGTTCTCCTTGCACCGTTCGGCGGAGATGGCGCTGCCCTCGGACGAGCCGGTGCCCGCGCTCGAGCCGGTGCTGCAGCCGGTGAGGGCGAGGGCCACGGCGGCGGTGGCGGCGAGGGTCGCGAGCGCGGCCGTGGTGCGGTGCGGGCGGGTGCGGTGCGGGTGGGTGCGGTGCTGCATGGTCACTCCTGTGGGAAGGGATGGGTGGTGCAGGGCGGGGGCGGGGCGGGGGGCGGGGGCGGGGGCGGGGTGTGGGTCGGGGTGGTCGGGGTGGTCGTCGGGTTTCGGCCTGGAGGCGCGGCTGGCCTCGCGTGGGCAGGCTCGCGCCGACGGGTGGTGCTGCTCGGCCGCGGGGCGGCGGTGCGGTGGCCGGGCGGTGCGGCGGGTGGCGGGGCGGCGGTCGCCGTCAGTCGTTCGCGGTGCGGTGCCAGCGGAGGACCCGCCGCTCGACGAGCGAGATGAGTCCGAGCAGGACCACGCCCATCACCGCGAGGATCGCGATCGCGGCGTACACCACGGCGAGCTGGTTCATCGACGACGCCGTGCTGATCACGGTGCCGAGCCCACCCGTCGAGCCCGACGCGGAGAGTTCCGCCACGACCGCGCCGATGATCGACAGCGGGAACACGATGCGGAGCGCCGCGAAGACGAACGGCAGGGCGTTCGGGATGCGCAGGTGCACGAGCATCTCGAGGCGGGACGCGTCGATCGTCCGGTACACCTGCAGCACGGGCTGCGGGACGGACCGGAGCCCGGCCGCGGTGTTGATGAGGATCGGGAAGAAGCAGATGAGCGCCGTGATCACGAGCTTCGGCAGCGGGCCGAACCCGAACGCCACCACCAGGGCCGGGGCGATCGCGACGAGCGGCGTCACGTTGAGGACGATCGCGATCGGCATCACCGCGCGGCGGACGATCGGCAGCTCGCTCGTCAGCACGGCGAGGACGAACGCGGCCACGAACCCGATGCCGAGGCCGACGAGCGACTCGACGAGGGTGATCCCGGCGTTCTGCAGGTAGTAGGGCAGCTGCGTGGCGAGGGTCTCCCCCACCGCGGGCAGCGGCGGCAGCAGGTACGGCATCGTCGTCGCGCCGATCTGCCAGAGCACGGCGAGGACGGCGAGCATCACGACGAGGGGCGCCCAGACCGTCGGGCGGATCCAACCGGGGAGCGGCCGACGGGTCGCTGCGGCCTCGGACTCGGCGGTGGTGGTCGTGGCGGAGGCGGTGGAGGTCGTGCTGGTGGTGGTCATCGTGTCGTCTCCCTCAGGCCGCGTCCGTCGCACGCCACGCGTTGTGCAACCGCGTGCGGACGAGGTCCTCGTACTCGTGGAAGCGCCGTTCCTCGAACAGACGCTGGTTCCGCGGTCGCGGCAGGTCGATGTCGATGACGTCGACGATGCGCCCGGGACGCGGCGCCATCACGACCACGGTGTCCGACATCCGGACCGCCTCGGACACGGAGTGCGTGACGAAGAGCACCGTCGTCCGCAGCTCGTCCCAGAGGTCGAGCAGCTGGTCCTGCAGGGCCTCGCGGGTGAACTCGTCGAGGGCCGAGAACGGCTCGTCCATGAGCAGCACGTCGGGGCGCAGGCCGAACGCCCGGACGATCGCCGCACGCTGCTGCATGCCACCGGAGAGCTGGGCGGGCAGCTTGTCCTCCGCCTCGCCGAGCCCGGCCATCCGGAGCAGCTGGCGCATGTCCGGGCCGCTGTCCGCACCGCGCTCCGCGAGGTCCTCGATCGCGGCGCGCCGACGACCGGCACCGGGGTTGACCCGTCCGGCGAGGGAGACGTTCTGCAGCACGGTGAGCCAGGGCAGCAGCGCCGGCGTCTGGGGCACGAGGCCGATGAGCTTCGCCGCGCACGCCTGCGCCGGGGTGACGCCGTGGACCTGCACGTCGCCGCGGTCGGCGGGCTCGAGGCCGGCGACGAGCCGCAGCAGCGTCGACTTCCCGCAGCCGCTCGGGCCGATGAGCGACACGAACTTCCCGGGCTCGATCATCAGCTCGACGTCGTCGAGGGCCACCATGGCGCTCGGACCGCTGCCGTACACCTTGCGCACCGCGTCCACCCGGACCGCTGCTGTGGTCATCCGTTCCTCCATACCGTCGGCGAGCACGCAGGCTCGGTCTCGTATGGCGGAGAGCGTGCGTCGCGAGCTCGGGTTCGTCTGCGACGCGGAAATCCGCTGCTGGTGATGAGGTTAGGACGCTCGTGTTACGGAGTCTGGCCACATGTGTTGCGAACGTGTGAACGACTGCACGGGGTCAGCGCTGCGAGGGCGCCGCCGTCCGCCCGTCCCAGACGAGCACCTCGATCCCGAGGTCCTCGGCAGCCACCGAGACCCACCCGGCGAGCGCCCGCGCTGCCGGTTCGGCGACGACGAGGACGGCCCGCTCGGCCCCGGGGACGGACTGCCGCAACCACAGCAGCTTGAACAGGTCGGCCATCACCTTGTTGCGCCAGGCCGGCTTGTAGGCGCCCTGGTTCGCCACGAGCTGCACCACCACGCGGTCGTCGGCGTCGATGCCCTCGACCTCGACCCGGGCACGGTCGAGCACGACGGTGCGGGGGCGGAGGACGAGCCCGAGTGCGGTCCCGGTGTCGTCGAGCATCCGCCGCTCGACGGAGTCGGGGGCGAACCGGCCCCAGTCGGAGCGGGCATCGGGGACCTCGGTCATGTCGGCAGTGTAGGCGGCCGCTCAGTCCGAGCGCGCCGCCGACTCCAGTGCCTCCGCCGCCGCTGCCGCGCGCACGATGTCCGTGTCACTCACGGACATCGCGTTGTACTCGGCCTTGTTCTTCACGGCGAGGAGTACCTCGAGGTGCTTCGCGACCGCCTGCCCGGCCGCCGCTCGGAGCACCGGAACGGCCTCGTCGTGGGCACCGGTCCGCGAGTACCTGCCGGTCCTCGCGACGCAGATCGCGTCCGCCGCGGCGATCCCGCTCAGCACGCACTGCACGACGAAGGCGTTCGCGAACGGCGACGTCGAGGTGAGCACCCCCGACTCTCCCCCGAGCTCGCGCAGCGTGTCGGCAGCGTCGAGGAATTCGGTGGCCTTCGCGAGTCGGCCCCGGCGGAACGACTCGTCGCCCTGCGCGGTGGTGCCGGTACGCGGTGTCACCCGGCCAGCGTACGGAGCTTCCGGGACAGCCAACGACCATCACCTGCGATGGGAACACCGTCCCTGGCGACGGACGCGAGGAGCGGATCCGCAGCGTCGATCTCGCTCTCGTCGAAGACCACGGGACGCACGACGTTCCCGGTCCACCTCTGCGCGCGTTCGCACAGCGCGTGGACGGCGTCCTCCGCCTCGGGACGACGCCCGGCGATGACGACGAAGCAGAGGTCGAGATCACTGTCCGGCCGCATCTCACCCCGGGCACCGGAGCCGAACACGGCCGCGTACCGGAGTGGGAGGCCGTCGCACCCGACGGTGAGCCGCTCGAGGAGCTCGCGCCGCATGTCCGCCAGCGCTCGGACCGCACCAGCGGCGAGGTGGTCGGGGTTCAGCGCGAACGCCTTCGTCCGTCCGGTCCGGAACCCGTTGACGATGCCCTGCTCCGTCAGCCGGTCGGCGCTGTTCCGCACACCGGCGTACGAGCGATCGGGCACGAGCCGACTGATGTCCGCGATCGTCATCGGTCCAGCCGCTCGGGAGAGCACCATCAGCACGTCACCGTCGACCGCAGTGGTCACGGAGGCGAACGGGCGCTGGAGCTGCATAGTGGTAGAAAACTACCGCAATCGGTAGTTTTCTACCACTCTGCCGCCCCGCTCAGACCACCGACCACCCGCCGTCGCTCGGCAGCACCGCGCCGTTCACGTTGGCCGAGTCGTCGCTGAGCAGCCATGTGATCGCCGCCGCGAGCTGCTCGGGCTGCGCCACCGGCGGGATCGTCGTCTGCATGATCGGCCCCACCCGTCCGGCCGCGTACTCGCTGCGCATCGGCGCCTCGATGTTCGTCGCCACCGCACCGGGCGCGACGGCGTTGGCGCGGATGCCCTGCGGCCCGTGGAAGAACGCGACGCTCTTCGTGAACCCGGCGATCGCGTGCTTCGACGCCGTGTACGCAGCACCCGCGGCCGACGCCCGGAGCGCCGCCTCGGACGCCACGTTCACGACCGCACCGCGTCCGGCGGCGATCATCAGCGGCAGGACCGCTCGGGTGAGCCGCATCGGCCCGGTGACGTTCACGCTGAAGACGCGGTCCCAGGTGGCGTCGTCGACCTCGCTCGGCGGGAGGAACGCGTCCATGATGCCGGCGACGTTCGCGAGCCCGTCGACCCGGTCGCCCGCGGCGGCGAGGAGCGCGTCGATCGTCTCCGGCGCGGCGACGTCGCCGATGACGGTCTCGACGTCGAGGCCGGCGGCGTCGACGAGTTCGGCGCGCAGCACATCGAGCCGTTCGGCGACGACGTCGGTGGCGATCACGCGCCCACCCTCGTTCGCGATGCGCGTCGCCGTGGCGCGTCCGATGCCGGAACCCGCTCCGGTGACGATGATGGTCCTGCCGGTGAACCGTCCGGCGGTGGTGTCGGTCATGTCGTCTCCTCACTGAGAGGCGCTCGCTGCGCCACCACAGTTGTAGCACTCAGTGCCGAAAGGAATCCATGAGCTCGACGAGCGACCGGCCGACCGGACGCCCGCGGACGATCGACCCCGCCGCGGCGTCGCTCGTGGCCCTGCGGCTCTTCGACGAGCAGGGCTTCGACGCCGTCTCGATGGACGACGTCGCGACGGCCACCGGGGTCAGCCGCCGCTCGTTGTTCCGGCTCTTCCCGAGCAAGGCCTCGCTCGTGTGGGGCGGCCTCGACGAGTTCGCGGTGCGCTTCACCGACGAGCTCCGCCTCCGTCCGGCGTCCGAGTCCGCGTGGGTCGCGCTCCGCGCCGCGTACCGGGTCGGTGCCACGTTCCCGGACGACACGATCGAGATCACCCGCCACCGCCTGCGGGTCATCCGCGCGAACCCCTCCCTCGAGCGCGGCGGGGAGGCCGCGTCCACGGCCCTGACCGGGGTGATCGAGCGGTTCGTGGCCGAGCGGGACGGCGGCTCGGTCGACGACCTCGCGACGCGGGTCCGCGCACACGCCCTCGCAGCGGCGGCGAGCACGGCGCTCACGTGGTGGGCGACGCACGGCGAGGGCCGCCCCGAGGACGTCGTCGACGAGGCCCTCGCGCTGTTCGGCTGACGGACGGGAGGCGCAGTGCGGGCACGCACCGCGCCTCCCGTCCGTCACCGGTCGCGCCCACTGCCCACCGACGCCCGTCAGACCCGGCTCTCGATGCGCTTGCCGCGCACGTCGCGCGAGAGCGCGTCGATGCGCGCCAGGTCGTCGGCCGTGAGGACGACACCGGCCGCCGCGACGTTCTGCGCGACCCGGTCGGGGTTCTTCGACCCCGGGATCGGGACGACGTCGCCCCGCTGCGCCAGGATCCACGCGAGGGACAGCTGCGAGAGCGGGACGCCGTGCTCGTCGGCGATCGCGGTCAGCGCCCGGACGACCGCGACGTTCTGGTCGAAGTGCTCCGGCGCCCACCACTCGAGCATGTGCCGGATGTCGTCCTCGGGGTAGGCGGACCGCGGCTGGACGGCCCCGCCGAGGAAGCCGCGCGCGAGCGGCGAGTAGGCCACGAGCCCGATGCCGAGCTCGTCGACGAGCGGGAAGAGTTCCTCGGACTCCCGGGCGAACACGGAGTACTCGGTCTGGAACGCCGAGATCGGGTGCACGGCGTGGGCCCGACGGAGCTGGTCGCCGTCGGTGTTCGAGAGCCCGAGGTACTTGACCTTGCCGGCCTGCACGTACTCCGCCATCACGCCGACGACGTCCTCGATCGGCACGGCCGGGTCGTGGACGTGCTGGTAGAGGAGGTCGATCGAGTCGGTGCCGAGGTTCCGCAGGCTCTGGTCGACGACCTCGCGGATGTGCTCGGGGCGGGAGTCGGGCGCCCAGTCGTCCGCGGTGAAGCCGAACTTGGTGGCGATGGTGACCTCGTCGCGGACGGGCGCCAGGGCCGCACCGAGGAGTCGTTCCCCGGCACCCCACCCGTACATCTCAGCGGTGTCGAAGTGGGTGACGCCGAGGTCGTGCGCGCGACGGATCGCCGCGATGGACTCGGTGTCGTCGGCGGGCCCGTACGCGAAGACCGTCCCCATCGCACCGTAGCCGATGGATCCGACCGCGAGGCCCTGGGTCCCGAGAGTGCGCTGCTGCATGTGCCATCCTTCCGTCGTGTCTGGCGATGCAGATGACACTGTACGCCCGTTCTGTCAGTCCCTGACAACTTGGTCATGTTCCGCCTCCCTCGGTACGATGCCGTCGTGGGTGAGACGAGCGCGCGGACCGGACTGCGGGACATCACGCGCGAAGCCGTGCGCGCGCGGATCGCAGCGGTCGCCGTCGCTCGGTTCGACCGCGACGGGTTCGACGCCGTCACCGTCGAGCAGATCGCGGCCGAGGTCGGCATCTCGGCGCGGAGCTTCCACCGGTACTTCCCGGCGAAGGAGGACGCCGTCATCGGCGATCCACTGCGGCACCGGGGTGCGCTCGCGGAGGCGCTCCGGGAGCGTCCGGACGACGAACCGGCCTGGACCGCGCTGCGCGAGGCGTTCGTCGGCATGATGGTCCGCGCCGACGAGGACCCCGAGTCCGGTCGGCGGTCGGTCCGCGTCATGACGTCGACGCCGTCGCTCCGCGCCCGCAACCTCGAGAAGCACCTCGCCTGGGCGGACGTCCTGACGCCGATCCTGACCGAGCGGCTGCGCGCCGGGGACCCCGACGGCGCCGAGCTCGGTGCGGCCGTCCTCGTGCAGGCCGCGCTCGGGTGCTTCGACGTCGCGATCGCCACCTGGTCCGTCACCGACGAGGACGCTCCGGCCCTGCTGCGCCGGACGTTCGACACGCTCGCCGCGGCGGTCTGAGCGGTAGGGTCCGGGGCATGAACGTGAACGGGCCCTCGCCCTACTTCCAGTTCGACGGCACCGCGCTCCAGGCACTCGGGCGCTGGCAGGACGTCTTCGGCGGCGAACTCAGCATCGCCACCTTCGCGGACTTCTCGCGCACCGACGGCCCCGCCGACGCGGTCGCGCACGGGCAGCTCACCGGCGGCGGCATCACGCTGTTCGCCGCCGACGCCCCGACCGGCGAGACCTCGTTCTCTGCGACCGGGCTGCTCTTCTCCCTGCTCGGCGCCGCCGAACCCGACGTGCTCCGCGGCTGGTTCGACGACCTCGCCTCGGACGGCGCCGTCGTGGACCCACTGCAGGAACGTCCGTGGGGCGACTGGGACGGCACCGTGCGGGACGTCTTCGGCGTCACCTGGCTGATCGGCTTCGAGGCGGCGGCACTCGCGTGACCGACCGCCCCACCGTGCTCTTCGTGTGCGTGCACAACGCCGGCCGGTCCCAGATGGCCGCCGGCTACCTGCAGCACCTCGCGGGCGACCGCGTCCGGGTGTTCTCGGCCGGCAGCGAACCGGCCGACCGCGTCAACGCCGTCGCGGTCGAGGCCATGGCGGAGGAGGGCATCGACATCGCGACTGCCGTCCCCGCCGTGCTCGAGACCGACACCGTGCGGGAGTCCGACGTCGTCATCACGATGGGCTGCGGCGACGCGTGCCCGGTGTTCCCCGGGAAGCGCTACGAGGACTGGGAGCTCGACGACCCGGCCGGGCAGCCGATCGAGCGCGTCCGCCCCGTCCGGGACGCCATCCGCGCGCGGGTCGAGCAGCTGATCGCGACCCTCTGAGCAGGGAGCCCGACGCTACCGCTCGTCGAGCGCCAGCAGCGGTGCCCAGTACGCATCGGGCCCGTCGGCGACCACGGCGTCCGGTTCGAAGCGGAAGCCGTAGCCGCGGACGAAGTCGAGGGCCGCTGCCTGCTCCCCCGCCGCGTCGTCGTCCGCCTCGTCGAAGAGGTACTCGCCGTGTCCCATCCGGACGCCCGAGTCGCTGATCACCGTGAGGTCCCAGCGGCCCTCCTCGGCTCGTTCGATCCGCACGACGGCGGCCTGCTCAGCGGTGAAGTCAGCCATGCGGCGAGCATACGGACGTCACGCGTCAGGCGCTCAGCTTCGCGAACGACGACCGGTGCCAGACCAGCGGGCTGTGCGCGAAGTCGGACATCAGGCCGTTCACGCGGAGCACGACGATGTCGTGGTCGCCCGCCGGGTACGTGTGCTCCACCGAGCACTCCATCCAGATCGGTGCCCCCTCGAGGAACACCGCGCCCGTGTCGGACACCGTCGTGTCCACGCCGACGAAGCGCACGGACTTGTCGCGCGAGGCGAGCTGCCGCGTGACGTTCTCGTGCCGTTCGCCGAGCACCGAGACGCCGATCGACTCCGCTCCGGCCAGCGCCGGCCAGGTGGACGACGAGTGCTGCACGGCGAACATCACGAGCGGTGGGTCCTGCGAGACGCCGACGGTGAAGGACGACGCGACGAGCACCGTGGGGGCGTCGTCGACGATCGCGGAGAGTGCGGCGACGCCGCAGGGGAACCCGGAGAACGCCTGCCGGAGGAGCGTCGGGTCCGCGGACTCGGCGGTGTAGGGCTTGATCATGCGCTGGTGCCTTCCTTGGTCGGTGCGGATGCGGCGGCGAGGACGACGTCCCGCCAGCGGGCGAGCCAGCCCTCGGTCGACGACTCGTCGGTGTAGTGCTTGTCGTTCAGGTACAGCCCCTGCACGGGCACGGTGGCGCCGAGCTCGACGAGCACGGGCTTGAGGAACACCTCGGGGGCCATGTGGTGCGCGGGACCGGCGCCGAGCATGAGCGGGACGGCGGTCACCCCGGCGAGCCCGTCGGCCGTCGTGAACTGGTCGAGGAACAGCTTCAGGACGCCCGTGTAGGTGGCCTTGAACGTGGGCGAGGCGACCACGACGAGGTCGGACGCGGCGACGGTCGCGACCGCGGCCTGCACTCCGGGGTCGCCCCAGCCGAGGATCCCCGGTCCGAGGGCGATGACGTCGACGACGTGGTCGGGCGCGGACCCGGTGAGTCGTTCGGCGACGATCGTCGCGGCCTCGAGCGTGTGCGAGCCGGGCTTGGGGTTGCCGGCGACGACGGTGGTGATCATGGCGACCGTTCCTCTCTCTCGGATCTCATCCAACGCCGTGGCGGTTACCCCGTCGTGAAGGTGCCGTTACCGTTCATTGCGCGAGCCGCCCTGGTGGTGGCCACACGGAAACCGCAGGTCAGGGGCGGAGTCGAGCCGCGCCTCCCGGGAACTCGCGTGTCAGAACGCGAGCAGGTTCTCGCGGAACGTCTCGTGCTCGTAGCCGTCCCTGATCAGACCGCGACGCCGGAGCACCGGCGCGAGTCCGTCGCAGACCTCGGTGAGGTTCTTCCGGGTCACCGGGAGTCCGACCAGGAAGCCGTCGGCGCCGGAGGCGGCGATCGCCTCCTCCATCTGGTCGGCGACCGTCTCGGGGCTGCCGACGAGCCGGACCGATCCCGTGGTGTCGCGCTGCGCGGGGAGGGCCTCGCGGAGCGTCTTGCCGTCGGCCTTCGCCAGGAACGCCTCGATGACGCTCTGGTGCCCGTTGCTCTTGCCCTTGAGGTCCGCCGGGAGCGGTTCGTCGAGGTCGAACTGCGCGAAGTCGAACCCGGACGTGTACGACAGGTTCGCCAGCTGCGCGTCGATGTTCTCGCGGGTGGCGGCGAGCTGTCGGGCCTGCTTCGCCTCGGCCTCGTCGTCGGTGTCGGCGAGCACGGGCTCGACGAGGAACAGGATCTTCGCGTCCGTCTCCTCACGGCCGAACCCGACCATCCGTCGGTGCATGTCGTCGACGTACTCGCGCATGGCGTCGACGCCCGGTGCCGAGGCGATGAGCGTGTCGGCGTTGCGCGCGCCGAGGTCGCGACCCGCCGGGGAGCCGCCGGCCTGGCAGACCACCGGGTGTCCCTGGGGGCTGGCGACCGTGTTGAGCGGCCCACGGGTGCGGTAGTACTTCCCCGCGAAGTCGGCGTACCGCACCTTCGTGTGGTCGGCGAAGACACCGGTCGCCTCGTCGAGCACGAGGGCGTCGGCGTCCCACGTGTCCCAGAGCGCCCGGACCGCGTCGATCCACTCGTCGGCCATCGCGTACCGCTCGTCGTGCTCGAAGTGCTGGTCGTAGCCGTAGTTCTGCGCGGCCGCGTGCGGTGAGGCCGTGACGAGGTTGATGCCGACACGGCCGTGCGTCAGGTGGTCGAGCGTGGACATCAGCCGGGCCGCGAGGAACGGCGGGTAGAAGGGCGTCGCGGCGGTCGCGATGATGCCGAGGTGCTTCGTCGCGGCGGCGAGCAGCGGGACCAGCGGCATGGGGTCGTGCCGCACGATCGCGGAGCGCAGCGAGTGCTCGAACGAGGAGCCGAACACGTCGGGGAGGACGGACGAGTCCTCGAGCATCATGAAGTCGAACCCGGCCCGCTCGAGCGAGGTGGCGGCGTCGACGAAGAGCTGCGGGTTGGCGACGTCGTGGCGGACGTTGCCGGACCACTGCCCGTTCCAGCCGTAGACGCCGAAGCCGTAGCCGAGGAACCAACCGAGGTGGAACATGGGTGTGCCTTCCGTGGGAGGTGGTGTGGTGCCGGACGGTGCTGCGCCCGGTGGTACGGCAGCGGGTGGTAGTCGATGGAGGCGCCGAGCTCGGCGGCGGCGCGGAGCCCGAAGCGCGGGTCGCGCAGGAACTCACGGCCGACGAACACGACGTCCGCCCGGCCCTCGGCGATGACCGCCTCGGCCTGGTCGGCGGTGGTGACCAGCCCCACCGCGCCGACCGGTGCACCGGTGGCGGCCCGCAGCCGTTCCGCGTGCCCGACCTGGTAGCCCGGGAACACCGGGATCTCGGCGTGCGGGACCATCCCGCCGGTGGACACGTCGAACAGGTCCGCGCCGGCCGCCACCGCCCAGGAGGCCGTGGTCGCCGTGTCCTGCTCGGTCCAGCCCCCGGGGACCCAGTCGGTCGCCGAGAAGCGCACCAGGATCGGGAACCCGTCGCCGAGGGCGGCGCGCAGGTCGCGGACGACGTCGAGCAGGAGGCGGGCCCGTCCGTGCAGCGAGCCGCCGTACTCGTCGTCGCGCGTGTTGGCGAGCGGGGACAGGAACTGGTGCAGCAGGAACCCGTGCGCGGCGTGCAGCTCGACGAACTCGAACCCCGCGTCGCGCGCCCGGACGCCCGCCGCGACGAACGCCCGGTGGATCCCGCGGACCTCGTCGTTGCTGAGTTCCCGCGGGGCCGCGTACCCGGTGTACGGCACGGTGGACGGTCCCACGACGGGCCACCCGCCGTCCGCCACGGGCACGGTGCCGCGGACCCGGTCCCAGCTCCGCCCGGTGGACGACTTGCGACCGCCGTGGCTCAGCTGGATGCCGATGCGGACGCCCTGGTCGCGGACGAACGCGGTGGTCGGGCGCCAGGCGTCGCGCTGCGCGTCGTCCCAGAGCCCGAGGTCGTACGGCGTGACCCGGCCCTCCGGGGTGACGGCGGTGCACTCCGCCACGATCGCCCCGGCGCCGCCGAGCGCGAGCCCGCCGAGGTGCACGTGGTGGAACGGGGTCAGCATGCCGTCCCGGGCCTCCACCGTGAACATCGTCAGCGCGGGCACCCAGAGCCGGTTGCGGAACCGGGTGCCGCGCAGCTCGATCGCCTCGAACAGCGCCGGGGCGCCCGGCATCAGAACGCCCGCAGGTTCTCGCGGAGCGTCGTGCCGGTGTACTCGTCGCGGATGAGCCCCCGGCGGCGCAGGGCCGGGGAGAGGCCGTCGGCCACCATGGCCATGTTGAGGCGGGTCGTCGGCATGTAGACGAGGAAGCCGTCGCCGCCGACGTGCTCCATGAACTCGCCCATCTTCGCCGCGACGGTGTCCGGCGAGCCGACGAACCCGAGGTCGTTCACCTGGTGCGAGGAGGCGACGACCTCGCGCAGCGTGCGGCCCTGCTGCCCCTCGAAGAGCTTCTCGATCGAGGTGTACTCGCCGTTCTGCTTCGAGATGTCGATGTCCTCGACCCGGGTGTCCGGGTCGATCGCCCCGAAGTCGATGCGACCACCGGACGTGTACGACATGTTCCAGAGGTTGTACTCGATCGCTTTGTCCGACGACATCGCGAGCCGGGCGGCCTCCGATGCGGCCTGCGCCTCGGCGTCGGTGGCGGCGATGGTCGGCGTGACGATGAACAGGAACTTCACGTCGTCCGGGTTCCGGCCGGCGGCGGCGACCCGGGCGCGCATGTCGTCGCGGTACGCCTTCGCGCTCTCGGGCGTCTTCGACAGGGCGATCATCGTGTCGTCGTGGAGCGCGGCGAGCTGCCGGCCCATCTCCGATCCACCGGCCGAGCAGATCGGGACGACGCCCTGCGGCCCCGGGATCGTGTTGAGCGGCCCGCGCGAGCGGAAGAACTCGCCGCGGTGGTCGATCGGGTGCACCTTCGTGTGGTCGGCGTAGACGCCCGCCACCGGGTCGGCGACCACGGCCCCCGGTTCCCAGGACCCCTGCAGGGCCTTGACGACGTCGGCCCACTCGATCGCCATCCGGTAGCGCTCGTCGTGGTCGAGGTGCTGCTCGTAGCCGTAGTTCTGGGCGACGCGGTCGGTGACGCTCGTCACGACGTTCATGCCGATGCGCCCCTCGGTGAGGTGGTCGAGCGTCGTGCCGAGGCGTGCGGCGAGGTACGGCGGGTACTGGATCGTCGAGAACGTCGGGACGATGCCGATGTGCTTCGTGGCCTGCGTCATGAGCGGGACGAGCGGCATGGGGTCGTTCTTCGGCGCCATGAACCCGCGCCGCAGCGAGGTGTCGGCGGTGCCGCGGTACGAGTCCTCGACCATCGCGGTGTCCTCGATGAGGATGTAGTCGAAGCCGCCGCGCTCGAGGTTCTTCGCGAGGTCGATGTAGATGTCGGGCTTCATCCAGTCGGTCACGTTCGTGCCGGTCCAGGGACCGTCGCCGTTCGTGTCGGACCAGGCCTGGATGCCGAAGCCGTTGCCGAGGAACCATCCGAGGTGGAACATGTGGAGCCTTTCGTGTGGGAGGGCGGGCGTGTCCGTGAGGGACTACGCCACGGGCTCCTCGACGGCCAGGTGGGCGTCGACGAGCTTCTGCGTGTACGGGTGTCTGGGGTGTTCGAGGACTTCGAGCGTGCGGCCGGACTCGACCACCTCGCCCTGGTTCATGACGACGAGCTCGCCCGTGATGAACGCGGTCGCCGGCAGCCCGTGCGACACGAACATGAGGCCGGCGCCGTGGTCGTTCGAGTAGCGCTTGAGCAGGTTGAGGACGACGCCCTGCACCGAGACGTCGAGCGCCGAGACGGCCTCGTCGCACACGAGCAGGTCGGGTCGGACGACCAGCGCCCGGGCGATCGACATCCGCTGACGCTGGCCGCCGGAGAGTTCGGACGGGTACCGGTCGACCCAGCTCGGGTCGATGCCGAGCTCCGTGGTGATCTCGCCGATCGCGGCGTCCGCACCGGCGACGTCGTGCCCGCCGAGGATCTGCGCCGGCGTCCGGAGCGACTCGCGGATGCGGTGTCGCGGGTCGAACGTCGAGGTGGTGTCCTGGGCGACGAGCTGCACCCGTCGTCGGTACTCGAGCCGACCGGCACGCGTCGACATGATCGACCGGAGGTCCCGGTCGTCCACGGTGATCGCGCCGGCGGAGGCCCGCTCGAGTCCGGTGACGATCTTCGCCATCGTGGACTTGCCCGAGCCGGACTCCCCCACGATGCCGACGCGCTGGCTCGCGCCGAGGACGAACGAGACGTCCCGGACGGCGGTCTTGCGGCCGTAGCGCCGGGCGACCCCGGTGGCCTCGATGCGGATGCCGGTCATGCCGCCGTTCCTTCCAGTCGGGCGCGGACCGACTCGAGCGTCGGCAGTTCGTCGAGCCGTGCGGACGCCAGGGTCGGCACGCACTCGAGCAGTCCACGGGTGTACGGGTGGGTGGCCTCGTCGAGTCGCGAGGACGGCAGCTGCTCGACGATCTCGCCCTGGTACATGACGACGACGAAGTCGGTGAAGCGCCGGCAGAGCTCGATGTCGTGCGTGATCACGAGCACCGCCGTCCCCTCCTGCTCGGCGAGGTCGACCATGAGCTGCATCGCACCGACGGCGAGCGATGCGTCGAGCGCGCTCGTGGGTTCGTCGGCGATGAGCAGTGCGGGCTTCGAGGCGAGCGCGATGGCCATCATCACGCGCTGCCGCATCCCCCCGGAGAGCTCGTGCGGCTCGGCACCCATGACCCGGTCCGGGTCGGTGATGCCCACGGCACGGAGCCGTTCGAGGGCATCGGCGGTGGCGCGTCGCTTCGACACCCGCTCGGTGGCCCGGAGCACGGCGACCAGCTGGCTGCCGATCGTCCACACCGGGTCGAGCGACGACATCGCGTCCTGGAAGATCATCGACAGCCCGGGGGTCCGGACCGGGATCCGACCGGCCGGCCCGGTCCGCTCGATCGAGCTGCCGTCGAGCTCGAGGGTCTCGACCTCGACGGTCCCGGCGTCGAGGAACCCCGCGATGGCGTTGCCGAGGCTCGTCTTGCCGGAGCCCGACTCACCCACGACGGCGACGCGTTCCCCGCGCCGGACCACGAGGTCGGCGTGGCGGACGGCGTGGTTCGTGCCGTAGGTGACGTTGAGGTCCGTGACCCGGAGGACCGGGGCCGACTGGTCGTTCATGGTGTCTCCCTGTCGTCGCTCAGCTCGAGGCGAGCTGCAGCTGCGAGTAGTCGATGACGTTGTCGGAGCGGAACACGTACCCGTCGACGTCCTTCGCGAAGGCGTTGAGCGGCTGCACGTAGTTGATGTAGATCGTCGGCATCTGGTCTTGCAGGACCTTCTGCGCGGCGTTCCAGTACTTGCCCGCCTCGGCCCCGGTCGGGTCGCCCGCGGCGTTGCCGTCCGCGATGGCCTGGTTGAGCTCGGCGTTGTCGAAGTCCGGCCAGTTGATGGCGGAGCCCGGCGTGTAGAAGAGCGACAGGACGTAGGGCGGCGACTGCACGACCGCGTAGTCGCGACCGAGGGACGCCTCGAACGTCTTCGCGGCGAGTCCGGCCTGGAAGGTCGACGAGTTGACCGTGTCGATGGTCATGTCGAAGCCGGCGTCCTTCACCGCGGTCTGGATCTGGACGGCGGTCTCCTGCAGGTCCGGGACGGAGTTGTTCACGGTGAGGGTGAACTGCACGGGCTCGGTGTACCCGGCGTCGGCCAGGATCTTCTTCGCCTCGGCCGGGTCGGTCTCGTTGGCCCTGAGCCCGCTGCCGTCGAAGCCCGGGTCGGCGTCGGAGAGGATGCTCGAGATGGAGTCGGCCCGACCGTGGTACACGTTCTCGTTGATCTTGTCGTAGGGGATCGCCGCGGCGAGTGCGCGGCGGACGGCGACGTCCTTGAACGTGCCCTTCGTGGTGAGGAGGGGCATGTACACGTACGCGTTCGTCGGCACGTCGAACACCTTCGCGGCGTCGGCGTCCTTGAGCTCGACCTGGTCGGCCGGACGGAGCTGGGCCGCGATCTGCGCGTCGCCGGACTTCACCAGGTTGGCGCGCTGGCCGGCGTCCGCGACCACGCGCTGGACGATCCGGGCGATCGACGGCTTGCCTTCGGCGTACCCGGCGTTCGCGGTGTAGATCGTCTGCTCACCGGGCGTGTAGGTGTCCACCTTGTACGCCCCGAAGCCGAAGTTCGGGTGCGTGCCCGACCACTTCACGGCCCACGGGTCGCTCGACGTGGTGTGCTCCTTGAGGACCTTCGCGTCGTAGATGTTGTAGCCGACGTTCGCGAGCAGGGACAGGGCCGTGTAGCCGTAGCTCGCCTTGTCGAGCGTGAGGGTGACGGTCTCGTCGTCGACCTTCGCGAACTGGTCCGGCTTCGTGATGAACGGGGCGCTGATGAACGGCACGATGCTCGTCTCGACGGCGAACTTGCGCTGGATGCTCCAGATCACGTCGTCGGCGGTGAGTGCGTTGCCCGCCGTCGACTTCGCGTCCGTGTCGAGGTGGAACGTGTAGGTGAGGCCGTCGTCCGAGACGTCGTAGCTCTTCGCGAGGACCGGGGCGAACTTGTTGTAGTCCTCGTGCTCGGCCTGACCGCCGGTGCCGTCGACGTACTCGTTGCGGATGAGCGAGGCTCCGGTGTTCTTGAAGAACTCGGCGGCCTCGTACCCGGTGGCGCTGGTCTCGTACGAGAAGCTCTGCGGCTGGGCCGCGGTGACGATGACGAAGGCGCTGGAGGCGGCGTTCCCGCCGGCGCTGCAGGCCGCGAGACCGAGGGCGCCGACGACCGCGATCGCGGCGGCGGCGATGGTGCGTTTCATGTTCAGCATGGGCACGGGTCTCCTGGGGAAGGGGATGGGACGGGAGGGACGGTGTGGGTGGGGAGGAGGGGTCGCGTGGGGCAGGTGGTCGCCGTCAGACCCGCGACCGGCCGACGAAGGCCGCGACCAGCACAGAGGCGGACCAGACGGAGAGGCCGAGGGCGGCTGCCGGGAAGAGCACCGGCCACCACCGCCCCACCGCGGCGTCCGGGGCACCGGCGGCGAGCATGGTGCCCCACTCCGCGGTCGGTGTCGGGATGCCGACGCCGAGGAAGCCGAGGGCGGCGCAGAAGATGATCGCCATCCCGAAGATCGTCGAGGTGTTCTCGATCGTCGTCCGGGCGGAGTTCGGCAGCACGTGGCCCAGGAGCAGGCGCAGTTCGGACTCGCCGGACATCCGGGCGGCGTCGACGTAGCCGTCCGACCGCGTGCGGAGGACCTCGGTGCGCATCAGCCGCGCCTGGAACGGGATGAGGACGATCGCGAGGGCGAGCGTGATCACCACGGCGTTGCGTCCGAAGAACGACACGATCACGAGTCCGGCGATCATCACCGGGATCGACTGCACGAGGTCGACGGCGCGGCCCAGCAGTCGGGCCACGAACCCGAGCACGGTGCGGTCGCCCTGGTACATGCCCGAGACGAGCCCGATCACGATGGCGACGACGGTGGCGATGACCGTGATGCAGATCGCGATCACGATGTCGAGGCGGAACGCGGTCATCACCCGGGAGTAGACGTCGAGGCCGTTCGCGTCCGTGCCGAACCAGAACTCCCCCGACGGGGCCTCCGACTGCCCGCCGACCACCGACGTGGCCGGGTGGTTCACCAGGTACGGCCCGACGACCGCGAGCACGACGAGCACGGCGAAGGGGACGAGCCGCAGGACGAAGCCGGTGCGCCCGGCCGGTCGACCGACGCGACCGTCCTGCGTCGAGCGGGGGCTCCCCGCTCCGGTGGTCGTCGGCTCGGGCAGCGCGGTGGGGGTGTCGAGCGCCATCAGGCGTCCTTCCCGGCGACGCCGGCGCGCCGCCTCGAGTCGAGGAGCATCGTGACGATGTCCGTGACGAGGTAGATGACGAGGCACATCGCCGCGGTGACGAGGAGGAACGACCGCAGCGCGAAGACGTCGGAGGCGTTCACCGCGTCCACGGCGTACTGCCCGAGTCCGCCGAGACCGAAGAGCGACTCGAGGACCACCGCGCCGCCGAGGAACAGGCCGAACAGCATGCCGAGCGTGGCGACCGCCGAGGGGAGCGCCCGGCGGTAGATGCTCGCGAGGACCGTCCGGCGGGACGCTCCGGACGCCACACGGAACCGGGTGGCGGGGTCGTCGATCGCCTGGTCCAGGTTGACGATGAGCATCTTGATGAGCAGCGGGGAGTGGGCGACGACCATCACGACGACGGGCAGCACGAGGTGCTGCGCGTACGACGCGAAGGCTGCCGGGTCCCCGGCGATGAGCGCGTCCACCATCGGGAAGTTCGTGACGGTGGGCGGCGCGATGAGCAGCGGGTCGAGGCGGCCGCTCGGCGCCGGGGCCCAGTGCAGCTCGGCGTAGAAGACGAAGAGGAACGCGATGCCGATGACGTACTCGGGCAGCGCGCCCGCCGACCGGGCGTAGGCGGTGAGCAGCTTCGCGAAGCGGTTGCGGCGCTGCGTGACGATGAAGTGCGCGGTCACGAGCGACACCGACGAGGCGAGGAGCAGCCCCCAGAACACGAGCTCGAGCGTCGCCGGGACCCGGGTCGCGAGGTCCTGCGCGACCGGTCGGCCGGTGGCGATCGACGTGCCGAAGTCGAGGTGGGCGAGCTGTGTCAGGTAGGTGCCGAGCTGCTGGATCCACGAGCCGGTCAGCCCGTAGGACTCCCGCGCCTGCTCGAGCTCGGCCCCGGACAGGCGGCCGCCGGTGGCCGACACGACCGGGTCACCGGGGATGAGCTGCACGAGGAAGAACGAGACGAGGACGAACACCAGGACGTTGGCGACGGTCAGTCCGGCCGGCCGCAGGAACCAGAGGCGCTCCCGGACGCTTCGTCGCCTCGTCGTCAACGAGGTGTCGAGGGCGGCGAGACGCTCGGCCTCCGCACGGGTCGCATCGTCGACGATGTCGGGCTCTCTCACGGTCATGTGCCGGCCTTCCGTCGCATCGGGTGGTGGTCAGCAATGCTCGCGATCGTTCGTTTCCGACGACCGCTCCGGGTGTAACCGGATCATTAAGCGACCAGCGGCGAAAGGAAAGCCCAGGTGAGAGGGACTTCGTCCGACCGTTCACGCCGTTCGCGCGGTTCGGAGGAATCCGTTGCCCTGCGCGACGAGCGTCGTATACTCACTGCACCCGAGCCGCATCGTGGCGGTGAGATCCTGCGACGATCGGAGTCACGATGAGCGACACGCTGTCCGACCACCCGCGCGCGAAGGGCGGGTCCTCACGCGGCCGTCAGATCTCGGCGAGACGGGTCCGCGACCTCATCACCGCCTCGATCCGCGAGGGGCACATCGCACCCGACGCTCCCCTCGCCGAAGAGGACCTCGTCACGCTGTTCGACACGAGCCGCGGGTCCGTCCGCGCCGCGCTCGCGCAGCTCCGGGACACCGGGTTCCTCGAGCGCCGGCCGCGCGTCGGGACGAAGGTCACGCACCGCGGGGTCGTCGTGCCCCTCACCGACATCGACGCCGACAGCGAGCACGTCTACGTCGAGCGCTTCGAGGACCGCATCGTGCCGAGCTTCCCGCTCGTGCGCGAACGGCTCCGCATCGACGAGGACCACGTCCGGATGATCGAGAACCTGCTCGTCACCGACGACGACGTGATCGGGCTCCGCGCCGCCTACTTCTCGGTGCGCTACACGCACTCCCCCGAGAGCCTGTCCGGGCCGATCAACATGACGACGGTGCTCCGCGACTTCTTCGACGCGTCGCGCGGCGAGGTGCTCGTCACCATCGGCAGCGAGGCGGCCGACGCCCACACGGCGAAGATGCTCGGTACCGAGGTCGGCGCGCCCCTCATCGTGCGCGAGGTCACGTACCACGACCTCGACGGCGTGCCGGTCCAGACCGTCTTCGACCGGTACCGCGGTGACCGGGTGCGGCTCGAGGGTTCCACCCTCTGACCCAGGAGGCGCGGAGCGCCCCGAACTGGGGCCGGGTGATCTGGCTCAACGAACATGAACCATCTCTCACCTTTGCGATACTGATCGGTATGACAACACCCGAGCCGCAGGGGGGCGGCACGTCACCGACTCCTCCCCCGTACCAGCCGCACGCCCCGGCAGGCCAGACCTTCGCTCCGTACCCCGGCGCCCCCACTCCGCAACAGCGCACTGCCGGACTCGCGATCGCCGCGCTGGTCGTCGGGATCGTGGCGTTCGTGTTCGGATGGGTCCCCGTGTTCGGCGCGATCGTCGGCGTGGTCGCCATCGTCCTCGGCGCGATCGCTCTCCGGAAGCGTCAGTCGAAGGGTCTCGCCATCACGGGCCTCGTCCTCGGCGCCGTGGCCACCATCACGTCGATCACCTTCGCGGCCGGACTCGGTGCGTTGGTCGGCACGGCATCCGACTCGGCGACGCAATCGTCCGTCGTCGCGGAGTCGGCCACCCCGGCGCCGGTCGCGGCCGAGGAGTCCGAGAGCGCCTCCCCCTCGGAGAGCTCCGAGTCCGAGCCGTCCGAGGCCCCCTCCGAGAGTACCGAGGCTGCGCCCGCGACGCCCGTGGAGTACACCTCCGCCCTCGTCAAGGCCGAGAGCTACTCCGAGATGATGCACATGAGCAAGGCGGGCATCTACGACCAGCTCACCTCGGAGTACGGCGAACAGTTCTCCGCCGAGGCAGCGCAGTACGCGATCGACCACGTGCAGGCGGACTGGAACGCGAACGCGCTCGAGAAGGCGAAGAGCTACCAGGAGGACATGTCGATGTCCCCCGCCGCGATCCGCGACCAGCTGGTCAGTGAGTACGGCGAGAAGTTCCTGCCGGCCGAGGCCGACTACGCGATCGCGCACCTCAACGACTGACACCGGAACGAGCAGCGGAGGCCCTGTCGAACGACGGGGCCTCCGCTGTATCGTCTGCCCATGGCGACGGTGCGGCAGGTGCAGGTGACGTTCGACTGCGCGGACCCCGAGCGGGTGGCGCGCTTCTGGTGCGAGGTCCTCGGCTACGTGGTGCCGCCGCCACCGGAGGGGTTCGACTCGTGGGACGCCTTCGACCGGGCGCTGCCCCCGGAGCACCGCGGTTCGGCGTTCGCCTGCGTGGACCCGACCGGAGTCGGCCCACGGTTGTTCTTCCAGCGCGTGCCGGAGGGCAAGGTCGTGAAGAACCGCGTGCACCTCGACGTCCGGGTCGGCAGCGGGCTCGTCGGCGCCGAACGGCTCGCCGCCCTCGACGCCGAGAGCGACCGGCTCGTCGCCCTCGGCGCCACGCAGTTCCGCCGCATGCTCGCCGACGAGGTCAACGAGTCGTGCATCGTCATGCAGGACGTCGAGGGCAACGAGTTCTGCCTCGACTGAGACCGGTCAGGCGACGGGGCCGTACACCGGCGTCTCGGCCTGGTCGAGTTCGAGCTCCGCGGTCTGCTGGATGAGTGCGAGCAGATCGGCGTCGAGCCCCGGCGCGAACTCCTCGAGCCGCTCCGGCGCGATGAACGACGGCACCCCGGCGGGTGCCTGCTCGGACGCGTCGAGGTCGGTGCCGTCGTTCGACGGGGAGGCGCCGCGGAAGATCTTCGCGGCCTCGGACGCACCGTCGAGGTCGAAGCTGTACTGCTTGCTCTGCAGCCCCAGGTCGACGAGCGCCTTGACCTCGGGGAAGGCCTCGGCGTTGGTCTTCGGGATCGGCAGGAGCTTCCCCCAGTCGACGCCGAGGGCCTCGAGCGCCTTCGCGTAGGCGTTCTCGTGCGCCTGGTCGCGCACGATCAGGTACGCGATGGTGCTGCGAGCGGTGGGGTTGTCGGTCATCTCGTAGATCCGGCACTTCTGCAGGCGGCCGGTCGACTCGAGCATGAGGTTGTACAGCAGGTCGAGCGGCAGGTTGCCGGAGTTGTACACGTAGCTGCCGCTCCACGGGTTCCCGGCCGCGTCGACCGGCAGGGCTCCCTGGGCACCGACGAGGTAGTGGTGGATGTTGCCCGTGTCGAGCGCGATGTTCAGCGGGGTCGCCCCCTTCGCCCCGGGGGTGTCGAGCGGGTCGGTGGGCGTGCCGGAGTACTCGGGAGCACCGTCGAGCAGCCGTGAGATCGTGGTGCCGATGAGCTCGACGTGGCTGATCTCCTCGGTCCCGACGCCCTGGATGAGGTCGCGGAACGGCTTCGCGGCCGGCCCCCGGAAGTTCATCGCCTGGAACAGGTACTGCATCATCGTGCGCATCTCGCCGAACTGCCCGCCGAGTCCCTCCTGCAGGGCGTTGGCGGCCGCGGGGTCCGGTTCGCCGTCGGCGATCTCGTTGATCCAGGTCTGTGCGTGGAAGTACATGTGGTCCTCCGTCCGAGCGACGGATCCGCCGCTGTCCTCACCGTCCTCGGGGGCGTCTGGCAGCCCGTACGGAACAGCCGCCGAACGCAGTCGCGCCCGTGGTCGGGTGCGCGAACTGCGTCGCGATGTGACCGATCGCGGACGACATGCGCGACACTGGTCGGACATGGTCCACGATGTCGCGCCGATCCACGTCGATCGCCGGGGGTCCTCCCTCGACGACGCCGTGGCGCTGTACGAGCGGGTGTACGACAGCCGTGACATCCACATCGGCGATGCTGCCCGCGACGGGTTCGCCTTCCGCTTCCGGGCCGTCGGCGACCAGGACGTGGTGGTGGGCACCTCGGACGTGGCGGCACGACGGTGGGGCACGATCGTCCCCGGTCACGACTACGTCCTGGCGTGGGCGACCGGCCCCGGCATGACGATCGACACCGGGACCCGCGACCCGGTGCAGCTGCTGCCCGGGATCCCGGTGATGTACCCGGTCGGTCGCGACTTCACGTTCGAGGGGCTCCCCTCGGGACAGCACTCGGTCCGGTTCGGCGGCGCGTTCCTCGAGTCGATCGCCGCTGCGCGCCGCGGCGACGACGAGCCGCGGCAGCTCGCGTTCCGCCGCACGCTGGGGGTGGACGCGCTGCGGCTGCTCCGCAGCCGGATCGGCGAGGCCGCACCGCGCCTCCTGGACCCGACCGCGCCGGAGACGGTCCGCGCACGCTGGAACCAGTCGATCGCGGACGCCGTGGCGGCGGCGTTCGACGCGACGCCGTCGTCGGCGCCCACGGTGGCGGTCGGGTCGTCGACGATCCGGTTCGCCAAGGAGTGGATGGTCGCGAACGCCCGCCGGCCGCTCACGGTCGCCCAGGTGAGCGCTGCTGCCGGGGTGAGCGCACGGGGACTGCAGGCCGCCTTCCAGCGGAACGTCGGCGTCCGGCCGATGCAGTTCCTGCGCGAGGCCCGGCTGCACGGGGTCCGCGCCGAACTGCTCGCGGGCGACCCCGAGCGTGTGACGGTCGCCGAGGTCGCGCTGTCGTGGGGGTTCAACCACCTCGGGCGGTTCTCCGGGTACTACGCCGAGGTGTACGGGGAGTCCCCCTCGCAGACCCTGCGCCGACGGGACGCGCCGAGGCCCTAGTCTGAGCGCATGTCAGTCGGTCTGCTCGCCATCGTCGACGACGTGCTCTCCGCGGCCCTCAAGGCCAGCGCCAAGACCGCTGGCGTCGTGATCGACGACGCCGCGGTGACCCCGCAGTACGTGCAGGGGCTCTCGCCCGCGCGCGAGCTGCCGGTCGTGGGGCGGATCGCACTCGGCAGCCTCTTCAACAAGTTCGTCATCATCATCCCGCTCGCGCTGCTGCTCACCGCGTTCGCGCCGTGGGTGCTGCCGTGGTTGCTGCTGCTCGGCGGCACCTACCTGTGCTTCGAGGGGGCCGAGAAGGTCACCGAGTGGTTCGGCGCGCACCACGTCAGCGAGGCCGAGGAGACCGTCGCCGAGCCGAAGCTCGTGTTCGGCGCGATCCGCACGGACCTCATCCTCAGCACCGAGATCATGCTCATCGCCCTCGCTGGACTCGACCCCGACCTCGGGCTCTGGCCGACGCTCGGCGCGCTCATCGTCATCGGGCTCGTCATGACCGGGGCGGTCTACGGCGCCGTGGCCCTGCTCGTGAAGATCGACGACATCGGGCTGCAGATGATGAAGAACAGCGTCCGTCGCACCCGACGGACCGGCGCGCGGATCGTCCGCGCCATGCCGACCGTGTTCCGTGTGATCGGCATCGTCGGCACGGTGGCCATGCTCTGGGTGGGCGGACACCTCGTGATCGCGAACCTGGCGGAGACCTTCTGGCACGGCCCGTACGACCTGCTGCACGCGATCGAGCACGGCATCGAGGCGACCGGGCCGGTCGTCACGTGGATCGTGGACACCGCGGTGTCGGCGGTGGTCGGGCTCCTGCTCGGCCTGGTGGTCGTCGCCGTCGTGCTGGGCATCGGACGGCTGCGCGGCCGCACCCACTGAGCGGGCGCGACCGCCCCGGTCCTCGCGTCGGTCAGCGGCGCCGGCGCCCGGTCAGTTCCAGATCGCGATCCAGTCCACGCTGACGTGCCCGACCGCGCTCGCCGGGATCGCCCCGCCGTTCGTGGTGGTCTCCGCCTGCATGGTCACGCGGAAGGCCGTCGTCGGCACCGCCTTGGTGGTCGACGAGACGAGCTTGCCGTCCCAGTAGAACCGGACGATGCCCTTGTCCCACTCGGTCGTCGCGACGTGCCAGCCGGTGCTGTCCGAGGGCGCGAAGGTCTCCTTGCCCGGTTCGAACCGCATGCCGAGCGGCGTCCAGCTGCCCGGGACCGCCGAGGCCGGGCGGGGGCGGGCACCGAGGTCGGCCTCGGGCCAGTCGATCTCGCCCTCGTTCCAGTCGTCGCTCGACGGCCAGAGGATCGTCGAGAACTTGTAGCCCTGGGTCTTCGTGGTCTTGTACCGGATCGACACCCGACCCGTCTTGTGCGGGGCGTACCCGTCGGGCATGATCGCCGCGACGAGGGGCTGGCCCTTCTCGGTGTGCAGCGCGAAGTCGAGCACGCCGCCCTTCACGCTCAGGACCTTCGACGGCGCGTACTTCCCCTTGCCGGTCGTGTCCGTGAAGCCGTCGTAGAGACCGATCCGCGGGTACGTCGCCGCGAACTTGCCGACCGGCGCGGCACTGTCGAACCCGGCGCGGAAGGTCTGCTTCCAGGTCCGGCCGTTCGTCGTGACGTTCGTCTTCGGGATCGTCCGGCCGTCCGGCACGGTCGAGGTCGCCTTCGACGAGGCGGGGAGGGCCGCTGCTCCGGCGGGCGCGCCGGCAGCGAGGCTGGTCGCGGCGACGAGTGCGATCGAGAGCGCGGCGACGAGGACGGACGGGGACCGCATGCTGACTGCCTCCTGCGTGGGGGTGTGCGTGTGTTGCGATGGCCGTGGTGCTTGTGCGATGGAGTATCGGGCGTCGCTGCTCGTCGGTTAGTCGATTCCCGGCCTGGATCCCCCGGCGTTCAGGTTCGCTGTACCCGACGTACCCGTCTACCCCCGTTCAGTACAGTCCGTGCTGTACTGTGGGTGCATGCTGCTCGTCGCACCGCGCCTCGAGGTGATGAACCGCCTCGGCCGCGCCCTCGCCGATCCGACCCGCGCGCGGATCCTCCTCCGCCTGCTCGAGTCACCCCGGTACCCCGCCGTGCTCGCCGACGACCTCGGGACCACCCGGGCGAACGTGTCGAACCACCTGGCGTGCCTCCGCGGGTGCGGGATCGTCGTGGCCGTCCCGGAAGGCCGTCGGACCCGCTACGAGATCGCGGACGCGCACCTCGCCCGTGCACTCGAGTCGCTGGTCGACGTCGTGCTGGCGGTCGACGACGGTGTGCCGTGCACCGACGACGCCTGTGCCGTGCCGCTCTGCTGCGGGCCGGGCGCATGAGCGCCGCGCTGCCGCTCGGGCCCCGTCCGACGGCCGTCCGGAGCGCGGTGCTGCGCCGCCGGATCCGATGGATCGTCGCCGCCACCATCACGTACAACGTCGTCGAGGCCGTCGTCGCGATCAGCGCCGGTTCGGTCGCGTCGTCCACCGCCCTGATCGGCTTCGGCCTGGACTCGATCGTCGAGGTGCTCTCCGCGGCCGCGGTCGCGTGGCAGTTCGCTGCGCCCGACCCCGAGCGGCGCGAGCGGACGGCGCTCCGCGTGATCGCCGTCTCGTTCTTCGGGCTCGCCCTGTACGTCTCGGTCGACGCGGTGCTGACACTGACCGGACTGCGCGAGCCGGAGCACAGCACGGTCGGCATCGTGCTCGCCGCGGTCAGCCTGGCCGTGATGCCGTTCCTCAGCCTGCTCGAACGGCGCACGGGCCGCGAGCTCGGTTCGGCGTCGGCCGTCGCGGACTCGAAGCAGACCCTGGTGTGCAGCTACCTCTCCGCCGCCGTCCTGGTCGGCCTGCTGCTGAACACCCTGTTCGGCTGGACCTGGGCGGACCCGGTGGCCGGGCTCGTCGTCGTGGTGTTCGCGGTCCGGGAAGGGCTCGGGGCCTGGCGGGGCGACGCGTGCAAGCAGCCCGTCGCCGCGCTCACCGGCGAGCGCGAGGTCGAGGCCTGCGACTGCTGCTGACGCGGGCGACGGTCGTCAGATCTCGACGTCGCTGCCCATCGTCACGGTGCGGTGCGCCGGCAGCCCGAAGCGGGCGGCCGGGTCGGCGGCGTTGTGCGCCAGCCCGACGAAGAGCTTCTTGCGCCAGCCGACCATGCCCCGGTTCCCCGCCACCGGGCGGAGTGCGCCGCGCGAGATGAAGTACGACGCGTTCGCCATCTCCTCGGGGTCGACGTCGAGCACCTCGGCCAGGCAGGCCGCGTGCAGGGCCTTCGGCAGGTCCTGGTCGTCCGAGAAGCCGAACTTGATCGTGATGTGGTCGATGCCGTCGTCCTCGTAGCCGAGGTCGTCACGGAAGAAGGCCTTGGCGTGCGGCACGTGGGGCACGTTCGCGGTGATGACGGACACGATGACGACCGTCCGGTGCACCACGTGGTTGTGCTCGACGTTCGCCCGGAGCGCCAGCGGCGTCGTCTCCTTGTTGGGGTGCGGGAAGATCGCGACACCCTGCACGCGCGGGATGCCCTTCGTGTTGATCTTCTCGATGAAGTCGGCGAGGGACCCCTCGCGCTCCTTGCGCTCCTCCTGCACGAGCTGCCGGCCACGACGCCACGTGGTCATGAGCGTGATCACCGCGAGCGCGATCAGCAGCGGGACCCATCCGCCGTGCAGGATCTTCGACAGGTTGCCGGCGAGGAACGTCAGCTCGAGCCCGCCGAACGCCACCGCGGCGACGACGAGCTTCCACGTCTTCCAGTGCCACAGCGGCTTCACCACGAGCAGCAGCAGGAGCGTGTCGACGACGAGCGCACCGGTGACGGAGACCCCGTACGCGGTGGCGAGGCTCGCCGAGGAACGGAACGCGAGCATGACGGCCATCACGCCGATGAACAGCAGGAGGTTGACGGCCGGCAGGTAGATCTGGCCGCCCTCCTGTCGGGAGGTCTGCCGGATGGTGAGCGGCGGCAGCAGGCCGAGCTGCACGGCCTGGCGGCTCAGCGAGAACGCCCCGGAGATGACCGCCTGGCTCGCGATGACGGTGGCCATCGTCGCGAGGATCACGACCGGGATCTGCAACGCGCTCGGGAAGAGCAGGAAGAAGGGGTCCTTCGCCGCCCCCGGCTGGTTGAGCACCAGCGACGCCTGGCCGAGGTAGTTCAGCACGAGGGCCGGGAAGACGACGAAGAACCAGGCGCGGAGGATCGGCGTCCGCCCGAAGTGGCCCATGTCGGCGTAGAGGGCCTCGGCGCCGGTGATGACCAGCACGACCGCGCCCATCGCGACGAACGTGATGTACGGGTGCGCGATGAGGAACGCGATGGCCCACGTGGGCGAGAGCCCCTGCAGGACGCCCGGGTGCGCCAGGATGTGCGGCACGCCGGCGGCGGCGATGACGACGAACCAGAGCAGCATCACGGGGCCGAACAGGTTGCCGACCTTGCCCGTGCCGACCCGCTGCACCGCGAACAGCACCACGAGGATGACCGCCGCGATCGGCACGATGAGGTGGCCGACGCTCGGGGCGGCGGTCTGCAGACCCTCGACGGCCGAGAGCACGGACACCGCCGGGGTGATGACGGAGTCGCCGTAGAACAGCGAGACGCCGACGATCCCGATGACGAGGAAGATCGTGGCTCCCCCGCGGCGCTTCGCGTAGAGGCGTCGGGCGAGTGCGGCGAGCGCCATCACCCCGCCCTCGCCGTTGTTGTCGGCGCGCATGAGCACGAGGACGTACTTGATCGAGACGATGATCGTGATGCTCCAGAACATCATCGAGATCACGCCGTAGACGTCCTCCTGGTTGGCCTGCACGATGCCGCCGTCGATCGTGAACACGGTGCGCAGCGCGTACAGCGGGCTCGTGCCGATGTCGCCGAAGACGACGCCGAGGGCGGCCAGGGCGAGGGCGGCGATGCCCTTCGCGGGGCCGTGGGTGCCGGCGTCGTCGGAGGTCTCGATCGTCGGGGTCTGAGAGCGGGTCTCGGTCACGCTCGTCACTTCCGTCTCTTCGCCGTCGGGCGACGGCCGCGGATCATCATCGCACCCGTTCGGCCGGAGCGCTCGCAGCGGGCGCACATGCGCACTCCGGCGGGATCGGGTGCGTTCCCCGGACGAACCCGCCTCCGCCGGAGGAACCTGTGCGGGCCGGAATGCCCGGGGGCGCCGGACACCGCGCACGTCGAGGAACGCGGTCGTACCGTCGGGACAGGACTCCAGGAGGAACCATGAACTTCGACGGCTTCGACCCCGCGGGACTGATCGTCTTCTGCGTGGCGGTGGTGCTGGTCTTCGGCGGACTGATCTCGAGCCGACGGCGCCACTGACGCCCGGCCCTCGGCCCGCGACCCGCGGCCCTCGACCCGCGGCGTTCAGGCCCGGTCGGCCCGTTCCTCCGACTCCAGCTCCGTCGCGACGACCGCCGCGAAGACGTCCGCTCCGAAGTGGTCGTCCGCCGTCACGGTGACGACCGTGTCGCCGTCGAAGAGCAGCATCTGCCCGTACGCGCCGTGCAGCCGCCAGAGTCGGCCGGGGCCGTCCCACCCCGCCATCGCGTACCGCTCGTAGCCGGGGCCCGTGCCGTCGCGCTCAACCCAGTCGGTGTGCATCGCGTCGCACCAGCGTGCGCTCACGATGCGTCGCCCCGCGGACTCTCCGCGGTCGCGCACCAGTCGGCCGATCCGTGCGAGTTCGCCGGTGCGCAGCGCCAGACCCTCGCCGCCGGCGACGTACCCGCTCGGGCAGCGTGCCCACGGCACGTCCTCGATGCCGAGCGGGTCGAACAACCGCCGGGCGACGAACGCGCCGACGTCGCCGACCCGGGTCTCGAGGACCCGCATCGCCGTGTACGTGCTCGCGTTCGCGTACTGGAACACCCGGCCGCGCGAGGGGCGACCGAGGAACTCGGCCGCGAGGTCCGGCCAGTCGGTGAGCTCCGTCTCGGACCACGGCATGTCGACACCGCTCGTCATGGTGAGCAGGTGCCGGAGCGTGATCGCGTCCGTGCCCGCCCCGAAGCGGACGGCGGGCAGGAGGGTCGACACCGGGACGTCCACGTCGACGAGTCCGTCATCGGCGGCGATCCCGGTGGCGAGGACCGCGACCCCCTTGGCCACGGAGTGGACCTCGCGCCGGACGTCGGGCGTCCAGTGGTGCTCGGCGGCGTCGTCCCCGACGAGGACGTGGATGCCGTGGGCGGCGAAGCCGGTGGCGTCGACGTGACGGACGAGGGCGTCGAGGAGGTCGGTCGCGGCGCGCACCCGGCCATCCTCTCGCGGACGCGACCGCGAACGGACGCCGCAGCGGACGGACACCACCGCGAACGGACCGGACCGCAGACGGACGGGAGGCGCGGTGCCAGCCGGCACCGCGCCTCCCGTCCGTCATCGGGTCGCGTCGCGACCCGCACTCCGGTCGTCAGCGACGGCGGAAGTAGCCGTTCGCGCCACCGACGAACATGAGGATGGTCGCGACGATGACTGCGATGCCACCGATCCAGCCGAAGGCGTTCGAACCGGACGCCGCGCCGACACCGACGTTGAGGACCTGCAGGATCGCGAGCACGAGCAGGACGATGCGCGCCCAGTTGCGGCCATCGCGCATCTTGAAGACGATGATGAGCTCGACGATGGCGATGATGAAGCTGATGATCGCGCCAGCGACCACCGGCCCGGTCCCGACGGCGTTCGCTGCGGCCGCGCCACCGCCGCCCGCGACGAGCACGACGATGCCGCTGATGATGTTCGCGAGGACCACGATCAGCCAGATGATGAACGAGACGGTGACGGTGGTCGGACGTCCCGACCGGGTTGTACCTGACATGCTTGCTCCTTCTGCCGCGATCGCGTCCAGCGACCTCACTGTGAACGTACAGCCCTGACGGAAGTTTGTCCGGTGTCCCTGCGGACGCGGCCGGGAAGCGCACGCCAGGATGGGGGTGCAGCACACCGACGAGGAGGACCCGTGGACAAGGCCCAGTACTCGCAGCCCATCCGGGAGTACATCGAGCAGCTCCGGACCGAGGGCTACAGCGTCGCCGACGGGCACACCGCCGACCCGGACCTCATCGACCCGTACGGCAACCCGGTCCTGACCTGGCGCGACGACTACCCGTACGACGAACGCCTCGGCCGCGAGGAGTACGAATACCAGAAGTACCACCTGCAGATCGAGCTGCTGAAGTGCCAGTACTGGCTCGAGGACACCGGGCAGAAGGCCGTCGTGCTCTTCGAGGGTCGCGACGCCGCGGGCAAGGGCGGCACCATCAAGCGGTTCACGGAGCACCTCAACCCCCGGACCTCCCGCGTCGTCGCGCTGAGCAAGCCGAGCGAACGCGAGCGCGGGGAGTGGTACTTCCAGCGCTACGTGCAGTACCTGCCGTCGGCGGGCGAGATGGTCTTGTTCGACCGTTCCTGGTACAACCGCGCCGGTGTCGAGCGGGTGATGGGGTTCTGCTCCGACGACGAGTACGAGTCCTTCATGACGCAGGTGCCGCAGTTCGAGCGGATGCTCGTCGACTCCGGCATCCACCTCACGAAGTTCTGGTTCTCGGTCACCCGCCGCGAGCAGCGCACCCGGTTCGCGATCCGGCAGCTCGACCCCGTGCGGCGGTGGAAGCTGTCCGACATCGACCTGCTCTCGCTCGACCGGTGGGACGAGTACACCGAGGCGAAGACCGCCATGTTCGCCCGGACGAGCAAGCGGTACGCACCGTGGACGATCGTCCGGTCGAACGACAAGAAGCGCGCCCGCCTCAACGCGATGCGGTACTTCCTGACGCAGTTCGACTACCCGGACAAGGCGGTGGACGTGATCGGCCGGCCCGATCCACTCATCGTCCGGCGCGGGAAGCGGGACGTCGACGTGGAGTAGGGGCGGCCAGGAGGCGCGGTGCCGGCCCGCAGCGCTGGGCGCGGTCGGAGCACTGCCTGGTTGGGTGGTGGCATGCGCCGCCCCGACACCGTCACCGTCGTCGTGCCGGTCCTCGACGACGCGGACCAGCTCCGCCGGTGCCTCGCGGCGTTGGCTCGCCAGACGCGGCTGCCCGACGAGGTGGTCGTCGTCGACAACGGCAGTTCGGACGACAGCGTGGCCGTCGCTTCCCAGGCCGGTGCCCGTGTGCTGCACGAACCCGTCCGGGCGATCGCCGCGGCGGCGTCCCGGGGCTACGACGCGGCGACGGGCACCCTGATCGCCCGGCTGGACTCGGACTCCTGCCCGGGTCCGGACTGGCTCGAGCGGGCGCTCCGGCACTTCGACGACGACCGCGTCGTGGCGGTGACCGGACCGGGCGAGTTCCGCGGGCTCGGTCGTCTGGAGCGGGCGTTCTGGCACGTGGCGTACATGCGCGCCTACTTCGCCCTGATGACGGCGGCGCTGTGGCGGCCGCCGTTGTTCGGTTCGAACCTGGTCATCCGACGCCGCGCCTGGGAGGCCGTCCGGTCCCGCGTGCACCGGTACGACGCCGACGTCCACGACGACGTCGACCTGTCCGTGCAGCTCGATCCCGCGTGGCCGGTGGTGCTCGACCGTTCCCTCGTGATGTCCGTGTCGGGCGAGCCCGTCCGCGACCTGCCCGGCCTCGTCGTGCGCACGCGGAAGGCGCTCCGGACACTGGCGCTCGGCGGGTTCCGGATCCTGCCGGTCGTCCGGGCCGTGCGGCGCTGCTGGGCGACGCCCCGTGCCGTGCCCGGTGCCGTGGTCGAGCGCGTCCCCGGACCGGACGTCGTGGAGCCGCTCGAGGAGGTGCCGGCGTCGTGAGCGACTCCCCGCTCGTCGGGCCGCGGTCCGCCCCGGACCTGCACGTCCTGACCCTCAACGTCCGCCGACGCGTCCCGCACCGTCGGACCGACCACCCCGACGCCTGGACGCACCGCCGCGATGCCGTGCTCGAGCTGCTCGGGTCCGAGTCCCCGCACCTCGCCGCCCTGCAGGAGGTCCTGCCCGACCAGGAGCGCTGGCTCACGGAGCGGTTGCAGCCCCGGTGGACCGCGGTGCTCCGGGGTCGCGGGCGCCGTGGCGACGGGGAGCGCGTCGGGATGCTGGTCGACACCGACCGTCTGCGGGTCACCGGTGAGCAGGTCCGGGCGCTGTCCCGCCGGCCGGAGCGGATCGGGAGCCGGTCGTGGGGCACCCTGTTCCCCCGGATCGCCGTCGGCCTCCAGCTCGAGGACCGCCTCACCGGCACGCGCTTCCTCGCCGTGTCCGTGCACCTCGACGTCGCATCGCCCCTGGCACGCCGTCGGTCGGCGGAGCTCCTCGTCCGGTGGGCGGACGAGGCCGGGCTCCCGGTCGTCGTGCTCGGCGACGCGAACGCCCCCGCCGACAGTGCTCCGCACCGGGTCCTCACCGACGCGGGGTTCGCGGACACCTGGACGACGGCGGCCTCGCACGCGTCCGAGCAGTGGGGCACGCACTTGGGCTACCGCGCTCCCCGGCGGGGCGGACGCCGGATCGACTGGATCCTGGCCCGCGGTGCCGACGGGGTGCGTGCCGCCGTGTCGGCGGCGGCCGTGTCGACGCGCCGACCGAGCGGGGTGTGGCCGTCCGACCACGCCGCCGTGCAGGCCGTGCTCCGGTGGGAGGCAGCGTGACCACGACCACCGCGGACCACCGCGTGATCGACCGGCTCGGTGCGACGTTCCTCCGCCGACCCCGCGGGGCCGAGGTCGTCGCCGATGCCGTCCGTGCGGTGACGCTGGTGAGCCTGCCGGTCGCCACGATCGGGTGGGGCTGGATCGCGTTCGCCGTGCTCCTGCTCGCACTGCTCGGGGTCGTCGTCCCCCGCGTGCTCGGACTCCGACCCGCCGTCGACACCGCCGTGTGCGCGCTGGCCCTCGTCGCCGGGTGGAGCAGCGTCCTCGGCTGGTACACCTCGGTGTTCCTGTGGGACAAGGTCGTGCACTTCGTGCTGCTCGCCGCGTTGACCGCGGTGCTCTGGGTGATCGCGAGCGACACCGGGGTGCTGCGCACGGGCGACCGGGTCGGTCGGGTCCAGGCGGTCGTCGTCGCCGGCGTGCTGTCGCTGGCGATCGGGTCCGTCTGGGAGATGTTCGAGTTCCTCGGCCACACCTTCCTCGACCCCACGATCTACGTCGGGTACGAGGACACCATCGGGGACCTGGCCGCCGACCTCGGGGGCGGGGTGCTCGCCGGGCTCCTGCTGCCGTGGGCCGTGCGGGACCGCCGGGTCGTCGCCGGGCCGTCGTCCTGAGCCCAGGCGGGCCGCGCGCGCGGAGGGGTGCCCTGTCGGAGGGTGTCCCAGCGTCCCCTCCCACAGCGGCCGCCGTCGACCTAGCGTCGAGGGCATGCCAGCGAACCCAGCAGCCCAGCGCGAGCACGCCCAGCTCTTCCCGGACCACACCTCGGCCCTCGCCGAGACCGACCCGGGGTTCGCGGCGTCCTTCGCCGACTTCGCCCTCGACGAGACCCTGCGCGACGTCGCGATCACCCGGCACGACCGACTCCTCGTCCAGCTCGGCGCGACGATCGCCGTCGGTGCGCACACCGAGTTCGCCGTCCTCCTCGAAGCCGCGCTCGCGAACGAGGTCACCCCCGTCGAGGCGAAGGAGGTCGTGTACCAGGCCGTCGCCTACGTCGGCTTCGCCCGCACCGTCGACTTCCTCACGATCACCGACGACGCGCTCGTCGCCCGCGGCGTCGCGCTCCCCCTGCCTGATCAGCGCACGACCGACCCCGAGACGCGACTGGCCCGCGGGCGCGAGGTGCAGGGACGGATCGTCGGCGCCGACCGGGTCGACCGGATGTACGACGCCGCGTCGCCCGACACGGTGCACTTCCAGCGGTTCCTCTCCGGCAACTGCTTCGGCGACACGGTGGCCCGCGGCGGGCTGGGCCTCCGGACCCGCGAGCTCGTCACCTTCGCGATGCTCGTCGCGCTCGGTGGCGCCGACGCGCAGGTCCGCGGGCACGTCGCCGGCAACCTCGCCGTCGGCAACCACCGCCGGGACCTGCTCGACGTGCTCACCGTCCTGGTGCCGTTCATCGGGTACCCCCGCACCCTCAACGGACTCGCGGTCGTCGACGACGCGGCGCCCGCGACGGACCGCTGACGGACTGGAGGCGCGGTGCGGGTGAGCCGATCAGCTCACCCGCACCGCGCCTCCAGTCCGGGACGCTGCGTCCGCAGCGTCAGTGCTCTCAGCTCCGGAGGAACGCGAGGATGTCCGGGTTGACGACGTCGGCGTGGGTCGTCAACATGCCGTGCGGGTACCCCTCGTAGATCTTGAGCGTGGCATCGCTGAGGAGCTCCGCCTGCTTCAGCGACGCGTCCCGGTACGGCACGACCTGGTCGTCGTCGCCCTGCAGGACGAGGACGGGAACGGTGATGGCCCTGAGGTCCTCCGTCTGGTCGGTCTCCGAGAACGCCTTGATGCCCTCGAGGTGCGCGAGGGCGCTGCCCGTCATGCCCTGACGCCACCAGTTCGCGATGACCGGCTCCGACGGCGTCGCACCGTCACGGTTGAAGCCGTAGAACGGGCCGGAGGCGACGGCCTGGAAGAACTCGGCACGGTTGGCGGCGAGCGCCTCGCGGAACCCGTCGAAGACCGAGATGTCGGTGCCGTCGGGGTTCGCCTCGGTCGTGACCATGAGCGGCGGCACCGCCGCGACGAGGACGGCCTTGGCGACTCGGCCCTGCGGCTGGCCGTACTGGGCGACGTACCGGGCGACCTGGCCGCCACCGGTCGAGTGGCCGATGTGGATCGCGTCGTGCAGGTCGAGGTGTTCGACCACGGCGGAGACGTCGCTCGCGTAGTGGTCCATGTCGTGGCCGGTGCCGATCTGCGACGAGCGTCCGTGGCCGCGGCGGTCACTGGCGATGACGCGGTAGCCCTCGGCCAGGAAGTACAGCATCTGCGCGTCCCAGTCGTCCGAGGACAGCGGCCAGCCGTGGTGGAACACGATCGGCTGCGCGTCGTGGCTCCCCCAGTCCTTGAAGTAGATCTCTGCACCGTCGTCGGTGGTCACGTATCCCATGGTGGTCTCCCTGTGGTTGTTCGGTGGTTCTCGGTCGGTCGGTCGAGGGGCCGGGGTCAGCTGACCGCGGCGAGGGCGGTGGTGATGACCGCGGCGACCTCGGCGGGGTGGGTCTGCATCACGAGGTGGGGGGCGTCGATCTCGACGACCTCGCGGACGCCGGCGCGCTGGTACCCGAAGCGCTCGACGTCGGGGTTGATGGTGTGGTCGGCGCTGGAGACGATGCCCCAGGACGGCTTGGTCTTCCACGCGGCCGCCGATGCCGGCTCGCCGAACGCGACGGCGGAGAGCGGACGTTGCGACACCGCGAGCACCTGCGCCTCGTCCAGTGCGAGCCCGTCCGCGAAGACGGCGGGGAAGGCGTCGACGGCGACGGAGACGTCCGTGCCGGGCTCGCCGCCGTCCACGGGGTAGGGCGCGTACACGAGGTTCGCGGCGAGGTCGCTGTCCGGGAAGCCGCCCTGCAGGGCACCGAGGCTCTCGCCCTCCTCGAGCGCGTACGCGGCGACGAAGACGAGCCCGATGACGTTCTCGGCGACACCGGCCACGGTCAGGATCGCGCCGCCGTACGAGTGCCCGGCGAGCAGGACCGGTCCGTCGATCTGCTCGACGAAGGACCGGATGTAGGCCGCGTCGCCGGAGAGGCTGCGGTTGAAGACGGGCGGGACGAGGACGTGGTGGCCCTGGTCGAGGAGGACCCTCGTGACGGGGGCCCAGCTGGAGGCGTCGGCGAACGCTCCGTGGACGAGGACGATGGTGGGTGATCCGGGCATGGTGCGGTCCTTCCGGGTCCGCTGCGAGAGGCGCGGACCTGCTTCGTCGAGGGCGGTGCCTGGTGGCGCTGACGACGCTAGGGGCGCGCGGTGGAGGTGCACATCGGTCACGGTGACCGAGATGCGTTGCCGGATGACCTAGTCGCCGGACGAGCCGGCCGCCAGGGCCGCGGCGAGTTCCTGCCGGGCCGAGATCCCGAGCTTCTGGAACGCGGCGTACAGGTGGGCCCCCACCGTCCGCGGGGAGACGAACAGGTGCTCGCCGATGGCCCGGTTGCTCAGTCCTCGTGCCGCGAGCGTGCAGACCCGGAGCTCCTGGGGCGTGAGCAGTTCGACGCCGCCGTGCCCCGCCGCTGCCACCCGCTGCCCGGTCGCCCGGATGGCGTCACGGGTCCGGTCCGCCCACGCCGGCGCGGGCATCGACTCGAACAGCTCGAGGGCGGCGTGCAGGGCGGCGCGGGCGGTGTCCCGCCGACCCGCCCGGCGCAGGCGGCCGCCGAGGCGGAGCAGTGCACGGGCCTGCACGTACGGCACCGGCCACCGTTCGTGCTGCACGGACGCCCACGCCGGTTCGAGGTCGGCGTCGGGGACGAGTGCGAGCCGCGCGTGGTCGCGGGCGGCGCGGACGATCGGCGCGTGCCAGCGGGCGTGGAGCCGCTCGAGGTCCGCGGCCCGCTGCTCGGCATCGGCCCGGTTGCCCGACTCCAATGCGGCGTCGACGAAGTCGTGCGAGGTGATGACGGCGAACGTCGGGTTGAACGCGTCGTGGTCCGGATCGGCCAGTGCCCGGACGGATTCGAGTGCCTCGGCCGCGCGACCGGACACCAGGGACGCCGCCCCCGCGGCGCCGAGCAGGGTCGCGCGCATCGCACTCGACCGGAGCACCTGCGCCCCGGCAGCCGTCCCGCCCGCGATCCGCTCGGGGTCCGGCTGCTTGCCGTCGAGGGCGTCGAACCACGCGAGCGCGCACCGGGTCGCGGCGGTGAAGCCGTCGTCGCCGAGGTCCCGTCCGAGCGAGGAGGCCTCCTCGGCGAGGACCCGCGCCCGCGCGAGGTCCCCACCGAGGAACGTGGTCATCGAGGTCCCCATGAGCGCCTGCGGGAAGGTGCGCAGGTCGCCACGCGCCCGCATGCTCCGGACGGCACGGTCGAGGAGGACGCGTGCCGTCTCGATCTCCCCGACGAGGTTGAGCGCGTACCCGAGGTACCAGGCGGAGCCCTCGTCCTCGGCGGTCGGTGCGGCGGCGAGCGCGCGTTCCAGCACACGGTCGCCACGCACCACCGGCTCGGTCCGGGCCGCGAGCAGGATCGAGCGGGGGTCGTCGTCCGGCAGGGCGAGCGCCTCGACCACGACGAGCATCGGGTCGCCGGGGTCCGGTTCGGCGGTGTGGTCCCAGGCGATCGCGGCGAGGTGCAGCAGCGCCGCGGTGGCGTGGTCGACCCCGCCGCCCTGCTGCATCTCGGAGACGGCGTGCAGGGCTGGCCCGAGGTCGCCCACCGCGAGCCCGGTCCGACCGGTGGGCAGGGTCTCGGCGACGAAGGCCGCGCGTGCTGCGAGGAGCCGGTCGGGTGCCTCGTCGCACGCTCGCTGCACCAGGAGCGAGGCGTCCGCGAGCCGTCCGGACAGCCCGGCGTGCTCCGCCGCGAGGATCCGCCGGCCGACGCGTCGGGCGACGTCCGAGGTCAGCTCGGCCGAGCGCTCGTACGCCCGGCTCGCGACGAACGGATCGGACATCGCCGATCGCTCGTCGCCGATCGCGGCGATCTCGTCCGCGAGGTCGTCGTCGTGGCCGGTCGCCAGTTCGGCCCGCCACCAGACCGTGCGCGCGGGGTCGTGGTCGTGCTCGAGGACCAGGGAACGCAGGACCGCGGTGCGCTCCGTCGGCGACGCGGCGGTGAGGACCGCCGACTGCACGAGCGGGTGCCGGAACCGGATCGCGCGGGGCGCCACCCACTCGAGCAGCGACGACGCCGAGGCCTGCTCCGTCCACGTCGGCGGCGGGAACCTCCCGAGCGTCCGGGCGGCCACCCGCGCGGCCTCCTCGGCGCCGGTACCGCCGGACAGGGCGACGGCGAGGATGGCCAGCCGGACGGGGTGGTCCAGCTCCGCGTACCGCGCGGCGAACTCCTGCTCCACCCGGCCCACCACGGGACGGTCACGGCTCCGGTCCCCCGGTGTCGTGCGGCTGAGTTCGTGCAGCGCGAGCGGGTTCCCCTCGGCGCGGAGCACCAGGTCACGTCGCGCCTGGCCCATCGGCGCCCCGGGGACGGCGTCGAGCAGGCGGCCGGCGTCCGACTCGTCGAGCGGCGTCAGGTGGAGGCGCCGGACCGCGGGGTCGTCCGCGGTCTCGGTCTTCCGGGTCGTGATCACCATGACGATCGGGTCCTGGTCGACCCGCCGGGCCATCATCCGGATCGCCCACTCGGACGCGGCGTCCATCCAGTGCAGGTCCTCGGCGACGACCAGGATCGGGCCCTCCGAGGCGGCGTCGGAGACCAGCGTCAGCGCCGCCAGCCCGGCGAGCAGCGGCGAGGGCTGGATCCCCGTCGCGAGACCGAACGCGACCTCGAGCGCACGACGCTGCGGCGCGGGCAGGTCGGCGATCCCGCTGCGCAACGGGTACAGGAGCAGGTGGAGCGCGGCGTAGGGCTCGGCCGACTCGGCGAGGGTCCCCGCGGTCGAGAGCCGTCGGACGCCGAGGTCGGTCGCGTGGCGGACCAGGTCGGCGACCAGCGTCGACTTGCCGATCCCGGCCTCACCGTCGATGACGAACGCGGAGCCGCCGTCGTGGACGTCGCGGAGGGCGTCCCGCAGGGCGGAGCCCTCCCGCTCGCGCCCGATGACGGGCTGCGCCATCGTCATGTCGCCAGTATGGCAGCGGTGGTGCCGCCGGCGAAGGGCCCGGCATCGGACGGGAGGCGCGGTGCGGGCCGGCACCGCGCCTCCCGTCCGATGCGGTGCCGGACCACGGCACGGCGCGAGCGGGTCAGCGCGTCGCGTCGCGCGTGATCGCCCGTGCGCACGCGTGCAACGCGGGCACGACGGTGCTCGGCTCGGCGTGCCCGGCCGGCATCACGATCGAGAGGGCCGCGACGACGCCCGAGGCGTCCCGGATCGGCGCACCCGCCGCGACGAGCGCACGCGGGGACCGCTGCGAACCGACGGCGGCACCCGTCCGACGGACGGCCGACAGGTACCGGCGGAGCTCGACCGCCGACGTCACCTCGTCGACCGAGGTCCGCACGTCGAACGTCGTGATCGCACGCTCCTGGACCTCGTCGGGCGCGAACGCGAGCAGGACGAGTCCGCCGCCGGTCGCCGCGAGGGGCATCCGGCCGCCGACCCGGTAGTCGACGCTCCGGGTCCCGCGCTTGGGCGAGACGCGCTCGACGAGGACCGCCTCGTCCCCTTCACGGACGCTGAGCATGGCGTGCTGTCCCGTCAGGTCGTGCAGGTCCTGGAGGTACGGCAGGGAGGCCTGGCGGAGCCCCACGCCCCGCGGGGCGAGGGACGACAGTTCGTACAGGCGCAGCCCGATCGTGAACCGGCCGTCGCCCCGGCGTTCGAGGGCGCCCTCGGCGACCAGGCTCCGTGCGATCCGCAGCGTCGAGTTGACGGGCAGGCCACAGCGACGCGCGAGTTCGCTCAGCGTCAGCGTCGGGTGGCGGTCGTCGAAGCACCCCAGGATCGCGAAGGCCCGACCGACCGTCCCCGTGCGAGTGTCGCCCACCGCTGCACCCTACCGCCGACGCCGTCTTCCGCTGAGTGGAAACCCTCGCCGGACCGCTCTCGCGCCGTCCTACGCTCGGCCCCCGGGCGAAGGAGCAGATCGTGGACGACGTCACCGACATCAGTCAGCTCGTGCTGCGCGAACGCCAGGGGCGGGACCGCGGGCGGTGGGACCGCATGCGTGACGCGTGGGAGCCGGACGGCCGCGTGCGCATCAGCTGGTTCGACGGCAACGCGCGGGACTTCGTCGCGGGGTCGATCGCGATGGCCGCCGGTGGGACGGCCGCCACACACCGGATGAGCCCGCCGGTCGTCGACCTCCTCGGTGACCGCGCGATCGTCGCCGCACCGGCGGTCATCGAGGTCCGCGCCGGACTGGGCGGCGCCGAGGTCGACCTGGCCTCGCGCGTCCGGCTGCTGTACCGCGCACGCCGGACCGGCACCGGCTGGCGGCTGGCCGCGATGACGTGCGTCTACGAATCCGACACGGTGACACCGACCGTTCCCGGCACCGTGCCGGACCTGTCCTCCGTCGCGGTCGACGACCGTCGGCCGTCGTACCGATGGCTCGCGACGGTCCTCGGGGCGAGCGGTCACCGCATCGCCGACGACCTGCCCGGCACGGACCGGCCCGGGTCCGTCGAGGCGGTGGAAGCCGCCGAACAGGACTGGCTCGACAGCCACGATCGCGACGACCGGGACGGAGACCGCGCATGAGCCGCTACGTCACCGCACCCACTGCCGACCACGACGTCGTCATCCGCGACGTCACCGTCGTCGACCCGCTCGACGGGACCGCCACGGCCGGGCAGGACGTGCGGTTCACCGGCGCGACCATCGCGTCGGTGTCCGCCACGTCGCAGACCGGGACGGCCGCGGGCCAGCAGGTCGTCGACGGACGCGGCCGGTTCCTGGTGCCGGGCTTCGCGGACATGCACGCCCACCCGCTCAACTCCCCGGACGACGTCGACGGCGCCTACGCACTGATGCTCGCGAACGGGGTGGTCGGGTTCCGCCAGATGTCCGGCTCGCCCGCCCTGCTGGCAGCCCGTGCCGCGGGTGCACTGCCCGCACCGCTCGGCGCTCCGGAACTCCTCGCCACGCCGGGAGACCTCCTCACCCCGGTGAACGCGTCGACCGCGGAGGCCGCCGTCGCGACCGTCCGTGACCAGCACGCCCAGGGTGCCGACTTCGTCAAGGCGGCCCTCGTCGGGCGCGATGCGTTCCTCGCAGCACTCGCTGAGGCAGGTCGGCTCGGCGTCCCGCTCGCAGGACACCTCCCGAACGACGTGGACCCGCGCGAAGCGTCCCGAGGGGGCATGCGAGCGATCGAGCACCTCGGGCCCGGCGCGACCGTGTTCGCCGCGACGTCGTCCCGCGAGGCCGAGGTGCGATCCGCGGTCGGAGCGGCTCGCACGCCGAAGATCCCCACGGTCAGGCTGCCGGGCATGGACCGCGTCATCGGTCGGGTGATCCGCGGCATCGTGGTGAACCCGGCCACGAGGACCTCGGACTCGTCCGCCCGCGCGCTCACGCTCGCCGACGACACGTTCGACGAGGAGGCCGCCCAGGAGTTGGCAGCGCTCTTCGTCGAGCACGAGACCTGGCAGTGCCCGACCCTGGTCCGCCTGCACACGCAACAGTTCCCGAACGCGCCGGAGCACCGACACGACGACCGTCGCCGCTACATCGCACCCGGGGAGCTCCGCTCGTGGGACCGGTCCGGCCGGAAGTTCGCCGGCCTCCCGACGGAGACCCGGGACGCCCTCGAGTCGCACTGGGCGGCCCAACTGCGCCTCGTCGGGCTCCTGGCCGGTGCGGGCGTCCCGATGCTCGCCGGGACGGATGCCGACGGTGCCGCGGGGGTGATCCCGGGCTTCGCGCTCCACGACGAGTTCGGGTACCTCGCCGACGCCGGTCTTGGACCCCTGCAGATCCTCCGGACGGCGACGTCCGACGCGGCGCGGTTCCTCGGGCTCGAGACCGAGACCGGACGCCTGGCACCCGGGTCACGGGCGGACGCGGTGCTGCTCGCCGCCGATCCGATGACGAGTCACACGGCGCTGGGGCGCATCGACGGCGCGGTCCGGGCGGGGTCGTTCTGGGATCGATCGGCGCTGGACGGGATCCTCGAGCGGGTGGCGGGGGCGCCGGGGGCGCGCTGAGCGATCCTGCCCGCTGGGTGACCAGCGAGGTGTTCGGTCTATTCGCGGATGCCAGTGGTGGCACGGATCGCGGATCCCAGTGACAGCGAGCGTTCCACGACTTTTGGGATCCGATTCCACGGTCTCGATAGGACGGCGAGCTCCGGCCGCTCTCTGGACGCACAGTTGCGCCAGATTCGCGCCGATGCACACGACCGCGCTGCTTCGTCAACAGCACCGAACTCGGCGGCGTCGCCGACCACTGGGCGGGCACCATCCACGGGGACACCCCTGGCTCTCTCCCGCTGTCCGCCATCGCCGCGCTCCTCGGCACCACGGTCAACCACATCCGCGACCTCCTCCACGACGTCCGCATCGTCGGACGCCTCGTCCACGAACAAGAGACGGGGTTGCCCGGACCGTGGTGAGGGCTGTAGACAGACCTGTGCACCCTTTCATTGACTCCCCGTTAGGCGTACGCGAGGGTCGCTCATGGGCGGTCGGAGGGGCTGACCGCCTCGAGGGGATTCTGAGCAATGAAGCGCACAACAGCGCTGCTCGGCTCTGCCGTCATGGTCGCAGCAACGATGCTCGCGACCTTGCCGGCGGCAGCCAACGCAGCACCACTGACCCACGACCAGCAGCTCGCACTCGTCCCGCCAGCGGTCACCGCCGCAGGCCTCCGCGACGACCAACTGTCGGTCTGGTACCTCGACGAGGGAAACACCCTGCACGTCGGTCTGACCTCCTACACCACGCAGCAAGCTGAAGCTCTGGTCGACCGACTGGGTACTGACACCGTCATCACCCAGGAGGACCAGCCTGAGGCTGCTATCGGCCACGCACCCAAGTCTTCAGCGGCCGCGAAGCAGCTGCTGAACCCCAGCGCGGGAGCACGCGCATCGGCGACCCCCGCGTCGGGCACTCCCAGCACTGGTGGTGTTCCTGGCGGTCTGACGGTCGGTCCGTACGAACCGTTCCTGACGGTCCCGACTTACCCCGGCGGCGTCCGCATCATCCGGGATGCCGGCGACGAGATCGTCTGGTGCTCTACCACCGCGCTGTGGGGCGGCAAGATGCTCTTCGCCGGTCACTGCGGACCGAACGGTGCGAAGTGGCAGCAGGGGTACTACGACAACGGCACCATCGCGTCCTCCGGCTCCGCCGGCACCGCATCGAGCGTCCACTGGGAAGCCAACAACCCGGACGTCGCACTTCTCAGCGGCGGTAACGGCTTCGACAAGGGCGTGTACCTCAACGGTGACAAGGGCAATGTCACCTACGCTCACATCGCCGGCGCCGCAGTCTCCGCCATCGGTGCCACAATCTGCACCGACGGGACCACCACCGGGTACGTGTGCAACGCGAAGGTCAACATGGTGAACGGCTGCACCAACATGACCGAGGAGGGTAAGACGGTGCACGAATGCGGCATCGACTCCGCGAACAACCCGAACGCCATCGTGACCCGCCCAGGCGATAGCGGCGGTCCCGTGCTCGCTCCGTCCACTGGGGGAAAGTTCCTCGTCACCGGCACCATCTCTGCTGAAAGCAATGGTGGGCACACCGTGTACTACTCGAACGCGAACCGCATCAAGCAGATCCTCGGCACCAGCGTTACAGTCGGTTGATGAGAACCGTCGTGCTCGGAACGGTCTTCGTCGTCCTGACGATGGGTACTCTCGTTGGCTGCTCGGCGAGAGAAGCAGCGCCGTCGCCGACGGTCGTTCCGAGCGCGACTTCGACTTCATCTGCGCTGCCGGTAGTCGCTAGCACGAAGGGCCTTGTGAAGCTCGACTGGTCTTCGACAAGCTCGACGGCGGCCGGCAGCGTGGTCGTGAGTGTGCAAAACAAGGACTGCGTGGCCCCGATGGGCGTCACCGTCGATGAGTCAACAACGACCGTGACGGTTCAGGCTTGGGGCAAGAAGCAACAGGAGCCGTGCGCCGCCGTCGGGTACGCATTGCGCGGCGCATTGCCACTGCAGGAGCCGCTCGGAGACCGCACCCTCAGCCACGGCTGACGTCAACACGAGTACGACCCGCACGGCTTACCGACGGGCATGGAGTGGACGAGGATGACCCGCTCACCTTGTCTCAGCAGACGGCGATCGCTGACGCGAGCGCTTCGCCCGCTACCTCCTGAGGCGCGCCTCCGATACGACGACAGCGCCGCCCACCTGTGGTGGACGGCGATTTCGATGACCTGATGAAGCGTTCGGGACTGCTGCAGGTTTGGTTGACTCCTGACAGGTAGGGGCGTTGGCTCCTGCTGGAAGGATGTGGGGACTGCTGCAGGTTTGGTTGACTCCTGACAGGTAGGGGCGTTGGCTCCTGCTGGAAGGATGTGCGCCATGGTGAAGGCGTATCCGGAAGAGTTCCGCCGTGATGTGATCGCGGTCGCCCGGAAGGGCGAGACGTCGGTGCGGCAGGTCGCGAAGGACTTCGGTGTGTCCGAGTCCTGCCTGGCCCGCTGGTTGCGGCTCGCGGACCGCGACGACGGCATCAATGTTGCAGCGGTGCCGTCGGCGAAAGCGGTCGAGCAGGCGGAGCTGCGGGACGCCCAAAAGCGGATCCGGCTGCTTGAGCAGGAGAACGAGATCCTCCGCCGGGCGGCCGCGTACTTCGCCCAGTCGCAACTCCCAAAATGATCTACCCGCTGGTCCTCGAACTCGCCGACGATCGGATCCCGGTCGCGGTGGCCTGCCGGGTGTTGGGCTTCTCGAAGCAGGCCTTCTATCGGTGGCGTGCCGATCCGGTGACCGATCGAGACTGGGCGGACGCGCACCTGACCAACGCAGCGATCGATGCGCACCGCGACGATCCGACGTTCGGATACCGGTTCATCGCCGATGACCTTCATGCTGCCGGCCACCGAGCATCAGAGCGGCGGGTGTGGCGGCTGTGCTCGCAGCAGCGGCTGTGGTCGTTGCATGCGAAGAAGCGCGGCCTGAATCGCAAGGCCGGGCCGCCAGTGCACGACGACCGGGTCCGGCGTGCGTTCACGGCACCAGACCTCGACAAGCTCTGGCTGACGGACATCACGGAGCACCCGACCGGTGCGGGCAAGCTCTACCTCTGCGCGATCAAGGACGCGTGCTCGCGGCGCATCGTCGGCTACTCGATCAGCGACCGGATGCGGTCCTCACTTGCCGTCGCGGCTCTGCAGATGGCGATTTCCCGCCGGAACCCGTCAGGGACAGTCATCCATTCGGATCGGGGCAGCCAGTTCCGTTCGAAGAAGTTCGTCCGGGCGCTATCGGACGCCGGGCTGCTCGGATCGATGGGGCGCGTCGGCGCGTGCGCGGACAACGCGGCGATGGAATCGTTCTTCGCGCTCCTGCAGAAGAACGTCCTCAACCGGAAGCGATGGTCCACCCGGGAGGAACTCCGGCTGGCGATCATCACCTGGATCGAAGCGACCTACCACCGGAAACGGCGCCAACGAGGTCTGGGGAAATTGACCCCAATCGAGTACGAGACGATCATCAACCCACAGGCCGCACTCGCGGCCTAAACAAACGAGTCAACCAAACCTGCAGCAGTCCCGAGGGTTCGACCGCCCTACTCACCGTCGAGGCGCAGCAAGTACTTGTGGGACGTCGCTGCACGCTATTCAGAGCTTGACTGTGTGGATCAGCTCGACCGCTCCTCGGCTCTATGCCGCACCGAGCTCCTCCAAACCCACGCCGCGAGCTTCGTCTCGCCGCGACCCGCTTCCACCCAGACCGCGTCACGAGTCATGCTCCGCGCAACCGCATCATCGCGGCGGATAAGCCTGTCCGGCAGCTGGAACCAGGCGTACACCGGCATCGGCTGCTCAAGCTCCCGCACGTCCGCGCCGCGTGCCGATTCCTCTAGCGAGAACGGCTGCGGCGGCACCCAACGATTCGAACGACGACGACCCACGAAACGGATCGTACGAAGAGGCACCGACGCTCTCTGCGCGGCCGTATGGCGCACCCGCACTGAGATTCGTTCCGGACCACCTATGTGCGACGGAGATGCTCGCCGCCGCGTACGTCGCTTCGTCACAGCAACCTGAGGAAGCGACGCGACCAGTCAAGGACCGGCTATCGGGACGGCGGATCAGCGCAGATGCACGAGTCCGGCGCGGGTGGGTAGGAAGCCGCAGGCCCCCTCGTAAAAGGGCACCATGTCCTCGCCGTAGTCGACGAACAACCACTCGCAGCCGGCGGCGCGAACCGCTTCGACGGCACAGCGGACGACGGCTGTTCCAAGGCCCTGATGCTGGTAGGTCGGGTGTGTCTTCGTGTCGATGAGAAACGCGTGGTCCGCACCATCCCAAGCGACGTTCACGAAGCCGACCAGCTCACCACCGGGGCCCCTGCCCGCGACCCAACCGAGGGAGCGCGGGCTTACCCGATCCCACCAGCCGGATTCGGGCGACCCTCCATGTGCTGCGGTGAGGTCTGCTAGCTCCTCGTCACTGATGATTGATCGCCAGGTGAGCGTTACGTCGTTGTGCTGCATCGTCCCAAGCTCCCACGAGGAGGCCGAGTCCACTAGGGAACGCTGGAGGATCCACTACCGGGCGGCGTCGGTCAGCACCTGGTCGATCCACTCGTGATGATCGAGTTCGGTGAGTTCGGCGAGAGTCGCCCACCGGGTTTCAAGCACTTCGTCCTCGTCGAGAAGGAACGACGACGTATGCAGTGAGCAGAGGTACGCCACCGTCACGTACCCAACTTGGTCGCCGTTGGGGTAGACGTTCTCGAGGGTGGCGCCGCCGTAAGCCCCGATGATCCGGATGACGTCGCTGCCCACACCGAGTTCTTCTCGCACTTCGCGCAGCAGCGCCGCGCGGGGGTCCTCGCCGGGCTCGATGCCGCCCCCGATCAGGCTCCATCGTCCGGAGTCGCGCTGCCGCGCCAGGAGGAACCGATCGTCGTCTCGGATGACCGCGGTCACGCCCGGGAGGAGCAGGTAGCTGCTCCCGATCCGCTCGCGCAGCAATCGAACGTACTGAGAAGCCGGCATGCTCCGAAGCTACCGTGCGCCGTTCCCGCAGAGGGATCGGCGACCGGACAGAGCTCAGGTCGATGGAGCGGCGTCGGGGCCGATCGCGGTCACTGTCCCGATGAATCGAGCCGGTTCCTCGTCATCAGTGAAGTTCACGGGAGTGAGCTCGGAAACCGGAATCAGCCCACTCGCTCCTTCATCTGTCCTGAACCACACCGCGGGAACGGGGTCGCGGCCCTCCTCTGCTGCCAGCATCGCAGCGGCTGCGAGCTGTGGCCAATGCGCCTCCTGCTCCGCGGAGACTCCCATCGCTACCGTCTGAATCGTCAACACACGCACTCGTTCATAGTGCGCCGGAACATGCTCGAGCGCGTCCCGCATGCCGATCGGCCAGCGGGACGCATCAGGCCTCCCGTGTGTCGGCGTCGTCGATGCCGGTGAGTTGTAGCTACGACACACTGCGGCCGCCGCAACATGTAGTGGTTCTGGGTGTGTCGCACCACAACATGTGGTTCCACGGGTGATTCTGGTACAGGACGTCGGCGCGAACAGGTCGCGCTGTAGGAGCCGGCAAGGAGCGCGGAGATCTTGACGAAGGGCAGCAAGGGAAACGGCCAGTCGCGGAGCTCGATCACGGGGAAGTTCGTGAAGCCCAGCTACGCGAAGTCGCAACCGAACACGACGCAGACCTCGCACAAGAAGAGCAGGTAGCAAGCGCCGCGATGCGGTGACTCGACGGGGAGGGGCAATTCGCCCCTTCCCGTTGCACGCGCTAGATGGCCGCTACTTGGCCTGCTTCGGTGGCCTGATCTGCGATGGTTTCAAGCCGCCACATGCGAGGAAGGCCCACGACGGTGGCCAAGCGGGAGCGCCAGCCAGTGGCGACCTCCTTCCGGTAATCACCTGCGCTGTCGCGTCCACCCGATACGGTCAAGCCATGCCCGATGATGACGAGATTCCCTCGACCGTCACCCCTGCAGAGCTGCGGGCGATGCTCGAGCGGGCTCCGTTGGAAGCGGCGGGCCGAAATCTACGGCTCCTGCCGGCGATGGTCGTGAAGAACACCGACGTGCTGTTCGCTGCTCCCGAGGTCACCCTCGACGACGCGCTCGACATCGCAAGCCATGTCGGCGCGGCGTTCGTCACCCTCGGAAAGCGGACGTTCGACCTGGCGGAGTTCCTCGGCGACGCTGAAGGGGTGCCCGCCAGCCTCCAGAACAACGCCGCGAGTCACGACGGCGACCTCGAGGGGATGGACCTCCAGTTCATCGGCGCGGGGGTGTCCTACGCATGGTGGGCGGCCGTCGACTGGTCGCAGGAGCTGACCGCCGAGCTCGAGGAATGGCAGGAAGACGCGGACGAGAAACGCGACCGGGAACGACGTGAACGGTTGGCGCGTGCGCAGCAACTCATCCAGGCGGCCATCGAAGATGCCGGGGTCAGGGCCGCGAAGCCGATGTCGAGGAAACCGGTCGTTGAAGCGTTCATCCGCAGCCGGATGGAGTCGAAAAACGACGTCGGCGCTGAGTACGCATTGCGGTGGGCGCCGCAGCGGGTTGCTGAGGAGTGGCGGTCCACGTACGCGCTCCTCGACAACAGCGCGAAGGTGTTCATCTCCGACCTCCACGAACTGCCCGAGTGGCAGCGCGCGAAATGGAAGCCATCCGTTCGCCGGGACGTGCTCCTGCGGTACGCAATGAGTCGCACCGGCGGTTGGGCTCCCACTGACAAGTGGTTGAAGGACATGGACGCGAAGTCCGCGCCGACAACCTGACCGGCACGCGAACTTCTTGCTTCGTCCGCGCATACCTCTGACATGAGCAGCAACAGCATCGTCACCAGCGTCACCGGCACGCGGCCCTAGGCCGGTGTCACCGCCGTCGTTCTCGCCCTCTGGTCCTCGGTCGCGGTTGTCGCCGAGTTCGCTCTGCTGCTCACCGCCGGATGGCCGGTCGCAGCCCGAGCGTTCGTCGCCGCCGCTGCCCTGCTGGTCGCCTCCCTCACCGTCGACGCGTGCAAGCGCCTCACCCGGCGCAGGCGTGGCGGCGTCCCGATTGACGATCCTTCAACGGAGCATCGCTTTGCTTGTGCCCGCGGTTGGTCGCACTTACGCTGCCCGCAAGTGGTGGTGGATCGGAACCGGCTTGGTCTTGGCCGTGCTCCTCGTGCTGTGGTTCGTCATGCACCGATACACGAACTTTGGCTCTCGGGCGGCGAAGTTCGAAGGGACTGACCCCGAAGTCGCAGAGGCCCTTCGGCAGGCCGAGGCTGACATCGCGCGGGGACGCATGTACTTCTGACGCTCTCAAGGGCCAGCGAGCCCACGGCTGGCCCGTAGCTGATCCTTAACTCAAACGTCGGCCGCAGGGCGCTTTCCGTCCGAGAGCCCATCGTCGTCGAACTACTTGCGCCGGCCGAGGCCTGCGTTGATGAAGCCGTCGTGCGGCCCACGCCGTCGCGCCGAACTGCGCTTCGACGTCGGCGACGAGCGCGGCGTACGCGGCTCGGAGGCCGGTCTCGACGGCGTCGAGCGAGTAGGTCCAGCGGCCGTCGACGAACTCGTTCTCCCACTCGTGGGACCCGGCGGCGATGGGCACGGGGTCCTCGTCCACCAGGCACGCCTTGATGCGGGTGGAGCCGAGCTCGATCCCGAGTGTTGTGCGGTCTTTCCGACCTGCTGTGTGCAGTCAATTTCCCGCATCGATCGACCTCCAGGTCTGCTGTTGCTGGTGTCGGTTCGTCCGTGATGACGCGGCCGGACCACATTCTGATCGGCAAAAGTCTATAGGTTCCAACTCCCGACAGTGCAGTTGACGGAGTGTCGGAGCCGCGAAACGCTCGCTTGACAACGGAATCCTATAGAGTTTACGCTCGCAAACAGCAAACAGCCGACAACCCGAGCAAACGTGATGACCACGTCATGATCGGGCGGCGACACCGGCACGACCACCAATCAACGGAGATTCCCTCATGCCTCATGCTGTAGTCCCCGCCTCTCCGGAGGTGCCACGAAAGACAGTCCGACGGGTCGTCGTCGCGACGTCCATCGGTACCGTCATCGAGTACTTTGACTTCGCGCTCTACGGTGCCGCCACGGCGCTGGTCTTCGGACCGCTGTTCTTCCCGAACAACGATCCGGTGATCAGCACGATGGCGTCGTTCGGCGTGTTCGCGGCGGCGTTCGTCGTCCGGCCGATCGGCGGGATCATCGCGTCGAACATCGGCGATCGGATCGGTCGCAAACCGATCCTCATCGCCACGATCACGTTGATGGGCATCGCGACGGTCATCACCGGCCTCTTGCCCACGTACGATTCGATCGGCGTCTGGGCGCCGATCTTGCTGATCTTCACGCGGATCCTCCAGGGGCTCGGCGCTGGCGCCGAGTACGCCGGTGCTGCCACTGCGGTCAGCGAGTTCGCTCCACGCCGCCATCTTGCGTTCCTGACGAGTTTCGGTCAGGCTTCCCAGGGCCTCGCGGTCGCATCGGCCACCGGGTTGTTCGCACTCCTGTCGCTGCTGCCGACGGAGACACTGCACGACTGGGCCTGGCGCATCCCGTTCCTCGGCAGCGCCGTGATCTTCGCCGTCGCGATCTACATCCGTCGTCACCTCGACGAGACGCCCGAGTTCAAGAAGGACCTCGGCCTGGAGCAGGAAGCTCAGAAGAAGATCAAGGTCCCCGTGCTCGAGGCGTTCCGACAGGTCCCTGGCCGTGTGATCGCTGGTTTCCTCTGCGGCTCGGGAATCAACGTCGCTGGGTACCTGATCAACACCTTCTCCATCAGCTACATCGTGAACACCCTCGGCATGTCGCCCGTTGTTGGAACCGTCGCCGTCGTCGCCGGCACCGGACTCGCGTTCTTCACGATCCCCCTCCTCGGGGCACTCGCCGACCGAGTGGGCGTCCCGAAGCTGTTTGTCGCGTCGGCCGTGGCGATGATCATCTACATCATCCCGATGTTCCAGCTGTTGGAGACTCGCGTGCCAGGTCTCGTCATCCTCGCGGTGATGATCGGGTACGGCGTCATCCAGGCAGGCGCCCTCGCCAGCCAGGCGGCATTCATGACCGATCTGTTCCCGACGCACTACCGCTTCTCCGGTATCGCGATCGGACGTGAACTCAACGTGGCCTTCCTCGGTGGCACCACGCCGCTCATCGCGACTGCCCTCATCGCCGGTGCTGGCGGCGCATACACCCCGGTGATCATCTTCGTGATCGTTGTGCAGGTGCTCGCCGTGATCGGGATCATTTGGGGCACCGTCCTCCGCGGCCGTCGCACGCACGAGGAACTCACGACCGACACGTACGGCGTGCGGGTCGTCGCCGACGAGTCATGACCACCAACAACACGAAAGGACACGACTTCACCATGAACGCCGCAACCTCACCGATCGCCGCCAACCTCGGCCAGATCGGCTATCGAGCCGACGACGGTGGCCATGTCGTCGACGCGCCGGCAGCCGAGTGGGCACGCACGCTGCGCTCTCTCCGGAAGCTCGGTATCGAGCAGATCGACCCGACTGACATGTGGGTACCGCTCGGGGACCTGCGCGACGATCGCCGCGCAGAGTTCAGCCGGGTCCTCGCCGATGAGGGTCTGTCGATCCCCTCGATCTCGCTGACCCGGCACTCGATCGTGGACCCGGAGGCGGGGGACGCGAACCTGGAAACGGTGCACCGGTACCTCGACATCGCACCCGAGTTCGGCGCATCGGTCGTCAACATCGGCTTCATGGAGGCCTTGACCGAGGAGCAGAAGACCGCTCTGTGGTTCTGGTTGGCGGACGGACACCAGGACGACAAGGCGCTTCGACCGAAAGCCGTCGAGCGTGTCCGGGAACTCGCCGACCACGCTGCGAGCAACGGGCTCCTCCTCAGCCTGGAGATGTACGAGGACACGTTCCTCGGGACCCCGGATGAAGCGGTCGCATTCGTCCAGGACGTCGACCATGCGGCGGTCGGCCTGAACCCGGACATCGGGAACCTGGTCCGACTGCACCGCGACATCGAAGACGTCGAGGCCATGTTCGAGAAGGTCTTGCCTATGTCGAACTTCTGGCACGTGAAGAACTACTCCCGTGACCACGACCCGGCGACCGGCGCGTACGCGACGTCCCCGCAGCCGCTCAAGTACGGCTACATCAACTACCGCAAGGTCTTCGGGCGGGCTATAGAACTCGGGTTCGACGGCGTCATCTGCTGCGAGCACTACGGGGCGGACTCGATCGGCGTCGTCGCCGAGAACATGGCGTACGTCCGCGACGTGTTGGACTACTGGTCGTGAGCATCGTTCCCGGGCCAGCAGACGGCGCCGTCGTCAACCTCTCGACGGTGTACCGCGACCTGCCGTTGCCCGATCGTGCCGCGGCGGCGCGGAGCGACGGTTGGGAGCGGGTCGAGTCGTGGTGGGACTTCGACCACGCGACCCCGCCCGCGGACGACGTCGAAGCGTTCGCCTCGTCGATCGATTCGGCCGGGCTCGAGTTGGTCGCGATCAACTCACACGGCGGTGACCGCGCGGCCGGGGAGCGGGGGCTGGCGTCCCTGCCCTACCGAGTCGACGAATTCCGCGCGAGCATCGACGGGCTCCGGGTCCTGGCGGACCGGCTCGGCGTCAGGACGTTCAACGTGGCCGCCGGCAATCGTGATCTGCGGTACACGACCCGAGAACAACGAGACACGGCGATCGCGAACTACCGGTGGTGCGTGGACGTCGTCGGGTCGTTCGGCGGCACCGTCCTCATCGAGGCGCTCAGCGTCGATGGCGACCCCGACTACCCGTTCCGCACAGGAGATGACGTGGTCGAGTTCCTGTCCGAAGCCGACTTGACGGACCGCGGGATCGGTTTCTTGTTCGACACCTACCACCTCGCCAGCAACGGCGTGGATCTGGTCGCCGCCTGGCAGTCCCTCGCACCGCACGTTCGGCACCTGCAGCTCGCCGACGTCCCGGGCCGCGGCGAACCTGGCTCCGGCACGCTCGACTTCGACGCGTTCCTGGGTGAGGTGCGAGCGAGTGGTTACACGGGCGCGATCAGCCTCGAGTACATGCGGGCCTCGGTCTGATGCGAACGCCTGCTTCATGAACACCGCACCAACACGACAAGGAGTGCACCATGCGTGCCATCATCAAGACTGAACCTGCAACTGGCGCTTCGTTCGTCACGGACTTCCCGGAGCCGACCGTCGGTGACAACGACGTGCTCATGGAGGTGAAGGCCGCCTCTGTGTGCGGTTCCGACCGTGAGTTCTACGAGTGGGGCGAGACGGCCCAGGGATTCCCGATGGAGTTCCCGCGTGTGCTCGGCCACGAAGGCTCAGGGGTCGTCCTCGCGGTCGGCTCCGCAGTGACGCGGGTCAAGGTGGGGGATCGCATCGCTCTCGACTCGCACGCCGCCTGCGGAACCTGCTTCATGTGCACGACCGGCCGTCCGAGCAACTGCCAGCACATGCGACTCCTCGCGAACGACCTCGACGGCGTCTTCGCCGAACGAGTTGCCGTGCCTGAGAGCCTCGTGTTCAAGATCCCGGACTCGATGTCGTTCGAGACCGCGACCCTTCTCGAACCATCGGGCGTCGCCTGGCACGCCATCCAGCGCAGCGGGAAGGACATCGCGGCGAACGTGGTCCTGGTGTCGGGCTGTGGGCCGATCGGCCTGCTCATCGTCAAGTTCGCCCTGATGCTCGGTGCGACGGAAGTCATCGCGACGGAACCGAACGACTACCGGAGAGGCCTCGCTGAGGAGCTCGGGGCGACGGTCTTCTCACCCGGGACCGAGGTGCTCGAGTACATCGACCGGAAGCACGCGCACCGCGGCGGTGTCGACGTCGCGTTCGAGGTTTCCGGTGTCGCAGCCGCCTATCCGACGCTGTTCGATGCGGTTCGTCGGAACGGGCAGGTCGTGTCCGTGGGACACGCGGGGAAGCCGATCTCCCTCAACATCTCCCAGTACATCAATAAGAAGGAGATCACGCTGCACGGGATCTACGGGCGGGCGCTCTGGGACACATGGGAGGAACTGTCCGCGCTGATCGAGTCGGGTCGAGTGGACCTCGAATGGCTCATCACGCACCGGATGCCCCTCGGCGAACTCGGTCCGGTGATCGATCTTCTCAGCGGCGAAGCGAACAAGGTCATCCTCTACCCTGGCCAGACCGCCTGAGCCGGGTAACGACAGGGGCGCCCACGCCGTCCGACGGCCGCCGTGTGGAAAGATGTGTCGGTGCTGCTCGGCGGCGCCGACACATTCTTTTATTCGCCCGCGCCTCGGTGGCTGGCGCACCGATCGTGCCAGAACCCGCTGTTTCGCGTGTCCGGTCTCGTCAGGAGTAGATGGTGGTCAAGCGGGGTGTGCTCCGGAGCGAGGTCCAGTCCATGATCCTCGAGCAACTCACAGAAGGGCGGTGGAAGCCCGGACAGCGGTTGAGCATCGAAGCGCTCGCCCGGGACTTCGAAGTGTCTCCGACACCGGTCCGCGAGGCGCTCGTCTCGTTGGAGCAGTACGGTTCGATCCAGTACTTCGCGAACCGCGGGTACGTCGTCGCAGATCCCCCGTCGGCCGAACAGTTCGGGGAACTCATCGATGCCCGTCAGCTGCTCGAAGGTGCCGCACTCAGCCGGGCGTTCGAGGAATGGTCGGGCTTCGTCGTCGATCTGCGGTCTAGTCACGCCGTCCACGCGGACGCGGTCAGCGCCATCGACGCAGAGGACGGCGTCGATTATGCGCACATCCTGCACTACTTCAACGCCGACGCGGAGTTCCATGCGTCGTTCTTCCGGCATGCACGCAACCGGTACCTCACGTCCATGCGTCGCAATCTCGGTTGGGATGCGCTCCGGATGCGCCAGACCTGGGCACACGGCCCGGAGCGGGTCGACGCCGGCGAAGCTCTCGCCGAGCACTCCGAGATCCTCCGACGGGTGGAAGAGCACAACCATGACGGGGCGCTCCGGGCTCTGAGCGTCCACCTCGAGAACGTCCGCACCAGATCAGGAGGAAAGTGAAGCGAGCCGAGGCATGTGTCTTGAGCGTGAGAAGTGGCGTGGTGTGACGGCGGCGGATCAACTGCCAGCAGAAGCGGTCGATGTCGGAGCCGACTCGTCCGTCGGCCTGGGCGTACTCGCCCAGCTTCGGCGGAACTCTTCCGGATACGCCTTCACCATGGCGCACATTCTTCCAGCAGGAGCCAACGCCCCTACCTGTCAGGAGTCAACCAAACCTGCAGCAGTCCCGTTGGCCCGGGGCCGCCGCTCTTGCCCGCGGAACACGATAGGTCCGGACGGTGTTACACGGGCGGTGTGAGAACGATGCTGGATGTCGATGTGACGATAGTTGGCGACAGAGATCTTGCGATGGCGGTCGCCAAGCTGCCGATGACCGCTGGCCGCCGAGTGGCCGTTGTGACTGACGGGTGCGAGGCATCATCCGCCGGTGCGCGCCTTGTCGAGTTGCCCGGACACGTGGTGAACACGGCGACCCATAACGGGAAGACACTTGTCGCACTGAGCACAGGCGTCCAACTTCGCACGTCTGTGCTGGTGCCCGCCTCGATTCTGAACCCAGCCCTCTTCTGCACACTCGGTTGAGCCTTGACCTTCCGTTGCGTCTCCCGGCACCGCCAGTCGAAAACTGGTGAGGGCTAAGCCCGGCTTCGCCAGCAACCTGGCACCACAGCAATCCACGGAGGCACGTCGTGGTTACGCCGTTGCACAACGCTGGGCCTGAGGGAAGCGGGCCACGTGTGGCGATACCGTCCGGTCCTTGGCGGCTGGCCACCTTCGCCGTCGCCGGAAGTACGATTCTGTGCGGGCTCGCCTGTGGAGTCGGGCGAGTGCTCCTGCGGCAGCCTCCGCAGATCGTTTTTGAACTTACTCGCCCGCGCTCCTCAGCTGCCCGCCGGCGTTCTCGAGGCACACCGTGTACCAGCACAGCATCTGCGCCGCGGCGGCTTCTGCCGTCGCGGAGCGGGGGTTGAAGTCTGCGGACCACGTCACGACGCTGATGTTGCCGCGACTGGCGGCTTTGGCTTCAGCCGCATAGTCGGCGACCGGCCGCGGACTCGGGTCGGCGAAGCGGAACGTCTGTGTTCAATCGGTCTCCGCCACGAGTGCTTCGGCCACCGACTGACCAGCGCCCTGGAGGAACGCCTCCCACACCCTTCCAGGTGTGATGTGCTGCACCCGCTTCACTCCGGCATCCACGAGATGTCGTCGAAGTTCCCGAAACGCTTCCCCACCGTGTCCGGTGAACCGGGGAAGGCAGCTGTCCGCTCAACGTGCGCTGTCGCGTCGGTCATCACACGTACTCGGTGTCCGGCACTGCGGCAACGTTGACAGCGCGTCGACCGGCGATGAAGATTTCCGTCTGGCGAGCGACCTGTCGCCCGAGGTGCTCGGCTGTCTCAATGTCCGAGGGATGCATGGCCTCGGGGGCCAGGTCGTTGTGCGTCTGGCCGGCGGCACCTTGCCAGAAGCCGAGGCGGTTGAGGTCATCTTCGGACTTGTCCGCGAAGTTCCAGCCCGCGGGAAGCGCGAGATTGATCCAGATCATGTGGTGCTGCGCTGCGAGCGCCTGGAAGAATCCAAGCGTGTTCGACTTGTCACCACTTTTGGATCCGGAGTTGGTGAAGCCTGCCGCGAGCTTGTCGGCCCAAGCGCTGCGGAAGAAGCGCCCTCCCGTCAGTTCAGCAAACTTGTGAAACTCGGCGGACGCTCCACCCATGTACGTGGGTGCGCCGAAGATGATGGAATCCGCCCCATCCAGAGCGTCCCAGTCGGCGTCGCTCAGCGTGCTGACATCGATGCGGGTGACAACGGCGCTGCGGTCTGCCGCCCCGCGGGCAACCGCTTCAGCGAGCACTGCAGTGTGGCCGTAACCGGTGTGGTAGGCGACGACGATCGATCCCGAGCTATCGGACATGGCCTTCCGTTTCAGACAAGGAAGCAGTAACCCCCAACGGGCACGCGCTGCTCCGAAGATTCCGACTGCCTGACTGGCAGCACCCGGGCGGAGTCTCTACCCATCCGGCTGTTTCCGACCGTACGGCTGGTCGCGTCCAGCAGCCTGCTCCCAACGGGGACAGGTCACCCTCGCGACGCGCGTCCTTCGCACCGGGGCTTGTCGCCCCGTCATTGCCGGTCGAACGCCGAATTACGAGGGAGTCGCGGGGTGTGCTTCAGATCGCGAGCTGCGTGCCACCCATCTTCGTTTCCGCGGACACTCCCCTCTGGGCACTCATCTTGCTTTCCGAGCTGACGGGAGTCCCGCAAGGGCCGTCGGTCCTCGGGCCGCAGCTCGGCGCCTCCGCCCGAAACACGGCGACCTCGCGCCAACTGATTACCGCTGACCGTCGTCCCAGCCGAAAGTCATCGACTGAGCGCACGTCGCGCCGCCCGAGGCCAACTACGCGAGCGTTCTCGTGCCCGTGAGCCTGCACTCACGACTCGCGAACCCCGCTCGAACGCTCGTCCGTGATCCCGGACGCAATTCCGTGTCGTCGGACCTCCAGAGCCGGCGCGATGTGCGCTGCATAACTTTCAGCGAGTGCGCGGTAGCTCGCCGAGGAACGGACCCGACCGTCCGGCGCCACAGGAATCTCGCTCCGCACCTGCGGAATGTAGATCAGGTTCTCGCCGTCTGCGCAGACGCGCGCACTTTCGGCGTTCAGGCGTTCGGCCCATCGGTCGACCAGACCGCCCCTTCGCAATGGTATTCGCGGAAGCGAGCTTGGCGCGGGAATCGCGGCGACGAAGATTGTCGACTGTGCGCGCTTCCCAAGAGGCACCGTCGCTGCCAGCTCAACCAGGTCGCGGCGCCATCGCGGAACGCTGCAAAGGCGGACGGCGTCTAACACGCCTGCCACCAGGACAACGGCGTCACACTCACCTGCGTCAGCGAGGCTCTCCATGGCGCAGATATTCCTCAAACGTCCGGAAGCGATCACCTGCGGATCAACCTCGACCCCGCGGGCCGTGCGGGCGTGGACAGCCCGCGCGATGAACCCGGCGAGACTCACGCTGTGACTTCGCACTCCCCATCCAGTTGCTGCGTCGGTACCCACCAAGAGCAACCGCAACGGGCGCGGACCATCCACGACGACCGGATCCGCCCTGTCAGGGAGCGGCTGCCGGAGGTAGGAGTTTCGTGCTGGCCGCAGCACCAGCGCCAGTGCCAACCCGAGGAACTGCATGCACCACACAACGCCTCCGCTCACAACGGTGCCTCGGCTGCCAACCTGCCGCGCCTTCTCGAGCTAACCGGATTCTGATCCGGCCGTCCGGTAATCATCGCGGCTCGCATCCCAGCGCGACACGATTCGCCTTTGGTCAGCACACCCGCTCAGTGTCCGTGACGGGGACACGCTTCGCTGCACGATTCATCCGACGATCGAGGGCCCCAAGCCGGAAGGAGTCGTCAGTGTCGCGTCACGTTTTCGTTCACCCAGTCACGCAGATGCGCGAGCGGCGCCGCGGCGCCCAGCCCAAGTGGCGTGAGCGCGTACTCCACACGAAGCGGAACCTCGGCGAATACGGTGCGACTGACAAGCCCAGCGTCTTCCATGCGCTTGAGCGATGCGGACAGCACCTTCGGGCTCACGCCCTGCAGCTGCCGCCGAAGCTCGCCGAACCGTTGCGGGCCATCCTCCAGCACACCAATGGCAAGCGCCGTCCACTTGTTGGCCAGCAAGTCGAGCATCTCGCGGCACGGGCACGCGGCCGCGTACACGTCGTTTCGGTCGCACGTGTCGACGACGTGGACGGCTTCGAGGGGGTGGCTGAGCGTGGCGGTCACAACAAAACGGTAACCCCAGAGCGCACAACCAGCAAGTGTTCAGTTCCTTTCGGTAACCGTGTTCGACCAGGGAATTCCTGGTTACCCGCGGGTAACCAGGAGCCCTTGCGGGTAACCACGACCCCGGGTGCATGGTGATGACCATGACAACGAACGAGGTCCGAGCGATCGGACAGACGGCAGCCCTTCCGGTCACCAGCGCCCGCAGTCTGGTGCCGACCACGATCCCCGAACCAGTCCCCGGGGCGCACGACCTGCTGGTCGCGGTGCATGCGGTTTCGGTGAACCCGGTCGACGTGAAGTTGCGTGGGAACGCCGAGCCGGACGGCGGCGTCCGCGTTCTCGGGTTCGACGCATCTGGCACTGTCCGCGCCGTCGGTGAGGCTGTCACTCTGTTCGCTCCTGGCGACGAGGTCTATTACGCCGGCGCTATTGACCGGCCCGGAAGTAACGCAGAGCTGCAGCTCGTCGACGAGCGCATCGTCGGCCGCCGGCCGACGACGTTGACTCACACGCAGGCCGCTTCCCTCCCGCTCACCGCAATCACCGCCTGGGAAAGCCTGTTCGACAAGCTTCGTATCGACTCCGACGCAACCGGCACCCTCCTCGTCGTCGGCGGCGCGGGCGGCGTTGGTTCGATGGCCATTCAGCTGGCTCGGACTCTTCGACCCGGGGTGCGCGTCATCGCGACAGCCTCACGCGAGGAAAGCGCCGCTTGGGTTCGCGAGCTGGGCGCGGAGACAGTAGTCGACCACCACGGCGACCTGGCCGCCCAGGTGCTCGACATCGCCCCTGATGGCATCGAATGGATCCTCACGACGAATTCTTCCGGCCAGCTGCCGGTCTACGAGCGGATGCTTCGCCCGTTCGGGCAGATCGTCGCCATCGACGACCCCGAGCACGTCGACGTCGTTGCTCTGAAGTCAAAGGCGATCAGCTGGCACTGGGAGTTCATGTTCGCCCGATCGCTGCACCAAGCGAACGACATGCACCGCCAGCACGAGCTTCTGGACACAGTCGCCGACCTCGTTGACGCCGGCCGCATCCGCCACACGGCAACGACAGTGCTCCGCCCGATCAGTGCCGAGACGTTGCGGGAAGCGCACGCGCTCGTCGAAAGCGGCCGCGTCATCGGCAAGGTCGTCGTCACCGACGAACCAGCGTCCTAAGACCCGCCCACCATCAATAACAAACAAGGGAAAAGATCATGACCATCAATCTCTCGCAGGCACAGCGCATCATTGCTGCAGCTGACGCTAAGGCCGCTGAGCTCGGCGTTCCGTCGTCGATCACCGTGCTGGACCTGGGCGCCCGCATGGTCGCCTCCATTCGTCAGGATGGGGCTCCACTGGTCTCGATCGACTCGAGCTTTGCCAAGGCCCGCACCTCCGTGTACTTCGGCGGTGCCGCCACCGGCGACCTTGCGGCGGCGATCCAACCCGGCGCTCCCCTGTACACCCTTGGCGCAGCGAGCACCGAGCCCCTCGCGTTCCTCGCCGGTGGCCTCCCCATCACGGACGAGAGTGGCACCGTTATCGGCGCCATCGGCTCCGGCGGTGGCACGCCCGACCAGGACGCCGTCATCGCCAAGGCCGGCGTCGACGCTGCACGATGAGCGTCATCGACGGTTCCCGTCTGAAGGGCAAGTCGGTTCTCGTTGTCGGTGCCGGATCCGGAATCGGGACGGCAGTCGCGCAAGCCGCTGCTGATGCTGGAGCTACCGTGGTTGTCACCAGCCGGCACATCGACACCGCCGAACAAGTGGCGGAAATCGTTGGCCGCGGAACGTCGGCAATGCACCTCGACCTTGGCGACGAGGACAGTATCCGGAGCGTTGCCCGACGTGTCGGCGCCGTCGATCACGTCGTAACGGTGGCGGCCGACCACGCCAACGGTCCGGTCTCCACGCTCGACGCGACCGACATCGAAGGGGCGTTCCGGGCGAAGGTCATCGGCCCAGTCCTGCTCGCAAAGCACCTGGCGCCGGTGATGTCCCAAGGGGGCTCGTTTGTCCTCTTCTCGGGCTACGTTTCAACGCGGCCGCAGGCGGGACTCGCGGTGATGGCAACGACCAACGGTGCCGTCGACGCGCTCGTTCCAGCGCTCGCGGTCGACTTGGCTCCGATTCGCGTCGTCGGGATCTCACCCGGAGTGGTGGATTCCGGCTCCTGGGATGGCATGGACGACAAGTCGGCGTTCTTCGACGAGGTCACACAGACCAACCCGGCACGCCGGGTGGGTGTGCCAGCCGACATCGCCGATGCCGTCCTGTTCGCACTCGGCAACCCGTTCCTAACCGCGACAACCCTTCATGTCGACGGCGGCCAGCGCGTCGCCTGAATCGAGGAAATCATGAGCATCGCAGTCATCGCTGAAATCGAGCCGGTCCCCTACAACGAGGAGCCGGTGCAGGAAGCCCTGCTCGCGGCGGTCGATCGGGTTCGCTCCGAGGACGCCGGTTGTGAGCGTTACGACCTGCACTGGGACGACAAGAACGGTCGTTTCGTCATGGTGGAGCGGTGGGCGGACCAAGCCGCGTTGGACACGCACGCGGCCGGCGCTGCCTTCGTCGCGCTGACTACCGCTCTCGAGGGGCGGCTAGCGGCCCCGATCACACTCCGCATTCTGCAACCGATCGGACGTTGATCAAACACTGTTGGCTCAGACCCTCACGGGTCTGAGCCAACAGTGTTTTCGGAACTCAGCGGTCGCCGTCGCCGCCAGGCGGCGCAACCAACGATTCGTACCGCTCGTGCACTGGCGCAGCAAGCGAGGACCGAACAGACCGGGTCAGATCATCGGCGAGGACCTCGTGCTCACCCGCCACGACGCCGTCGAAAATGGCGCTCACGACATCCGCCGGGTCGTTCTTCGGCATGTCTCCCGGCGTCATAGGGGTATCTGTGAACGCCAAGTACGCCCCGACGACTTGGACCCCATCACCCGCCAGCTCCAGGCGGATGGAGTCGGTCGCCGACCATAGCGCAGCCTTGGATGCGCTATAGCCGTTGCCGATTGCCAACCAGCTCAGCGCGGATGCGACGTTGACCAGGGCTCCGTGTGAGCGCCGCAATGCCGGGGCGAATGCCCGAGTCACCTGCAGGGGACCGAAGAAGTTCGTTTCCATTTGGTCGCGGACGTTACCGAGGTCGCCGTCCACGAGGGAACCGCTTCGCAACACCCCAGCGTTGTTGATGACGATCGTCGTGTCGTCTGCTTCCTCCGCCACCGCACGCACCGACGGTGGATCCGTCACGTCGAGGCGGACCGGCACGATCCGAGCGTCCGGCCATGGACGCGGTCTTCGAGCAGCGGCGTACACCTTTGCGGCGCCGCGCTCCACCGCCTGCCGGACGAACTCCTCGCCCAGCCCGCCGTTCGCCCCCGTGACGAGGACCACGGCTCCTTGAATGTCCGCCATTTCAGCCTTCCTTCTCAAATCCGGTGAACTGCGTGGTCAATTCGCGACTGGTTGCGCCGCTGACAGCGCCACGCGAAGTGGCAGCTTCCCTGTCGTGATTTCGAGTTGCACGCGTCCCGGGTCAGGACCAACCGCGACGTCCCGCAAGGCGCTCGCAACGTCGGCCCGCGCGATACCGTTGCGTTCCACGCGTAATCCCGCCTCGAACCGACCCGATCCCGGTCCGTCGTGCAACGCGTCGGGCCTCAGGATCACCCAGTCGAGGTTCAGCGTTCGGATGGCCGCGTCGGCATCAGCTTTTGCTCGTAGGTAGATTTGGAACGGGTCGGTCGAGCCCCGCTCGTAGTCATCTGCTCCCGCACCAGAGAGCATCACAAAGCGTCGAACTCCCGCGAAGACCGCTGCCTGGGCCAGCAGAATGGCGCCGTCACGGTCCATTGACAGGGAACGGGCGGTGGTGCTCCGCTGTCCTGACCCTGCTGCGAAGACGACTGCGTCTGCCTCTCGGAGCACGGCAGTGACATCCGTCAGGAGCGTCGCTTCGAGGTCGAGGACCACGGGGATAGCTCCCAACCGGGCGAGGTCCCCGCGATGGTCGGCGTTCCGGACGATTCCAACGGGGACGTGACCGTCGGAGCGGAGCTGTTCGGTGAGTAGCCGGGCGACTTTGCCGTGAGCGCCGGCGATGACGACACGCATGGTTACCGCCTTAGGCGACGACGATGTCGTCGATGCTGATTGAGACGATGAGAGGCTCGGGCAGCGCTCGGCCATCTGCATCCCGGACAAAGATGTTTCGCTCAGTCGCGAGGAGCAAACCGTCGACCCACCTCTGGCCGGTCATGTATTCCACGCTCGGGGAGCCCCCAGCGATGTCCACTTCGTAGTCCCGGCGGCGAAGTACACCGTCGGCGTCGGCGTACAACGTCTGCGTTGGCGTGTGGGTGGCGATGCTGTCCGGGTACGTGACGCGGAGCCTGTCCCATTTCTCGCCGTTCGGCTCTGTCCAGGGGCCGGCTTCTTCGACCTGGACGCCAGGAAATGTGAACGACCACGGCTCGGTGTTGTACGTCCACATGGCGTAGCCGGTGAAGTATGCCAGTTGGAGCCGATTCCACGGTGTCTCGAGGACATGCCCGGCGAACGACGCGCGGGGGTTCGCCAGTTCCTCAATGACTTCGTCGCCGCCGGCGGCCCTCCGGAGCACTGCCACGTGGTCGCCGGTGAACTCAGTGCGGATGTCGTCGGCTCCGAAGTGCTCGAGCGATGTGCGCTGGCGCCGGAGGTCGACGGTGAACCGTCCTTCCTCGGCGATTCCGGGCACCTGCTTGAGGCCCCAGAACGCTCCTCCGAAGTGGCGGTTCGCCGAGATTGTGGAGACGTCAGCCCAGCGGGCGCCGCCGTGGGCTTCGACGATACGGTCGAGCAGAGTCGTGGTGGTCATGATGGCCTCAGGGTTAGGCGGCGGTGGCCGCGGTCAGGAAGTTGTTGACGATGGCTGCCGCCTCGTCTGGGTACTGGAAAATCGACGCGTGAGCTGCGTCCGGGAAAATGTGCAGACGTGCGTTCGGGATGAGTCCTGCGAGGGTGTGGCTGCCAGGCGTCCGGATCATCAGGTCGTCATCGCCTTGCAGAACAAGCGTCGGCTGCTGGATGCCGGTCAGCCGTTCGAGTTTCGATAGGTCCGGCACACCCCAGGCGAGCACAGCGTCGTACTGGGCATCGCGAACAGTAGGAGTCGTCGGAGTATCACGGTCCTGGGCGCGGGCACCCAGTCGACGGAGGAACTCGACACCACGAGCTCGGCTCGTGTCGGTGTGCGCAAAGAAGATGTACAGCAGGCTCTCCGCGGTGGGTGCGTCGTGGCGGGACTCGCGCTCGATGTCTTCTCTCCAGCCATGCATCGTCGGGGCACCAGCAGGGCCAGTCCCGGCGAGGACGAGCCTGCGGACCGCCCACGGCCGGAGAAGTGCAAGGTCCTGAGCGACGAACCCGCCGAGCGAGAACCCAAAGACGTCGAAGCGTCGGAGACGGAGCGCGTCGGTGAAGGCGAGGAGGTCGGTCGCCATCTGCGCAACCGTCGAAGGGACGGTGCCCGTGGACGCTCCGACGCCGGCATTGTCAACGAGGATCACCTCGCGCTGGGCGGCGAGGGGGTCGATCAGAGCGGGATCCCAATTGTCAAGGTTGCCGCGGAAGTGCATCAGAAAGACGAGGGGCACTCCGTCGGTGCTGCTCCCAAATCGCCGGTACGCGTATGTCGTGCCGTTCGCCGCGGTCACGGTCCTGTTGGACGCGGTTGCCGCGGTGTGATCCGCGGTGGTTGCCGTGTTGGTCATTGATGGCTCCTTGGATTTTGCCCGGCCGTATTAGTCGGCGGCGAGGTCGACGTTAAGAGCCGCTAGGAGCCACCGCGTGCTCCTCCGAGGGACACGATCGGGAGCCGCGGACTTAGTCCGTCAGCTCGCGTCGCCCGCGAGTGTGGCTCTCACTGCTTCTTCTTCAATGTCGAGAACGGTGAGGACGGCTCGAACCGTGGACTCCGGGTAGCGCCCTTCGCCTCGCGCCCGAAGGACAGCGCGACGTTCCTCGGCGATTGTCAGCATTCGCAGCTCGGAGTAGGCCGCGGCTCGATCGGCGCGAACCCCGTCATCTCCCACGAGAGTCTCCCCAAGGAACGCCGCATCGATACGGACACGCTCGACGACCCTGTCGTCGAAGACGCCGTCCTCCAACTCCTCCACGAGTCGGAGGCTTTCCGCGCGTGCCTCAGCAAGAAGGAGTTGAGTCTCCATGCGCTCCTGGTCGAGGTCTGGTGGTGGCAACGCGACAAGCCGGATCACCCACGGCAGCGTCAGTCCGATGAGAAGTGTCGCCAGCACGACGATGAAAGCAAGGAATTGCAGGAACGCTCGGTGCGGTGTCTGCTCGGGGAGCAGGAACACCGCGGCCAAAGTAACCACCCCTCGAACCCCAGCCACTGTCACCGGCAGATTCAACCGCCACTGCCAGCTCCGACGTCGCAGACGAGCCGGTCCCCATCGATAGATCGCGGTGATCGCGAGGCTCCACACAAGTCGCGTAGCAACGAGTACGACGACCACTGTGAGGATGATGAGCAGCGCGCGACCGACGCCAATGCTGGATGACAGTGCGCCTCCAAGGATCGCCGGCAGGCTGAGCCCGATGAGCAGAAACACCGCGTTTTCGAGCAAGAACTGGATTGTGCGCCAGTTGAGCGATTCAGCGAGGCGAGCCTCCGCGGATTGGAGAACCGGAGCGCGGAACCCGAGAAACAGTCCAGCGACCACGACTGCGAGAGGACCCGACGCCCCTATGCCGTGCGCGAGGAGGAAGGCGACGTACGGTGTGACGAGGGACAGGCTCGTGTCGAGCACCGCCACCGAGATTCGCCGTCGCACTGCTCCCATCAAAAACGCGACGAGAAACCCAACCCCGATCCCGCCGACCACGGCGAGGACGAACTCACCGGCCGCGCGCACGGGATCGAACACCGCGACGATTGCGACGATCGCAGTGTTGAGAGCGACGAGAGCGGTGGCGTCGTTCAGCAGGCTCTCACCATCAAGGACTGATGCGAGCAGTCTCGGCAGTGGCGCACGCCGCGTCACTGCGGTGACTGCAACTGCATCGGTCGGCGCGACGACAGCTCCGAACGCGAAGGCTGCAGCAAGCGTCAGTGTTGGGACCACTGCCCAGGTCACGAGCCCAACGATCACCGTGGTGAACGCTACGAGCCCGACTGAGAGCAGCAGGAGCGACTCGCGACGTGCTCGTACGTCCGCGAGCGAGGTTTGAAGAGCCGCTGCAAACAGGAGCGGTGGGAGAAGAACCGAGAGCACGAAGTCTGGTTCAACGTCCACGCGCGGAATTCCTGGCACATAAGAGACGCCAACGCCTATGAGGACAAGCGCGAGCGGAGCTGACCATCCGACGCGACGAGCTGCCGCACTGACCGCGACCGTCGCGACAAGGAAAGCTACGACCCACGCGAGGGTCGAGTCGATGCTCATCGGTTCACCCCGAAGCTGTCCGTGATGAGGTCACGCGTGAACGAGTGCCGTCTGCCTAGCCTCTCCACATGCCTAGTAGCCGTCGCGATCCGTCTGGTACGAGCCAGCCTCCGACCACCGGTCTGGCCTCCATCCCGCTGGCACGGATTCTTGCCGACCCGGTCCTCGCAAGTGCAGACTCGAATGCGGTAGCACCCGCAGACGGCCTTCACTGATCCGTCCGAAGTCTCCCGCAACATCACAACTCCGCCAGAACTTCGGGGACCGAAGCGCCGAGTGCGATGAGCAGCTGCGCAAATTCCCGGTCCAGGCGGTGAGCCACGGCGGTGATGCGCCCGTCTCCGAAGGACCCGAACGACGCACTCGGGACGTCTGCGGTCAACAAAACCGGCTCCCCTGGACGCTGCGAGATGGTGACGCGGAACGGTGCCAGACCCATCACTCGCGGATCAAAGCGGTACATACGTTCCGCGACGACGTGATTCCCCACCAGATACGAAACGCACGACGACTGGTGCCCGGCGATAGCCATCAACGCGGTCGGTTCGTTTCGCCAATACCTGATGAAACCGTGCGGTGCGTGCTGCTCCGTCCAGGTCTCGACTGTGTCCCAGTCGCGGTGCTTGGCGATGGCGTCAGCCAGACTCTGCTGGTCGAGCGCCGGTACGGCAGCCTCGAACGCCCCAACGACGCTAACAAACGGACTCGCCATGGGTATCGAGAAGCGGTCGGCCGTGTACTCGGTGATCTGGGTGTGCATGCCGGGAACCTAAGATGACCGCCCCTAAACAAGCGTGTCCCCGCCCGGGCTACTTAATCCGGGCGGGGACGACATCTTGCTCAGAGGGCCGCGACAGCCGCTTCGGCGATGACCACGTCCTGGTCCGGGGACCCGCCGCTGGATCCGACAGCGCCGATGACTGCGCCATCGGCGCTGGTCACAGGGATACCACCGGCGACGAACGTGAGCGGTTCGTGGCTGGCCGCCCCGAGCGTGTAGAGCGGCGCGCCCGGCTGAACCGCACCAGCCAGGTCACCCGACGCAGCCCCGAACGACACCGCCGTACGCGCCTTCGCAGCGCTTGCATCTACGGACACAAGGGGCGCGCCGTCCTGGCGAGCAACTGCGACGACGCGAGCGCCGCGGTCGAGGACGGTGATGGTCGACGGCACGCCAATATCGGATGCCTTCGCCTCTGCAGCGGCGATCGCAGCGTGGGCCTGAGTGAGTGTGATGTCGGTCATAGTTCGCTTCCTTTCATCGAGTGAACGAGGGCGACGTTAAAGCCGCTTCCAACGCGCCGCGTGTCCCCGCCCGGGTCACCCGTGGCCGGGCTAGACGTCCCCGTCTAAGTGGTCCCGGCGGGGACACGCCCCCCTCCGGCGCCACTCGTACCGTCGGCATCACCGCCGACGTTTGTCCGGCACTCGACTACCACGCAAGGAGCCCGCAATGCCCACGTTCACCACCCCCGACGGCATCGAGATGTACTGGACCGAGCAGGGCGAAGGACAGCCCATCGTCTTCGCACACGGCTGGCCGCTCAGCTCCGACGCCTGGCAGCCCGAGCTGAAGTTCTTCAGCGACAAGGGCTACCGCGCCATCGCGCACGACCGCCGAGGCCACGGCCGCTCCGAGAAGACCGCGGTCGGCCACACCATCGACCAGTACGCGAAGGACCTCGCAGCGCTCATCGAGCACCTCGACCTGCACGACGTCATCGTCTTCGGTCACTCCACCGGTGGCGGCGAAGTGGTTCGCTACGCCGCGAAGTATGCCAACGGTCGAGTCGCGAAGGTGATCACCGCGGGCGCAATCCCGCCGATCATGGTCAAGACCGACAGCAACCCTGACGGCTCACCGATCGAGGTCTTCGACGGCATCCGCGCCGGCGTTCTCGAGGACGCCTCGCAGTTCTGGCTCGACCTTTCCGAAAGCTTCTTCGGCGCCAACCATGGCCGCGATGTTTCCTACGGCGCGAAGCTCGACTTCTGGCGTCAGGGACAGAACGTGAACCTCTCGGCCGCCTACGACTGCGTCAAGGCGTTCTCTGAGACGGACCAGACCGAGGACCTGAAGTCGCTCACCGTACCGATCCTCATCAACCACGGCGAAGACGACCAGATCGTGCCGATCGACGACGCGGCACGGAAGTCCATCGAGCTCGTCGCCGATGGGACGCTCAAGACCTACCCGGGCGCTCCGCACGGCATCCACGGCGACTACCGCAAGGTCCTGCAGCAGGACGTTCTCGCCTGGATCAAGGGCTGACACCAGCCGACACCGGCAGGGAGGCGCGCAGCGGGTTCGCTTCGCGCCTCCCGTGCGATACCGGATCAGCCGGAATGTTGCACCGTCCTGGCAAGTTACAAGCCCATCCAACGCAGGAGGTATCGTTGAAAACCACGCAAACGGAGCGCCCTCGGCTCCCCTTGAACACATTCGGCATCGCTTTCGGAACGGCCGGCCTCGCCGGCACGTGGACCGCTGCCGGCGTCGAGCTCGGCGCGCCGCCAGCTGTCGGCGAAGTGCTCTGGGTTGCCGCCGCCCTCGCGTGGGCGGTCACAATCGTTCGATACCTACGGCGGCCCGGAGGTATCGCAGGAATCCGGTCGGACCTTCAGCACCCAGTGCTCGGCCCGTTCGCAGCACTCGTGCCAGCTGTCGGCTCGCTCCTGTCCGCACACCTTGCAACGACGCTTCCCATCGTTGGCGCTGTGGGCGTCTGGGTGATGCTGGCGCTCACCACCGCCTTCGGGGCTTGGTTCGTCACGTCCCTGCTCACAGTCCCCCGCGAGATGGGCGCTCTGCACGGTGGCTACCTGCTGCCGACGGTCGCCGCTTCGCTGCTCACTGCCCAGGCGCTCGCGACGATCGGTGACACGACCCTCGCGGTCGGGTACTTCGCCGCCGGCATCCTGTTCTGGATCCTGGTCGGAGCGATGCTCATCGCACGGCTCGCGACGGGGCCCGCAGTCCCGGCGCCGCTGTTGCCCACACTCGCCATTTTCTCCGCGCCCCCGGCCGTCGCGGGCAACGCGTGGTGGGTGATTACCGACGGTGCGCCCTCGACAGCACACACCGTTCTCGCGGGCACCATGGTCGCGCTGCTGCTGCCACACGTGTTCCTCGTGCGCCGCTACCTGACCAGTGGGTTCGCGATCGGCTTCTGGGCCATGACGTTCACCACGGCCGCGAGCGCAACTTACGGCGTGCGCCTGATCAGCAGCACCGACTCCGGAGCACTCGGGACCGCGTTCGCCTGGGTCATTGTCGGCGTCGCGACGATCATCGTCGGCGCGATTGCAACGCGGTCCCTCGGGCTACTGCGACGGTCGGAGGCAGCCGGATCACGGCGAGCCTCCGCCGGGTTCCGACGCACCGCACTCATCGGCGTTGTCATTGCGTCAGTGGCCGTGGCGTTCGGCGCCGGTGCCGGCAGTCCGCTCTTCGTCGTCTACCAATCGGCGTGGGGATTCGCCGACTGGCAGCTGACCACCGCCTTCACGGTCTACGCCATCACGCTGCTCAGCACCCTCCTCGTAGCGGGACGCCTGTCCGATCACATTGGCCGCCGACCAGTACTTATCGGCGCCCTAGTCCTGATGCTCATCGCAAGCGGCTTGTTCCTGTACGCCGATTCGATTGGTTGGGTGATCGCAGCGCGAGCCGTGCAAGGCGTCGCAACCGGCGCCGCGACCAGTACGTTCACGGCAGCCATCATCGAGCTCTCAAGCGAACGGCATCGCCGCACAATGACGGTGCTCACCAGCGCGGCCCCAGTAGGCGGTCTCGCCCTGGGTGCGTTCGGTGGAGGTATCGCCGCACAGCTCCTCAGCAACCCCACCGCGGGAGTGTTCCTGTCACTAGCCTTGGTCCTGCTCGTGGGCATCGCCGCAGTGCTCGCGGCCGACGAAACCGCGGACCGTCACGCCGGGGCGCTCGCGTCTCTTCGGCCGGTCCTCGCCGTGCCCCCGTCTGCTCGGTCCTGGTTTGCGGTGCTTGCTCCGCTGACGGCAGCCGGCTGGATGTTCTCCGGCCTGTTCCTCGGGCTGGGGCCGCGCCTCGACGACGGTGTATTTGGCATCGACGGCGGCGCCGCCAGCGCAGCGGTGGTGGCGCTCCAGCCGGCAGCGGCGGCCATTGCAGGAATGCTCTTCTCTCGAGCGCAAGCCCGGGTGGCCACCGCAGTCGGCGCCGTGCTCCTGCTGGTCGGTGCGGTCGGTGCCGGATCCGGGATTCTGACTGCCGATCTGCCGCTGCTCGTCGTTTCGGCGGTTGTTGGTGGCGCGGGGCAAGGCGCCGCCTTCGGGTCGTCGCTGCGGATCCTCGGCCCGCTTGCGGATAACGCGACGCGCGGAGGGCTTTTCGCCGCCGTCTACCTCGTGGCATACGCGGCATACGGCGTTCCCGTGCTCGTCGCCGGGTTCTTCACTGAGGCAGTCGGGCTCAGCGAGGTCGGCGCAATCTATGCGGCGATCGTCGCGATTGCCGCGGTCGTCGCCGCGATCGGGCTGGGCAACCGCTCCCGCCGGGAACGCGCTCTGGCGCCAGCCGCGTGATCCGCTGACACCCCTTTCCGACAACGAATTGAGATGAACATGTCCGACGCACTCCCTATCACCGCCTCAGTCGCCGGGACCTTTCGGATCGGCGGGGATCTCCCGGTCGCCCGGCTCGGCTTCGGCTCGATGCAACTTCCAGGTCGAAACGCATTTGGACCGTCCCGCGATCCCGAAGGCGCGCGAGGGGTCCTCCGCCGAGCAGTGGAACTCGGCGTCACCCTCATCGACACCGCCGACGCGTACGGTCCAGAAGTCGCCGAGAACCTCATAGGAGAAGCCCTCTCCCCCTACCGTGCGGAGGTGGTGATCGCGACCAAGGGCGGCTTCGTCCGCGGGCGAAGGGGCGAGTGGATTGTGAACGGACGACCAGAACATCTCCGAGAAGCAGTGCAGGGCAGCCTCCGCAGGCTCCGTCTTGACCGGATTGACTTGTATCAGCTCCACCGCATCGACCAGCGTGTTCCCCTCGACGAGCAGATGGGCACCCTCGCAGCACTCCGAGAAGAGGGACTCATCCGTCACGTCGGACTGAGTGAGGTAAGTGTCGCGGAACTTCTCGCAGCGCAGCGGATCGTCCCGATCGCGACTGTGCAGAACCTCTACAACTTGGTCGAGCGCTCCTCGGAGGATCTGGTGCGCGTCACGGCAGAACTCGGCATCGGGTTCATTCCGTGGTTCCCGTTGGCGACCGGAGGCTTGACCCGTGGAGCGGGAGCGCTCGGTGCGATGGCGGCACGCGCAGGCGCGTCACCGTCTCAGGTCGCTCTTGCGTGGCTTCTGCAGCATGCACCCAATGTGTTGCCCATTCCGGGGACGTCAAACGCGGAGCACCTCGAGGAGAACATCGCCGCTGCAGCAGTGAAACTGTCGCCGAGCGACATCGCCCTGCTCAACGCGGCCGCATAGCAGCCCGCAGATCACAACGGCCCGGCCCCCTCAGAGGGGCCGGGCCGTTGTTGATTCCGCCGCGTCACAACGACGGGACGAAGAAGTCGCCGTACGAAGGGTCGTCCGGAATGGAACGCTCGCCTACCATCATCGCGATCTCATTCGGTGACCGGAGCCCCCGCCGACGCCACTGTTCCGGGTCCGCCCGGAGCACCGCCCAGACAGCGCGCAAGGGGTTCATCGCTCGGTCTCCGGTCGCTCAGCAAGCCACGGCGTGATCGGGAGCAGCAGGGTCTGCATAGCCGACGAGGCGACGCCGGACCCGACATGCAAAGCCGCCGGCAGCGGCGGGTAAGAATTTGTCATTGCGAGCTCCTCTATTCCATCTGATCTTGGGGTCGCTGAGAACGCTACGGGCGGCCTGTAGCTGGCACGTGTTCCCCCGAGGACCATCTCCCCCGCAGGAACACGCGGGGGCGAAAGTGTCCCCGGCGGAGTCACGCGAACCGAGCCGACGCTCGATACCGTCCCCTCGAGAGCGAATTACGCCTCTGTTGGTGGGATCACCGACCACGATCGCTGGAGGAAATGCCATGACCACCACCGCCCCTAACAGCAGCGCCAATCGGAACATCCCCACAATGACACGGGCGTTCCTCGCACAGGGCGGACGCTCGATCCGCGACGAAGACGCTTTCCTCGCGCAGGAAGTTCCCCTCCCGCAGCTTGGCCCTCGCGATCTGCTCGTGCGCATCGAAGCGGTGTCGGTGAACCCCGTTGACACAAAAAGTCGACAGGGGCTCCGTTCCGGTACAAGACAGCTCGGCTGGGACGCGTCGGGAACAGTGGAGGCCGTCGGGGAGCAGGTCACTCGCTTCGCTGCAGGCGACGCGGTCTGGTACGCCGGCGCGCTCAACCGCCCCGGAACGAACGCAGAACTTCACACCGTCGACGAACGTCTTGTCGGTCGTCGGCCGACTACTCTCGACCACGCTGAGGCGGCCGCACTGCCCCTCACCGGTATCACCGCCTGGGAAACCCTCTTCGAACGTTTCCGGCTCACATCAGATAGCGCGGGCACGCTGCTCGTCGTCGGAGCGCCCGGCGGTGTCGGCTCCGTGCTCATTCAGCTCGCGAAGGCACGAACCGCGCTCACGGTCATCGGTACAGCCGGCCGCGCGGAAAGCCAACAGTGGGTTACCAAGATGGGCGCGGACCACGTGGTGGACCATCACGATCTCGTGCGAGGCGTCCGGTCCGTGGCGCCCGACGGCGTCGATTTCGTCTTCACTGCCCACTCCGCCAACAACGTTGCCGCCTTCGCCGACATCGTCCGGCCGTTCGGCGAGATCACTGCCATCGACGACCCGCGCGGGCTGGACTTGTACCCGCTGAAGCGCAAGTCGATCGCCTGGCACTGGGAGCTGATGTTCACCCGGTCTGCGTACGGCACGCCAGACATGGGCGCGCAAGGAAAGCTGCTTGACGCATTGGCGGACCTGGTAGACGCCGGTCAGGTCCGATCCACCGCGACTTCGATTGTGCGGGGATTCGACGCAGCAGGCCTCCGCGAGGCGCACCGGCAGGTCGCCGACGGAACGGCGATTGGGAAGGTCGTCGTCGCTCGCTGACGGAGGTCGACGGCTGGCCCGCCCCAGCAGGTGGGCAAGCCGTCAGTCGGCCAAAGTACTGGCGAGCAAACGCAACGTTTCCGCAGACTCGTCATCCGCGCCAGACCACAGCAGCAGGGTGTCACCATCCGGCCCCGGAACCGCAAAACGATGGTAGGCGAGCACGAGGTGACCGACAGAGGGCACCGCGAACCCGACCACACCGTTGGGTTGCGACCCATCGGCGTTCGCCCAGAACTGCGCAAACGCCGAGCTCTGCGCAGCGAGTTCTCCGACCAACGCAATGTATTCGCGATCTTCTTGGTGCTCGTCCAGTGCCCGCCTCAGCTCGCCGGCGAGTCTGGCCCCGATCGGAGCGGTACCAGCCGGGTCAACCGGTGTGTCGCGTTCCGGTTCAAGGAACGTCGACCGCGCGAGGTTTGCACCGGCGCGGAACGTCGGATGAACAGCCTTCGCAAGCCGATTCGCCACCTGGACGGTCAAGTGGCGGTCATAGACGACAGCCGGCACGGCCGTCCAGGGAAGGATCAACCTCCCGAGCAGTGTTCTCCGGTCGTCGGCTCCGTCGTCCATGCTCACGAACGGAGAGTATGGCCGCGCCACGAACCGTATCGTGTCCCCGACAGGGACATGTTGCGGTGGTCAGTCTCGCTACGACTGTGGTCATTCGACCGATGTTCGCGATGGATGCCCGGCGTCATTGTGTGGTTTGAGGTTCTGGTCACGGGACCCGACCCCATGACCCGGGAGGCAGGATGTCCACTCCGCACACATTTCTCGGTGAGTACCTCCGCGCGCGCCGCTCGCTCGTTCAGCCAGAGGACTTCGGAATCGTCTCCGTGCGCGCCCGACGCGTCCCCGGTCTTCGGCGAAGCGAGGTCGCGAACTTGGCCGGCATCAGCCCGGAGTACTACCTCCGGCTCGAGCAAGGCCGCGACCGTCATCCCTCTCATCAGGTGCTCGCTGCCCTCGTGCGCGCGTTGCACCTCAACGCCGCGGCGCTCGAGCACATGCACCGGCTAGCTCGACTCGATGCCGCTGACCTGAACGCCGCAGCCGTCATCGCCTCAAAGGATATTGAGCCGGGGCTGACTGAACTCGTTGACGGCCTGACGGACGTCCCGGCGCTGCTCATGAGCGCAGAGCAAGACGTCCTCGCAGCGAACCGCTTAGCCCGAACGATTCGACCGAATCTTCTACCGGGCAGGAACTTCTTGCTTGAGCACTTCACGGACAGAGCCCGGGCGGAGAGCATCGAATGGGACGCCGACGCCCGGCGAGCGGTTGCAAACCTCCGGTTCCACGGAGACCCTCGGAGCTCTCGCTTCCGGGAAGTGGTCGGCACGTTGGCGGTGCGGGACGACACATTCCGCCAACTTTGGGCTCGTCACGACGTTGAGCAGCAAGTGGTTTGGGGCGCTCGGCTCCGGTTGGGTTCGGAGGGCGACGTTGAGCTCATCTGCCATTCGCTGCCTGTGCCTGGAGGCAGCGGTCGAGCGCTCCTGACCTTGACGGCCGAGCCGGGGAGCGCCGCCGCGCAGTCGCTCCGGAAGTTCACGGCCCAAGAAGACTGCGATGAGGGAACAAGTGAGGAAAAAGTGGCTTGACCGCACCCGAACTGATTTAGGCGACCCGGCTGGCCGATAGTGCTGTGTTCAGTTGCGAACGCCGGCTGATGCCCAGCTTCGTAAACGCGCGCGAGAGATGCGCACCTACTGTCCGGTGGGATAGGTAGATTTCATCTGCGATCTCTTTGTTCGTTCGGCCGGTGGCGGCCAGTTGCGATACGAGCAGCTCCTGCGGCGTCAGCAGCCGGATCGGGGAATCGCTGTCCGACGCGCGGTAACCCGCCACGCCGCCGGTAGCTCTGAGTTCGGCTCGTGCTCGACTACTCCATCGGGAGGCGCCGATATCGTCGAAGATCCGGACAGCCTCCGTAAGGCGGTCCCGAGCTTCCAATATTCGGCGGGCTCGACGCAGCCGCTCCCCGAGGTGGACAAGCGCAACGGCGAGGTCAAATGGGGTGTGCGCGCTTGACCCGAGTTCAACCGCTTTTTCGAGGTGCGGGATCGCCGTCTCATCATCGCCAGCGAGGAGACCCCGCGCCCGCTCGACGAGCAGAGCAAGATGCGCAGACCCGCTGGAGGTAGCAACGGCAGCAGCCTCGAGCAGCCACTCCACGGCAGGCGCTCGGTCACCGGTTCGCAACGCGGACTCAACCACGTCGGCTCCCGCCCACAAAGCAACCGGACGGTTCACCAAGGTCCGAGCGTGGTGCGCAACTGCGTCCTGGTGACGACCTTCATCGACGGCGACGATCGCTTCCGCCCATGCCGCGGTCGCAACGATTCGAGCGAACCCGGTCGCTACCTCGATGCTCTTCAGCGATCTCAGACGATCGGTCGCCGATGGCCCATCACCGAGCCGCGCATGCGCTCGAGCGGCCTCCGCAAGAGCCATTCCGGCAACGACGGGAAGGTCAAGTTCCGCGCTCAGCCGCTCCGCGCGATCGGCGTCTGCGAGTCCATCCGAGAGGTGACCGGCCGTGATTCTCGGTGAAGCTCGGCCGCACAAGGCCGTCGTCTCGTCGCTGGTCCGCGACGCCTCGTGAAAAAGCCGGACGCCAGCAGTCCAACACCTGTCCGAGGACGTCATATCGCCTGACTCTTCGGCGGCGAATGCCAAGCAATTCACGATGACGCCGTCGGTTGCTCGGGCCCGAGCTAGGAACGCGTCAATCGTTTGCTCGTTGAGGCGCCATCCGGGACGTACGAGAGCAAGAGCGACGTCGGCGAGCACTGAATCCTCAGTGTCCCGCACGGGCGATGCCTCGATTGCCCGGGCCACTGTCTCCCGCACCTCTTCAGACTCTTGGTGGATGTAGCACTTTGCTGCAGCCCAGAGCAAAGACTCGGCCCGCTGAGATGGGTCTGCACGCGTGGACGCGAAGGCAACCAATTCCACGGCGGTCCTGCCCTGATGGTTGGCGGTCATGCTCAGCATCCACTCCGCGCGGGCGAACCGCTGCTGCGCCCGCGCATCCGAGAGCTCAGCGAGAGGACGCGCCCGGTCCAACAACGTCGACGCTTCTGCTGATGCTCCCGCTTGCCGCGCCGCTTCTGCCGCCTCGACGAGGCGGATCGCCTGCTGATTCGCGCCCGGGGACAAATCCGCCGCCCGTTTCCAAGCCGAAGCAGCCTCGGCTGGTGCTCCTTGGCGCAAAGCTGCTTCCGCAATCGCATCAAGTTGGCTCGCGACAGTCTCGTCGAGTCCGGGCGTCGCCTCCGCCTGATGAAGTGCACGCCGGTTTGGCGACCGGATGACATGCGCGAGCGCTTCGTGTGCTTCCCGACGGCGAACCGGATCTGCGGCGTCGTAGTGTGCGGACCCAACGAGCGGATGACGTGGAACGTACTTGTCCCCGTCACGGCGGAGAATGCCAGCACGCTCGAGCGTCGCCAAATCGCCGGCGTCCAGACCCACCTCGGCCACAGCTTCGGAAACTTCCCTGACCGAGGCGTCCTCCCCTGCCACGGCCAGCAACAGCGCGTGCTGCGCAGCATCGGGTAGAAGACGAACCTCGTCGAGGAACGTCCGCTCGAGTCGGACAGACATACGTTCCCCGGGTGTCGCACCGGCGGTGCCAGACGAGGACGATGCAAACTCCAGCAGCGCGAGCGGATTTCCATACGCTTCTCGCCGGACGCGTAGACGATCACGGGGAAGAAGATGGGCGGCCACGTCAGCGACGAGGCGATCGGCCGCGACATCGTCGAGGGGTCCGAGATGAAGCGCACTCGGAAAGGACTCTGCGCGTTCGGCGCTGGCGGTGCCGGTCCTCGTCGCTGCGACGATCAAGACTGGGAGGTCTCGAAGTCGCGACCCCACAAATTCGAGTACGTCCACCGACGTGCGGTCCATCCAGTGCAGGTCGTCGGCAACGGCGACGACAGTTCCGTTCGCGCTCGCCTCTTCGAAGAGGCCGAGGACGGCGAGGCCGAGCAGAAGACGATCCGGAGCTGGCCCTTCTTGCCGGCCGAACGCGACGTCGAGCGCCGCGCTCTGACGCGCCGGGAGTGCAGTAGCAAACCGAAGAAGCGGGTGCAACATTTCGTGCAAGGCACCGAAAGCGATTTCGGTTCCGCTTCGCACTCCTTTTGCCCGGAGGAGGAATCGGTCCTGATCCTCCGAGGCTGCGATGACGGTGTCTAGCAGGGTGCTCTTCCCGATTCCGGGTTCCCCCAGAACGAGCACGGCGCTTCCGCGTGCGGCTCGAGCTTCGGCGAGGGCATCCAAGACAATGCGACGCTCGGAGTCGCGACCAATGAGTGGTCTGGCGTGTTCGGGCACGGTCCGAGCCTACGTCGTGTCTCGCAGCGAGCGATAGCGCCAGTGGGGGCGTCAACCCCGCAGAGCGGGCGCTTCTCTTCTCATGTTGAGCACTGCTGGCAGTAGCGCAGACACCACGATCAACCCGCCGCAGGCAGCACCGGCGAAGGTGAGTACGCCCAACGGGAACACCGGCCTGCTGGCTGGGTAAGTCCCGACGAGCGCCACCCACTCGGCTACGACGGCAAGTCCAACCGTTGCCGCTGCCGTCAGCACACCCGTCACGCTAATGATCAATCCCTCGAACGCCGCGACGAGAAGCGGAAGACCCGGCGATGCGCCGACCGCTCGAAGCTGTTCGCCCTCGCGTGCTCGGTCTCTCGCTGTCATCGCTGCGGTCGCCGCCGCCCCGATCGCCGCCAGCAATATCGGACCGCTGAGGAGCAGCGCCGTTGCTCCGGCGCTGCTCTCGCCGGGCGCGCCACCCTGCATTGCGGTTACGGCCGTGCGCTGTCCCCCAATCAAGGCCGTCGGAAGTCCAACAGCGATCAACAACGCTGCCAGCGTGGTGTCGCTCCTGGACGTCGACCATCGCGTAGATGCTCTCGCCAAGCTGAACCCCACCGATGTCCGTTCAGGCACCAGAGCGGTCCACAGGCGGACGACAGTCCCGGCCACGGTCCGGCCGAGGACAGCGACCGCAGCCACCAACAGCGGACCGATCAGCAACGCTGGTGCCGCACCGTCAGCAACCGACCGGGGCAGCCCCGACAGCATCGCCAACGCCAGCGCCGTCAGCAGACCCGCGACGATGACGCGTACAACAATTGACTTACGTCTCTCCGGCGCCGCGCGCAGCACGATCAGTGGCGAGACGGCGGCGGCGCGACGGCTGCCTGGCACCGCACCCAGAATCGCAGCCACGAGGGTGAGACAGACGACTGCGATTGCTTCCCACCAAGATCCGGCAATCCGGACGCCCCGAAGGCCAGACGCTCCGGTCAGAGACTCCGAAACCAACGCCGGGACGAAGGCCGTCGCGGTGACAGCACCTACGATCGCTCCGACGGCGGCAACAACGGTCGTCTCCGTGAGCATCGTTGCCCGCACCCCGCGCGGGGTAACCCCCGCAAGCTGCCACAACGCGTACGTCCGTTCGAGGAGCGCGGTGGTGAGCCGGACGACCGCAGAAACGACGACCAAGACCGCGATGAGACCAAACGCCGCCGTTGTTCCCGAAATGGACAGCAACGCCACCCCTTGGAGTCCCGGAGTTCGCAACCCTCCCACGATGAGAACGCCGGGCACCGAACCCGCGACTGCAGCGACAGCGCATACAACGAACAGTCCGGCCCACACCCGCCACGAAGACCTCAGGTCCGCTGCCGCGAGCCGCGCGATGATCATGCCGGCGCCGCCGCGCGTTCGACCGCGGTGAAGAGCGCCTCGGCGTCCGGGTGGTGCAGCTCGGCGTGCACCTTCCCGTCCCGGAGCACGAGCGCGCGGTCGGCCCGAGCAGCGGCCGCGAGATCATGCGTGACCATCACCACCGCGCGGTCCCCTGCGGCACGATCGCGAAGAAGGCTCAGCACGCCCGCACCAGCGACCGAGTCAAGAGCGCCCGTCGGCTCGTCAGCGAAAACAACTTCCGGCTCAACAACCAACGTTCGCGCGATCGCGACTCGCTGCTGCTGCCCACCGGACAACTCATCGGGCCGACGATGCGCCACATCGAGAAGACCGACGGCCGCCAACGCGTCGTCCACTGTCTTTCGATCTGCCCGTCGGCGAGCAAGTCGCGCCGGCAGCGAGACGTTCTCACGCGCGGTCAGCGCCGGAAGAAGGTTGTACGACTGGAACACGAAGCCCACTCGTCCGCGACGGTGGCGTGCTGAACGCTGAGGCGAGAGCCCCCGCATGTTCACCCCGTCGATCATCACTGAACCCCGAAGGGGCGTTTCAAGACCGGACAGGCAGGCCAGGAGCGTCGACTTTCCCGAACCGCTGGGGCCGACCACCGCCAACATCTCCCCGCGGAGAACGTCAACCGAGATGCCACGGAGAACCGGCACCGCCGTGCGTCCCGGGCCGGGGTACGCATGCTCGAGGTCAAGAGCCCGCACGATTGGCTGGTTTTCCGCATCTGTCCGCACCGTGGGAGGTTACCGGCGGCGCTCGGCTGACAACGTGTTCCTTGTTGGGACAGGTTCCACCTCAGGAGGCTTGCGTCCTGAGGTTCGCTGCCCGCTCCGCTAGTTGGCCGAGATCGTCCAGCACTGCAAGCGCCTGCGCGTCGCCGCGGGAAGCGTCCACGAGTTCGACAGCGCGCCGGACGTCATCCTCGGCCTCCTCGGCCATGCCCGCTCCGAGTGCTGCCTCTGCGCGCTGTCGTAGCGCTCGAGCGGAGCCTGTGTCCCACGACATCGCGTCAGCGATCTCCATCCCAGCTCCGGCCGCATCCATTGCTTCCCGCCACCGGCCAAGCGCGTTGGCGGACTTTGCGATCTCCTCATATGCAACCACTCGCGAGAAGGCGGTCCCGGGGTCGCCGTCGGCTGCGCGTTCAAGATCTTGCAGCACGGCTCGGAACGAAGTTATTGCCTCATCGTGTCTGCCGAGCAGGTGGAGCGCTGCGCCGGCCATCGACCGACATTGGACCAGCGCCTCGTCGTCTCCGGATCGCTTGTTGCCTTCAATTGCAGCGTCGATATGTGGGAGAGCAAGTTCGGGTTGGCGGAGGGCCAGGTGAGCCCACGCAACGTGATATTCAGCGTTCGCTATGACGGCGTCGTTGTGAGTGACGGATGCGTCATTCAACGCCGCCGTCGCGAGTAGTAACGCGCCCTCTCGATCGCCTCGCTCCATCAACGCCGCCCACGTCTGCAGGCCCAGCAGTCGCGAGGCGGCTTCGAGATCGCCGATGGCTCGCGCGATCTCCGCTCCTGCTTCGAACAGCTCGTACCAGTGTCCCCAGGCTGGCCACAGATTTGAGAACCACTGAAGCTCAGCTGCCAGATGGACGACGCTCCGCGGCGCTTCGCGTTCCTGGCTTGTTCGCAACGCGTTGAAAGCTGCCCACCAATGGTCAGACTCAGTCACAATCCATGCTCTCGCGGGAGCTGCTCCGCTGAACACCGATGATGCGGCCGGATGCCCGGTCGGAGCGAACCATCCAGCTGCAGCTCGAAGCGTGTCCACTACCGATTGGTGAAGACGTACACGACACTGCGCTGCAGACTCCTTCCCGTTCCCAATCTGCAGTCGGCTGGCTGCGAACGCTCGTAAGAGGTCGTGCAGGTGGTAACGGTTCCCGGCGCGTGGTTCAAGTAGGCCGAAATCAACCAACTCTTCGAGCGCGTCCTCGGCCTCATCCACCCGTATCCCAAGCGGTGCTGCCCCAATCGTTGCATCGAACGTTGTTCCGTCAATCACCGAAAGCGATCGGAACACCCTCGACGTCAGTTGGGGCAACTGTCGGTAGGAAACAGCGAAAGTTGCCTCCACCGAAATCGCTTCCGTCTGCAGCGCAGACAGGTGCTGTTCTTCGAGCTCCATGGCGTGCAAGAAGCTATCGGCGTCCACACCGGGGGCACTTACCCGAAGGCCGGCGACCCGCAACGCCAACGGGATCCCTGCACACCGGTCGACTAGGGCAGATAGTGATGTGCTGTCCGCGGCGTCGGGGGCGATCCGCAGAAGTAAGGCAAGGCTGTCCACGTGGGAAAGGGGAGCTACGGCGATGCGTAGGTCCGCGTCCAGTCCCGCAAGCAAACGGCGAGAGGTGACGACGATCGGCGCCGTCGCCTCCGAGGAGTCGATGGCCAGTCGGACCTGTGACTCGTCCGCGGCGTCGTCGAGCAGTACCGGCCGTCCGTATCGGGCGCTGACCGCTCGCCACGTCGCGAGCGCTGCCTCGAGACTGGCTGGAGGCTCGTCCGCGCCTCTGGAAGCAAGAGTGATCAAACGTCGAACGACCTCGAGCGCTGACAGCGGCGCTGAGGTCTGCCCGGCGAGATCGACGTGCACCCACCCACCGCCACGTCTGTGCAGCGCTTCCGCTGCAAGCGCGGTCTTACCGACACCAGGACCCCCAGAGACGGTGATGAGAGACGTGGGTGCGTCCTTCGCGCGCTGAAGGATGCGCGCGACCTCTGCATCACGGGCAGTGAAGTCGTCAACGCTGGACGGCGCTGAGTCGTTGGTGTCACGGGTTCGGCCGAGTTGCAGGAGCATGTCCCGCTCGGCCGGCCCAGCTTGGAGCGCCCCGGCGAGAGCCTCCAACGTCGCGCGTTGCGGGCGGCGCGCGACACCGCGTTCGATGTCTCCGAGCGTGCGTACACCTACCCGAGCGGCCTCTGCGAGGCCGCTCAACGACATGCCGGCGGCGATGCGAAGGCGCCGAAGAACCGCGCCATCTGCTCGGTCGTTCACGGCTTCCTCAATTCCTGCCTGCGTTCTGCATGGTGCCGAGGTCCGGCTCCTGATGGGCTGACGTTCGACATCATGCAGCATCAACGGCGCGCGCTGCATCGGACCACCAGAGAAGAGCCGATATGCCTATCACGCGGACACCGCTCGGTGAGTACCTGCGCGCACGAAGAGCGTTGGTGCGACCGGAGGACGTCGGAATCCTCTCCCTCACCCCCCGCCGTGTTGCGGGACTGCGACGAGACGAAGTGGCACGGCGAGCCGGAATCAGTCAGGAGTACTACCTCCGTCTTGAGCAAGGTAGGGATCGCCAGCCCTCCGACCAGGTCCTGCAAGCGCTGGGCCGCGCCCTTGAACTGGCTCCGTCGGCCGTTCAACACATGCAGCGGATCGTCCGAATTCAGACAGGGGAAGCTCCTGCTGAGGCAATTGACAACGCCGCACGCGTACTCCCGACCCTCAGCAGCTTGTTGGATCAGTGGACGGGAACGCCGGCATACATCATGGACGGCAATCAAGACGTTCTGATCGTGAATCCGTTGGCGAGAGCAATGACGGCAGGTGCGCTCAAGCCGGGTGTGAACCTGCCGCTCTCGGTGTTCTCTGACGGAGGCCGCGCTTCGCTGAAGAACTGGCCGGAGGTGGCGTCCAGAACTGCAGCCACCCTCCGGTACGGCAGCGATCCGAGAGACCGTCGACTACAAGAGATCGTTGGCTCTCTCGCCGTTCGGGACGAGCAATTCCGGCAGCTCTGGTCCCGACACGATGCGCACCCCTACCTCAACGGCACAGTTGAGCAGATGGTCCAGGGCTACGGCCAAGTCTCGCTCATCTGCCAGACGCTCGAAGTCCCAGGCTCGAGGCGTTTCGTCTTGACCGCATTCCACGCGACTGCCGAATCTGACGGCGCCAACGCGCTCGCAAACCTCCGTCGGGAAGTCGACGCAACAGGCCTCGACGGCGGCTCTCAGCCGGATGACGAGCGAAAATCTCGTACGCTATCGGACGCTGCAATCACGCCGGACGTTGGTTCCCTTGGACCGATCACTGAGCACTTCCGCCGAGAACGTCTAGTAAGTCGGTGAGGTCGCGTTGCAGAGCGTCGAGACGAGCGGGGAGCGAGCGCACCGGGATCGATTGCAGGGCGCGCTCCACGTCAGCGAGCGCTTCCCCGCTCCGACCCAACGCAATCAGCGCCACAGCGCGCGCTCGAAGGAGCAGCGCCAGCGAAGTCCCCGTGTCCCCAGGCAGCGTCCCGAGGCCGACGTCAAGAACATCAAGCGCCTCCCGAGGCTCGCCGGCTTCGAGCAGCGAGATTGCAAGCTCAGCTCGTGCAAGAGCCTGCGCATATCGCACGCGGTCATCGACGGGGTCGAGCCCGGTCACGAGTCCTTCGACCGTTGCCCGCAGCGCAGCCACAGACTCGGTGCGCCGCCCCTGGGCGCGCAACACAAGCCCGAGCATCCCAAGGGCCTGATGGAGGAAAACGGGATCGTCTTCGGCTTCGAACCCCGTTACGGCCGCCAGGGCGTGCGCCTCTGCACCGTTCGGCTCCGCCTGCTCCAGAAGCGCCCACGCGACGTGGTAGTGGCCCCAAGCTATAAGGTCCGATGCGCCGGATCGTTCGGCGGCGGAAAGCGCCTCGTGGGCGTGATGCGATGCGAGCGCATGGTCAGCCCGTTCGATGTGTGCAGCCCATGCAAGGTGCCCGGCGATTCTTGAGCGCTCGGCATCATCATCCGTGGCTTCTGCAGATTGCTGCGCGAGCAAATCAAGCTCGTACCACCGCCCCCAATCTGGCCAAAGGTTTGCGAACCATTGCAGGACGGAGGTCAGCGTGAGAACCGTGTCATGTCGACCGGTCGAGGCCGCACGCTGAAACGCCGGCCACCAGTGGTCGACTTCGTCGACGATCCAGGCTCGCGCTTCGTCTTGGTCGTCATAGGGCCGCGCCACCGGTGCTCGTCCGGGAACCACGAAGGCGGACGCTGCAAGGAGAAGTCGGCTCAGCAACCAGCTCGTAAGGCGGTCACGAGCCGTCGACTCCGCTACCGGATCTTCCTGCAATCGTCCAAGCGCGAACAACCTGATGATGTCGTGAATACGGTACCGATCAGCGCCCCGAGGTTCGGCAAGACCGAGGTCGACAAGCGTTTCCAGATGTTGCTCAACGATCGCGGGGTCGCTGCCGAGCGCAGCTGCAACCGTGTCAGGTCCGAAAGTAACGCCGTCAAGTACTGCGGTCACCCTGAAGACCGCAGCGGTATCCGGGTCCAGGTCGTCGTACGACACTGCGATTGTCGCCGACATCGAGACGTCACCCGCAACCAGCAACGCTAGTCTGCGATCCGGCGACCGAAGGCGGGAGACAAGGTCAGCGACGCTGGTCGCTGGCCGACTGGCAACGCGGTTCGCGGCAACTCGAAGCGCAAGTGGGAATCCGTCGCAGATCGAGACCAATTCTGCAACGGCGCCCTCCTCCCGCTGTTCATATGGGATCGCTCGCTCGACAATTCGTGCTCCGTCCTCAGCATCGAGGACATTGAGCACGATCCGCTTAGCGTCGAGGCCGGCGAGTGGGCGCCGGGAAGTGGCGACGATCGATGTGCGCCCCTCGACCATCACCGGGCGCACCTGGTCCTCATCCGACACGTTGTCCAGGTGCACCATGACGCGCTCCTGGCTGCTCAATTCGATCCACCGTGCGCGGGCAGCGGCGAGTGTGCCTGGTGGGTCACCGGAGTCGCACTGCCGCAAAACGCGTTGCAGAACTTCAAGCGCGGTGCTGGACGGGCGACCGTGCCCGCCGAGGTCGACGAAGACTCGCCGGGCGGCGTCCGCGGAGGTACCAAACGCCTCCGTCACCAACGTCGTTTTCCCGATGCCTGGAGGTCCGGAGACCACGATCAGCGGTGACTCGGTCGCGTGGTCAAGCGCGCGAACAAGTCTGGCTAGCTCGGTGCTTCGACCAACGAAGTCAGAGACCCTGGGCGGTCGGAAGTCGGCCCGAGCAGCGTCCAGAGGCGCTCTGAGCAACGGCGCGCGCAACCACCGTCGACCATCGTCATCCAAGTGCAGGCCGTCCATGAGCGCTTGTAGCGTTCGGGGCTGCGGATGGATGCTCTTCCCCCGCTCGATGTCGCTGATCCCGCGAACGCTCACGCCCGAGCGTTCAGCGAGGGTCTCAAGCGTCAATCCGGCGCCGAGACGCAGGGTACGAAGTCGCGCTGCGAGATCTAGGTCGCTCACGCCGCTCCTCCCGGTCGGCAACAGCGTAATCCGAAGGGGGCGTTACTCGGAAACGTCGCGTTCGTTCTCGTTACGTTGCGGGAGCAGGTCGGGATAGTCAGCCGGGGCGAGGGTTCTACTGCCGACGAACTCTGCGACAGCTGATGCCTCAAGCGTCGAACGGTTGCCGTGGTTCGGCCAGCGACGGACCATCTCCTCTACGAACGAAACCGCGTCGGAGGCAGACGCCAGCACCTCGTCGAATTCACGTAGGTATCTCCGGTGTTCCTCCACTTGTGGCAGCGCTGCGTCCGAGTCGGCATCCGGGTCGCGGTGGCTAGCGATTACCCATGCGGGGCGAAGCGCTTCCACGAGGTCAAGTGCTCGCGACCACCGCTGCCGAGCGGCTCGGTCTGTGCCGATCAGCCAAGGATGTACGCGGTTGTAAACGAGGTCGCCACCAATCATCGCGTCGAGGTGGCGGACCGACACGACGCTGGTGGGTCGCTCACCAATGAGCCCGACGTCGAACAGTTGAAGAGTGTGCCCCTCGAGGTCAAGACTCCCGGCTGGGAGCGGGGAGGGCGCTGTCACGGTCGTCGGCAACTTGCCGGGAAAGAGTGTCTCCCACCGCGGCTTGAGGACGGATTGTGTCTGCGCTTGAGCGTATTGCGCGACGTCGGTCACGGCGGTAGCGATCACGTCGGGAAAAGCTCGGAGCACCTGGTCCAAGCCGAAGAAGTGGTCGGCCTGACCCTGGGTGATGATGACCGCCCTGAGGCGCTTCCCGCTTGTGCGGATCCATTCGACCAGCTGGTCGCCTTCTTCAGCAGTCATCAGCGCGTCGATGAGGACCGCGTCGCGTTGACCGGCGACCAGCGTCGCCGTAGTCGGAGACCACGTGGCGGCTGCACCGCCGTCAAGTCCTGCCCTTGCGATTGTGCGGTACTTGCCGCGCCAGACATCCATCGTCAGCGGCGAGAGCACAGTTCCGCCGGCGCTTCGCAGGCGTTGAGCCAACCACTGTTGAAGGCGTTCACGCTCAGAGGCAGAGCGGTTGCCCACGCTTTGGGTGCTCCACGTCACCACGCTGCCCTCGCCCTCCTGCGACACACGTACGACAGCGTCCAAGTCGTCGAACGTTGAGCCACCGGGAACACGGGCCCGGTACGCAGCCAAGCCGTCCTCTGACCGGCGTCGCTCTTCGACGACGCCAAGGTCCGCAGGTGCGCGCCGGATCCACCGGCTCGAACCTGCGGCAAGCATTTCAGTGCTGGCACCCGAACCGCCGTGAGCGTTCGCGAAGTCGTCGAACAGTGGCCACACCGCTGTCGGTGACGCGTCGAAGCGAGCCGCGACCGTGGCGTGCGCTCGACGTACCGGTGATAGCTGCACGAGTCTCCCTCCGCTCCGCCGACCGTACGGACGATGCCCGACTCGAGGGTGTCCCTAACTGGGACACGTGGCACGAACCGATGCCTCAGCTGCGATTGGATAGGTGGAACGGCTTCAGCGTTCCTGCGCCGGCAAGAGGAGGAGACAAGTTGATCCCCAGAGCTTCGCCGTTAGGCGACTACCTCCGAGCCCGTCGCGCCGCGACACGCCCAGAGGACGTCGGTGTGCGCTCACATACCGTTCGGAGGGTTCCTGGTCTCCGTCGCGATGAAGTGGCCGCCCTCGCTGGAATCAGTCAGGAGTACTACCTCCGTCTCGAACAAGGTCGCGACAGGACCCCGTCAGATCAAGTCCTCCATGCGCTCGCACGCGCACTGCATCTCGACGACGCAGGCAGTCAGCATCTGCGTCGACTGGTATCGACGCAACCAAGCGACATCGCAGCCGAGGAAGCGGCGGTCTCGATCGACGCAATGTCTGCCATCCTCGACTCATGGCCCAACACGCCGGCCTACATTCTCAACTCACGACACGAAGTAGTGCTCTCGAACGCGCTGGCCAGATGGGTGGTACCGCTCGGGCTTGAGGTAGGTCGAAGTATTCCGGAGGTCGTCTTTACCTTCCCCGAGGTCCGATCCCTTCCCACCTGGCCGGCGTTGGCGGATCGCACCGCCCGACGCCTTCGGTTTTACGGGCATCCCTACGATCCGCGTCTCCACCAAACAGCGGCAAAGTTGTCCGCGATCGACTCCACGTTCCGCGAGCTCTGGGAACGCCATGAAGTTGATCCGTACTACGACGGCGACGTTCGACCGTTCATCGAAGGGCATGGTCAGGTCCCACTTCGCCACCAGACGTTCGTGGTACCAAACACTCCCGGCTACTTGCTTTGCGCCTACCACGCTGCGCCCGGGTCCGACAGCGCCGCCGCCCTCACGGATCTCGCGAACCGAATCGCCGCTCGGAAGGCCACCGTATGACCCGGAACCCCTCGGTCCGCCCCATCGCCGTGGACATTGACGCCTGAGCCGTCAGAGGTCCAGCGCCCGAGTGGATCGTACTCAGGTCGACGGCGGGAACCGCGCTGATCGACGCCGGATACCCGCACGCCGCTGAGCTCGTGATCCGGTCGATCGAACAGGTCGGCTCCGAGCCAAGCTGTCATCATCACCCGCGCCCGCACCCGCATCGCCGACTCGGTTCACTACGCTGCAGATCCTTTACAGCCCCGGGCGCCGTGGCCGAGTCGGCAACCGGGGCGCGGACGGCGAGCAGATTACGCCAATGGAAAGCCGGCACCAGGCACCTCGGACCGTATCTTCTCCGGTGGCCCGCACGTGCCATACGCGCAGGATAGAACGAACGCGCCGCGTTCCCCGGCGCCAGGGCGCCCACCACGAGCGACCTCGCCCGATGGAACCTCACGGCGATCCCAGTCCGCGGGCGCACTCCAAGCAGCACCTCGCACTCGTTGCCCGGAGGAGCGATCACCACCGAAGACGCTCGCATTCTGGACCAGGAAACGTGTCGTTGCCCTCGTGTCGGTTGCAATCGACGCGGCATTCAGCGGCGATCCGGGCGAAGCAAACCGATCCGCTCAAGCCATCGCCTCGCTGCCTCGCCCCCTGACGCTCCTCGGGCCCGGTCCACTACCGCGCCGCGAGGAGTGACACAAGAGGACCGCCCGTATCCGAAGAGACATGATGCCTGACTGGAAGGGGCCAGCTACGCACCGCGAGGCGCCCGAGGGGCAGGGTGGCCGAGGCAGAACTGCGTGCAATACGCGGTTCTTCGAGCCTGCCGCACGGCCTTCGCGCGCTACTTGCTCACAGGACCAAGACAGGGCCATAACTCGATCTATACCCCACGACCCTTGGGAGCCCGGTTGGGACGAGTCAGAGACGAAGTCCGTCGAGGCACACGCTGACGACACGATCCCGTTGGCCGTCGCGCGGGTACTGCGCGAGCGCAACTCCGGCTAGGAGTCGAAGGACGTCATCCGCGTCGATATCGGTCCGGACGACCCCAGCTGCTTGTGCTTCGGCAACAAGCGGCTCCACGCTCGCGTATGTCTGCGCACGGATGCCCCGCACGAGCTCACTGTCGTAGGCGAGTTCTTGGGCGAGCGCGTGCTTGCCGAGGAGGAAGCGCACGAACCGTCGAAGCCAATGCTCAAGCCGCTCGCGTGGATCAGCACCTTCCGCCGGGGGCGTCAGCAACCGCTCGGCTTGATCCGCGTAGACCGCCTCGAACAGCGCCGCCCGGCTGGGGAAACGTCGGTACAGCGTGCCGATTCCCACGCCCGCGAGTCGAGCAATCTCTTCGAGCGACGCATCCGTCCCCTGTTGCGAGAACACGGCAGTGGCGGCTTCTACGATGCGCTCCGAGTTTCGCTGCGCGTCGGCGCGCAAGGGCTTGCTGGACATGCTTCTCCTCACGCTAGTGGAGGCACGCCTCCGCTTACGCTACAATCGGAGTGCGCCCTCCGCTTCATTGTACGAGGGCAGCGGCGCTACTGCCGCACACACCACCGGAAGGCAGACACATGACCATCAACGACACAGCCGCCGCTACGTGGCTGATCACCGGAGCCGCGACCGGCCTCGGCCGGGCAATCGCGGACGAGGTGCTCGCCCGCGGCGACCGGGCCATCGTCACCGGACCCCATCTCGCCGAACTGCAAGACTTCATCCAGCGCTACCCGGACAGCGCCACCGCGTTGGCCCTCGACGTGACGGATACGGAGCAGCGGCGTTCAGTCATCGATACCGCCGAGCGCATGGGTGGAGTTGACGTGCTCGTCAACAACGCCGGGATCGTCTTCGTCGGCGCTCTTGAAGAGCAGACGGAGGCTGACATCCGAGCTCAGTTCGAAGTGAACGTCTTCGGCTCGCTGGCGCTCACGCGGCTCGTCCTGCCCGGTATGCGCGCACGACGACGGGGCACAATCGTCAATATCTCGTCCATGGACGGTATCGCCAGCCTCGGCGGTAATGGGATCTACTCGGCGACGAAGTTCGCTGTTGAAGGTCTCACCGAAGCGCTCTGGCAGGAACTCGAACCCATCGGGCTTCGTGCGCTACTGGTCGAACCCGGATCGTTCCGGACAGGTATCGAGCGCAACACGAAGGCTTCCGGGGAAGCCATCGCGGACTACCGCGCAACGAGTGGCTTCTTCCGCGATCTCATCAACAAGTTGACGGCGGACGCCGTACCGGGTGACCCCGTACGAGCCGCGGCCGCGATCTACGACACCGTCATGGGTGACGCTGAACGCCATTGGCTCGTTCTCGGCACCGACGCGCGTCGGCGGATCCGGGCCAAGCTGGACGCTTTCGAGTCAGAATTTGCGTCGGGAATCGCTACCGCTGAGAGCACCGACTTCCCCGACAGTGGTCCGGCGCCCCTCTGATGACCACACCTTCAGCTTCGTCGCAAACGTCGACGTTCGAGAGCGCGCCGCGACCGCGTTGGCACCGCTCGGTAGTGCTCGCGCTCATCATGGGCGCCCAGCTCATGATGATTCTCGACACGTCCATCATCACGACTGCCCTCCCGCGGCTTGTTCAGGACCTTGGGTTTCGGGCAGCAGACCTGTCGTGGGTGCAGAACGTCTACGTCCTTGCGTTCGGTGGTCTTCTCTTGCTCGGCGCTCGGGCCGGCGACCTTATCGGGCGACGTCGCGTGTTTGTCATCGGGGTCGCGGTGTTTGCCGCCGCTTCGCTCCTGGCTGGCGTTGCAACATCCGCTCCCATTTTTCTCCTGGCACGGACCTTCCAGGGGGTTGCCTCCGCCTTCGCGATTCCGTCGACTCTTGCGCTGCTCGTCAGCGTCTACCCCCAACCGCACCAGCGCGGCCGAGCCATCGCAATCTACAGCGCCGTCATCGGTGCTGGTGCGAGCGTCGGCATCATCCTCGGCGGGGTGTTCACCGACGTGCTCTCCTGGCGCTGGGGGCTTCTCATCAACGTTCCCATCGGCCTCGTCGTCATCATCCTCGCTCCTCGATTCCTGCAGGAAACCGCAGGTCGCCGCGGTCGCTTCGACCTGCTCGGCGCGCTTCTCATCACAGTCGGGATGACCTCGCTCGTGTTTGGTCTGATCGAGGCGAGCGCGGTCGGGTGGACGTCGGCCGTGGTCATCGGCGCTCTCCTTGCGGCGGCGGTGCTCCTGATCGCCTTCGTCATCGTCGAACGCCGCTCTCGTGAACCCGTCATCCCGCTCGAGTTGTTTGCGTCAGTCACCCGATCGGGGGCGTATATCGCCCGGCTACTGGTAGTCGGCGCCGGGTTCTCGCTGTTCTACTTCCTCAGCCAATACCTTCAGAATGTGCTCGGATTTAGCGCTCTCCTCGCGGGTCTTAGTTACATCCCGTTGACCGGCATGTTTTTCGCCACCGTGTACGGGGTCGCACCACTGACTCGGCTGCTGGGGCGCGAGCTGCTCCTAGTGTTAGCACTCGTTGTGGCAATCAGCGGCATGCTCTGGCTGTCGACCGCCGGCGCTTCGACCGCTTACTTCCCGGGGGTGGCGTTGCCGCTGCTGCTCATCGGCCTTGGCCAAGGTACCGCGATCATCCTGTTGACTCAGGCGGGGATGGAGGGCGTAGCGGCCGGCCAATCCGGAGCGGGGTCTGGCCTGATCAACACCGCACATCAACTCGGCGGCTCGATCGGACTCGCGATCCTTGCTGGCGTGTTCGTCGCTGTCGGAGGTGATAGCGGGAGCGTGGGCGCGCAGATCGACGGCTTTGCCGTCGTCTACCGCATCGCGTCCGGTTTCTACATGCTGGCCGCCTTCGTAGGCATCGTCATGCTCGTCGCAGTCCGGCCGAAGGGAAGGGAAGCGCTGCGGAAGCGGCCAAGCGATACTGGGCAGCGAAACTGACGCGGCTAGCTGAGCGAGCCGAGCAGCGCAAGCTTCTCCGAGTCAGCAGTGCCGGGCTCCGCGTGGTACATCACCACAACGAGCCCGGCACTGCCGATCACCGCGAACTTCTCGCGACGCAACAGCAGGTCGCCGACCTGACGGTTGTGAATGACGCCGGTGGGTGATCCAACAAGGCTGACATCGTGTCGCGCCCACAGCTGACGGAACCGCTCACTCTTCATGGACAGTTCCCCAATGAGCGCCTGGAACTGGGGGTCATCCTCCTCAGCACCGGTGTCGGCTCGGAGTTGCGCCACCACGCTCGCAGTGTTCTGATTCCAATCCGGGTGCGACGCGCGCGTCTCCTCGTCAGTGAAGAGCGATATCAGCCGATTAGCACCAACGACCAGTGCCGGCTCAAGCAGCGTCGCGAGGCGATTCACGGCCAAAACATCCCGGTACTGATTCATCACGAACGCTGGCACGTTGACCGTGTCGATCAGCATACGAACACCATCCGGGACGCGTTGCGGCCGCCGACGCTTCGCCGGTCCTCGCCCCGGGCGAGCTCGAGCCAACTCCGCCACGTGCGCACGGCTCTCCTCATCGAGCTGCAAAGCAGAGGCGATCGCTTCGACGACCTGATCTGACGGGTGCTGATCACGACCCTGCTCGAGCCGCAGGTAGTACTCACTGCTGATGCCCGCCAGCAGCGCCACCTCTTCACGACGAAGACCAGGAACACGGCGGCGCTCACCTCGCGCCAATCCAACGTCCTCAGGGCGTAGCAGCTCGCGACGGGCGCGCAGGAAGTCTGCAAGGGGCTTATGGGTCTCCACGCCCCGAGCGTACGGACCTTCAGTACGCCGTGGGGCACTCAACCTGTCCCTCCGACTACTGGTATGAGCAAGGACTTCCCGCGCGATTCGCGCCGACTGACGATTGGTGTCGACACCGACCAGATCGGCCGGCAACGTCCCGAAAGGAAGACAGCCATGGCTCAGCGCACTTGGTTCATCACCGGCTCTACCAGCGGTTTTGGACGACTCATGACCGAGCAGCTCCTTGAGCGCGGCGACCGCGTCGCCGCCACCGCCCGAAACACCGAGTCGCTCAACGACCTGGTCGAGCAGTACGGTGACCGCATCTGGGTCGCCCAGCTCGACGTCACCAACACTCCGCAGATCCGCGACGTCGTCGAGCGCGCGTTCAGCGACCTCGGCACCATCGACGTCATCGTCAACAACGCCGGCTATGGCCTGTTCGGTGCGGCGGAGGAGCTGACCGATGAGCTGATCGAGCACCAGCTTGCTACGAACCTCGTCGGCCCGATTCAGATCCTTCGCGCAGCAGTGCCGCACCTCCGTGGTCAGGGCGGCGGCCGAATCATCCAGGTCTCCACCTACGGCGGACAGGCCACCAACCCTGGCGCATCGCTGTACCACGCCAGTAAGTGGGGCGTGGAGGGCTTCATGGAGGCCAACGCAAAGGACCTCGCCCCGTTCGGTATCGGCGTCACGATCGTTGAGCCGGGCAGTGCAGCAACCGGCTTCCGCGTCGGCAGCTCCCGCCTTCCCGAGCCGATGTCCGCGTACGACGGCACGCCGGCAGCGATGAGCCGCGGGATCCAGAACCCCGCTCTGCCCTCGGTGAGCGACCCCGCGAAGGTCGCGGCGGCCATCATCGGCACCGTCGACCAGACTCCGGCGCCGGTTCGCCTGGTCACCGGAAGCGACTCGCAGAAGTACATCGAGGATGCGCTGCGCGAGCGGCTGGCTGACATCGAGTCCCAGAAGGACAGCGCGGCTTCGACCAACCTGTCGACGGAGGCGTGAGCATGAGCGACGCGACCACCCGCGGCACCGCCGTCGTCACCGGAGGCACGCAGGGCATCGGCTTCGCGATCGCCACGACGCTGCGCGACCAAGGGTGGCGCGTCGCGATCCTTGGACGCACAGAGACGACCGGCCGAGCGGCTGCGGAGCAGCTCGGCCCGGGGCACCGCTTCGTCCAGTGCGACGTTGGGGACGAGTCTCGGATCCCTGCAGCGTTCGCCGAAGTCGAGCAGGAACTCGGACCGATCGGGCTTCTCGTCAACAATGCGGGCGTCGGCCGCGCTGCAACCCTCGATCAGCTCGAGAGCAGCGAGTGGGACGACCTGATGGCTGTCGACCTGAAAGCTGCTTGGCTCTGCGCTAAGGCTGCGCTACCCGGCATGGCTTCGCTTGGTGGTGGATCGATCGTGAACATCGCGTCGATCCACGCGCACCTTACACGCAAGGGGCTGTTCCCCTACGCAGCGGCCAAGGCCGGGATGCTCGGGCTGACTCGATCGATGGCACTGGAACTGGCGGATCAGGCGATCCGAGTGAATGCGGTCTGTCCCGGGTACATCAGGACACCGCCGATGGTGGCGCAGTACCAGGCGATGGAGCACCCCGACGAAGCATGGGATCACCTCCAGCAGATTCACCCGCTGGGCCGCATCGGAGAGCCGGAAGAAATCGCATCGGTGGTGGCCTTCCTCGCGTCGCCCGGTGCTGCATACGTGACCGGTGCCGCCTGGGACGTCGACGGAGGACTCGGTGCCCGATTCGCCTCCTGAGCGCGCAACGCTGTACGTCGTCCAATACAGCTGGCCCATCGAGCGAGACACCGAAGTTCGCGCCGCTTATCCCCGTCACCGCGCTGACCTCGACCGTCTCGGTGACGCCGGCGGTCTCTGGATGATCGGAACACTCCCAGAAGTGTCGGGCCGGACGTCGGCGATAGCAGTCTTCCGATCCAAGGAGTCCGCTGAGGACTTCCGGCGCAATGACCCGCTGTTCACGGCTGACCTCGTGTCAGCCACGGCGGTGCTCACCTGGAAGCCGATCACGTTCGCTCCGTGAACGACCAACGAATGAAGATCCGCGCGGATGCGGCCCGCAATACCGAACGAGTCTTGCGGGCCGCGAGCCGCTGCTTTGCCGAGCACGGCGCGAACGTTCCGCTCGAAGAAGTCGCCAAGACTGCCGGGCTAGGTGTCGCGACCGTGCATCGGCGCTTCGGTGGGCGGACGCGCCTGGCGAGCACTGTCTTCGTACACGCGCTCCGGGACCTCAACGCCTCAATCGCAGTCATCGCCGAGTTCCCCGAGCCGGCAGGAGCACTTCGCCTCTGCCTCCAAGAACTGTTTGAAAGGCGCGCGGCCGACCGCTCGCTCATCGATGCGATAGCTGGAACCGACGTCTCCGACATCGCCCTCGAGCGGGAGCGCGCGCATCTCAAGGCCCAGCTCAACCACGTCGTTGACCGTGCTGCGTCTGAGGGCAAACTCCGGAATGAGCTGGAGAGCGACGACATCCTCCCCCTGGCGCTCATGGTCGGAACGGTTGCCGACTCACCTCGCCTGACTGGCGCAACTTCGTGGCGCCGATACGCCAACCTCATCCTCGATGCCTTCTTCGACGAGGACCCGGTCTCACCGGGCCAGGCTCACGCAAAACGACCCTAAAGGTCGGCCTTCGATAGATTCGGCTGCTGCCAGCCGAGGCGAGTCCCAGCGGGATGCCCCAGGCGCGCGCCCTGTGTCAATCACATACTCGAGCATCGTGCGGTCACACCCACAAAGCTGAGCTCCCGGATCGTAGACGCCAACGCGTTGCTGCCGCGTCCCTGACCCAGTAGCAGGAAAGCCGCTGGCCCGCGGAAGTTGACGGTCAGGCCGCCTTCACCGGGGGGGGTATGCGCGCATCCTGCCGCGTCACTGGCGACCGCTGAGGAGAGCGTGAACTGTCTCTAATCGAGGAGCTGCCATTCCGGATTGCCGTGCATGATCGAGTAGCGCGCCGGTCAGGAATTGGAATTCGCTCGGCCGTCCGCGTGAGACGTCGACCTCCAACGACGTCCGGTGCGCCGGCGGTATCTGCGCGAGACGGGCGAACATCGCGTTGCTTTCGCCGAGGCTGATGGGCACACCGGTCGCACGGGCTACCGTGATGCCCTCAAGGAGAATTTCTCGGAGGAGTCCGCCGATCATTGGAACGTCACGCACTGAAACCGTCCGTGAGGTGAGGGCGGTGACAGAACTGATGGCGGAGTTCATGATCAGCTTCCGCCAGCTCGCAGACTCGAAGTCCGTACCAATTGTGATGTCGACGAGGTCGCTGAACAGTGCTGCAAACTGCCGTGCCGCGGTAGTTTCAGGAAGGGCGAGGCTGCCGTAGTCGTGGATTGTGACCTGGTTCTCGCCCATCCGCTCCGCTGCGGTGTAAACCACGGTCGGCGTCACTCGTGACGCGGGCACCCAGGGGGCCACCCGCGAGGCGTGATCAATCCCGTTCTGCGCCATGACGATACGTGTGCGCGGCGTAACGAGGCGTTCGAGCCAGGGCCCAATCGTCTCCGTATCCTGCGCTTTGGTGGCGACCACCACCCAGTCAACCGGTTGCGCCTCCTCGGCCCCCGCCCAGACCGTTCCACGGAGCTGATGCTCTCGTCCCGACAGTGACACCGAGATCGGGGCGGATGTGCGACGGCAGAGGAAAAGTCGAGCGCGTTTACTCAGCGCATCCCCGAGAGTCGCCCCGATCGCGCCGGCACCTACAATCGCCACCGAGGCACGACTTTCCCCATCGAAGCTCGAAGAGCGTTCATCGTTACCGTCAGACTGCATCTACCTACTCTTTCTCAAGCCTTCTAATCGCCGAGAAGCGCCGACTGGTTAACGTCTCGAATAGCCTTGTACTGCGCTGATCTACTTGCCCCACGCCCCTAACGCTCCCCTGCCCAGGAATTGGCAAGTCGTCACCCAGGAAGGCAGCACTAACATGACGAGCCGTGGGCGGCGCTCTCAACGATTGATTGCCGTGTCACTCCGGCGAAACCCTGTTATCGGTTGGAAGATGTCGTTCAGCATCTGCCACAGTCCGATGCGGACCGTCGGCGAAACTCGTGAAATCTCCCCATTCCCGCAGCAAGGCGACATCCCACAGGCCACTCGCAGTGATTCTTGCTGCGTGTTCAGGTTGCACGGAAGGACCGGCAGCGAATCCTTGAATGTCGAAGGGAGCGAATTCTCCGAGGTCGGTTTCTGCGTTCGCCAACCACTTCATCGCAGGATCCGGCGTGCGACGTTCGTGGTCACGAGGTCGAGCAGTTCATCGCCAGCCCCGGACATGATGGTCCGGATGGCGTAGAGGGAGAAGCCCTTCGCCTGCTCGAGCGTTATCGCCGGCGGGATGGAAAGTTCCTGCCGTGCCGTGATCACTTCGATCAGCGCCGGGCCGTCGTGTTCGAACGCTTCGCGCATCGCTTCGGGGAGGTCGTCTGGGTGTTCAACTCTGACCGCGTGCAGGCCGACGGCGCGGGCGACGGCCGAGAAGTCCGGGTTGATCAAGTCGGTGCCCCAGTTCACGATCCCTGCGGCCTTCATCTCCACCTCCACGAAGTTGAGCGCCCCGTTGTTGAAGACCACGACCTTGACCGGAAGCTGCATCTGAATCAGTGTGAGCAGCTCGCCCATCAGCATGGCGAGACCCCCGTCTCCGGCCATCGCGACGACCTGCCGGCGTTCGTACGCGGCCTGGGCACCGATCGCATGGGGAAGAGCGTTTGCCATGGTCCCGTGGTTGAAGGAGCCGATGATTCGTCGTTGCCCGTTCATCGTGAGGTAACGCGCAGCCCACACGACCGGCGAACCGACGTCCACGGTGAACACCGCGTCCTCTGCGGCCGTGTCGTCGAGAACTTTCGCTACGTACTCCGGGTGGATGGGTGTCCGGTTGTGATCGTTGAGGGCGAACCGGTCTAGCTGCTTCCGCGTGCGCACGTAATGCCGTTGCGCTTCGCGTACGTGGCTGTCGTCTCGGCCTGCAGCGATGAGCGGCAGCAGCGCCGCCGCGGTATCGCGGACCGTTCCGACCAGCCCCAGGGTCAACTCTGCCCGACGCCCGAGGTGCTCACCGCGCACGTCGACCTGGATGTACGTCTTCGTGGGCAGGAATTGCCGGTATGGGAAATCGGTACCGAGCATGAGCACGACTTCCGCGTCTTCGATGGCCTTGTAGCCGGACGCGAACCCGAGCAGACCGGTCATCCCAACGTCGTTCGGGTTGTCCCACTCGAGGGCATCTTTGCTGCGAAGAGTGTGCACGACGGGGGCTTCGAGTACGGCGGCGAGGGCCATCACTTCGCTGCGAGCTCCCGCGCAGCCCGCGCCACCCAAGATCGTTACGCGGCTTGCACCGTTGAGGAGTTCGGCCGCTCGCCGCAGTTCACCGTCGGAGGGCTGGACAACTGGTTCGGCCGCTCGCACCGGCGCCGGAAGCGCCTTGGGCTCGGTCTTGGACAAGAAGACCTCGCCGGGAACGATGACGACGGCGACGCCTCGCTTCTCGATAGCAGTGCGTATTGCGATTTCGAAAACATGTGACGCCATTTCAGGCGTGCTGATGAGTTCGGTGTACTCCGAGCATTCCGCGAAAACTGCCTGCGGGTGGGTCTCCTGAAAGTACTGGCCTCCGATTTCCGCACCCGGAATCTGCGCGGCGATCACCAGAACGGGCACTCGGCTGCGCTGGGCGTCGTACAATCCGTTGACTAGATGGGTGTTGCCGGGGCCGCAGCTGCCGACACAAACGGCGAGTTCCCCGGTGAGGCCAGCGTCCGCAGCCGCAGCGAAGGCAGCAGCCTCTTCGTGTCGAACATGCACCCAGTCGAAGCTGCCGTCGCGACGCATGGCGTCGGTGAAGCCGTTGAGACTGTCGCCGGGAAGTCCGTATACGCGTCGAACGCCGGCTTGTTTGAGCGTGTGCACCATGTTGTCGGCAACTGTTGTGGCCATGAGGATCGGTCCTGTCTTCGGGGTCGGGAGGACTTCGGCCCTCGCGGAGGTGGCTAGAAAGAGCTTTGGCGTTGTCGGCAGAGGCTGGCGTGCGCGTCGGCCTCTGGGCGGGGTTGAAGCTCGTGCGGCGCACGACTCGTAGGTTTGGCAGTGCTGATGACAGGGGCACGGCTGAGCCGGCACGGCGCGCGGGAGTTCGCCATTGCCGGCTTGCCTGGTACAGGTGCGATCGTCTCGTGGGGAGAAGGCCTGCCGCTTCTTGGGCCTACCCGCCGATATCGACGAGGACTTTGCCCACAACGTGCCGCTCGACTGCTTCGTGCGCAGCGACCAAACCGGCCAGCGGGAATCGAACCAGCGGCAACCCGGCGTCTGCTCCGACTCGCAAGGCGTGGTCAGCGACGGCGGCTCTCACAGCTCGAATTGCCGCATTTTTCTGTTCGCCGCTTGTCGTGTAGGTCAAAATGAATGCGATTTGCACGTTCTTCGTCATCGCCGGGCGGGTAGGGATCTGAGTGATGCTGCGGGTACCGCCGGTGTAGATCGCGATGCCCCCTCCGGGAGCGATGACCTCGATATCGGTGGGGAGGTTCTCAGCAGCGTTGACCTCGACGATGATGTCGACTCCGCGGGGCGCGAGGGTCCGAATGGCTGATGTGACGTCGGTGTCGCGGTAGTTCACGACATGGTCGGCGCCGGCCTTCGTCGCCAACTCCGCTTTCTGCTGGCTGCTGACGGTGGAGATCACCCTTGCCCCTGCCCAGGACGCCAGTTCGATGGCCGCATGTCCGACTTCTCCGGCGCCCCCCGTGACAAGGACGATTCGGTCACTCAACGCGCCAGGGTGCAGCTCGTCGGGGTCTGAACCGAAGGCGGTCAACGCACGGTGGGCAGTGAGCGCCGGGATGCCAAGGGACGCACCGACGTCGAAGCTGACGTTGTCTGGCAGGGAGACCACTTGGCGCTCCGGAAGGACGACGTACTCCTGCGTGGTGCCTTCGGCGCGGTTCCATGCAGCGTCCCAAACCCAAACTCGGTCGCCGGGCCTAACATTTTGGACGTCGCGTCCAACGGCATCGACTGTTCCGGCCCCGTCCTGCCCGGGAACCTGGGGATTGGCAGTTGTACCGCTTCCACGTCGACGTGCGTCCACATCGGTCGGGTTGACGCCGGCTACGGCCAGGCGCACCCGGACGTGGCCCGGTTCCACCGCGGGTACCGGCCGCTCAATGAGTTCGAGAACGCCGGGGGGCCCTGGCTGAAAGTAGGCGATGGACTTCATCAGGCGACCGCCGTCAGACGGATGGGTGCTGCGTCGACCGGTGTCCGGATGATCAGGTAAGGGAGGACGCGGTCGTCAATATCCCCATTGAAAAGCGGCGACCGGGGCAGCTGATTCACGCTGACGTAGAGGTGACCGTTTGCGGCGAGAGCGAGCGTGTCTGGCCAGAGAACGGCCGGACCGTGCACGAGGGTCGACCAGTTTCCGTCGGCGTCCAGCTTGACGACGGCCGAGTGCTCATAGGCGGTCATGTACAGGCCGCCCGCCGCATCGGACTCGAGGCCGTCGGAGGCAGGCTTGTCGCCGTGGTCGATGACGGTCGCTGCGACTGCGTCGTCGTTTAGGGACCGGTCTAGGAGCGCTTCGGTCGCGACGGAGTACAGCCGACGGCTGGAGAGCGGGCAGTAGTAGATCCGGGACCCGTCGGCGCTGATGGCGATGCCGTCGGCTCCGACTCGGTAGCCCTCGCGGATGACACCTTGGACCGTGGCGCGGAACTGATCCGTAGCCTTCGTTGAGTTGTGCCCGCGCAGCCGAGACCAGGACTCTCCGGAAGCGAGGTCGATGATGATCAGTGCTCCGACGGGCTGAGAATCGGTGATGTACGCGTATCCGCCCGCACCACGCGAGAAGTCGAACCGAACGTCGTTTAGGTAGGTCGTGGCGGTGACGGCATCTGCAGATGGCTCGACGACGCGGACAATCTCGTTCGTTGCCAAGTCGACCTGCACAAGCTTGGGGCCGGACGGCACGAATGCGTCGAACTTCGGAGCTCCGGTGTCGAGGAGCCAGAGCGTGTTGTCTGGGGCGACGATCACGCTCTGGACAGATACCAGCTTCCCGTCGCCCGGGCCCTCAGACCAAACGTTCACCGCAGCGTTCGGGTACGCGACAGGGATGCCGTCGATGATCTCCGCGACTGTGAACGGGACGTCGTCGCCCCAGCGAGGGAACGAGACAAACACGCGGTCGTCGTCCGAAACGGTGAGGCCGGTCGGCATGTTCGTCGTGATCTCAGCGACGACGTCGTAGTCGTCCGCAACCCAGGTGCCGAGTGGAGTGGGGTTTGTCATCGGATGCTCCTTGTTCGAAGTGCGAGGATTGTTAGGTAGGCCGGGAGTCAGCCAGTGGTGGCGCTGTGGAGGAGATGTCGTGCGACCTGTTCCTCGTCCCAGTCGATGCCGGCGCCGGGCTTGTCCGGAGTTGCGATGTGTCCATCGACGGGTCTGAGTGGGTCTGCGAGGATCGGGTCCGCCCAATCGACCCATTCGAGCCAGTGGGCAGTGCTGCTCGTGCGTAAGAGGTGGACTGCGAACTCGGGGTAGAGGTGGTTCGAGAGTTGGACTCCGGCCGCGGCGGCGAGTCCAGCGGTTCGTATCCAGCCGGTGACACCGCCGATGCGTTCCAGGTCCGCCATGGCGTAATGCACCGAGCCGGCGGCAGCCAGGTTGTACAGGTCGCGGGCTCCGTAGAAGTTTTCGCCCACCTGCAGCGGCGTGCGAACGCTCCGTGCAAGAGCTGCATATCCGTGAACGTCGCTGTAGTCGATCGGCTCCTCGAACCAGTAGAGGCCTTGGTCGTCGAGTTCGTGGCAGCGTCGTATTGCGTCGCCAACGCCGAAGGCTTGATTGAAGTCGACCATCAGGTCCACGCCGTCGCCGATCGCGTCCCTGACTGAACGGATTGCGCGCAGGTCGTCGGCGAGGTGCTCGTTGCCGAGACGAAGCTTCACTGCGGTGAACCCGCCGTCGGCGAGTAGCTCCGCAGCCTCCTCGCCGAGCGTGTTCGGGTCGTGACGCCACAGGCCGTTGCTGTTGTAGGCACGAAACGTTCCGATGGAGCCTCCGAGGAGCTCCACAAGCGGCAGGTTCGCCGCGCGTCCGAGAGCGTCCCACATGGCCATGTCGATGGCGCTCCGAGCGATGGCCGAGATACCCGTCTCGCCGATCGGATTGAGCGCGGCCGCCGAGGCGTCGAACGCGTCCACGGCGCCGGTCGCACGCCCTTTGAGCAGGTCGCCGACGGCTACGACTTCGCGGACGATAGATGGTAGCGCCGAGGCGTTGTACGGGGAGACATAACTGCGGCCGGTCACTCCTTCTTCGAACGTGATGTCGATAAGGACAAGTGGCCACTGCTCGAACCGGCCGATCGCGGCAATGACCGTCCGCCTAAGCGGCACCGATACGGCGCGGACCTGCAGGGAGTGCACAGTGAGGTTCGCCATTGTTGCCGTCCTGTTCGATGGGCGCCCGCTCTCACGGGCTGTCTTCCCTTCGGACGCTAAGACGTTCCGGGCGCTTCATCGTGTCCCTGCCACGGTCATCGATCGCACCTGACCCGGCACCTCCCGTCATCGCGCGGATGCGCCGGGGAACGGGCGCGGAGATACCCCTGTCAGGGCCATGCTCGCCTGTCCAAAACCCACGGTCGAAGTGCGTGTGGCCGACGTCCCGCTTCATCCCGCGTCGACTGCCGCGATCGCCGGCGTCGTCCGGGCGCTCGTCGACACCGCCGAGAAGTGGCTCATCGCCCGGGCACGTGCGAGCCGCAGGTCCCCGTTGGAGCTGCTGCCGCGCGCCCGTTAGACGCCAGCCGCCCGTCGGGCGAATGCGGCGCGCGGCACACCCGGTGAAAACAGGGAACAACTTGCTGCTTTATGCCACGCTGGAAGGAATCCCCCACGATATGGAGCAGCGCATGGCACAGAAAGTAACCACCCACCTCGTCGACGACCTTTCCGGCGACGTCATCGAACCCGGCAACGGACGCACTATTCAGTTCGGCTTCGACGGCAGCAACTACGAGATCGACCTCAGCGACGACAACGCCGACAAGTTCCGTGAAGCGTTCTCCGACTACATCGCCGCAGCCCGCAAGGTCTCCGGTCGCAGCACTCGCACGTCGTCCGCATCCCCGGCGGCGCAGGGGCGCAGCAACCCCGGCGAGTTGGCGAAAATCCGCGAATGGGCCGCCGCGAACGGTCACGAGGTTGCCGCCCGTGGCCGGATCAGCCAGCAGGTCCGCGACGCGTACGCCGCGGCGACCTGACCGATGGCTGATCGGACGTCCTCATTGATCACCTCCGACATCTCCCGCAGCGAAGTGAGGCCCACGGACCTGGCCCGGCTCGAACGGGCAACCACCCTCGCTATGCTGCGGGCAGGACGCAGCCTTAACGGGTAGATGCGCCTTGGGCGGGTTCATGTCGACAGGGACTGCTGCAGGTTCGGTGGATTCCTAGGGAGTAAGGCGTTGACTCCTGCTGGAAGGAGTAACTAGCGGGTCTCCGCTCGCCTACGCGGCAGCCGCTTCCGTCCAGTGGTCGTCCCAGCTGGGCGGTTCCGCCACTGTCCTTCCTCGGTCTTCTTCTTTGAGCGCGGAGCGGAGCGGTGTCCACTGAGGGCGCAGTCGGGGCAGCCGGTCGCGTGCTTGGAGGTGTGATTGTCCGGGCGCACTGAGAACGCCCCGTGTCTGCGGCAGCTCACCGCGACGTCGGTTCGCGCGTCCACGTAGGCGACGTCGGTGTAGTCGTACCGGTCGCCGTGCGTAGCCAGAGCCTTCGCAACGAAGCGCTTCCGACGAATATTCGTCTGCGCGTTGAACCCTCTGCAGTCTCGGCATCCCTGGCCGCGCTGCGGGCCCCAGGGCGTTTCGCGGACTCGGCGGTGCTCGCGCGGGGTTTGCTCGAAGGGTCCGTGGTCGGGGCAGATGATGGTGACCTTGGTATCGCCGTTGACGTAGCCGAGCATGACGTGCGCGTAGTCGTATCGGCTGTCGTGGAGCTTCGTCGCGAAGTTGATGAACTCGGCGGCTCGTTCTTCACGGGTGGCGGTGCGGTAGTTCAAGGGGTCCTCCAGGAGTCGTTGTCCTGGAGCTATGCCGGTACGCCCGAACCAGCTGGGGAAGTCGGCTCGGAGCGGTCCTTGAAGGCCGGGTCGGTCTACTTCTCGGCGTTCCTCACGTCAGGGTGCGGCCGTCAGGCATAGCCGTGGCATGCTTTCGCTCCCTACCGCCGTTCGAGCGGTGCTCCGCTCACCGAGTTCGACCGAGCACCTCGTCGTGCCGAACCAGGAGAGCGTCACGTCCGCGACCGCCCTAGGGCGGCCGATGGGCGCCGCCTTCGGCCGTCCGTTCCCACGTCAAGGTCCCGTCGAGCGCTGCTCGCACGTCCAATGTTGGGAACCGGCGCCGCTCACCCTCGGCGACTCAACGCTCGGGGCACGAAGCTCGAACGCAGACGAGGGCTCGCTTGTCGCGCAGCTTCGCCCGGAGCCCGTCCAGGCGATGCGGAAGTATCGGAGCCAGTCGGTTCCCGCGGACCGGTGGGCCAACATCGAGCCGTTCGTGCTGGACGCTGTCGCGCTCGTCGCGCCCGCGTGTGCCTACCTTGCTGAGCGGCTGATGGTCGCGGTGACGCCGTACGTTGACTGGGTCGTGCACGTCAACGGGATTCAGAAGGTCGCGAACGTGTTTCACCCGGTGTTGATTCGCCGGTACGTCTCCCGCGACGACCTCCACCTCAAGGACAAGACGCGCCGCGACTACCGGTCCTTCCTGCTCCGGATCTCGGAGGTCGTCCTCCCCGACGAGGGTCCGATCGAGTTTGCGCCGTTGAACGGGCAGTCCGTCACTGCCCCGTACACCGACCTCGAACTGAACCTGCTGGAGTCCTGGGCGCGTGGGCAGTCCACGGCACTGCGACGTCGAGGTGCTGGCGCAGTCCTCGCACTGGGAGCAGGTGCTGGGCTTGACCCGTGGGAGATGCAGCACCTCCGGCGCAGCGACGTGCGCGTTGACCGTGACGGAGCGCTCGTCGACGTACGGGCTGGGACGCCGAGGTTGGTGCCCGTGCTCAAACGATGGGAGCAGCTCCTCATTGACTCCCTCGCGGACGTGCCGGACGACGCATGGGTGCTTGGCGGGGAGGACAGAAAGACGACCTACAACTTCGTCACGCCGTTCATCAACCACACCGACTTCGGCAACGAACCGAAGCCAGTCCCCACGCGAATGCGCGCTACGTGGATCACCACGCACCTCGCTGGCGGCACGCACGCCGGGGAGCTCATGGCTGCCGGCGGACTGCGCAAGCCCGAGCACTTGGTCACGTCCCTGCGGCACATTCCGACGATGGACGCTTCCGAGCACCGTCGACGGATCCTCGGCGAAGCACGCGAAGTTCGGTAACGCCATCAGAGGACACGGAACCGTGCGGCCCGGAGCTGCTGCTCGCGTTCGGGCAGCAGGCTGCCGCGGGCGTGCTGGGCGCGTTGCTGGGCGACCCACCGTCCGATCGTCACCTCGGCAGGGTCGGCCGCGCGACGACGCGGCGGTCGCTGATGATCGGCCCAGAACTGCTGGTGCGCGGCGAGCATCGCGGACCACTGCGCGTCCCGAGGGTTCCAGGCGAAGCCCGGCACCGCTTCAAGTCGTCGCACCTGGTACGAGCAGTAGCCTCCCGCAGCGCCGACCTGCCGGAAGTAGGTGAGGGCGTCGACGAGGGTCTGCTCGGCGGTCGCAGGGCGAGGACGGGTCGAGTCGGCGCGGGGCATCCGTCCGTGCTCGTCGACGAACTCGTCGAGGTCGTGCACTCGGTCGGTCCAGCGTCGTACGAACGTTTCGACCTCGACGGCGTCATCGGTGTCGGCGAGGTAGAACGCGACGCCGCGTCGTTGGTCGAGGGTGAGTGTCAGGGCTGGCTGCGCTGCGTGGTCGGCGTACTCGCCGTGGAGCGCTGCGAGCGCCGTGGTCGGGGTGGGCATGTGGTCCTCTCCGAGGCCGGCGGTCGGCCTCGGAGGGGGTATGCGCGGAACGGGCGTGATCTTGGAGGACGCGCGGGTCGCAGACGAGCGGGGTCCGCAAACAGGACCAATCCGGCCGCGAAGATCACTACGTTTTCTGCGTCCCCGAAGCAGAGAGCCGCCCGGATCGCATGCACATCGCCAGCGTCACGCGTACGACGCCGACGGCACCGTCACATGTGCGAGCAAGCGGCGACACGCCCGGGGTGACGCGACCGTTCGCGTCGGCGGCGCCCCCCGACCATCCGCGCGGGCATGCCGATCCGCCGGCAGCGAGATCGGAATCTGGAGCGCCCTCCCACAGCTCATCTCACTTCGCCTGCATAGGCCGGGCATGCCTAGCCAGATGCTCCGGTCACCGCGTCAGTACATCGCCGCGATGCTGCGCGTCCTCCTGTCGTTCCTCGCACGCGGAGGAACACCGGTGAAGTACGTCCCGACGTTCGCGGCCGACCGATGGGGCGTTGTCCGCGACTTCGTGGTCAGCGCAGTCGCCGAGGCGGCAGCGCCCATTGCTCAGCCAGCCGACCGGCTCATCGTCGTCGCGGCACCGTTCGTCGACTGGGTCGTCAACGTCAACGGATACCCGGCGAAGACCGCCGTCGTGTTTCACCCCGTCATCATCCGGCGCTACATCACCCGCACCGACGTCACCTGGTCGGACACCACGCGTCGCACATACCGGTCGGCGCTGATGCGCATGTCCGAAGTCCTCGTCGGCGAGGTGCCGCTGGAGTTCGCACCGACGACTCCGCAGAACACCGCAGCACCCTACGACGACCTCGACCTGCACCTCCTCGAAAGCTGGGCGACGGGCCAGTCGACCACGGCACGACGTCGCAGCGCCGGCGTCGTCCTCGCGCTGTGCACCGGAGCGGGTCTCAAGGCGAACGAGCTCCTCCAAGTCCGCCGCCAAGACATCCTCGCTGACGCCGAGGGCATCCTCGTCGCTGTCAACGCGGGAGCCCGGACCGTTCCGCTCCTGGCGCGCTTCGAAACGCTCCTGCTCAACTCCATCGTCGAGGTCGAGCCGGAGCAGTGGGTGTTCGGATCCCCGAAGCGCGTCAAGCACGGCATCAGCACCCTCACCACGTTCCTCTACGACACCGACCGCGGCAACGAACCAGACCCCGTCACCACCCGCATGCGGAACACCTGGCTCATCACGCACCTCATCGCTCGCACCGACATGCGCGCCCTCATGACCGCCGCCGGCGTCACCAAATTCGAACACCTCGACCAGCTCGTCGCTCATGTCCCCGCGCTCGACGCGGCCTCGTACCGCCGTCAGCTCCGCACGGAGGCCGCACGATGACCGCGCCGAAGCCGAAGCACCACGACTTCGAAGACGCCGAACGCTGGATGGCCGAAGACTTCGGCATCACCATGTCGAAGTACATCCGCATAGGCGACGTGTTCCCACTCGAGCTCGCCACCCACGTCCCACTACGCGTGTTCGAACGCGGCTGCATCCGTGAGCGGCTTGAACGCTGGAAACGCGAAAGCATGAAGTCAACTCGCGGCCGGAAAGCTCACATCTCCGAGACCAGCGTCACAATGTTGATGTTCATCACGATGCGCTCACGGCGCAGCATCAGCATTCAGCAGATGACCGAAGTGCTGATGGCGATGACCACCAGTCAGCGCGAGGCTATCGGCATCCTCAAATTCACACCGCACCAAGCGACGCTGTACCGGCGCATCTGGGAAGCAATTCAGCGTCTGCGGAAGCTCGTCGACCGCCACCCAGGGCCACGCCGGAAAGCGCTGACTCCCGAAGAACTCGCCATCGAACTCGCAGACCTGCGCGGCCCGGAGGAGATGGCCGTTCGAGCCGCCCGCATGCTCGAACTCTCGAACCAAATCATTGAAGGCTCCGTGCTGATGATGAACCGTGAAGTCCGACGACGATTCCGCGGCGCAATCGCCATCGACGAGACCTTTGCCGAGGTCTCCGGTCGACAGAAGAGCGGGAAGAACCTCAAGCCCGGCGACAAGCTCTCGACGAACTACGACTGCGGCTGGTATGGACGTGAAGGCAGCCATGACCCCGACGTCGACGGCGGCAAGAAGTACAAGTTCGGGTGGGAGCTCGAGTTCGCCGTGATGACGCGCGACCCCAGCGAAACCGAAGCAGCCTATCCGCTCCTCCTTCTATCAACCAGTGGACACAAGCCGGGCGCGCTTCGGGGCCATGGGCTCTTCCTCTACGAGTCCGCGGCGAACCGCGGCCACAAGATCAACACGGTCATCGGCGACCGCGCGTACTTGCCCGGTGCCGACCCCGACGACCTGCAGCGCCCCTCGCAGCCGCGGGCGTGAAAGTGGTCATGGACTACAAGGATGTCGAGGAAGAGATTGGAAAGCAGGCCTTCTACGCCGACGGCCGGCACAACCTCATCATGGTCGCCGGGAGTTGGCACCTCGCGTTCATGCCGGAAGCTCTCGTGACCGCCGAGGCAGACTGGCGCAAACTCGTGAAAGCAACCGAATCGCTGCCCGATAAGGAACGCAAAAACAGGCGAGCTGAGGGCAAGGCGCTTCTCGTCCAGCGACGCGCAGAACGGAGTAAGTACCGGCTCACACCCCGCAGTGGCTACGACCTCACCGGCGCACGCCAGTACACGTACCCCGACTTCAAGGACCCGTCCGTCTACGACGAGTCCACGAAGAAGTTCATCCCGGTCTCCATCCCGGGAAAGACTGTGAAGATTCCTGGCGTGCTGCACGACGACAAGGGTGTCAAGCACCAGAAGCACCTCAAGTACGGTCAGGAGTTCGAGTACAAGTCCGATGTTTGGCGCGCCTGGTACGGCAAGCGCAACAACATCGAGAACGGAAACTCCCGACTCAAAGATGCTGATCGCGAAGCGCTTGGCATCCCGATGAAGCGACGCATGCGCGGCCCGTGGGCCGTCGAGATCGCCGGCGCGATGGCGGCCGCCAGCGCGAACATCACCCGCATCATCGACTGGCTCAAGGCACGACTCGCACTTGCCTCGATGAACCGCATGAACAGAACGAGCGCCGCGCTCTTCGAACCCGGTATCGACAAGCTCACCGTCGCTGACCACGACGAACGGAACGAGTTCAACAGGCTCGCTCAAATCGACAGCCTCAGACTCATCGCGTAGCAGCCACGCGGACACCGAACTTAACAGCTCACGAAGACGACCAGCCAGCTGGTCGCGATGCCCCCTGCCCCGAAACCGAGGCAGGGGGCACTTGTGCATTTCGGTGCGCCGCCGAGAGGGCGATCGCCGTGCGTTTGCCCCCCGCACCGCGCGGTCGATGCTCGCATGAAGCGTCCCGGATACCGATTGCTCGAATATTCTCAACGAGATCGCTCAAAAAAACGATCTCCCCCCAGCTCCGCCTCCAGGATTCGAACCCGGACCTAACGGCACCAAAGGCCGTCGTGCTGCCATTACACCAAGGCGGAACGCGCACGGAGGCGCCCGTCCATCCTCCCACGACCGCGGCGGCTGGCCGTGCAGCCCCTGCTTCCGCCAAGATGGTGGGATGCCGCAGGAGGACGAGGTCGACCGCATCGTCGCGGCGTGGGGTCGCGAGCGCGCCGACCTGGACTTCGGCCCGCTCGAGGTCCTGTCCCGCGTCGACCGGCTCGCCCGACACCTCGACCGTGCACGGCGTGCGGCGTTCGACGCGAGCGACGTCGAGCCGTGGGAGTTCGACGTCCTGTCGGCACTGCGGCGGGCGGGTGAGCCGTACGAGCTGAGCCCGAAGACGCTCCTCCAGCAGACGCTGGTGTCGAGCGGCACGATGACGAACCGGGTGGACCGGCTGGCTGCCCGCGGGCTCGTCGCGCGTCGGACCGACCCGAAGGACGGCCGGGGCATCCTCGTGTCGTTGACCGCCGACGGGCGTGCAGCGGTGGACGCCGCGATCGCGGACCTGCTCGCCGCCGAGCGGGCCATCCTCGCGGGGGTGTCCGACACCGAGCAGGACCAGCTGTCGGGGTTGCTCCGACGCCTCATCCTCGGGCTCGGCGACTGACCCGACCGCCGAGCGGCTTCATCCGTTCGGCCGAGTCCACGGGCCGGGCTTCGGTCGTCGGGTCGATGTGCGACGAAGCCGGCTCCGGCCACGATGATCGACGTGCCCAGACTCCGCGCCCTCATCCGTCGCCGCCGCTCCACCCTGCTCTTCGTGCTGGTGCTCCTGCTGCTGGCGGCGGGCATCACGGCCACGACCTCGGCCATCGGTGCGCAGCGCCAGGCGAAGGCGGCGGGCGAGCTCTGCACCGCGGACGACCTCGCCGCCCGCTGGCACCACGGTGCGCTGTTCCTCGACGCGCGATCGGCCCGGACGGGGAAGACGGTCCTGACGCACCGGGGTGACGAGCCGACGCAGACCGGCAGCACGATGAAGGTCGTCACGGCAGCCGCGGCGGTGTCCGCGCTGGGACCCGACCGCCGGTTCACGACCCGGGTCGTCGCCGGCACCGATCCGGACGCGGTCGTGCTGGTCGGCGGCGGCGATCCGACCCTGAGCCGGCTGCCGTCCGGTCAGGACAGCGTCTACCCGCACGCACCGCACCTCGACGACCTGGCGCGGCAGGTGCTCGAGGCTCGTGCAGGGCAGCCGGTGACCTCGGTGCAGGTCGACACCAGCCTGTTCGACGGGCCGGCGTGGCACCCGAGCTGGCCGGAGAGCGCCCGGACCAGCGGCAGCGTCTCGAACATCACGTCGCTCATGGTCGACGGCGACCGCGACGACCCGACCGAGTCGTACTCGCTGCGGAGTGCCGGAGCGGTCGCGCGCGCGGCGACGGCGTTCGCGGCACTCCTCGGGCCGGACGTCCGGGTGGACACGAACTCGGTGCCGGCGCCGTCCGGCGCGCAGGTGCTCGGGACCGTGCGGTCGGCGACGGTGTCGGAGCTGGTCGGGATGCTGCTCACGGACTCCGACGACACCCTCGCCGAGGTGCTCGCCCGTCACGTCGCCATCGCCGAGGGTGCCGGCCGCTCCTTCGATGCCGTGCAGGCCGGGAGCACGAGGGCCCTGGTGCGCTACGGGGTGCCGACCGGAGGCCTGCGCCTCGTCGACGGCTCGGGCCTCAGCCCCGACAACCGGGTACCCGCCTCGGCGCTCACCACGCTGATGCGCGCGGTCGCTTCGAAGCAGGACGGCCTCGGTCCGGTCGACGCCGGACTCGCGGTCGCGGGACGGACGGGCACGCTCGGCGACGACGGCCGGTTCACCGGCGCCGCAGCGGACGCCCGCGGGCACGTCCGCGGCAAGACCGGGACGCTCGACGACATGTACGGCCTGACCGGGGTGACCGACGAGGTCGGCGGTGACCGCATCGTTTTCACGGTCTTCGCCGAGGGCACGAGCGACCCGGGCGCGCGGAAGGAGATCGACGCCCTGGCAGCGGCGTTGTGGCGGTGCGGCGGACACGCTCCGGCACTGCGGGGGTAGCCTCCGGCCCATGCACGCGATCACCCTGGCCGTCGCTGACGTCGCACGTTCGGCGGAGTTCTACCGCGCCCTGCTCGGGATCGAGGGCAGCGGCGTCATCGGCACCGAGTACCCGCCGACCGAGACCGAGGCGGGCGGCACCACGGCGATGTTCACCCTCGACGACGGTCTGATCGTCAGCGTCTACGGGCGGGACGACATGGCGAAGGACTCCGGGGTGGCACTCGCCGACGGCCCCGCGGCGACGATCGGGCACTTCGTCGACAGGCAGGCCGACGCCGAAGCGTTCCTCGACCGGGCCCGGATCGCCGGCGCGACGATGCTCGCGGCGCCGTACACACGGCCGTGGGGCATGTGGTCCGGCTTCTTCCAGGACCCGGACGGCCACCTGTGGGAGGTCGTCGCGAACCCCGGTGGCGGGGCCCCCGAGGTTGCGAAGCCAGCGGAGTAGCGCGCCTCAGACCCCGAGCAGCTCCGCGACCTCGAGCCAACGCTCCTCGAGCTGCTCGATCTCGGCCTCGTGCGCGGCGAGCTTCGCCTGCAGCTCCCCGAGCCCGGCGTAGTCCGACTGGTCGTGGGTGGCGAAGTCGTCGAGCAGCTTCTTCCGGTCGGCACCGACCTTCGCGATCTTGCGGTCGAGCGCCGACATCTCCTTCTCGGCCGTCCGACGCTCCGCGCCCGACAAGCCCGAGGCGGCCCCGGCCGACGCGCCGGGACCGGCCGTGGCGGTGGACCCGGCCACGGCGCCGGCCGAGCCGGTCCCGCCAGCCGTGTCGGGCCTCCCGGCAGACGCGGCGGCAGCCGCTGACGCGGTCCCGCCACCGGTGCCGGCCGCACGGAGCCGCATGTACTCGTCGACGCCGCCCGGCAGGTGCCGCAGGTGCCCGCCGAGCACGGCGTACTGCTGGTCGGTCACGCGCTCGAGCAGGTACCGGTCGTGGCTCACGACGAGGAGGGTGCCGGGCCAGGTGTCGAGCAGGTCCTCCATGGCGGCGAGCATGTCGGTGTCGAGGTCGTTCGTGGGCTCGTCGAGGATCAGGACGTTCGGCTCGTCGAGCAGGATGAGCATGAGCTGCAGGCGGCGCTTCTGGCCACCGCTGAGGTCCTTCACCGGCGTGGAGAGCTGCGCCGAGGTGAAGCCGAGCCGCTCGAGCAGCTGGGACGGCGTCATCTCCTTGCCGTCGGCGACGTAGCTCGTCTTCTTGCGGGCGACGACCTCGCGGACGCGGTCGTCGGCGAACTGCGCGAGGTCGGCGAGCTGCTGGTCGAGGACGGCGACCTGCACGGTCTTGCCGGTCTTCACGCGGCCGCTCGTGGGCTGCAGGCGCCCGGACACGAGGCTCAGCAGGGTCGACTTGCCGGCACCGTTCGGGCCGAGGATGCCGGTGCGCTCCCCCGGCGCGATCCGCCACTCGATGCGGTCGAGGATCTCGGTGCCGTCGAACGAGACGCTGACGTCGAGCAGGTCGACGACGTCCTTGCCGAGGCGTGCGGTGGCGGTCTTCGCGAGGGCGACCGTGTCGCGGATCGGCGGCACGTCGTCGATGAGGGCGTTCGCCGCGTCGATGCGGAACTTCGGCTTGCTCGTGCGGGCCGGGGCGCCGCGGCGGAGCCATGCGAGCTCCTTGCGGGCCAGGTTCTGCCGGCGCTGCTCGCTCGCGGCGGCCTGCCGGTCACGCTCGACACGCTGGAGGATGTACGCCGCGTAGCCGCCCTCGAACGGGTCGACGACGCCGTCGTGGACCTCCCACGTGTCGGTCGACACCGCGTCGAGGAACCACCGGTCGTGCGTCACGACCACCATGCCGCCCTGGTTCGCGGACCACCGGCGGTTGATGTGCTCGGCGAGCCACTGGATGCCCTCGACGTCGAGGTGGTTCGTGGGCTCGTCGAGGAACAGGACGTCCCAGTCGCCGACGAGCAGGCGCGCGAGGGCGACACGGCGGCGCTGGCCACCGCTCAGCTCGTCCACCGACACGTCCCACGGGATGTCCGACACGAGGCCGCCGATGATGTCGCGGATCTTCGGGTCACCGGCCCACTCGTGCTCTGCGAGGTCCCCCACGACGACGGTGCCGACGGTCTCGCCCGCGGGCAGGATGTCGCGCTGGTCGAGGTACCCGACGGTCAGGCCGCGGCGGTGCGTGACGCGGCCGCCGTCCGGTTCGAGGCGCTGGGACAGCAGGGCGAGGAGGGTCGACTTGCCGTCGCCGTTCCGGCCGACCACGCCGATGCGGTCGCCCTCGTCGATGCCGAGGGTGACGTTGTCGAAGACGACCTTGGTGGGGAACTCGAGATGCAGGTTCTCGGCGCCGAGGAGATGAGCCACCCGTCAAGGGTAGGCGGCGTGGCCGGGTGGTCGGTGCGGGGTGCGTTCCGCAGCGTGCGAGGTTCCTGGCTCCGTGCGACGGGCTGCGGGTCGCACGGAGGGCGGGACCTCGCACCGTGCGTCCGTCAGGGGTGCGGCGCGGGTCGGGAGGCGCTGGTCAGGTCCCGGTGGTCGGCTCGCCCTCGCCGGCGGCTTCCTTCGCCCGCTTGAGGCGCGCCTGCGCCTCCCAGTACTCGATCTCGCGCTCGAGCTCGGCGAGCTCCTGCTCCGTGCCGCTCACCCGCTTGTCGCCGTGGGCGTTGCGGGCATCGCCGAGCGTGGCGTACCGGTCTTCGTGGCGAGCTGGCTCGAGGTACCGGCCGTGGTTCCGCTCGCCCGGCGCCCAGTCGTGTCCGACGGCGAACCAGACGATGCTGCCGACGACGGGGACGAGGACCACGAGGAGTACCCAGGCGAACTTCGGGAGCCCACGGATCTGGTCGTCGGTCTTCGTCAGGATGTCGATCAGGGCGAAGACCAGCAGGACCACGCCGGCCCCGTACAACAGCACGCTCATGGTCTCGGATTCTATGGATCGGCTAGGAACCGTCGCTACGCCCCGAACGCGTGGCGCGGTTGCGATCCGGCAACGGTCCGCTGCGGGGATCCACAGGGTCGTCCGTCAGAGGGCGGCGACCCACTCGTCGGAGCCGTCGGTGAAGCGCTGGTGCTTCCAGATCGGCACCCGCTCCTTCACGAGGTCGACGAGCGCACCGCAGGCGGCGAACGCCTCGGCCCGGTGCGGGGACGACACGGCTGCGGCGAGCGCCACGTCCCCGATGCCGAGCGCGCCCACGCGGTGCAGCACGGCGATGCGGACCTCGGGGTGGGCGTCCGCGATGGTCCGGGCCACCTCGGCGATGACCTCGCCGGCGCTCGGGTGCCGCTCGTACTCGAGCGCGGTCACGCCCTTGCCGCCGTCGTGGTCGCGGACGACCCCGGCGAAGGTGACGACGGCACCGTCCTGGTCGGTGGCGACGACGGCCGAGACCTCGTCGACGGTGATCGAGCGGTCCACGATGTCGGCCACCACGACCCGGTCGCGAGCCGCCGCAGCGTCCGTCACGAGGCGCTCCGCGGGGCGTGGCCCTCGCCCGAGACCTGGGCGAGGACGTGGTCGAGCAGGCCGTCGAGGACCGCGAGTCCGTCAGCGACACCGCCGCGGGACCCGGGGAGCGTGACGATCAGGGTGCCGCCGCCGGCGATCCCCGCGATGCCACGACTGAGCAGCGCGGTCGGTCCTGCTCCGGCGAGTCCGCGGCGCCGGATCTCCTCGGTGATGCCGGGGAGCTCGAGGTCGATGAGCGGTGCGATCGCCTCGGGCGTGCGGTCGGTCGGGGTGACGCCGGTCCCGCCCGTGGTGATCACGACCCGGGCGTCCGACAGGAGTTCGGCGGAGACCGTCTCGGCGATCGGGCCGCCGTCGGGCACGATGACCGGCTCGGCCACGGTGAAGGCTCGCTCGCGGAGCCAGCCCGCGATGACGGGACCGGTCCGGTCGAGCGCGAAGTCGACGGACGCCTGGGTCGACACCACCACGACGGCCGCCCGGCCCCTGGTCGGCTGCGAGGTCATCGGTTGCTCCAGTCCCCCGAGCGTCCGCCGTGCTTCTCGAGCACCCGGACGTCCGTGATCGTGGCCGTGCGGTCGACGGCCTTCACCATGTCGTACACGGTCAGGGCCGCGATGCTCGCGCCGGTCAGCGCTTCCATCTCGACGCCGGTCCGTGAGGTCGTCCGCACGGACACCTCGACGACGACGCGGTCGTCGTCGCCGGTGATGTCGACCTCGACCCCGGCGATCGGCAGCGGGTGGCAGAGCGGGATGAGGTCGGAGGTCTTCTTCACCGCCATGATCGCCGCGATGCGGGCGGTGCCGATCACCTCGCCCTTGGGCAGCGAGCCGTCGAGGATGCGGGCGACGACGTCGGGGCGGGTGACGAGGGTCGCGGTCGCGGTGGCGGACCGCGCGGTGACGTCCTTCTCGGAGACGTCGACCATGTGGGCGGTGCCGTCGGCGCGGACGTGCGAGAGTTCGTCGCCGCCGGGCAGAGTCGGGTCGGTCATCGGAGGCTCCAGACGGTCAGCGGGTCACCGGGCGCCACCGTGGCGGTGCCGATCGGGACGTGGACGAGGTGCGTGGCGGTGGCGTAGTGCGCGAGCAGGTGCGAGCTGGGGCCCCCGACGAAGTGCACGCGGCCGTCCTCGACCCGGCCGCGCCGGACCTGGTGCTTGCCCTCGGGCGAGGTCGCGGTGTCCGCAGCGGGCAGCACCGCGGCGACGCGGTCGTCGGGGATCCCGGCGTCCGCCGCCAGGAGCGGGCGGAGGAAGACCTCGAACGAGACGAGCGCCGACACGGGGTTGCCGGGGAAGGACACCACGGGGACCGGACGCCCGGCGAGTTCGACGGTGCCGAACGCCTGCGGGCCGCCGGGCTGCATCGCGACGGGGGTGACGGCGAGACCCCGCGGTTCGAGGGCCTGCCGCACGACCTCGTACGCCCCGGCGCTGATGCCACCCGTGGTGAGCACGAGGTCGGCCCAGTCCCCCACCGCATCGTCGAGGGCCGCGACGAAGGTCGATTCGTCGTCCGGCACCCGCACCGACCGCGAGGCCACTCCGACCTCGGCGAGCGCCGCCCGCAGTGCGATCCCGTTGGCGTCGCCGATCGTGGCGTCACCGGCGCCCTGGAGTTCGGAGCCGGTGGACACGACGAGGACCCGGAGCTGCCGGACGACGTCGACCGTCGAGACCCCGGCCGCGGCGAGCGTCCCGAGCACCGCGGGGGTCACGGCAGCGCCGGCAGGAGCCAGCTCGCCCCCGCTCGGCAGGTCGGTGCCCGTCGCCCGGACGAAGGTCCCGGGGGCGAGGTCGTCCGGCACCGTGACCTCGGCCAAGGCCAGCGCCGCGGGGAACGCCCCGGGGTCGGTGGCCTCGACCGGGAACACCGCGTCAGCGCCGAACGGGATGCGCGCCCCCGTCATGATCGGCGCAGCGGTCCCGAGGCCCAGCGCCGAGGGCATCGTCCCCGCCGGGATCGGGGCGGCCACCCGCAGCACGCGACCGGCGTCGGCGGCACGGACGGCGAAGCCGTCCATCTGGCTGTTGTCGAACGGCGGGAGCGGCACGGGTGCGACGACGGCACGTGCGAGCACGCGGTGCCCCCGTCCGCCGCCGGCACCGGTGGCGAGGTCGTCGATGTCCCGTGCCTCCGGGACCGCGGAGCGCCTGGCGGACAGGACCGGCGCGACCAGGGCCGCGATCTCGTCACGGTGCTGACCGATCGTTCGCACGTGCGCCTCCGAACAGGTGAGAAGTGTGCCCGCTCCCGGTCCGGCCGGGGGCGGTCCCAGTAGCGTAACGAGCGCGCAGAACGCGCCGAGGACCATTCGGAGGACCTGTGGAGAACGACGTGACCACGACCGGGGCTGTGGACGAGACGCGCATCGGGGTGATCGGCGGTTCGGGCCTCTACGAGCTGTTCGAACCCGGCACCGCGGACGAGATCGACGTCGACACCCCGTTCGGCGCCACGTCGAGCCCGATCAGCATCGGCACGATGGCCGGCAAGCGCGTCGCGTTCCTCACCCGGCACGGCCGCGCGCACTCCGTCGCCCCGCACCGCATCAACCACCGCGCGAACCTGTGGGCGCTGCGGTCGCTCGGGGTCCGCGCCGTGGTGTCGTCGAGCGCCGTCGGCGGGCTGCACCCCGACTACGCCCCGGGGACCTTCGTCGTGACCGACCAGCTGATCGACCGCACGTGGGGCCGCGCGGACACGTTCTTCGAGGACGCCGTGCAGCACCTCTCCTTCGCGGACCCGTTCGACCCGGTGCTCCGACGCGTCGCGATCGGTGCGATCGAGCGCCTCGACGTGCCGTTCCGCCCGACGGGCACGTGCGTGGTGATCCAGGGGCCGCGGTTCTCGACGCGTGCGGAGTCCGTCTGGATGCGCGAGGCCGGCGGCCACACGATCAACATGACGATGACACCGGAGGTGCCCCTCGCGGCCGAGCTCGGCATCGGGACGGTGAACCTCTCGTTCGTGACCGACGCCGACGCCGGACTGGCCCCGTCCGAGGCGGAGGCGGAAGCGCAGGCAGCCGCCGGAACCAGCGAGGCCCCGGTCACGCACGGCATGGTGATGGAGCGCCTAGCCCGCGCGAACGAGGTGATCGTCCGCGCGATCGGCTCGATCGTGGCGGCGATCCCGGACGACTACACCCCGCGCGAGCTCGTCCCGGCCGAGGCGAGCGCGAGCGCCATGACGAGCGCACGGCCTGCAGCAGCGACCACGGGAGCCACCGCGTGACCCGCCTGCTCGTCACCGGCGGCGCCGGCTTCATCGGCTCCGCCATCGTCCGCCGCGCCCGGGCCGAGGGCCACGAGGTGCGCGTGCTCGACTCCCTCCGCGACGACGTGCACGGCGACCCCGCCGAGGTCGTCACCGCCCACCAGCAGCAGGGCATCGAGTTCGTGCACGGCGACGTCCGCGACCGGGTCGCCCTCGACGCGGCCCTCGACGGTGTGGACGTGGTGTGCCACCAGGCCGCCAAGGTCGGCCTCGGCGTCGACTTCCAGGACGCCCCGGACTACGTCTCGACGAACGACGCGGGCACGGCCCACGTGCTCGCCGGCATGGACCGCCACGGCATCGGCCGGCTCGTGGTCGCGAGCTCGATGGTCGTCTACGGCGAGGGGGCGTACACGACCGCCGCCGGCGAGCCCGTGCGCCCGCCCGCCCGTCGCCGTGCCGACCTCGACGCCGGTGAGTTCGACCCGATCGGCCCGGACGGCACGCCGCTCTTGCCCGGCCTGATCGACGAGTCCGCCGCGCTCGACCCCCGCAACGTGTACGCGCAGACGAAGGTCGCGCAGGAGCACCTCGCGTCGTCGTGGGCGCGCGCCACCGGAGGCCGCGCGATCGCCCTGCGCTACCACAACGTCTACGGGCCGGGCATGCCCGCGAACACGCCGTACGCCGGGGTCGCCTCGCTGTTCCGCTCGGCGCTCGCCCGCGGCGAGGCCCCCCGCGTCTTCGAGGACGGCCGCCAGCGTCGCGACTTCGTGCACGTCGACGACGTCGCCGGCGCGAACGCCGCGTCGATCGCCGCGACGGCGGAGCTCCCGGCGGAGAGCTTCCGTGCGTACAACGTCGGCTCCGGCGTCGTGCACACCATCGGCGAGATGGCGGCCGCGATCGCCGGTCCCGAGGGGCCGCGACCGGTCGTCACGGGCGAGTACCGCCTCGGGGACGTCCGGCACGTGACGGCGTCGTCGGACCGGATCGCCGCCGAGCTCGGGTGGCGTGCCGAGGTCGACTTCGAGCGCGGCATGCGGGAGTTCGCGACGGCGCCGCTGCGCGCCGCGGTGCAGTAGGCCGCGGGCCACTCGCCGGCGCCGCCGCGAGCGGGCGCGCCCGCGAGCGGGCGGAATGCGTCGCCCGGGCTGAGCGGTCGAGCGGGCATGACTCGCCGCTCGCGTTCGTCGAGCGGGTGGAACCGGTCGCACCGCGGCCGCGAACGCGACGTTTCGTGCCCGCTCGGCGACCGGGCTGGCGGGCAGGCAGGCGGGCAGGCGGGCCAGCGGGCAGGAGCGCGACCGCCTGGAGGCGCGGCGCCGGTCCCCGAAACCGGCGCCGCGCCTCCAGGCCGGCACCCCCACCGCGTGACGCGTCCGCCCGACGCCCCACCTGCGTGTCCCCGGATCAGGGGTGGCCCGCCACCGAGAGTGCGCGGAACGTCCATCGGGGGACGCCGATCCTGTACCCCGACCGCTCATCACGTGTTGTGTCGTAGGCATGGAACGACAGCCGGCCCACGAGACCGACCGCCCCGCCCCGCCGACGCGCGCGGCGGGAGCCGACACCAGTCGTTCCGACGCTCCGCACCGAATGGGCGACATGAACGTCGACGTCATCCTCCCCTGTCTCGACGAGGCCGATGCCCTCCCCGAGGTCCTGGGCCGACTCCCGCGCGGCTACCGCGCGATCGTCGTCGACAACGGCTCGACCGACGGCTCCGCCGACGTCGCCCGGGCCCACGGCGCCCTCGTCGTGACCGAACCGGTGAAGGGCTTCGGCTCGGCCTGCGCCGCCGGGGTCGCCGCCGCCACGGCCGAGTACGTCGCCTTCTGCGACGCCGACGCCTCGATGGACCCGGCCGAGCTCGTCCCGCTCGTCGCCCGCGTGGCCACAGGACACACCGACCTCGCCCTCGGACGCCGCGTGCCGACCACGCCAGGTGCCTGGGCACCGCACGCCCGGTTCGCCAACCGCGTCCTCGCGGTCCTCATGCGTCGCGCGACCGGGTACCGCCTGCGCGACCTCGGCCCGATGCGCGTGATGCGTCGCGCGGACCTGGTCTGCCTCGACCTGCGGGATCGCCGCAGCGGCTACCCGCTCGAGATGGTCCTCGCGGCGCACGCCGCCGGGTGGCGCGTCGACGAGTCAGACATCGGGTACGCGCAGCGCATCGGCGACAGCAAGGTCACCGGCACGCTCCGCGGCACCGTCAACGCCGTCAAGGACATGTCGCGTCTGCTGCGCGAGTACCGCCGGGAGGCGCGACCCACCGTCGTCGCACCCGCTCCGGTCCGCCACGTGGCTGGCCCCACCCACTCCGAGGAGGTCCACTCATGACGACCGACATCACCGTCGCGGTGGTCGCGAAGGAGTGCCTGCCCGGCCGGGTCAAGACCCGCCTGACGCCGGCGCTCACCCCCGAGGGTGCCGCACGGGTCGCCGCCGCGAGCCTCGCGGACACGCTGGCGACCGTCCGTGCGCTGCCCGCCGCCCGACGGGTGCTGTTCTACGACGGCACGGTGCTGCCGACCGGCGCCGAGGGCTTCGACGTCATCCACCAGACCACGGGCGGCCTCGACGAGCGGCTCGGTGCACTGTTCGACACCGTCGAGGGCCCGACGCTGCTCGTCGGCATGGACACGCCGCAGTTCGGGCCGGCCGACGTCGCACCGGTGTTCGACGAGCCGCAGCGCGACGCCTGGTTCGGCCCGGCCGAGGACGGCGGCTTCTGGTCCCTCTACCTGCGCGACCCGGACGGCGACCTGCTCCGCGGCGTGCCGATGTCGCAGGACGACACCGGTGCGGTCCAGTTCGAACGCCTGACCGACGCCGGGCTCGACGCGGGCACCCTCGGGGTCCTGCTCGACGTCGACACCGTGCCGGATGCCGAGCGCGTCGCCGACCTCGTACCAGACTCCGCGTTCGCCGCCGCACTGCAGGCCGAGACCACGGGGGCACTCCGATGACCATGGAAGCACCCGTCTCCTTCGGGGCCGGCGGTGGCGAACCGTACGCGCGTGCGCTCCGCACCGACGGTCGCATCCGGCTGACGGACACCTCCCGACCGGACCGGGCGGTCACGCTCGACGTCGGCCGCTGGAGCGCCGCGGCGGACCGCATCGACCGGTCGCTCCTCGACGGTGCGGACGGCCCGGTGATCGACATCGGCTGCGGGCCGGGGCGGATGCTCGTCGCCGCGCGCACCCTCGGCATCCCGTCGCTCGGCGTGGACGTCTCCGCCGACGCCGTGGCGATCGCCCGACGCTCCGGCGGGACGGCGATCCAGGGCTCGGTCTTCGACCCGGTCCCCGACGAGGGGCACTGGGACACGGCGCTCGTGATCGACGGGAACATCGGCATCGGTGGCGACCCGGCGGCCCTGCTCGCCCGGTGCCGCGAGATCGTGCGCGTCGGCGGCCGCGTGGTCGTCGAGACCCACGTCGACCGCACCGCCGACCGGGTGTACACCGCCCGCGTGGTGGATGCCGACGGCCACCAGAGCGCGGGCTTCCCGTGGGCCGAGGTGGGCGTCGACGCCCTGCTCGACCACGCCGAGACGGTCGGCCTGGTGGCGAAGCAGAGCTGGACCGCCGAGGGCCGGACCTTCTGCGAGCTGCTCGCCTGAGCATTCCTTCTTTTGTGTCATGCAAAAGAAGGAGGTAGTGTGGTGGTCATGAAGCCGACGGCGTCGCGGTCGCCGGCCCGGTGACCGACGACCCTCGGCACGACGACGAGGAGCATCCATGCAGAACCGTCAGAACCCCCTGGGCGGCGCGTACGTGACCGGCCTCGAGAACCGTGACGAGCTCGGCGCCTACGCTGTGGACGCCGCCCGGCGACCGATCGGCACCTACACCGGAACCGGGATCGGTCGCGCACTCGGCCGCTTCGTCGAGACGCAGTCCCGTCGGCCCGCCACCGCGACGTCCTCGACGCGCACGGCCACCGGTTCGCTGCGGACCGCGACGGGCTCGTTCCGCACGGCCTGACGCCGTCCCCGTACCGCGAGCGGTCGTCCACCCGGGGTGTCCCCCTTTCTCCCCGGTGCGGACGGCCGCTCGCTCCTCGTCCACAGGCGCGCTCGTCGTCCACAGGCGCGACGTTCCTGGGCGTGCCGACCCGTGCGATGCCAGGATGGACGCATGAACGACCGCGCCGGCACCCCCGCCACTGCAGACGACCTCGTCGACCTCGACGCCCTCATCGCCGCGTACCACGAGCGCGTCCCGGACGTCTCCGTCCCCGAGCAGAAGGTCGTCTTCGGCACCTCGGGCCACCGCGGCTCCTCGCTGGACTCCGCGTTCAACGACACCCACATCGCCGCGATCACGCAGGCGATCGTCGAGTACCGCACGTCGCAGGGCACCGACGGCCCGCTCTTCATCGGCCGTGACACGCACGCGCTGTCCGGCCCCGCCGAACGCACCGCGCTCGAGGTCCTCGCCGCCAACGGCGTGCACGTGCTCGCCGACAGCGAGAACGGCTACGTCCCCACCCCGGCGCTCAGCCACGCGATCATCGCGTACAACCGTGCCGGCAACGCGGATACGGCGGACGGCATCGTCATCACGCCCAGCCACAACCCGCCCCGCGACGGCGGCTTCAAGTACAACCCGCCGCACGGTGGCCCGGCCGACAGCGATGCGACGAGCTGGATCGCCGAGCGCGCGAACGCGATCATCGCCGGCGGCAACGCCGAGGTCCAGCGCACCGAGCACGCCTCGCCCGACCGCTACGACTTCCTCGGCGCCTACGTCGCCGACCTCGAGAACATCATCGACATCGACGCGATCAAGCGTGCCGGCGTGAAGATCGGCGCCGACCCGCTCGGTGGTGCGTCGCTCCCCTACTGGAACCGCATCCGCGACCACTACGGGCTCGACCTCACCGTGGTCAACCCCGACGTCGACCCCACCTGGTCGTTCATGACCCTCGACTGGGACGGCAAGATCCGGATGGACCCGTCGAGCCCGAGCGCGATGGCCTCGGTCGTCGCGCGCAAGGACGACTACGACGTCCTCACCGGCAACGACGCCGACTCCGACCGGCACGGCATCGTCACGCCCGACGGCGGCCTGATGAACCCGAACCACTACCTCGCCGTGGCGATCGAGTACCTCTACGCGCACCGTCCGGCCTGGTGCGACGACGCCGCGATCGGCAAGACCCTCGTGTCGTCGAGCATCATCGACCGCGTGGCCGAGTCCCTCGGTCGCCGCCTGTGGGAGGTCCCGGTCGGCTTCAAGTGGTTCGTCCCGGGCCTGATCGACGGTTCCGTGGCCTTCGGCGGCGAGGAGTCGGCGGGCGCGTCGTTCCTCCGCAAGGACGGCACCGCGTGGACCACCGACAAGGACGGCATCATCCTGGCGCTCCTGGCGTCGGAGATCATCGCGGTCACCGGCAAGACCCCGTCGCAGCTCTACGACGAGCTGACCGAACGCTTCGGCGCCCCGGTCTACCAGCGTGTCGACGCCGCCGCGAGCAAGGAGCAGAAGGCCCGCCTGTCGAAGCTCGACGGTGACGCCATCACCGCCGAGACCCTCGCGGGCGACCCGATCACGGCGAAGGTGTCGAAGGCTCCGGGCAACGACGCGGCCGTCGGCGGCGTGAAGGTCGTCACCGACAAGGCGTGGTTCGCGGCCCGCCCGTCCGGCACCGAGGACGTCTACAAGATCTACGCCGAGAGCTTCGTCGGGCAGGAGCACCTCGAACAGGTGCAGCGCGAAGCCAAGGAGATCGTCGACGCCGCACTCGGGGCCTGAGGTCTCGCGCGGATGGGGTGGTTCGGCCGGAAGCACGACGATCGGCACGACGAGCCCGCCCCGACGCTCGTGGTGCTCGCGCAACGAGCCCTCGCCGAGCGCGGCATGGAGACCACGGTCGAGGTGCCGGCCGGTGAGCAGGCTCGTCTGGTCGGCACCGACGGCCGGGTCTTCCTGCTCGAGAACCTCGCGGCGCAGGTGCACGGCGAGACCCCGGACGTGCAGGCCGACATGGTCGCCGAGCACTTCGACCGGATGATCCAGGCGTACAGCGAGCCGGCACCCGAGGAGCTCGGCGCCGACGAGCTGCGGCAGCGCATCCGACTGCGGATCCTGCCGGACCGCAGCGCGGACGGCAGCACGGGCCTCGGCGCCGGGCCGTCCGACCCGACCGACCTCGACTACGCCCGACCGTTCGCTCCCGGGCTGGTGCTCGGGCTGTGCGTCGACTACCCGACGATGGTGAGCACGCTGTCGGGTCCGACCCTGCCGCGGCTCGCCCTCGGCATCGACGAGCTCTTCGCCTTCGGGCAGCTGGGCACCGACGACGAACCGGTGGACGAGCACGCCGAGATCGCCCCCGGGGTGTTCATCGTCGAGGGCGAGTCCCTGTTCGTCGCGTCGAAGGCGGTCAACCTCCCGGCGCTCTTCGGTGCCGCCGGGTTCGGCACGGTGTTCGCGATCCCGCACCGGCACCTCCTGCTCGCCGTCCCGATCCGTGACGCGTCGAGCATCACCTCGGTGCAGATGCTCGCCAGCCTGGTCGTGCAGGTGCTCACGGACGGCGAGCACGGCCTGCCCGGCGGGGTGCTGAGCCCCCTGCTGTACTTCTCGCGCAACGGCCGGGTCAGCGCGGTGTCCGGCTTCGACGACGAGACGGGCGCGATGCGCATCGAGGTGGACGAGCGGTTCCAAGAAGCCCTCGAACAGGCCGCCGCAGCGTCCTGACGCACCGCACGCCACGCTCGGGCGTACTGTGACGGCGTCGGGAGCGCTCACGAGGGCGTTCCGACAGACGCCACCGAAACCGGTGCCGGTGCTGCCGATCCACTCAGGAACCCACTCCGGCGCGACCCTTCACCTTGCGGCAGATGTAACTTTGCAGCCAGCGCAAAGTTTCCGGGAGACCCTGCACATGACCCAGACCGCGACCGCACCCGCGGCACCCACCACCTCGTCCAACGCCGTGATGAACCACCGGCAGATCCTGCTGGTCATCTACGGCCTGATGGCGGGGATGTTCCTCGGCGCCCTCGACCAGACGATCGTCGGCACCGCGATCCGCACGATCGGCGACGACCTGCACGGCCTCGACCAGCAGGCCTGGGTGACGACCGGCTACCTCATCGCGTCGACGATCACGACGCCGATCTACGGCAAGCTGTCCGACATCTTCGGCCGGCGTCCGCTGTTCCTCACCGCGATCGGCATCTTCATCGTCGGGTCGTTCGCCGCGTCGTTCTCGACCTCGATGCTCATGCTCGCCGGCTTCCGCGCACTGCAGGGCCTCGGCGCCGGCGGTCTGATGTCCCTGCCGCTCGCCATCATGGGCGACATGCTCGCCCCGCGCGAGCGCGCCAAGTACCAGGGCTACTTCCTGGCGGTCTTCGGCATCTCGAGCGTCATCGGCCCGCTGGTCGGCGGTGTCTTCGCCGGGGCGGACCAGCTGCTGTTCATCGCCGGGTGGCGCTGGGTGTTCCTGATCAACGTGCCGATCGGCATCATCGCGCTGTTCATGGTGCTGACGTTCCTGCACCTGCCGAAGTTCGGCGACCGCGGCAAGCCCCGGATCGACTGGTGGGGCGCGACGCTCGTCATCGTGACCCTGGTGCCGCTGCTCCTCATCGCCGAGCAGGGCCGCGAGTGGGGCTGGGACTCCCCCGGCGCCTTCGCCTGCTACGCGATCGGTGCGCTCGGGCTCATCGCGTTCATCATCGTCGAACGGGCGATGGGCGACGACGCGATCCTGCCGCTGAAGCTGTTCGGCTCGCGGGTGTTCTCGATGTCGGCGATCCTGTCCGTCCTCGTCGGCTTCGGCATGTTCGGCGCGATGCTCACCATCCCGCTGTACCTGCAGATCGTGAAGGGCGTCACCCCGACCGAGTCCGGGTTCGCGATGCTCCCGATGGTGCTCGGTCTGATGATCTCGTCGATCGCCTCGGGTCAGATCATCTCGCGGACCGGCAACTACCAGGTCTTCCCGATCACCGGCACGGCGTTCACGGCCATCGGGTTCACCGTCCTGACCTTCCTCACCGCCGATCGCCCGCTCTGGTTCCTGATGCTCGGCATGTTCGGCATCGGCCTGGGGCTCGGGCAGCTCATGCAGACCCTGACCCTGGCGGCGCAGAACTCCGTCAGCCCGCGGGACATCGGCGTCGCGACGAGCGCCGCCACGTTCTTCCGCCAGATCGGCGGCACCATGGGTACCGCCGTACTGCTGTCCGTCCTGTTCACGCTCATGCCGACGAACATCACGACGGCGATGCAGAACGAGGGCGACCTGAAGAGCGCCCTGAACGCCGCACTCACCCCGTCGGTCGCGAACGCGTCGGACAACAAGGGCGTGATGGACCAGATCTGGAACAAGATCGTCGACCCGGTGCAGCAGAACGTCCAGGACGGTCTCGACAAGGGCGCTGCCCAGGCCAAGGAGGCCGCGGACGCCGCCGTCACGAAGCAGGTCACCGCTGCCGTCCAGCAGCAGGTCGCGGCCGGCACGGTCCCCGAGGCTTCGGCGGATACGGTCATCGCCCAGCAGGTCGCCGCCGCGAAGCCCGCCGCCGAGCAGCAGGCACTCGAGACCGCCGCGTCGAAGGCGAACGCCGAGGTCGTGGACGGCTCGCTGCAGGTGGACTACTCGAACGCCGACCAGCGCCAGAACGTCGTCGACGAGGTCGCTCCGACGCTCGTCAAGCAGCTCAAGAGTGGTGACTCGAGCGCGAGTTCCTCGACCAGCTCGTCGACGAGCGACACGTCGTTCCTCAACGGCGCGGACAAGCGCCTCACCCGGCCGTTCCTCGTCGGGTTCAGCGACTCCGCCGTGGTCGTCTACTACGTCGGCCTCGCCGTGATCCTGCTCGCCTTCGTGCTCACCTGGTTCTTCCGCGTTCCGCCGCTCCGGAAGGTCTCGGCACTGCAGGAGCAGGCGAACACCGAGCGCGCGGACAACGAGCGGGCGACCGCCGACGCGGACCGCCTGACCGTGGACGCCCAGCACGCAGCCGCCCGTACGGGATCGCTCGTCTCGCCGGACACCGGCTCGATGGCGGTCGTCCCGACCTCGCCGGACGTCGTCTCGCAGCCGCGCTCGGCCGGTTCCGCGGTCGGCGTCGGTGTCGGTGTCGGGCAGTCGACGACCCGGTCGGCCGGTTCAGCCGGCGGTCCCACCACCGTCTCCCTCGACGGCACCCGCGCACCACTGCCCGACGCGACCACGCACGGCGCGCACTCCGCCGCCGCGCCGGTCGACGAGCCGCCCACCACCACGGGCGCGATCCGCACCCGAGCCGCGCACGCCGCGACGGACGCGACCACGGACACCACCGCCGGCGACGCTGCGGAGGCGAGCCGCACCTCCAGGCCCGACGAGCACGGGCACGGGCGTCACTCAGCCGAGTAGCGACGCGGTCAGCCCGTCGATGCGTCCGACGGGCTGACCACGTCGAACGACGCCCCCGGCAGTCGTCGGCGCATCACGTCGACCGCGACCGGGTTGTCGTCCACGAGCACGAACCGCCGGCCGAGCGCGCGGGCCACCGCGCCTGTCGTCCCGCTGCCGGCGAAGAAGTCGAGGACCCAGTCGCCCTCGCGGGAGGACGCCTGCACGATGCGGCGGAGCACGCCCTCGGGCTTCTGCGTCGGGTAGCCGGTCTTCTCCTTGCCGGTCGGCGACACGATCGTGTGCCACCAGACGTCCGTCGGGAGCTTGCCGCGCGCACGCTTCTCGGGCGTGACGAGTCCCGGCGCCATGTAGGGCTCACGATCGACAGCCTCGGAGTCGAACCAGTACCGCGACGGGTCCTTGACGTAGACGAGGATCGTGTCGTGCTTCGTCGGCCACCGTGACCGGGACTTCGCACCGAAGTCGTACGCCCAGACGATCTCGTTGAGGAAGGACTCCCGGCCGAACAGGGCGTCGAGCAGCACCTTGGCGTAGTGCGACTCGCGGTAGTCGAGGTGGAGGTAGAGGGTGCCGTCCTCGGCGAGGAGCCGCCACGCCTCGAGCAGCCGCGGTTCGAGGAACGACCAGTAGTCCTCGAACCGGTCGTCGAAGCGCATGAGGTCGCCGCGGACGCGCTCGTAGGAGCTCCCCCGGAAGCCCGTCACCCGCTCACGTCGGCGATCGGCAGCTGCGGCCTCGTCGCCGACCGTCGGCTCGCGGACCGCGGCGCTCGCGTGCCGACGCTGGTAGCGGCCGGTGTTGAACGGCGGGTCGAGGTACACGAGCGTGAACGAGCCGTCCGCCAGGGTCGGCAGGACGTCGAGGTTGTCGCCGAGGACCACCCGGTCCGGGCCTCGATCGTCGCCGCTGTGCACGGGACCATTCTGGTCCACGCGGCGTCCCGTCCCCGCGGAGCCCGCGGGCCGGGCTCAGCCGCAGGTCACCTGGGAGATCGTCGCGTCGTCGTCCGGCAGCCACGCGCCGCCCGCCCAGACGTCCACCGGTTCGCCCGCGCGCAGTGCCGTCGCCACCACGAGGTCGTGCGGACCGGGCAGCGTCGCGACTTCCTCGTCGACCGAGAACTGCACGGTCGCCGAGTCGCAGGACGCCTCGGGGGTGACCTCCCACCCGGCGCAGCCGTAGTCGACGCAGCCGTCCGGCCAGGAGCCGTCGGCGTCCTCGGCGTCGGAGTCGAGCGCGACCCGGGTCAGCGCCACGGGGTGCTCCGGTGCGGTGGAGCAGGTGACGTCGCGGATGCCGCCCCACTCCTCGGACCCCTGCTCGGTGAGGACGAGCGGTCGCCCGGAGGTCAGCACGACCGTGCGGGTGTCGGTGCGCACGTCGTCACCGCCCTCGGTGGCGGAGAACCCGACCGTGACCCGGGCCGGCCCGTCGCACTCGCTGTCGATCTGCCACGACCAGCAGCCGTCCGCGAAGTCGATCGCTCCGCAGGTCGCCTGCCACGTCTCGTCGTCGCCGATGAACGACGCGGTGACCGTGCCGTCGTCCGAGGTCCACGGTGCCTGGTCCCCCGCGTCCGGTGCGTCCTGGTCCGGTGCGTCGTCGTCCGGGCCGCTGTCGTCCGGGACGCTGCCGTCAGGTGCGGTGTCCTGGAGCCCGTACGCGAGCGTCTGTCCGTCGCTCTGCAGCGCACGGACGACCGGGTCGACGGCCGTCGTCGCGCCGACGACGAGCAGGAGCGCGGCGGCACCGGCCGTCACGGCGACGACCGTACGGGTGCGGTGGCGCAGCGGCGAACGCTCCGGTGCTGTGTCCGCCACGGCGAACGGCCGCACGGTGGGCATCCCCCACGCCGCCGACTCCCAGGCGGCCACGGCTGCGTCCTGGTCGAGCTCCGGGAACGCCGCCCGTGCCCGCGCCGGGACCTCCGTCCGCCGCCACACCGCCGCATCGTCCCGGATCGAGGCCGCGGTCCGGTCAGCGAGCTCGCCCGCCCGCGCGGAGCACACCACCAGCACCGCGATCCCGGCCACGAGCGGCAGGAGTCCGACCACGGCCAGACCACCGAGCGCCGCGACGACGATGACCGCGGCGAGCGCGAGGAGCGCCACCACGAGGCCGATCCACTGCGCGAGGCGGAGGCGGCGGGCGGCGGCCGGCACGAAGCCCCGGAACGACCGCGGGACCGGGGCCCAGAAGCGCCAGTCCTCGGGTGCGGGCGGGATCCCCGGTGCGGGCGACCACCCCGGTGCGGGCTCGGCGGCCTGGTGCAGTTCCACCCACTCGGCGGAGGGTGTCGGCCACCCGGGAGGCGTCCGGAAGCGGAACGGCGGCGTCGTCTCGTGCTGCACGATCAGACCCTAGCCCGGCGTCCAGCGCGCACACAGGCCCTTCTTCGGGAGGGGCGTAGCGTCTGCTCCATGGCGACACCCGAGGTCCGGAACGACACCGACAAGCAGCAGTACTCCCTCGTCGAGGACGGCGAGGTGATCGGCTTCGCGGCGTACGAGGTCGACGGCGACGAGATCCGCTTCGTCCACACCGAGGTGGACCCCGCGCACCGCGGCGGTGGTCACGCCTCGATCCTCGTCGAGCACGCACTGGACGACGTCCGCTCGGGGTCCTCGCGTCGGGTCGTCCCGCAGTGCAGCTACGTCGCGGCCTGGATCGAGCGGCACCCGGACTACCAGGAGCTCACGACCCGCTGACGCGGCTCGCGCGTTGCCGGCTCCCGCCAGGACGAGTCGTCAGTACGACCGGTCGTGCGTCCCGGCCCGCACCGCGTGCCGACCGGCGCTGCGCACCGCCGGCACCTTGATGAGGACACTCCCGCTGAGCAGGTCGTGATCGTCGTCCGCCGGTGTCGGTGCCTCCCTCGGGAGGCGCGACTGCCGTTCGTACTCCGCTTGCGTCTCGTGACGGGTCGGCGCGAACACCTCGTCCATCATCGAGACCACACCGCCGGATCCGCCGCTGCGCGTGGCCTTGTTCGACAGGTCGATCCACCCCACGCGATCGGCGATCCACATCACGATGGCCGCGGCGGCCACCGCCCCCAGGAGGATCAACCAGTTCACGCACACGACGCTACGTCGGCGATCGGACGGGGACATCCGCCGCGCGGAGGATTCTCACGATCCACATGGCTCGTTCTTCAGGACGACACCCACACTGGTCCTGCGGCCGCCCGGAACCCCCCTCTCCGGGCGGCCGACCACGTGCGCCAGGGCGCGTTCCAGCGCTGCGTGCCAGGATGGCGACGTGCTCGACGACGCAGACCGGGACCTCATGCGGGCGTTCGCCCGCTACATCGAGAAGGCGAACGAACTCGCCGCCGCGGAACAGCAGGCGGTGACCACACCGATCGGTGAACGGATCGGCGCCCACCTCGGCGTCGACCCGCAGTCGGTCCCCGTGGTCACCGAGGAGTTCCCCGACCACCGCCTCGTCGACGCGGACATCGCCCTCGAGGAGCTCGCCGGCACCGACCCCGACGCCCTCGTCGGCATCGCGGGCGACGACAGCCGGTTCCACAGCTCCGTCAGCGAGTTCATCGCGAACCCCCACATGCGGTGGGCGCCCGGCCCCGTGAGCTACGCCACCCGGGCCACCGGTGCCGACACCACCCGTCGGGTCGTGTCGTTCGGCCTCCGGTTCCTCACCTTCGACGGCGCTCCGGTCGCGGTCGTCCAGCGGTCGGCCAAGCCGGAGTACGGCCGTGGCCGCGCCAGCCTCGAGATCCTGTCGCCCGACCAGGACGCCGCCACCGCGTTCCTGCTCCGCCTCCGTGCCCTGATGATCGAGCGGAGCGTCCTGCGCGGGCAGGTCCTCTCGTTCGTGCAGTCGGAGTACGGGTCCGATGCCGGGGCGACGTTCCTCCGCCGGCCCGAGGTCGACGCCGACGACGTCGTCCTCGGCGAGGGCGTGCTCGACGAGGTGGTCGACCACGTCGTGGGGATCGGCGAGCAGCGTGCGGCCCTCCTCGCGGCCGGACAGCACCTCAAGCGCGGTGTGCTCCTCTACGGCCCTCCCGGGACGGGCAAGACGCTCACGATCCGGCACCTCCTCACCCGGACGACCGGGGTCACCGCGATCCTGCTCACCGGCTCGAGCATCGCGGCGATCGGTGCCGCGGCCGAGATCGCCCGGACGTTCCAGCCGTCACTCGTCGTGATGGAGGACATCGACCTCGTCGCGATGGAACGCCACAGCTCCCCGCAGCCGCTGCTGTTCGAGGTGCTCGACGCCCTCGACGGGCTCGACGGCGACGCGGACGTCGCCTTCGTGATGACCACGAACCGGGTGTCCGTGCTCGAACGCGCCCTCGCGGACCGTCCTGGCCGGGTCGACCTCGCCGTGGAGATCCCGCTCCCCGCCCTGCCCGAGCGCGTCCGGCTCTTCCGCCGGTACGCCGGTTCGCTGCCCTTCTCCGAGGCCGCCCTCGCCGAGGCGGCCGAGCGTGCCGAGGGCACGACGGGCTCCTTCGCCAAGGAGCTCATGCGGCGGAGCGTCCTCGGTGCGGCCCTGCGCGGTGCCGACCCCGCGGACGTCGACCTGCGTGCAGCGCTCGACTCGCTGCTCACCGAGCGGAGCGCCCTGACCCGGAAGCTGCTCGGAACCCGCTCCGCCGACGACACCGACGAGCCCGACGACGACGAGGAGGACGACGCCGAGCACGAGGTCACCTTCAGTGGCTCGTACGTCGCGCCCGTGAACCAGGCCTTCCTCCGCCCGGGCCGGTCGTCGGGCGCCGTCGACCTCGTCCTCCGCGCTCCCGCCGACGACGACGACACCGACGACGACGACGACGAGGACGATCAGCCCAGTTCGTAGGTCTGCCGTCCGGCCTCGAACCTCAGGGGACGCGCTCGAGCCACTCCCGCGTCGCGAACTTCGACGCCACGAGTTCCTGCGCCCGCCGCCGCTCGTCCGCGGTCACGTGCCCCTCGTGCGCCCCGTACAGCTTCGTGAAGGTCGCGATGAGCCGGTCGATGATCTCCGCACGGGTGAGCCCGGTCTGCGAGCGCAGCGGGTCGACGCGCTTCGCAGCCGAGGTCGTCCCCTTGTCGCTCATCTTCTCGCGACCGATGCGGAGCACCTGCACCATCTTCTCGCCGTCCATGTCGTAGCTCATGGTGGCGTGGTGCAGCAGCGATCCGGTGCCGAGCCGCTTCTGTGCTGCGCCGCCGATCTTGCCCTTGGTCGACGAGATGTCGTTGAGGGGCTGGTAGTAGGCCTCGATGCCGAGGGACTTCAGCGCCTCGATCACCCACTCGTCGAGGTACGCGTACGAGTCGGCGAAGGTCATGCCCTGCACGAGGTCGGTCGGCACGTACAGCGAGTACGAGATGATCGCGCCGGCGTCCATGAACATCGCGCCGCCGCCGGAGATCCGACGCACGACCTCGACGCCGTACTTCGCGGCACCCTCGGGGTCGACCTCGTTCTTGAGGGACTGGAACGACCCGATGACGACGGCCGGCTGGTCCCACTCCCAGATGCGGAGGGTCGGGCCCCGGCGACCGGCCCCGACCTCTTCGGTGAGGACCTGGTCGAGCGCGAGGTGCTCGTTCGGGCTGATCGGCCCCTCGTGGATGATCTCCCAGTCGTACTCACGCCAGGTCGACGCGCGCGACAGGGCACGGCGGACGGCGACCCCGACGGACTCGGGCGTGAACCCGAGCAGGACGGCGTCCTCCGGCAATGCGGCACGGACGGCGGCGGCGATGCCCGCGGCGTCGGTCGTGGCCGGCAGCCCGTCCACGGCGGCGTCGATGAGCGGCAGCGCGTCGTCCGGTTCGAGGAAGAAGTCCCCGGCGAGCCGGAACTGGTCGATCACCCCGTCGACGACCTCGAGGTCGACGACGACCAGCTTGCCTCCCGGGACCTTGTACTCACCGTGCACACCACGAGCCTACGCCGCGTCGGACGGGAGGCGCGGGGCGGCGCCGCCCCGCGCCTCCTGGCCGTCAGCCGGTACCGTCTCAGGACGTGCGCGCGACCGCCCGGTCCAGCCACGCGACCAGGTCCGCGACGACCTCGTCGCGGTTGGTCTCGTTGTAGACCTCGTGCCGCGCCCCCTCGTACACCCGCACGGTGACGTCGGAGAGCCCACCGCGCCGCCGGTACGCCTGCGCGAGGCGCTCGACCGACCGCGGGCCGCCGAGCGAGTCCTCGGAGCCGACCTGCAGCAGCATCGGCAGGTCGTGCGCGATGCCCCGACGCGGGACCCCGAGCAGCCTGAGGGCGTCCCGCAGCCCGAAGAGGCCGATGACGTCCGCCTCGACCGCGAGCGGGTCGGCCGCGACGGCCTCGATGACCGCCCGGTCCCGGGTGAGCCACTCGAACTTCGTCGGCCCCGAGCCCGCGTGCCGGGCGTTCAGGTCACCGCTGTTCATCCACCCCGGCAACCGGTACGCGCTCGCGGAGAGGACCACCCCGTCGTAGGAGCCGGATGACGTGTTCACGATCCGCTGGGCCATGAGCGAGCCCCACGAGTGGCCGAGCAGCACGAGCGGGACGCCGGGGGTGTCCTCGCGCGCGACGGCACTCATCTGCTCGACGGCCGCGATCGCGGCCCGCAGGCCGCCGGGGCCGAGCCGTCCGAGCTTGGCGTGGTCGCCGTCCCACTGCGCGAGGCCGGTCCGACCGTGCCCGCGGTGGTCGTTCGCGTGCACGGTCCAGCCCGCGCAGACGAGGTCCTGCGCGAGCGGCTCGTACCGGAGTCCGTGCTCGCCGACCCCGTGCGCGATCTGCACGATGCCCTTCGGACGCGCCGCACGCCAGGTCGAGTAGACGATCTCGACGCCGTGCGCGTCGGTGAACGAGGCGTCGCCTCGCGCTGCGGAGAAGGTGGGCACGTGAGCATCCTCGCAGACGGGTCGGACGCAGCCAGGTGGCCGCCGGTGTTCACCCGGCGTTCACGCAGCGGGTTCGGAGCAGGCCTAGCGTCTCGCGCATGGACGTCCTCGTCACCGTCGTGCTGGTGATCGTGGTGGCCCTCGTGTTCGACTTCACGAACGGCTTCCACGACACCGCGAACGCCATGGCCACCTCGGTCGCCACGGGTGCCCTCAAGCCCCGCACCGCCGTGCTCATCTCCGCCGTCCTCAACGTGGTCGGCGCGTTCCTGTCCACCGAGGTCGCGAAGACCGTCTCGCAGGGCATCATCCGCGAGGGGCAGGACGGCATCCACATCTCGCCGACCATGATCTTCGCGGGACTCGTCGGCGCCGTCCTCTGGAACCTCGCCACGTGGTACTTCGGCCTCCCGTCGTCCTCGACGCACGCGCTGTTCGGCGGGCTCATCGGCGCGTCGATCATCGGCGCGGGCCTGAACTCGGTCGACTGGGCGACGGTCGTCTCGAAGGTCGTCCTGCCGGCCCTGCTCTCCCCGGTCATCGCGGGCGTCATCGCCCTCGTCGCGACGTACATCGCCTACACGCTGACGAAGAACGCGACCACCCACGGTGCAGCCACGGGCTTCCGGCACGGCCAGACGATCTCGGCGTCGCTCGTGTCGCTCGCCCACGGGACGAACGACGCGCAGAAGACGATGGGCGTCATCACGCTCACCCTCATCGCCGCGAACTACCAGGCCGCTGGCACCGGACCGGCGCTGTGGGTGATCCTGGCGTGCGGCCTCGCGATCGGCCTCGGCACCTACATGGGCGGCTGGCGGATCATGCAGACCGTCGGCAAGAAGATCTCCGACGTGCAGTCCCCGCAGGGCTTCGCGGCGGAGACCAGCTCGGCGGCGACGATCCTCGTGTCCTCGCACCTCGGCTTCGCGCTCTCGACCACCCACGTCACGAGCGGCTCGGTGATCGGCTCCGGCCTCGGCAAGAAGCTCGCCGACGTGCACTGGTCGGTCGTCGGTCGCATCGTCGTCGCGTGGGTGATCACGCTGCCCGCGGCCGCGGTCGTCGGTGCCCTCGCCACCTGGGTCGCGTCGACGTCGACCATCGGGCTCGTCCTGGTCGCGGTGCTCGCCCTGGCCGCAGGCCTCACGTTCTACACCCTCGCCAAGCGACGCCCGGTCTCGCACGAGGACATCACCGCGGACGAGGCCGAGCGCGAGCCCGTCGCGGCCCGGAACTGAAGGGGACGACGATGGACATCGACTTCACCAGCATCGGCACCGTCGCGGGGGTCGGCTTCGTGGCCGCGGTCGGCGTGGTGCTCCTCTACACGCTCGGGCTGCGGCTGCTCGGCACCGGCCAACCGGTCGACGCCGAGGGCGAGCACCCCCAGTACGCGCAGGAGACCCCGCGGTCCGGCCACACGCCCCCGCTCGCGCTGGCGGGTGCCGGGCTGTGCTTCGCGGTCTGCATCGCTGCCGTGCTCTTCGGCATCTGGATGACGATCCCGCAGTTCCACTGAGCGCCGCGCGGGTGCGCGGGCGCGCGTGCGCGCTTGGTGAGCAGAAATGGTCGGGTCCGCACGCCGGGCCCGACCTCTTCTGCTCACCATGCGTGCCGGGAGGCGCGGCTCGCGTGTGCAGACCCGCTCACGCCCGCCGCGCCTCCCGTCCGATGGCGCGGGCGCGCGAACGCCCGCGCACCCCGCAGGCGCGCGCAGGCGCGCGCTCGGTGAGCAGAAATGGTCGGGTCCGCACGCCGGACCCGACCATTTCTGCTCACCATGCTGCGCCGGCGCCGCGCCGGCGCGCGCAGGCGCGCCCGCGCACGGACGCAGCGCCTCAGTGGGCGCTGTAGCCGCCGTCGACCAGGTGGTAGCTGCCGCTGATGAAGGACGCCTTGTCGCTGAGCAGGAACAGCACCAGGGCCGCGACCTCGGCATCGGTGCCGAGGCGCTTCGCCGCGTGCTCGGCCTCGAGCGCGGTGAGCGCCTCGGGCGAGAGCGACGCGCGCACGAGCGGCGTGTCGATGAAGCCCGGGCCGACCGCGTTCGTCCGGACGCCCTGCGCCGTGTACTCGAGGGCGGCGACCTTCGTGAGGCCGACCAGCGCGTGCTTCGACGCCACGTAGGCGGCGTTCTGCGCGATGCCGACCGAGCCGAGCACCGACGACATGTTCACGATCGCGCCACCGCCGGCGGCGACCATCGCGGGGATCTCGTAGCGGAGGCCGTAGAACACCCCGTCGAGGTCCACCGCACGCACGCGGTCCCACGCGGCGACGTCGTACTCGCCGATGGGCTGCGGTGCGGCGCCGATGCCGGCGTTGTTGACGGCGAGGTGCAGGGCTCCGTAGGTGTCCACGGCGAACTGCACCATGCGCTCGTTGTCGGCGGCGACGGCCGAGTTGGCCTCGAACGCACTCGCGGTCCCGCCGGCTTCCGCGATCGACGTCACGACCCGCTGTGCGGAGTCGAGCTTGATGTCGGTGACGACGACCGTCGCGCCCGCAGCGGCGAGCTCCTTCGCGACGGCCTCGCCGATGCCGCTGCCGCCACCGGTGACGATGGCGACCTTGCCCTCGAACTCGGACATGATTCCTTCTCTCTGGACAACACCTGTTGTTCAACAGCACGATACACCCGAAATCCAGTTCGTTCGCTGAACTAATTTGCTAGGCTAACGACCTGTGACCGACGCCACCGACCTCCGCATCGCGGTGAACCGCCTCTCCCGCACGCTCCGTGCGCAGAAGGCCGACACCACCGTCAGCGATGCCCAGTTCTCCGCGCTCGCCCGACTGCACCGCGACGGCCCGATGACCCTCGCCGAACTCAGCCGGCAGGACGGCGTCACCCCACCGTCGATGACGAAGACGATCGCCGTCCTCGTCGAGCGCGGCCTCGTCTCGAAGGGCGACCACGGCGACGACCGCCGCAAGGTCCTGCTCGGGGCGACCGGTGCCGGTGCCGCGTTCGTCGAGGAGACCCGTCGTCGTCGGGACGGCTGGCTCACCCCGCGGCTCGCCGAGCTCACCGACGCAGAACGGCGGACCCTCGCGGACGCCACCGAGATCATGAGGAGGCTGGCCCAGCAGTGACCGCCATGTTCCGCTCCCTGTCCGGCCGCAACTACCGCATCTGGTTCGCCGGCGCCCTGGTGTCCAACGTCGGCACCTGGATGCAGCGCACCGCCCAGGACTGGATCGTCCTGACGAAGCTGTCCGACAACGACGCCATCGCGGTCGGCATCACGATGGCCCTGCAGTTCGGTCCGCAGCTGCTCCTCCTGCCCCTGACCGGGCTCGCCGCCGACCGGTTCGACCGGCGCAAGATGCTCATGCTGACGCAGGGGCTGATGGGCGCCCTCGGCCTGGGGCTCGGCATCATGGTGCTGACCGACACCGCCACGATCTGGTCGCTCTACGGGTTCGCCCTCGCGCTCGGCATCGTCGCCGCGTTCGACACCCCGATCCGCCAGGCCTTCGTGTCCGACGTCGTGCAGGGCGAGAACGTCGCCAACGCCGTGGCGCTCAACTCGGCCTCCTTCAACGCCGCCCGGCTCATTGGCCCCGCGGTCGCCGGCGTGCTCATCGCGGCGATCGGCTCCGGCTGGGTGTTCGTCATCAACGCCGCGTCGTTCCTGGCCGTGCTCATCGCGCTCCGCTTCGTCGACCCCGCACAGCTCGCCGAGCGGATCCGGCCGAAGCGCGGCAAGGGGCAGATCCTCGCGGGCTTCCAGTACGTGCGGACGCGGCCGGACATCATCGTCGTGCTCTGCATGATCTTCGTCGTCGGGACCTTCGGCGTGAACTTCCCGATCTTCACCTCGACCATGGCCCGCGTCGAGTTCCACAAGGGGGCGGGCGAGTTCGGCCTGCTCAACTCGGTCATGGCGATCGGTTCGGTCGCCGGCGCCCTGCTGTCCGCACGCCGCGACCGCCCGCGGATGCGCACGCTCGTCGTCGCCTCCGCCGGGTTCGGCCTGGCATGCGTCGCGGCCGCCGTCGCCCCGACGTACTGGTCGTTCGCGATCGTCCTGGTGTTCGTCGGGCTCGCGTCGCTGACGTTCATGACGACCGCGAACGCCCTCGTCCAGACCACCACGAAGCCCGCGATGCGCGGACGGGTGATGGCCCTCTACATGGCGATCTTCGCGGGCGGCACCCCCATCGGCGCCCCGATCGTCGGCGCCGTCGCCGACGCGTGGGGTCCACGCTGGGCCATCGCGGTCGGCGCGGCATCGGGGTTCGTGGCCCTGGCGATCGCGCTCGTGTGGCTCATCCGGTACGAGCGCTTCCGGGTGCGGTACGACGCGGACACCCGGCTGCACCTGGCGATCACGCACGCGGTGCCGGTCGTGGGGACCCGCGCATCGCGCGCGGCGCTGCGGCAGGACCTGGAGCGCGACGAGGCGGTCGCGGACCGGTCCAGCGCGGTCTGACGTGACCGCCTGACGGACGGGAGGCACGGGTCGGCCCCGCACCGCGCCTCCCGTCCGTCGTCACGTCCGTCCAGGGCGCGGTCCGGCACACGGGTTCGGGCGCGGCTCAGCGCGCGGGTTCAGCGCGGCTCAGCGCGCGGGTTCGGGGGCGGCGAAGACGCGTTCGTCGAGGGCCTGCACCACCAGGTCCGCCGCCGCCGCGAGCCGCTCCCCCGCGGCGCGGGCTGCCAGCACCGCGCCGTCGTCGGACACCGACTCGAGGCCCGCCCGGGTGTCCGCGAACGCACGCACCTCGTCGGCGATGCACGACGGCGCCACGTCGGCGAGGCACTCGTCCGCCCGCCGCGCGAGGAACCGCAGCGACCGCGGACTGTGCTCGTCCAGGAGCAGGAACGCCGCGGCGTCCTCCGGCCCGGGCGTGTGGTGGTCGCGGCCGCGCTGGAACGCCTCGCCGGCGCCGCACGCCCGGAGCGCCGTCGTCCAGGACGCACCCGACTCCGGGTCGAGCAGCCCCGACGCGAGCAGGCGCGCCGTGGCCGAACACCGCTGCAGCGCACGGCCGAGCGTGAAGAACTCCCAGACCTCGTCGTGACTCGCATCGGCCTCGACGACCCCGATCGCCAGGGCGCTGCGCTCCCGCACCCACGCCAGGAACTCGTGGGCACGATCGGGTGCGACCTTGCGGGGCATCCGCGACCGGGTGACGTTGAGGCAGTCCCACAGTTCGGTGGAGACGACCTCGCGAGCACGCCGGGCGTTGTCCCGCGCGACCGCGACGGCCGACGCGATGGACGCCGGTTCGTGCCGGTCGAGGGCGAGGGAGTCGATCGTCGAGGCCCGGTCCGGGTCGTTCGCCGGTCCCGCGGCCCCCACGACCGCCCGGAGCTCGGCGGCGACCGCCCGGTCGTGCTCGACCCCGGCGGGCTCACCGCGGGCGACGTACACGTCGAGCATGCGCGCGACGACCTCGGCCCGTTCCACGGCGCTCCCGACGTGGAACACGCTCCCCGCGAGTCGGCTCAGCACGTCGGCTCCTGCATGCCGTGAACCTACTGACCGGGGATTGCGAGGGTGTTTCGTCGCCGCGTCACGGGTGTTGCGGCTCGGCTCGGACCCCGCTGGTGCGCCCGTGTGCCGGGTCCGATCCTGGACGTCTGGCGTGCGTCCCCGGTCCACTCTCCGCGCTCGCTAGACAATCTAACTAGAGCGTCTAGCATTGTGACCATGAGTACCGAGGTGACGACGAGCGCCGCGGGGTTCTGGTACGGCGAGGATTCCCGGGTCGACGCGGTGGACGTGCTGAACGCACTCCGCAGGTACCGGAGCGCCGAGAGCGCAGCACAGCGACGCGCGCGCGAGGCACTGGGCATCGGCGAGAACGCCCTGCTCGCCCTCCGCGCACTCCTCGACGCCGAGGAAGCCGGCCGCACGGTCAACGCGAAGGACCTCGCCGAACACCTCGACATCACCCCGGCGTCGACGTCGGCGCTCGTCGACCGGCTCGTGCGGAGCGGGCACGTCGAACGCCACCCGGACCCGAACGACCGTCGCGGCGTCATCCTGACCGCGTCCGGTGGCTCGATGCGCCAGGTACTCCGGGTGATCGACCAGCTCGACTCCCGCGCGGTCGAGGCGACCGAGCACCTGTCGACCGACGACATGGCCGTCATCGTGTCGTTCCTCGACGAGATGGTCCGCGTCGTGGACGGCGTCGACGTCGCCGGTCGTGGGCACCGCGTCAGCCGGTCCGCGTAGCCTGCTGGCATGGCAGACACGGGCACCGACGGCACCGCGACGCCCGCGCCGCACGACCCCGAGGACGACATGCCCCTGGCGGAGCTCGACGCCCGGGCCCGTGCGGACGCCGCACTCCGTCGGATCCAGGCCGGGGCCGATCCCGCGCGCGAGGCGTTCGACCTCGCCAACACGATGAACGACGAGACCGTGGGTCGCCTGACGAGCGCGCTCCGACGGTTCCTCGGACGGGACGGGCGCCGCACGGCCCGGCGTGACGACCTGCGCTAGAACGCCGTGCCGACAGCCGCGATGTCGTCGCCGCCGTGTCCAGCAGCGCTGGCGTCGGCGTAGACCCGGCCCAGTGCGTCGAGCAGGACCGTCGACACCCCCGTGCTGCGCGCGGCGTCGGTGATGAGGCCGATGTCCTTCCGGAGACCGTCGAGCGCGAACTGCGCCGGGAACGATCCCTCGATGATCGACCCGCCCTTGGCGTGCGCGTAGGCCGAGTCGCTGGCGCTGCCGTCGATCGCCTCGAGGAAGAGCGCCGGGTCCAGCCCGAGCGACTTCGCGACCGCGAGCGACTGCCCGGTCGCGGCCGTGATGGACGCGATCCAGGCGTTCGCCGCGAGCTTGAGCGCGGTCCCGGCACCGACCTGGTCCCCCGCACGCACGGTCTTCGCGCCGATCGCGTCGAGCACCGGGTCGATGCGGTCGAGCACGTCCGCGGGGCCGGCGGCGAGCATCGTCAGGGTGCCCTGCTCAGCGGGGGCCTTCGTGCCGAGCATCATCGCCTCGACGAGGGTGATCCCGTACTTCGCGGCGAGCTGCACGACGGTCTCGGTGCCGGCGACGCCGATCGTGGAGCACTGCACCCACACGGCGTCGGTCGGGGCATCGCCCGCGGAGGCCTCGAGGACGTCCACCACCGCGTCCGTGTCGAAGAGCGTGAGCAGCACGACCTCGGCATCGGCCACCGCTGCACCGGGGTCGTTCGCCACGGTCGCACCCTGCTCACCCAGCGGAGCGGCCTTGTCAGCGCTCCGGTTCCACACGGTCACCGTGTGGCCCTCGCGGAGCAGCGACCCAGCCACCCCGGCACCCATCGCCCCGGTCCCCAGTACCGTCACCCGCACGCGCGTCTCCGTCCCTGCGCCGCACCGTGCGGTCGCCCGTTCGACGGTACGCGCCGTCGATCAGAGCAGTCCGCGGTCCCGGAGCCACACCGCCGGATCGACCGCCACCCCACCGTGGAGGACCTCGAAGTGCAGGTGCGACCCGGTCGAGACGCCGGTGTTCCCCACGGCACCGATGCGCTGCCCTGCCGTCACGGTCTGCCCCACCCGGACACCGATCTGGGAGAGGTGCCCGTACCGGGTCTGGGAGCCGTCGGCGTGCTGCAGCAGGACCTGGTTCCCGTACCCGCCGACGACCCCGGCGGACACCACGCGTCCGGACATCGCCGCGACGACGGCCGTCCCCTCGCGCGCGGCGAAGTCGAGCCCCCGGTGGTTCGTCGAACAGGCACCGCAGCCGCTGACCCACCGCGAGCCGAAGCCGCCCGCTGCCGGGATCGTCCCCGCGACGGGCCTGGCCGCCGAGGCGCCGGGAGCCGGCTCGGACGTCGGAGCCGCTGCCGCACGACGCTCGGGTGGCCTGCCGATCGCGAAGCCGTCCCGCTCGGCCCGGGCGGTCGACGTCGCCGAGGTCGTGTACTCCTGCACGTCGAGCGCGGGGAGCACCGACGTCGCGCTCGCTGCGGTCGCCGTCTGCGGTGTGGCGACGGTGACGAACAGGCACGCGGCGACGGCGGTGGCGGTGAGCGGGACGGCCCGGGCGGACGCGAAGGCGGAGCCGATCGAGCGCAGCGGCAGCGTGATCGCCTGGGTGACGGCATGCCCGAGGGCAGTGGGGCGGATCGCGGGCTGGTCCGTGCGCAGCGTCCGTCGCGACGGCAGGGGCTGGGGGTTCCCTGCGCTGGTGGAGACCGGGGCGGCGGGAGGGGACACCGCCGCCCCGGTGGTCGAGTGGGAGACGGCTTCGGTGCCGGGCCCGGTGGCCGGGTCCGCCGCCGCAGGCTCTGCCGCACGGCGAGCACGACGGGTGGGGAGCGGCTCGACCCCGGCCGGGGCGTTCGCCGCGTGGCGAGCGGCGCCCCGCGGGCGCATCGGCAGGCGGTCCGTCGTGGTGGACATCGGCTTCGTCGAGGGCCGGCTCAGGCGCGGACGACGCCGTCGCGGGCGATGCGGTCGAGCTCGGTCACGACGGCGTCCACCACGGCGCGGGTGATCGCGTCGGCGACGGCCTCGACCAGGACGAGCTGCTCCGGAGCCACCGCGTGGGCGGTCGTCGCGGCGACCACGCGCGTCGGGATGGCCTCGATCGCGGCGACGAGCGACGCCGGGACGAACACGGGGCCCTGCGGCTCGACCGGGGCGGTCATCGGCGAGGTCGGCGCGGGGGCGAACGTGGCCCGGGAGATGGTCGGCGCGCTCGGAGCTGCCGGTGCCGCCGGAGCGGGGGTCGGCCGTTCGGCACGGCGGGCGATGGAGTCGAAGAGCGGCGTGGAGGACATGCTGCTTGCCTTCCGATCAGGTGGTCGGGCGTCCCGTTCTCGGGCGGGACGCGGTCGGAGTGTGCCCCTGGGCACGACTCCATTCAACCACCAGTATTTCAGATGTGCAATAGCATGTTTCGTGTATGCGCTCGTCAGTCGGGCTCGACCGCGGCCGTCGGGTCGTCGCGGCGGAGGACCTGCCGTACCCGTTCGACGATCGTCGCCGGCGGGTTGTTGTAGGCGTTCGCGGGCTCCTGTCCGCTGAGCTCCTGGATCGCCGCCATCACGGCGTCCGTCGCGTGACGACGAGCCCGGCCGGACGAGGCCTCGCCGAAGCCGGAGAGGTCGAGCGGCGTACCGAACTCGACCGTGACCTTCGCGAGCTTCGGGACGCGCGACCCCACCGGCTGGACGTCCTGGGTGCCGGTGAGAGCGACGGGCACCACGGGTGCACCACTCGTCAGGGCCAGCCAGGCCACCCCGGTGCGGCCCCGGTAGAGGCGGCCGTCGAGGGACCGGGTGCCCTCGGGGTAGATCGCGAACGCATCGCCCGCCCGGAGCCGCTCGAGCCCGAGGTCGAGGGCCTCCTGCGCCGCCGAACCCGCACCCCGCTCGACACCGATCGCGCCGATGCCCTCGAAGAAGCCCCGCGTCACCGAGCCCCGGAAGCCCTTGCCCGTGAAGTACTCCTTCTTCGCGAGGAAGAACACCTTCCGCGGGGCGAGGAGGCCGATCGTCGGGGAGTCGATGAACGAGCGGTGGTTGCTCGCGAGGATCACCGGTCCACGCTTCGGGATGTTCTTCCGACCGATGATCCGCGGCCGCCAGATCATGCGAGCGAGCGGCGCCACGAAGGCACGGCTCAGCGTGGTGTACTTCGACGATCCGGACACACGGGCCTCCTCGTGACGGGAGTCTCCGAGTGTAGTGATCGCGACCCCGATCGCATGCCCGCCACGGAATGTGTCGCGATCACTCGGCCGCGGCGACGACGTCGAGCACCGCACGGCCGTAACGCTCGAGCTTCGCCCCGCCGACGCCGGAGATCTCGGCGAGTTGGTCTTCGTCCGACGGCTTCACCGCCGCGATGCCCCGCAGCGTCGCGTCGTTGAAGACCACGTACGCCGGGACGCCCTGTTCGCGGGCCTGGGCCGCACGCCAGGCGCGCAGGGCCTCGAACAACCCGAGGGCTTCCTGCGGCATGTCCGTCACGACGGTCCGGCGGTTGCGGGAGGCCCGGGGTGCCTTCACCGGGTCGCGCCGCATCCGGACCTGCACGCGGCCGCCGAGGACGTCGGCGCTCGTCGGGCTCAGGACGACCGTGCCGAACCCGTCGCCGGACACCGCCGCGTAGCCCTGCGCGAGGATCTGTCGGGCGACGGTGCGCCACTCCGCCTCGCCCAGGTCGCTGCCGATGCCGAACGTGGCGAGGGACTCGTGCCGGAGCTCCTGCACGCGAGGCGACTGCTTGCCGACGAGGATGTCCACGAGGTGCGAGACGCCGTACCGCTGCCCGCGTTCACGGTCGAGCCGGACCACGGTGGAGAGGAACTTCTGCGCCGGGACCGTGCCGTCCCACGACTCGGGCGGGGCGATGCACGTGTCGCAGTTGCCGCACGCCGTGCTCTCCTGCCCGAAGTACGCGAGCAGCCGGACGCGCCGGCACTCGATGGTCTCGCACAGGGCGAGCATCGCGTCGAGGTGCGCGCTGAGCTGCCGACGGTGCGCGGCGTCGCCCTCGGACTGGTCGATCATCCGGCGCTGCTGCACGACGTCGTTCAGGCCGTACGCCAGCCAGGCGGTCGATGGGAGCCCGTCGCGCCCGGCACGACCGGTCTCCTGGTAGTAGCCCTCGACCGACTTCGGCAGGTCGAGGTGCGCCACGAACCGGACGTCCGGCTTGTCGATCCCCATGCCGAACGCGATGGTGGCGACCATGACGACGCCGTCCTCGCGCAGGAACGCGGACTGGTTCCGTTCCCGCACCTTGGCGTCGAGACCGGCGTGGTAGGGCAGCGCCGGGATCCCCTGCTCGGACAGCGCGGCCGCGGTGCGCTCGACCGAGTTGCGGGAGAGGCAGTACACGATGCCGGCGTCGCCGCTGTGCTCGGTGCGGATGAAGGTGAGGAGCTGCTGGAGCGCCCCGGTCTTCGGTTCGATGCGGTACTGGATGTTCGGCCGGTCGAAGTCGGCGACGAAGTGCGCGGCGTCGTCGAGGCCGAGGCGGGCGGAGATCTCGCGGTGGGTCTGCGGCGTCGCGGTGGCGGTCAGGGCGATGCGCGGCACGGTCGGCCAGCGCTCGTGCAGGACGCTGAGCTCGAGGTAGTCCGGTCGGAAGTCGTGGCCCCACTGGGCGACGCAGTGCGCCTCGTCGATGGCGAACAGGGCGATCTGCGCGCGGTCGAGCAGTGCGCGCGTGGACTCGAGCCGGAGCCGCTCGGGCGCGAGGTAGAGCATGTCGACCTCGCCCGAGACCACGGCGCGTTCGACCCGGGCACGTTCGTCCGGCCCCTGCGTGGAGTTGAGGAACGCGGCCTTGACGCCGTTCGCCGCGAGGGCGTCGACCTGGTCCTGCATGAGCGCGATGAGCGGCGACACGACCACGCCGACGCCGTCCCGCACGAGCGCCGGCACCTGGTAGCAGAGCGACTTGCCACCGCCGGTCGGCATGAGGACGAGTGCGTCGCCCCCGGTGACGATCTGGTCGATGATCGAGGCCTGTTCGCCCCGGAAGTCGTCGTAGCCCCACACGCGGTGCAGGACGTCGAGCGCGGCGGCTCGGGAAGCAGACACGGCGGCGGTCGCGGGCGTGGTGCTCATGCCACGAGCCTACGGCCGACCGACGACACCCACGGCGTTGTCCACAGGCGCTGCGTCCGCCCCGTCGGCCGAGCCGGCCGTCTCGTCGAGGCGGGCCGGGGCGCTCGCCCAGCCCGTGCCTCCTGGACCGAACCAGCGCCCGCCACCCGCCCAGACCGGTGTCGGACCACGGAACCGCGGTGCGGCCGCGCCCGCGAACCGGCGGTCGAGGCGGCGCCACCGGGCGAGCACCTCGACCATGCCCCAGTAGAGCAGCGAGGTACCGAGCGTGACGAGCCAGCCGCCGATGGTCCCGTTGGCGTCCTGCGACGAGAGGTCGATCCCCGACCACCCCGGCGCCTGCAGCACGAAGATCATGATGTTGTTGAAGGCGTGCTGCAGCACGGTCGCCTCGAGGCCGCCGGTCCGCAGCACGATGATCGCGGCGATGAGGCCGAACGACCCGACGTCGAGGATGCCCCAGACGTTGTAGCCGTTCGGGATGTGCAGCAGGGCGAACACGACGGTCGACACCGCGACGGCGAGGACCGTGCCCACGATGCGGACCGGGATCCACGAGCCGATGGTCTGCATGAGGAAGCCGCGGAAGATGTACTCCTCCGCTGCGCCCTGGAACGGCACGAGCACGATGACGAGCACGAGCGTCGTGGTCAGCGTGCCGAGGGACACCGTCGATTGGCCGATCGCGGCGTGGTTCCAGGCGAAGCCACCGTCCGTCGTGATCATCCCGCCGTCCCAGAAGAGCCCGGTCTGCACGACGAACATGATCGCCGCGATGACGAGCGTCGGGATGAGACACCAGGCCGTCCAGCCCCAGCGCACCCGGAACCGCGTGGACGACAGGATCCCGGCGGGACCGACGCGCGCGATCTTCACCGCGAGCAGGATGCCCGGTAGCAGGACCACGAGGGACACGAGCGACAGCGACAGCACCACCGGGTCGGTGGGGTCGAGCGCCCCGCTCGCGAGGTCGTTCTGCAGGTCGATGACCCCCTGCGGCCCCTGGTTCGCGCCGATCGGCACGAAGTACGCGACGGCGATGATCACCTGCGAGACGAAGTACCAGCCGGCGAGGAACGCCAGCGCCACGAGCGGGCGCCACCACCTCCAGCGTGCGTCGACACGGGGCAGGCGGTGGTAGGGAACGCTCACGCCACGCAGGCTACCGGGCCGGGCAGGATGGGAGCCGTGCTCACCGTCGTCCTCGGCCTGTCCGGCGCGCTCGTCTACGGGTTCGCCGACTTCCTCGGCGGCCTCGCGTCACGTCGAGTCCGTGCGGTGACGGTCGCCGCCGTCGCCGCGGCGGTCGGGATCGTGCCCCTGCTGGTCGGGCTCGTCGTGGTCGGTGGCGCGTTCGGTGCGGAGTCCGTCCTGTGGGGCGCGGTCGCGGGGGTGTCCGGAGGCGTCGGCGTCCTCCTCCTCTACCGCGCGCTGGCGATCGGCCCGATGAGCGTGCTCTCACCGCTGACCGCCGTCTTCGCCGCCGTCGTGCCCGTCCTGGTGGCGGTGTTGCGCGGGACGGCGTTGTCGGGCCTCGCAGTGGTCGCGCTGGTGGTGGCGGTCCTCGCGGTGGTCCTGGTGGCGTCGGTGCGGGACACGTCGGGTGCGCGGGTGACCGCGGTGGGGCTCGTGACGGCGGCGGTCGCGGGGTGCGGCTTCGGCGGGATCGTGCTCGCGTACGACATGACGCCGTCGGACGCGGGGGTGGCGCCGTTGGTCGTGTCGCGGGTGCTGCAGGCGGTGCTGCTCGGGACGGCGGCGGTCGTGGTGACGCGGCGGGCCGCGGTCGCGGGGCAGGGCCCTGGAGGCGCGGCAGACCCCGCGAGGTCGGCCGACGCTCCGGGGTCTGCCGCGCCTCCCGGCATCCGTGGTGGCGGACGCTGGCCGGCTCGCCTGGTGTGGACGGTGGTCGCCTGCGGCGTCCTCGACGCCGCGGCGAACGTCTTCATCCAGGCGGGGCTGCACTCGAGTGAGGACCCGGCGACCCTGCCCGTGGTGAGCGTGCTCAACGCGCTGTACCCGATCGGGACGGTCGTGCTCGCCGGGATCGTGCTCCGGGAGCGGCTGACGCCCGTGCAGTGGGCCGGGATCGTGCTGGCGTTCGGTGCCGCGGTGGGGCTGGCGCTCGCGTAGGTCGGGCGCAGCGCCGCACTGGGCGAGTCTCGCCTGGGCGGACAGTTTCGTGCTCGCAGGGCCGCGAAAGTGTCCGCGGAGCCGAGACTCGGGGCGGCCGGAGCGGGCGTCAGGCGTCGGGGATGAGCCGCTTGCCGAGCGAGACCGTGCGGTCGTCGGTGTAGCCGAGTGCCTCGTAGAAGCCGATGACCTGCTCGTTGCCGGCCCGGACCTGCAGGTTGAGCTTCGGGCAGCCGAGGTCCGTCAGCAGTCGCTCGAACTCCGCCATGAACGCGCGCCCGAGCCCCGAGCCCTGCAGGTCCGGCCGCACCGCCAGGTAGTTCACCCAGCCGCGGTGCCCGTCGAACCCGGCCATGCCCGCTCCGACGACCGGGTGGGCGGGATCCTCGGTGTCCTCGGCGACCAGGAACAGCTCGGGCTGCACGGTCAGCTTGCGGGCGATGTCGCGGCGGGGGTCGTTCCACGGGCGGACGAGACCGCAGGCCTGCCACAGGGCGACGACGGCTTCGGTGTCGGCCGGGTCGAACCGGCGGAGGACGTGCTGCATCACTTCACCGTAACGGTGCTGTGGACAACCTCGTCACGGGGTCGTCGTCGTGATCTGATAGACCTGTCCGACCACCCCATCCGGATCAGGAGCCCCGTGACCGCACACGAGACACTCCCGTCGCGCCGAGACCGCCGCGACGGTGCGGCCGGTGCTGCACGACGGGCACCGCGTCGCCGCCAGACCGTGGGTGGCGCCATCGTCTCGCTCATCGCCGAGCTGCTCATCATCGCGGGCGCCGGCACCGGGCTGTACGTGGTGTGGACGGCGTGGTGGACGGACGTCGTCGCGGTCAACGAGCAGACGAAGCTCGTCGACGGCCTCGGGCAGAAGGACGTTTCGGGGACCGGCACCGAGCACCGCGGGCCCGCTCCCGTGCTCGCCGAGCCGCCGAACGTCACCGATGTCTTCGGCACGATGCAGATCCCCCGGTTCGGCAAGGACTACGAGCGCCCGATCGGCGAGGGCACCGACCGCGAGAAGGTCCTCAACACGATCGGCCTCGGCCACTACCAGGACACCGCGATGCCGGGCGCCGAGGGCAACTTCGCGGTCGCCGGGCACCGGGTGACCTACGGCAAGCCGCTCAACCAGATCGCCGAGCTCAAGACCGGCGACGACGTCGTGGTGCGGGTGACCGACGCGAAGACGAAGTTCGACGTCTGGTACGTCTACAAGGTCACCGACTCGCAGATCGTCACGCCCGACCACGTCGAGACCATCGCCCCGGTGCCGAACAAGCCCGGGGTCGAGCCGACGGCCGACGACCGCTGGCTGACCCTGACCGCGTGCCACCCAATGTGGTCGGCGAAGGAGCGGTACGTCACGCACGCCAAGCTCGACTACTGGATGCCTGCGTCGGAGGGCACCCCGAAGGAACTCTCGGAGACGTCGAAGTGATCTTCCCGTTCGTCTGGCGCATCCTGCCCGGCCCCGCGGCGCTCAAGGTGATCGAGTTGCTCGTGCTCCTCGCGGCGATCGTGTGGGTCCTGTTCACGTTCGTGTTCCCGTGGGTCGCTGCGGACATCCTGCCGCCGCCGGACGGCACGGTGGACGTGTCGCCGTCGCCCTGACGCGCGGGGTTGCGCAGCGTCCTGGATCCGCACCGTGCGAGGTTTCGCTGACGGTGGGACGACCGGGGCCTCGCACTGAGCGCGGGACCTCGCACGTTGGCGGGGCGGGTGCGTGCGCGGGGGCGCGTTCGTGCGCGGGCGCGGGCGCGGGCGCGGGCGCGGGCGCGGGCGCGGGGGCGGGGGCGCGTTCGTGCGCGGGCGCGGGCGCGGGCGCGGGCGCGGGCGTCAGACCGTGGTCGTCACCCGGGATCCGCCGTCGGACGTGCGCCGCACGGCGATGCGCTCCGGGATCCGCTGCTTGAGCTCCTCGACGTGACTGACGATCCCGACCTGGCGGCCGCCCGCGGTCAGACGAGACAACTGCCCGATCACGTCGTCGAGCGTCTCGGGGTCGAGCGTGCCGAACCCCTCGTCGACGAACAGCGTGCCGAGGGAGACCCCGCCCGCCTCGGCCTGGACGACGTCGGCGAGACCGAGCGCGAGGCACAGCGACACCGTGAAGGTCTCGCCGCCGGACAGGCTGCGGGGATCGCGCACGGTGTCGGTCGTCTGGTCGTGCACGGCGAGCGCGAGGCCCGTGCGCCGTGCACGTGAGCCGGACTCCCGCTCGTCGGAGGTCTCCAGCGTGAACCGGCCCGCGAGCATCGCCCGCAACCGGTCGTTGGCCGCGGCGACGACGTCCTCGAAGCGGCGCATGAGCACGTAGGTGCCGAGGGTGATCCCGGTGGGGTTGGCTGCTGCGACCCCGGCGGCGACGTCGGCGAGTCGCACCACGGCACGGCTGCGGGCGGACGTGTCGTCGCGGGCGCGGACCGCGGCGTCCAGCTCGGCTGCGCACCGTTCCGACGCGACGGCCTGGTCGACCGCCGACGTGGCCGCGCGGACGGCTGCCTCGGCCGCGGCTGCGGCTGCGATAGCGTCCCGTGCTGCGCGGGCTCCGGCGAGGTCGAGTGCTGCCGGGTCGTCGTCGGCCGCAGCGACGACCGCCGGTTCGGCGAGTCCCGCATCGACGACCGCGCGAGCCTGGTCGGCAGAGGCGACCTCGGCCCGGAGTGCTTCGGCGTCCGCTCGGTCGAGGACCCCGGCGCGGGCGGAGGCGACGTCGTCGAACCCCTGCTCGGCGAGGACCCGCTCCACCTCGGCCGCACGTTCGCGGACGTCTGCTGCTGCCGAGTCCGCGCGGCTGTCGGCCTGGAGCACCGCCTCGAGTCGACCGACGAGCGCGTCGAGCGACTCGACCCCCTGGCGCAGGGTCTCCGGCGCATCGTCGAGGTGTTCGGCCACGCGTTCGATCGCGGCCGACACCGCCGACTCGTCCTGCTCGAGGCGCTCGGCATCTGCTGCGGCTGCTCCGGCGAGGACGGCGCGTTCGGCGTCGACCTCGTTCCGCTGCCGTTCGAGGGTGCGCGTTCCCTCGTCGTGTGCGGCCCGCTGTTGTTCGAGGTCGCGCACGCGGACGGCCGCGTCGTGCGCCGCCGTGACGGCTGCGTCGGCCGCCGCCGCGAGGGCGTCGACGGTGTCGTCGTCGACGTCACCGAGGACCTGCACGAGCCGAGCGAGCTCAGCCCGTTCGAGTGCGAGGGCCGTCGCGGCGTCGCCGAGGGCTCGCTCGGCACGCCGGGCACGTTCGGCCGCGGCCTCGATCGCCTCGGTCGTGGGGTGGTCGTCCTGCGGTGTCGCGACGACCGGGTGCTCCGTCGCCCCGCACACCGGGCACGGGTCGCCCGGCAGGAGTGCGGCGCCGAGCTCTCCGGCGAGTCCGGCGATGCGGCGCTCCCGCAACTGCTGCTCGACCCGGACGAGCTCGTGGGCGGTGGCGCGGGCGGCGACGACGGTCTGCTCGGCACCCTGCACGCCCCGTTCGGACGCAGCCCGGGCGACGAGGTCGGCCCGGAGCGCACGCACACGCTCGACCTCGAGCCGGGCGGCCTCGGACCCGGCGGCCAGCGCGGCGGCGGCCCGGGCGTCCTCGACGATGCGGGCGCGTTCGGCGGGGCGGGCATCGAGCGCGGTGTCGAGCTCGGCGAGGCGTTCGGTGAGCAGGGTTCCGCGAGCGACGGCATCGGTGATCGCCTGACGCCTGCCGGGGAGCGCCCGTTCGAGGTCGATGCGGTGCCGGACCGCGGCGAGGCACTCGGTCACGGCGGTCCGCTGGTGGGCGAGGGCGTCTCGGTCGGTCGTCACGCCGTGCTGTGCGCGGAGGGCGTCCGCGGCCGCGGCCGCGTGGTCGGAGCGGGCGCGTGCGGCGTCGAGCCCGTCGGCGACGACCGCGACGCGGGCAGCACGTTCGCTCGACGCCAGGCGCACGCGGGCCGCGGCGACCCCGTCGGCACCCGCGTCGAGTTCCGCACGACGTGCGACGAGGACGGCGCGGCGGTCCAGTGCGGCTGCACGAGCAGTGACCGACTGCTCGTGCGCCGCCGCAGCAGCGGCCGCGTGCGACGCGGTGGCGCGAGCGGACTCGGCAGCGTCGGCGGTCGCTCGGAGTGCCGCGACGGTCGCGGGGACGTCGGACTCGTCCGGCTCGTCGACACCCGCGGCCTGGGCGAACCGGTTCAGGGCGTCGCGGACCCGGGCGTCGGCGCCCTCGACCTCGGCCAGGACGGCGCGACGGCGGACAGCGAGTTCGTCGGCCGTCCGGTCGTAGACCTGCGTGCCGAACAACGACTGCAGCAGCTTGCGGCGGTCTTCGCCGGGAGACCGCAGGAACCGGGCGAACTCGCCCTGGGGCAGGACGACGGTCTGCAGGAACTGCGCCTTGTCGAGGCCGATGATCCGGGCGATCTCGACCGCGACTTCTGGGATGCGCGAGGACATCGGCTCACCGGCCACGTCGGCCGGCCCGGCGAGGCGGAACAACTGCGCGGAGGCCTGCTGCTTCACGGTGCCGGTCCCCCGCTGCTTCGGGCGCTGGTACTGCGGCGTGCGTCGGACGCGGTACACACCGGCACCGGTCTCGAACACGAGCTCGACGAAGGGCTCGACCGCGGGGTCGGCGTGCTGGCTGTGCAACCGGTCGTCGCTCGCGTCGGCACCGGCCAGTCCGCCGTAGAGGGCGAACACCACGGCGTCGATGATCGTCGACTTGCCGGAACCCGTCGGCCCTTCGAGCAGGAACACCCCGGAGGCGGCGAGCGCGGCGAAGTCGATCGACACGAGTTCCGGGTAGGGGCCGATCGCGCGGAGTTCGAGCCGGTGCAGGTACATCAGCGGTCCCCCTCGCGCTGGAGGGCCAGGGCAGCCGCTTCGTACGCCTCGGTCAGGATCGCGCGGTCGTCGTCGTCCGGCACTGTGCCGGTGGCGAACGACACGAAGTCGGCTGCCACCTCGACCGGGTCGGACGTCGCCGTGACCGCACGGGCGGCGGCACGCTCGGCGCGGTCGGCCGGCTCGTGCGTGATGGCGAGGGCGTGGGGGAAGTGGTCCTTCACCCGGGCGTACATCCGTTCCGGGTGGACGGTGTCCGTCACGGCGACGCGGACCCAGGCGTCCGCCGCCGACCGGTGCGCCCCGGACTCGATCCCGTCGATCGTGGCCCGGACGTCGACGAGCCGCCGCGGCACGGGCGCCGGCACGAGCTCGGCCGTCACCTGCCCGGAGTCGTCGAGGTCGACGACCGTGACGGACTTCTGCTGGTGCCGCTCGCCGAACGAGAACGCGAGCGGCGAGCCCGCGTACCGCACGCGGTCGCCGTCCCCCACGCGCTGCGGCCCGTGCAGGTGCCCGAGCGCGACGTAGTCGATGCCGTCGAACACGGCACGCGCCACCCGGTCGACCCCGCCGACGCGGATGTCCTGCTCACTGTCGCTCGGTTCGGTCCCGCCGACGAACGCGTGGGCCACGACGACGCTGCGCGTACCGGGCCGCTGGGCGAGATCGGCGCGGACGCGGTCCATCGCCGCACCGACGACGGCCTGGTGCGAGCGGGCGAGCGGCTCGTCGGGCACCGCCGCGAGGGCGTACCGGGTGAGGTCGGGGTGCAGGTACGGGATGCCGTACACCGCGACGGGCCCGTCGGCGTCGTCGACGAGGACCGGGGTGGCGATGCCTGCGGGTTCGGCGAGGATCCGCACCCGCGGGTCCATCACGCCGGCACCGAAGCCGAGTCGTGCGGCGGAGTCGTGGTTGCCCGGGGTGATGACGACCGTGGCCGTCTCGGCCAGCCGTTCGAGCACCCGGGACAGCATCCGGACGGCGTCGACCGGCGGGATGGCACGGTCGTAGACGTCCCCGGCGACGACGACGAGGTCGACCGCACGCGCCCGTGCCTGGTCGACGAGCCAGTCGAGGAAGGCCGCCTGGTGCTCGAGCAGGTCGGCACCCAGCAGTGTGCGGCCGAGGTGCCAGTCGCCGGTGTGCAGGATGCGCATGCGGTCACGGTAGCGCCGGCCGGGGACATCGCCGGGTGCCCCGCGGCGACCTGTGGAGAACTCAGGCGCAACTGAGGTTGGTACCGATGAGGGCCGTCTGGATCCGGGCGGTCGCGGTGCTCGTCGACGTCCAGTTCCCGAGGTAGTTCACGCGGACGGTGACGGTGTACACCTGGCCGAGGTTGAGGAGACCGGAGCCGACGACGCGCACGGGCGAGGTCGACTGGGTGGCGAGCGCGGTCGTCCCGTTCATCACGGAGAACGAGGTCGCGGCCGGCCCGCCGTAGGTGAAGCCGATGTTCACGGAGCCGTCGCCGTTCGGCGTGCAGGCGAGCGCGGTGGCCTGCGGGACGGTGAGAGCGTCGAACGAGGTGGACGTGACGGTGGTCCGCGACCACGGCCCGGCGACGGCCTCTGCCGGCAGGAGGAACCCGGCCCCGCCCGCGAGCACGAGGACGGCGGCGGCGCCGCCGAGACGGCGGAACCGACGCGCTCGGCGGTCCGCGCGGCGGCGGGTACGGCGGCTCACGACGACGGTGGGGGCGCTGGTGGGGGCCGTGGCGACGCGCGGGACGGAGTCGACCCCCGCCTCCTGGCCGTCACCGGCACCGGCGCTGTCACCCACGCCGACGCCCACGCCGACACCGCCACCGTCACGGACACGGACGCCGCCAGCGCCACCGTCCGGTCCGCCACCCGCGTCGCGCGACGCGTCGTCGTCCGACGAGCGCCCCGCCGGACCGACCAGCCGCCGCAGCGATCCGTCGACCGTGCAGAGCGCGAGCACCGCGACCAGACCGAGTGCCAGCATCCCGACCTTGCCCCACTCCCCCGCGCGGAGCCAGACGATCGGCGCACCGACGAACGGGACCCGCAGGAACGCGACACCGTGGACGGCCGACGGTTCGACGGGCGTGGAGTCCTGCCGGGGGTTGGCATCGCCCTTCGTGACGATCGTGCCGCGCGGACCGTCCTCGACGTAGCGGTGCATGCGGAGGTGCCCGGGCTGGTCCGGGTCGTCGACGAGCAGGACCTTGCCCATCCGGACGTCCCCGGCCGACACCGGGCGGGAGACCACGACGTCGCCGGGGGTGAGCCGCGGCTCCATCGATCCGGTCATCACGGTCGTCGGCTGCCAGCCGATGACGGCGGGAGCAGCCGCCCAGAGCGCGAGCCCGAGCAGGGTCGCGACGATGCCACGGGCGAGCGTGGCCACGACGACGCGCCCCCAGTCGACGGCGTCACGGAGCGCGTCGTGCGGCGTGGGACCGCCGTGCACTTCGATGCTGACCATGACTGCCTTCGACCGGGGGCGCGTTGTCGGACGGTGACGGACGGGCCCGCATCGGGCTCGGTCCCGGACGTCACGCGGAGGACACGGGAGCGTCGATCACGCTCCCGTGTCGCCGGCTCAGCTGTTCTGGGCTTCCCAGGTGAAGCCGAGGGCCGCGGTGCCGCCCTGCACGGTGTTCGGTGCGGTGCTCGAGACGGTGTAGGTGAAGCGGTAGACGCGCGACTCCGAGCCGCTGCCGGTCGGGGCCCAGCTGCCGACACCCGTGGCGAAGTTGGTCGAGGCCGTGCCGAAGCCCGCGACGGTACCGCTGTAGAGCGTGCCGTTGGTCGACGCCGCGGTGAAGCCGGTGCAGGAGCCGAAGCCGCCGCCCGTGCCCTGCTCGACGGTGAGGTTGATGTTCGACGCGAGGGCGTTCGTCGTGGCCGCGTTCGTGCCGTAGAGCTTCACGGTCGAGGGCAGCGTGCCGGTCGAGGTGACCGTGATGCAGTTCGCACCGGTCGAGCCGGGCTTGAGGCCGGTCGCGTTGAACAGCGCGGTGTTGTTGTCGTCGTCGGTGAGCGCGACGCTGCCGGCCGTCCAGTTGCTGGTCGGGTTGACCGTGGTGGCCGAGAAGGCCGAGTAGGACGCGGTCGAGACGACGACACCCGAGGCCACGAGAGCGGCGGGGATGGCGATCCAGGCGGCGAGACGCGCAGCGCGCGGGGTGACACGGGACATGACGGAGCTCCTGATCCAAAGGGGCGCCGGGGTTCCGCGGTGGTTGGTCGCGACGGCGCCGTGGTTGCTACGACGATCAAGCTACTTGAGCGCCGTGTGGCTCACAAGGGAAGCTACACCCCCACAGTTGGGGGTACTTCAATCGGTGAGATACTTGTTCAATGAGCAGCACGACGGCATACCCGTGCCGTCCCGCCGATCGCGCAGGCGATCACCCTCCCGAGAAGAGCCGCCCGATGACGGACACCACCACCGCGCTCGCGCGACCCCTCGACGCCGCGCAGCTCCCCCCTGCCCCCGTGTCGCCGACCGTCAGCATCCCCGAGGTCGACCCGGACGGCGACGTCGCGACGCTGATGACGGCGTTCCGCGTGCTGCAGATGCAGCACGCGCGCGTCCTGCACCACGAGAGCTCCACCCGCGGGCTGAACGCCACGGACGCCCGGTTCGTGTTCTTCCTCGCGTCCGCCGACGGCGAGGGGATCACGCCGAAGCAGGCCGGCGAGTACCTCGAGCTCTCCACGGGTGCCATGACGAGCCTGATCGACCGGCTCGAGAAGCGCGACCACATCGAGCGTCGCCCGAACCCCGACGACCGCCGCAGCATCCTCCTCCACCTCACCCCGTCCGGGTCCGAGGTGGCGCGCGAGATCGGCGCCGTCTACTCGTCGGCGTTCCGCGAGGTCATCTCCCCCGGCGACCGCGCCGGCCTCGCCGACGCCTTCGACCGGCTCGGCGCTGCGCTCGAACGCCACTCGCGATCGGTCTCCGTCGCGGGGACGATCGCCGGCCTGCAGCCGTGACGAACGGTGTCGGACACCGCGCGTAGCGTTGCCGGCATGACCCCCTCAGAACTCCTCATCGAAGCGTTCTCCCGCGTCCCCGCCACGGTCGAGCGCGCCGTCAGCGGGCTGTCGGAGGACCAGCTGGCCGCACGTCCGGCCGCCGGTGCGAACACCCTCGCCTGGCTCGCGTGGCACATCGCGCGCGGGCAGGACGCCCAGATCGCGGACCTCGCGGGCACCGAGCAGGTGTGGACGGCGGACGGCTGGGTGGAGCGGTTCGGACTGCCGTTCCCCGCCGAGGCGCTCGGCTACGGCATGTCGCGGGACGACGTCGGACGCGTCCGTGCCTCGGCGGACCTGCTGGTCGGCTACCTCCGCGCGGTGCACGACCGCACGGTCGCCTACGTCGGCACGCTCGCGCCGGCGGACTTCGACCCGGTGGTCGACGACGCGTGGGACCCGCCCGTCACGCGGGGCGCGCGGATCGTCAGCATCCTCGACGACTGCACGCAGCACGCCGGGCAGGCCGGGTACGTGCGCGGGTTGCTCTTCTTCAACCGCTGACGCGGCGCATCGTGAGCAGGAATGGTTCTGCTCACCATGTGACGGACGGGAGGCGCGGTGCCAGCTGGCACCGCGCCTCCCGTCCTGCGTCCGCTCGCGACTACCGCGCGGCGAGCTCCGCGACGATCCCGTCACCGGGGGCGGCGTCGACGAGGTCCGCCTCGATCTCCGCGTGCTCGAGGATGCCCTCGATCTTGCGGCGACGGCTGCGCGGGACGATCGTGACGACGGTGCCCTCCTTGCCGGCACGACCCGTGCGGCCCGAGCGGTGCATGTACGCCTTGTAGTCGTCGGGCGCGTCGGCCTGCACGACGAGCGACACGTCGTCCACGTGGATGCCACGGGCGGCGACGTCGGTCGCGACGAGCACGTTCACGCGGCCGCTCGTGAGGAGCTGCAGGTTCCGCTGCCGGCGCGACTGGTTCAGATCGCCGTGGAGCGAGGTCGCGCGGATGCCGGCGTCCTCGAACTGGTCGGCGAGCCGCTCGGCGTAGGCACGGGTGCGGGCGAACACGATGGTCTTGCCGGCGCCGGCGACGAGCTCCTCGAGGAGCTGGTCCTTCTGGCGCTGCTCGACCACGAGCACGCGGTGGTCGATCGTCGACGAGGCCTGGTCCTCACCGGCGACCTCGTGGACGGACGGCTCGTGCAGGAACTGCTCGACGAGCGACGCGACCTGGGCGTCGAGCGTCGCGCTGAACAGGAGCTTCTGGGCGCGGTTGCCCTCGGGGGTGACCTCGGCCGTGGCGGAGAGGATCTCCTGCACCGGCTCGAGGAACCCGAGGTCGCACATGTGGTCGGCCTCGTCGAGCACGGAGATGACGACCTCGCTGAGGTCGAGCGTCCCCTTGTTCATGAGGTCCTGCACGCGGCCCGGGGTGCCGACGATGATGTCGACACCGCGCTCGAGCGCACCGACCTGGCGGCCGTACGGGACACCGCCGTAGATCTGCGTCGTGAAGAGGCCCACCGAGCGGGCGATCGGCTGCACGGTGCGGTCGATCTGCAGAGCGAGCTCACGGGTCGGCGCGAGGATGAGCGCACGCGGGGCGCGGCCCATCTTGCGCTTCGTGCCGCCGCCGTTCTCCATGAGCTTCTCGACGAGCGGGGCGCCGAAGGCGATGGTCTTGCCGGAGCCTGTGCGGCCACGGCCGAGCACGTCCTTGCCCGCGATCACGTCGGGGATCGTCGCTGCCTGGATCGGGAACGGGCTCGTCGCGCCGAGTTCGGCCAGGGCACGGGAGATGTTGCCGCCGATGCCGAGGTCGGCGAAGGTCACGCCCTCGACGTCGGCCGCGAGGGTCGCCTCGGCCTGGAGCTTCTCGAGCTTGACGTCGTCGGCGGGGACGAAGGGCTTGCGCTCGGTGTCGTCGCGGTCGAAGCGGCGCGGGGCGCGGTCGTCGCGGTCGAACCGGCGCGGGGCGCGGTCGTCGCGGTCGAAGTTCCGGCGCGGACGGTCGTCGGCGTCACGGCGGGGAGCGCGGTCGTCGCGGTCGAAGCGACGGGGAGCGCGGTCGTCGCGGTCGAACCGGCGGGGCGCACGGTCGTCGCGGTCGAACCGGCGCGGGGCGCGGTCGTCGTCACGGCGGGGCGCACGATCGTCGCGGTCGAAGCGACGGGGGGCACGGTCGTCACGGTCGAACCGGCGCGGGGCGCGGTCGTCGTCACGACGGGGCGCACGATCGTCGCGGTCGAACCGGCGGGGCGCGCGGTCGTCGCGGTCGAACCGGCGCGGAGCGCGGTCGTCGTCACGACGGGGCGCGCGGTCGTCACGGTCGAACCGGCGCGGGGCGCGGTCGTCGTCACGACGGGGCGCACGGTCGTCACGGTCGAAGCGACGCGGGGCGCGGTCGTCACGGTCGAAGCGACGCGGGGCGCGGTCGTCCCGGTCGAACGAACGACGCGGACGGTCGTCGTTGTCACGACGGGGCGCACGGTCGTCGCGGTCGAAGCGACGGGGAGCGCGGTCATCGCGGTCGAAGCGACGGCCACCACGGTCGTCACGCTGCGGGCGGCCCTGGCCACCGTCGCGCGGCTCCCAGTTCGGACGGCTCGGGCGCTCGCCCTGCGCCGCGCGGCCGCGACGCTCCTCGGCGTCCCAACGCTGCTTCTGCCGCGGAGCGGACGGGTCGGCGGCGCGGAAACCGCGGTGCTTGCTGCTGCGAGCGGCGGGGGTGCCGTTCGGGTGACGGACACGGTCGGAGGCGCGGTTGTCCGCGCCGCCCTTGTTGTACGGGGCCATGGCTACTTTCTCGGGGTGCAGACGTACCGCAGCGCCCGGCAGCGACATCGGCGGGGGCTTGCGTGCGGAGAGGGGGTTCTTCCCGTCGCGGATCGACGTGAATCCAGCCCTCGAGCAACACACACCCAAACGAAAACTCCGTGATCGCAATGTCACGGCGTCGAAGGCCGACCGAGTGAGTCTACGCGATCGGACCGTCGCTGGCCAGTCCACCGCCGGGCCGGGGCGGCGAGGCGGGGGTGATCCGTGCCTCCTGGACCGTTCGCGGGTCAGGACTCGGCGAGCCGCTGCCGCTGCTCGGCCACGTCGAAGTCCGCTGCGGGCCAGGTGAGCTGCATGTCCTCGAGCGTGCGGAGCAGGAGCTGCTGCACGGCGAGCCGGGCGTACCACTTGCGGTTCGCCGGGATGACGTACCAGGGGTTCGTCGCGGTCGAGGTGCGGTCGAACACCGTCTGGTACGCGTCCTGGTAGTCGTCCCAGAGCAGGCGCTCGTCGATGTCGCCGGGGTTGAACTTCCAATGCTTGTCGGGTCGGTCGAGGCGCTCACCGAGTCGTTCGCGCTGCTCGTCCTTCGAGATGTGGAGCATGACCTTGACGAGGCTCGTGCCCGACGTGGCGAGCTCGTCCTCGAAGTCGACGATGGCTCCGTAGCGGCGCTCGATCTCCTCCGGCGAGGCGAACACGCGGACCTTCTGGATGAGGACGTCCTCGTAGTGGGAGCGGTCGAAGACGCCGAGCTGGCCGGCGCCCGGGAGCTGTCGCTCGATGCGCCAGAGGAAGTCGTGCTCGCGTTCCTCGGCGTTCGGCGCCTTGAACCCGGCGTAGTGCACGCCGTTCGGGTCCACCGCGCCGACGACGTGCGAGACGATCCCGCCCTTGCCCGCGGTGTCCATCGCCTGGAGCACGAGGAGCACACGGCGCTGGTCACCGGCGGTCGAGGCGGCCCAGAGGCGCTCCTGCAGCGCGGACAGTCGGGAGGCCCCGGCGGCGAGCGCCTCGAGCCCGTCGATCTTCCGCCCCGGGAAGCCCGGGGTGCCGTCGGGGTCGACCCGGTCGAGGCGGAACCCCTCCTCGACGCGGAGCAGTGGTTCGGGGTCGGCGTTCCAGGCCTTGCGACGGCTCACGGGTCCTCCTGCGGGGTCGTCACCATCCTGGCACCGCCCGGCGGGTTCGTCCGGCGGTGGTCCTCGGGGCGGAGGAGGGGAGGGTCGGTTCCTCCCGTGGGTGGACGACGGTGCGCGGGGACCGGGTTACCGTTGATCCGATGAGGTCAGGCCGTCGCACGCTGCTCGCGCTCGTCGCCGCGGTCGTGGCGCTCGGCGCGGTCGCGTCGTGCAGCACGGACCCGGTCGGTGACGAGAACCGCACGGTGACCGCCGGACCCGTCATCTACCCGCTGTCGCTCCGGTACCACGGCATCGACGTCGTCGCCGACGTGCCGTACGGGTCGGACGCGCTGCAGCGGCTCGACGTGTGCCTGCCGGCGGACAGTGCACCGGACACCACGAGGACCCCGACGCCGACGCCGGGCGGGACGGCTTCCGCGACGCCGGACGATGTCGGGGCCGACGCGGCCGGGGACGGGAGTGCGAGTGGTGCCGGGACTGCCGCGGCCGGCGTCGCCGCTGCGGGGGCCGGGGCAACCGACGACGGGACCGGAGCCGGTGCTGGTGCTGGTGCCGGTGCCGGCGCCGGCGCCGGCGACGCTGCCGTTGCGGAGGCGGCCAGCGGCACGCGTCCCGCCGTCCTGATGATCCACGGCGGGAGCTGGTCCCACGGCGACAAGGCCACCGCCGCGTACCGATCGGTGTGCAAGTACCTGGCCTCCGAGGGCTTCGTCACGTTCAACGTCGACTACCGGCTCGCCCCGACGGACCCGTTCCCGGCCGGGCTGGACGACGTCCGACGGGCACTCGACTGGGTGTTCCGTCCGACGACGCTGTCGACCTACGACGTCGACAGCAAGCGGGTCGGGGTGTTCGGGGGCAGCGCCGGTGGGAACCTCGCGGCGATGCTGGCCGTGACGGACCACGACTCGACCGCCTACGCCGAGGGCGACCGGATCCGAGCCGTCGTCGACCTGAGCGGCCCCACGAACCTGACGACCCGTTCGACCGAGGCCGACGGCGTCTCCGCCGCGTTCCAGCGGAAGCAGTTGCTGTACCTCGGTTGCCGGACCTACTCGGACTGTCCGGCCGCGACCCGGGCGTCGCCGGAGTACCACGTGACCTCGGACACGGCGCCGTTCTTCATCGGCCACTCCACCGACGAGTTCATCCCGCTGTGGGAGTCGCAGGAGTTCGCGGCGACGCTCCGACGACATGACGTGCCGGTGACGTTCGTCGCGGTCGAGGGGTCGGCGCACTCCATCGCGCAGCTCGACGAGGCGATGAGCAAGCGCGTGGCGAGCTTCCTGCGGGAGCACCTGGACTGAGGCGCGGCCGCGCGTGGCTGGTGGCCGCCGCGGCCCCGAGTCTCGGTTCGGCGGACGTTCCTCGGGCGGTGCGGACGCGAAAGTGTCCGCGGGGCCGAGACTCGGGCACCGCACCGGCACCGGACGCACGTGCCCCGGCCGGGTGGCACCCGGAGTCGGGACTGCCGCTCGCCGCCCGCGCACCGCAGACTTCCGGGGTGACCGACACCTCGATGCGCCCTGCACACGCGACTGCCTCCCGCTGGGAGCGGCACTCCTCGCTGCAGACGTTCGCCGAGCTCCTGCTCGGTCTGTCGTTCACCGCCGCGGTCGCCTTCGGCGGGTACGCGGCCGTGACCGGACGGATGACCGTGCTGTCGCAGGGCGCCGGCGTGGTGTTCCTCGTGACGCTGACGTGCGTCCTCGTGTCGTGGTTCCGTGCCGTCGAGCGCGAGGAGGCACCCGTGGCGGCGCCGGCAGCCTCCGTCGTCGACCCGATCTCGGCGATCGACGCGGAGTACCGCCGCTAGTCCTCCCCCGCCGCGGCATCCCCCGCAGCGGCCTCACGCGCAGCGGCATCCCCCGCAGTGGCCTCACGCGCAGTGGCCTCCCCCGCCGCGGCCTCGCGCGCCGCCCGCCGGTCGGCCCGCCGCTCGAAGAGCCCCTCGACGAGGGCGTACAGCGACGGCAGCACCACGAGGGTGAGCAGCGTCGACGACACCAGCCCGCCGATGACCACGAGCGCGAGCGGCTGCGAGATGAACCCGGACCGGCCGGTCAGCCCGACGGCCATCGGGAGCAGCGCGAAGATCGTCGCCAGGGCGGTCATCAGGATCGGCCGGAGTCGTCTGGTCGCGCCCTCGATCAGGGCATCGTGCACGCGGAGCCCCCGGCGCCGGTACTGGTTGACAAGGTCGATCAGGACGATCGCGTTCGTCACCACGATGCCCACGAGCATGAGCAGGCCGATCAGTGACGCCACACCGAGCGGGATCCCCGTCACGATCTGCAGGAGCAGCGCGCCGGTGACCGCGAACGGCACCGACACGAGCAGCAGCAGCGGCTGCCGCAGGCTCCGGAACGTCGCGACCATGATCACGTAGACGATCAGGACCGCGACGAGCATGGCCAACAGGAGCTGGCTGAACGCCGACGACTGGCTCGAGGCGACACCGCCGATCTCGGCGGATGCGCCACGAGGCAGGTCGAGCGCGTCGACGGCCGCGGTCACGTTCTGCACGGCGGCACCGAGGTTCGTCGAGTCCGGGGTCACCGTGATCGTGGCCGTCCGGACGGCGTTCGACGTCGTGATGGACGTCGGCCCCTCGGACTGCTCGACGGTCGCCAGGTCGGACAGCGGCACCGACCCGGTCGAAGTTGGGATCGACAGCGATCGCAGTGCTGCGACGGTCGTCGGGGGCTCGGGGTCGGCGATGTACACGTCGAGCGTCGCGTCGTCGATCTCGATCGTGCCGGTGTCGCGGGGCGAGACCGCCGCGGCGACGATCCCGCCGACCTGCGTCTCGGTCAGCCCGCGCTCGGCGGCCGCCTGCCGGTCGACCCGGACGGCGAGGTACGGCTCGGACGCCGACAGGTTGCTCGTCGCGCCGGTCGTGCCGTCGACCTTCCGCATCTCGCGCAGCACCGACGCCGCCGCGGTCCGGAGCTCTGCCTGGGTCGGCGCGGTGACGTCGACCTCGATGTCGCTCGAGCCGCCGAAGCCGCCACCGGCCGACGAGAGGCTGACCTCGCCGACGCCGTCGATGCGGTCGATGCGGTCGATGCGGTCGCGCGCGGTCGACTGGATGGTGGTCTGGTCGTCGCCGGCGTCCGTCGTGACGTTGTACTGCACGGAGGCCGACGCCCCGCCCCCGAAGGCCGCCTGGATCGACTGCCCGCTCGTCCCGATGGTGGTCTGCACGGTCTGCACACCCTGGACACCGCGGAGCACGCGCTCCACCTCCTGCGCCGCGTCGGACTGCTCGTCGAGGCTCGTCCCCGGCTCGAGGTCCTGCGTGACCGTGAAGGTGTTCTGCCCCGAGTCGCCGAGGTAGTTCGTCTTGACGAACGGCACGGCGGCCGCGGTGCCGCCGAGCACGAGGACCGCCAGGACCACCACGAGCGCCGGCCGACCGATGGCCCAGCGGAGCACGGGCTGGTACCCGCGCCGGAGCCGGTCGGACGTGCCGGCGTCGTGCAGGTCCTCGGCGGACGACAGCGCGGTGGTCGCAGCGGACCCGTCGGCAGCAGCGCCACCGGCAGCGGCGCCACCAGCGGCGGCGCCACCAGCGGCGGCGCCACCGGCGACGGTGCCACCGGCGGCGGCAGGCGTCCGGAGGAACCAGTACGCGAGCACCGGGACGATCGTCAGCGACACCAGCAACGAGGCCACGAGCGCCATCGTCACGGTCAGGGCGAACGGCCGGAACAGCTCGCCGACGAGCTCCGCGACGAACGCGACCGGCAGGAAGACGGCGACGGTGGTCAGGGTCGACGCAGTGACGGCGCCGGCCACCTCGCGGACGGCGTCGAGCACCGCCCGGGTCCGGTCCACCCCGGGTTGCAGGTGCCGCTTGATGTTCTCGATGACCACGATCGAGTCGTCCACCACGCGTCCGATCGCGATGGTGAGCGCGGCGAGCGTGATGACGTTCAGCGTGTACCCGGTCGCCCGCATGCCGATCGCGGCGAGGAGCACCGAGGTCGGGATCGAGATCGCGGTGACGATCGTCGACCGCACCGACAGCAGGAACAGCAGGATCACGACGACGGCGAACCCGAGGCCGAGGAGCCCCTCTTCGGCGAGGGAGTCGATGGACTGCTGGATGTAGGGCGCCTGGTCGAACACGACGGTGAACCGCGGGTCGCCGGCGACCTTCGCCTCGATGCCGGGGAGGGCGTCGCGGACCGTCTTCGAGACGTCGACGGTGTTCGCTTCCTGCGTCTTGGTGATCGCGATGGTCAGTGCCGTCTCGCCGTTCACGCGGCTGATCGAGGTGCGCGGCGACTCCTCGATCGCGACCTTCGCCACGTCGCCGATGGTGGTCGGCGTCGTCGCGGCGGTCCCGGCGGTCGATCCACCGGCGGTCGCACTGGAGGCGCTGCCCGCCCCCGCCGCACTGCTCGCCGCGGTCCCGCTGGTCGCGTCCACGGCCCCGGTCGCGCCCGCCCCGGCGGTCGCGCCTGCCCCGGCATCCGCCGCACCGCCGGACGAGGAGCTGCCGGAGGATCCCGCCTCGGACGACGACCCGCCGCTCGACGCGGCGGTCAAGGGCAGCCCCTCGATGTCCTTGATCGAGGCGATTCGCTCCCCCGTCTGCACCGACAGCGTCGTGCCGTCCTGGGTGATCGTGCCACCGGGGACGAGCGTCCCGTTGTCGTCGAGCGCGTCCGCGATGGACTGGGTGCTCAGACCCCGCGACGCGAGCTCGTCGGTGTCCGGGGTGATCACGACGCGGCGCCCCGGGTTGCCGAAGACGTCGGCTTGCCGGACCCCGTCGAGCTTCTCGATGTCGGGGATCGCCGTGGCGTTCAGCCGGTCGACCAGCTGTTCCTGGTCGCCCTTCCCCGTGACGGCGAGCTGCAGCACGGGCAGGTCGTCGAAGGAGCCGGTGACGATCTGCGTCTGCACGGTGTCCGGGAGCGACAGGGCGTTCACCGCGGTCTGGATCTTGTCCTCGGCGCTGGCGAGGTTCGATCCGTAGTCGAACGACGCCGAGACGACACTCTGCCCGGTCGACGACGTCGCGGTGGTCGACTCGAGGTTCGGCACGACCTGGATCGCCTGCTCGATCTTCGTCGACACGTCGTTCGACACGACCTCGGGCGTGGCACCGGGGTACGCGCTGACGATGGCGACCTGCGGGAACTGGACGCTGGGGATGAGCTCCTGCTTGAGGCTCGTCAGCGCGATGCCGCCGAACACCGCGACGACGACGGTGACGAGCGCGATGAGCGCCCGGTTGCGGAGGCTGAAGACCGAGAGGAGGTGCACACCCTGATCCTTGCAGGGCGTCCCTCGACGCGCTCAGCCGCCGAGGAGCAGGTACGCGCCGAGCACGCCCACGGTCCCGAGCACGCCGGTCGCGAGCGCCACGATCCGGCCGAGCGGGGTCCGTGCCGTCACGACCGCCACGACGAGGACCGCCAGACCGACGACGATCTCGACCACCCAGGTCACCGGCCCCGTGGTGTCCGCGACCTGCAGCAGGGCCCGGACGCCCTCGCCGACCAGCACGGCGGCCGTCGCCCCGAGCGCTGCCCCGCGCCACCCGACGTCCCGTGACCGGAGTGCCACCGCGACCGCACCCGCGAGCACCCCGGCGGGGATGCCCATCAGGACCCAGAAGTTCGTGATCGACAGCACGTCCGGGTAGCCGCGCAGGTTCGTCGTCGCCCAGTACCCCACGTGCATGAGCTCGAGGAGCACGACGCCGAGCACCATCGCGACCGGTGACGCCCAGCGCCCCGACCGCACACCGGCGAGCAGGCACAGCGCAGCCGCGACGACGAACCAGGGTCCGGCGGAGTTCGCGACGGAGGAGAGTCCGGGCACCGCCTGCCCGAACGAGGTCAGCACCCCGGCGAGCAGTGCCCCCGTGAGCGCCATCGAGACCCGGGCGGCGGCGGGCACCGCGTGGGTCGGAGCGGGCGCCCGACGGGCCGTCGTGCCGGCGTGCATGGTCGTCTCCATGGGACCAGGATCCCGGTGGCCGGGCGTCGCACGCATCACTCCGCAGAGCCAGATCGCACGAGGGGCGTCACCCCGGAGGATGACACTGCCGAGCGAGGAGGGCGCGTCACACCACCGCGGCGAGCGACCCCCGCACGCCGGCGGCGTCGCCGCCGATCCGCGCCCACGACCGTTCGAGCACGTCGACGAGCCGCACCCGGTCGGCCGGGGACATCGTGAACGGCACCCGCAGGAACCGCTCGAACCCACCGTCCGGCCCGAAGACCCCGCCGGACGCGAGCACGACGCCCTCGGCGCGTGCGGCGAGCACCAGCGCGCTCGACACCGGGCGCCCGAGCCCGACCCACGTCGTCAACCCGCCCGCCGGCGACGGCACGTCCCACTCCGGGAGCCGCGCGCGCAACGCACCCACGACGTCGTCGCGACCCTGGCGCAGGTACTCGCGCCGCGCCTCCAGGACCGCCGCCGTCCGCGGGACGAGCTCCCGCGCGACCAACTGGTCGAGCACGGGCGTGCCGAGGTCGCCCGTCGGACGGGCGAGGAGCAGCCGCTGCAGGAGCGCCGGTGCGGCGCGGATCCAACCGATCCGCAGACCGCCCCAGAACACCTTGTCGGCCGACCCGATCATCACGACCGATGCCCCGGACGGGTCGGCCGCTGCCAGCGGCAGGGACGGCGAGCCCTCGATCCGCAGCTCGCCCATGGTCTCGTCCGCGATGACCGTCGTCCCGGTCGACGCAGCGACGGACAGCAGGAGCTCCCGGGTGGACGCGGACATCGTCGCTCCGGTCGGGTTGTGCAGCTCGGGCATGACGTACGCGACCGCCGGCGCCGTGCGGCGCATCGTGGTCTCGAGCGCCGTGGCGTCCCACCCGGTCCGCGCGTCGACGGGCACGCCGACGAGTCGACCGCCGACCTCGCGGAAGGCCTCGTGCGCGTGCGGGTAGGTCGGGGACTCGACGACGACGGCGTCGCCCCGGCGGACGAGCACCCGGGCGAGCAGGGCGATCGCGTGCTGCGCCCCGATCGTCACGACGACCTGGGCCGGGTCGGTGGGCAGGCCGCGTTCGGTGTACCGCTCGGCGATCGCCGCGCGCAGCCCGGGGTCCCCGACGGTGTCGTACCCGATGCCGGCGAGCGCCGCGGGCACGTGCCGCACCGCGCGCTCGACCGCCTCGGCGATCCCGGGAGCCGCGTGCAGTGCGGCCTTGCGGAGGTCGAGCAGGTCGTCGTCGACGACGCCGCCGAGCCGTTCCGGGTCCGGTCGGCCGATCAGCCCGGCCGGGAGCCGGACCACGCTGCCGGACCCCCGGAGCGACACCACGAAGCCGTCGGACCGGAGCCTCGAGTACGCGTTCGCGACGGTGGTGCGCGAGACGCCCAGCGCGGTGGCGAGCCCCCGCTCGGCCGGCAGCCGCACGCCCTGCGGGATCCGGCCGTCGATGACGAGCACGCGCAGCGCGTCGGACAGCGCCTCGTACGCGGGGGCGTCGGTACCGGCGCGCCAGTCGGTGAGGAGGAGCGCTGCGGATCGGGCACTGAGCAGGACCGGGGTCATGGATCCACGGTAGCGGAATTGGCTCTCGACCCGCAGTCCAATCTCCACGACGATCGAGCCATGCCCCGCTCCACCGCCCTCACGCTCCGCTTCGTCCAGCTCTTCGTGGGCCTGTTCCTCTACGGCGCCTCGACGGCACTGCAGGTGCGTGCGGTCGTCGGGGTCTCGTCGTGGACGGTCCTCACCGAGGGCCTCGAGAACGTGGTGCCGTGGTCCTTCGGCGTCATCACCGTGGTGTCGAGCGGCGTCATCCTGCTGTTCTGGATCCCGCTCCGCCAGAAGCCGGGCATCGGGACGCTGCTCAACGCCCTGGCGATCGGACCGAGCGCCGACCTCGTGCTCTGGCTCGTCCCGACGCCGTCGGAACTCGTCGGCCGGGTCCTCCTGTTCGTCGCCGGGCTGGTGCTCCTGGCGGTCGCCACCGCGTTCTACATCGGCGCCGGCTTCGGCACGGGCGCTCGTGACGGCCTGATGGTCGGCCTGCACGAGCGCCTCGGCTGGCCGGTGTGGGTGGCGCGGACCGTCATCGAGGTCTCGGTCGTGATCGTCGGCTGGTTCCTCGGCGGCGACGTCGGAGCCGGCACCGTGGTCGCGGCGTTCGCGATCGGTCCGATGGTGCAGCCGCTCATGCCGGTCTTCCGCCGGTTCCCGTGGAGCCCGGAACGGACGCGCGCCACCACACCGGTCCAGGAGGCGCGGGTCGCCGCCGCCTCGGAGGTCGCCTAGAGCCCTTGCGTGCGTCCAGATCGCGATATAACGTGTCTGCCACAGACGCGATACATCGCGAGTTCGAGGAGGCAACATGGCCCAGGAGAAGTGGCTCGTCGAGGAGCCGAAGGTGATCGACACCGGGATCGTCCGCCGCTTGCGCGTGGGCCTCGCCGGAGGACAGGTGGACGTCGTCGCGCACGACGAGCCGACCGCCCGCGTCGAGGTGCACAGCGTGTCCGGCAAGCCGATGAAGATCGAGCTCGACGGCGACACGCTCACGATCGACCACCCGCAGGTCCGGTGGGACGACCCGATCGGCTTCCTGAAGTCGTTCCGTGGCAAGGCCCACGCCGACGTCAGCGTCCTCGTGCCCCGCGACGCCATCGTCACCCTCGGCGTCGTCTCGGCCGGCGCCCTGCTGTCCGGCACGAACCGCGGCGCCACGCTCAACACGGTGTCCGGCGACCTCGTCGTCGACGACGTCGCGGGTGACGTCACCGTGAACGCGGTGTCCGGCACGACGACCATCCGCGAGCTCGACGGCGCCCTGACGGTCCACACCGTGTCCGGCGACGTCGTGGCGACCGGGGCGATCCCGCGGTTCTCGGCCGACGGGGTGAACGCCGACGTGGTGCTCGACCTGCACGGCACCCCCGACCAGGCCCGCGTCAACACGGTGTCCGGTGCGGTGAGCGTCCGACTCGAGGACGGCGTGCCATACCAGTGCACCGTCAGCACCGCCTCGGGCAAGCTGCAGTTCGACGACTCGGAGATCCGCGGCGTGCGGGGTTCCTACGTCAAGCAGGGCGGCGAGCTGTCCGGGCAGTGGCTCGACCTCAAGGTGAACTCGGTGTCCGGCGACATCGCGGTCCTGCACGCCCCACCCGTCGCGGAGCCGACGGCACCGACGCAACCGACGACAACGACCGCGCCGGCTGCACCGACCACGCCCGCGGCCCCGGTGAACGACGGCGAGGTGCCCGAATGAGCCCCGTCTTCGCGCACGGCCACCTGCGCCTCTACCTGCTCGTGCTCCTGGCCGACCACCCGATGCACGGGTACGAGGTCATCCAGGCCCTCGGCGACCGCTTCGGCGGCACGTACGTCCCGAGCGCCGGCACCGTGTACCCGCGGCTCGCCAAGCTCGAGGAAGAGGGACTCGTCACGAAGTCCGCGGACGGCCGGAAGACCGTCTACGCGATCACCGACGCGGGCCGTGCCGAGCTCGACGCCCGTGCCGACGAGATCGCCGCGGTCGAGAACGGCGTCAACGACTCGGTGAAGTCCCTGGCCGACGGCGTCCGCGCCTCGGTGGGCGAGGCGATGCGGTCCCTCCGCGCCGACCTCGCGGCGAGCGCGCAGGCACCGCGCGGCCGGACCGCCGACGAGCCCGTGGACGTCCCGTCCGAGGGTGCCGGCGCCCTGCGCGAGGTCGAGATGGTCCTGTCGTCGTTCCGGCAGCAGGTCCGGGCGGACCTCCGCCGTCGGGCGACCCGCGGCACGCTCGGTCCGGACACGGTCACGCGTCTGCGCGACGGCCTGGAGGCGCTGCGCAAGTCCCTCTGACGACCGGCGGCCGGCAGACGGTGACGACCCGCGCCTCCAGGCAGCCCGCCAGGAGGCGCGGGTCGTCCGTCACAGACCGCGGTCGGCCAGGGCGTGCATCGCGTCCCGCAGGGCGCGGGCGGCACCCGCGCCCGCCCACTCGTAGGCGTGCGTGAACCGCTCGTCCTGCACGTACATGTCACCGAGCGTGCGGAACCGGTCGGCGGTGAGCTCGGCCGGGGGCGTCGCCTCGGCGAGCCAGGCGAACTGACGCCGTGCGAGTGCTGCGCCGGCCTCCGATGCCGGACCCGCGCCCGACGCGGCGAGCGCTGCGGCGTCCTGCGCGATCGCCCGCTGTTCCGCCTGGAAGGCCTCCTTCGCGGCGGGGCCCGTCGACTCCCACCAGCGTGCGCCGCGGTCCCAGGCCGCGGGCCCCCAGCGCTCCTCGACCTCCTGCCGGAAGCGGGTCTGGTCGAACCCGTCGAACGTGTCGGTGGCGTTCATGTCCTGTCCTTCCTCGATCCTCGTGATGGTGGTCCGCACGGCCGCGAGCTGCCGCGCGAGCCGGTCGCGCTCGCGTTCGAGCCACGCGACGTGCGCCGTGAGGGCCGTGACGTCGTCCTGCTCGCCGTCGAGGACCCGGCCGACGTCGGCCAGCCCGAGTCCGAGCCCGCGCAGCAGGAGGATCCGTTGCAGCCGGACCAGCGCGCGGTCGTCGTAGCGTCGGAGCCCGCCCTCGCCGACCGCGGTCGCGGGCAGCAGGCCGATCGCGTCGTAGTGCCGGAGCGTGCGGCTCGACACACCGGCGGAACGCGCCACGTCGGCGATGCCGTGCGGTGCTTTCGCAGCTGCGGCCGCTGTGTCTGTCGAATCCCTCATGCAGGCCACGGTAGAGGTTGACGCAGCGTCAACCGCAAGGGGTTTCCGCGGTGCGCCCGACCCGAACCGGCACGGACGGGGAATACCACCGGGGTCGGCCGTGTTGACTCGCGCCCGGAAATGAGTAGGTTTGCCGCTCGTGACGAACGAGATCCGGTCGTTGAAAGCGCGACTGATCGGGGATCCCCTCCCCTCCGAGAAGCTCGAGGGACAGCTCCTCCCGAAGCACCTGGCACTGCCGATCTTCGCGAGTGACCCGCTGTCCTCCGTGGCGTACGCGCCGCAGGAACTCCTCATGATCCTGCTGCTCGGCGGGATGGCGTTCCTGACGTTCGCCCCGTGGGTCGCCGCCCTCGTCGTGCTGCTGCTCGTCGTGGTCGTCGCGTCCTACCGACAGCTCATCAAGGCGTACCCGTCCGGCGGCGGCGACTACGAGGTGGCACACCGGAACCTCGGCGAGAAGGCGGGGCTCGTCGTGGCCTCCGCACTGCTCGTCGACTACGTCATGACGGTGGCGGTCTCGGTCGCGTCCGGCGTGGACAACATCATCTCCGCGCTCCCGTTCCTCAACGAGTTCCGGGTCGAACTGGCCCTGGTGTTCGTCGTGCTCCTCGCCGCCGCGAACCTCCGGGGTGTCCGCGAGTCGAGCAAGGCCTTCGCCGTGCCGACCTACCTCTTCGTGGCGAGCGTCTTCGTGATGGTCGTCGTCGGGCTCGTCCGGGCCGCGGCCGGCAACGCCCCGGTCGCGGAGTCCGCCGCCTACACCGTGCAGAACGTCGAGCACACGACGCAGGCAGCGTTCATCCTGCTGCTCCTCCGCGCGTTCGCGTCCGGCTGTTCGGCGCTGACCGGTGTCGAGGCGATCGCGAACGGCGTGCAGGCGTTCCGCCGCCCGAAGATCAAGAACGCGCAGATGACCCTCGTGTTCATGGGGTCGATCGCGATCGTGCTGTTCGTCGGCCTCATCACGCTCGCCCTCATCTCCCGCGTGCACTACGCCGAGAGCGCGTGCGACCTGCAGGGCTTCGCGCAGTGCACCACGACGCCGCAGCGTTCCCTGATCGCGCAGATCGCGGCCGCGACGTTCGGCGACAACACGGTCCTCTTCTTCGTGATCCAGGCGACGACCGCGGCGGTGCTGCTGCTCGCCGCCAACACGGCGTTCAACGGGTTCCCGCTGCTGGGGTCGATCCTCGCTCGCGACTCGTACGCCCCGAAGGCCCTGTCGACCCGCGGCGACCGGCTCATCTACTCGAACGGCGTGATCGTGCTCGCCCTCGTCGCGGCGGCGTTGCTGATCGTGTACCGGGCGAACGTCACGAGCCTCATCCAGCTCTACATCATCGGTGTGTTCGTGTCGTTCACGCTCGGGCAGACCGGGATGATCGTGCACTGGACGCGGTTGCTGCGGGCGGACCGGGCGGGCACCGCGGACGGCCCGGTCAACCGTGGGCAGGTCATGCGCTCCCGTGCCATCAACGCCACCGGCGCGACCTTCACGTTCGTCGTCCTCGTCATCGTCACGATCACGAAGTTCACGCACGGCGCCTGGCTCGTGTTCCTGATCATGCCGATCCTGTTCGTGCTCATGCTCGGCGTGAACCGGTACTACCGCGACGTCTCGCACGAGATCGAGGCCGACGAGGAGACCCGGTTCGGCGCGACCGGCGACCACGCGATCGTCCTGGTGAACAAGCTGCAGAAGCCCGTGCTCAAGGCCCTCGACTACGCGATCGCCGCGAAGCACGCGAGCTTCGAGGCCCTGCACGTCGCGATCGACGACGCCGATGCGGCCCGGCTCCGGGCGCGGTGGGAGGAGTACGGCATCGAGGTCCCCCTGACCATCGTGCCGAGCCCCTACCGCGACATCTCGATGCCGCTCATCAAGTACATCAAGGCGCACCGGATGGAGCACGGCTCCGAGGTCGTGACCGTCTACACGCCGGTCTTCATCGTCGGCCACTGGTGGGAGACCTTCCTCCACAACCACCGCGGTCGCCGCATCCGGAAGAAGCTGCTGCTCGTGCACGGCGTGACCGTCGCGCTCGTGCCCTGGCTTCTCGACTCCTCCGAGCTCCTGTACGGCCGGCGATCCCGTCCGCTCCCCGGCCAGGAGCGTCGCGGCGAGCCGATCCGCCCCGCACTCCGCCGCTCCCCGCACGGCGTCGTCCAGCACGACGCCGAGGACGACCGCCTGCTCCGGTCGGCCCAGCGGAACAGCCTGCAGCCGCGCCGCGCGACCCGTCCGGCCGGTCCCGCCGAGGGCGTCGACCCGACCCAGTGCACCGGTGAGATGCACGTCCTCGTCCCGTCGCCTCCACGCGGCGACGGTCGCTCGTCGTAGCATCTGTCGTCATGACGATCTCCGACCTGCGCACGTTCGCCACGTTCGACGGGCACGGCGGCAAGGTCTCGAAGCGCGTCGAGGTGCTCGACCACGAGCCGACGCCCGGTGGCCCGCACGAGGGACTCGTCGCCGTCCGCGGCCCGCACCCCCTCGGCGCGCTCGACGAACGGGCGGCCGACGACTCGACGCACCGCATCGGCTGGGTCGACCCGGCGACGCTCCGCGACTGGTACCGCCCGGACCGCGTGGTGGTCTCCCGGATCGAGGCGCGTCGGTCCGGCATCGAGCCCGGCACGTACGCGGATTCACGCGGTCGCGGTCGGGTCCGGATCGACGGCCTGGAGGCGCGGCTCGCCCCCGACGGTCGGCCCGCCTTCCGCGCACTGGCGGGTTCCGCAGACGCCCCGGTCGTCGACGTGCCGCTCCCCACCGACCAGGCGGTGCGGCTCGTGGCGGTGCGCGCGGTCGACGAGGGCCTCGAGATCGTGACCACCCCGGTGTCGCCGTTCCTGTCGCCCGGTCGGTACCCGGCCTTCGGCGACGACGTCGTGGGGCTGCCGCCGCGCTCGGGCACCGGGCACGTCCTGGTCCGCGCTGCCGTCCTGATCGACGGCACCCTGCACGAGGTCGAGCGGATCGACGAGCGTGCCGCGACGATCTGGATCCGCCGCGAGGACCGGTCGGTCCCGATCGCGGTGAGCTCGGTCGGCCCGGACCTGGTGCGGTACACCGCGGTCGCGGACTGACCACGGGTGCTGCCGCGGGTGGGCGCTCTCGCGGGCGTGGGCGCTGCCGCGGGCGTGGGCGCCGCGTGTCCGGGGGACGCCACGGTGGGGTTTCCGGTCGGGGGTGCGGCGTAGCGTCCACGCCATGAGTGACGCAGACCCGATCGACGACCGCACCGACCAGCCCGAGACCCTCGGCGGAGCCCGCCCCGACCCCAGCACCGACGCCAGCAAGGACCCCGAGCAGTGGGTCACCGGTGACGAGCCCATGACCGGGCCGCAGCGCAGCTACCTCGACACCCTCGCCCGCGAGGCCGGCGAGGAACTCCCCGCCGACCTCACCAAGGCCGAGGCCTCGGAGCACATCGACCGCCTGCAGCAGCAGACCGGGCGCGGCGCCGATTCCTGAACGCGGGTCCGCGCTTCTGCGGACCCGCGCCTGGGCATGTTCTGGTGATGTCCGGGAAGTCCCCCGGACGGGGGTGGATGATGACGCGTCACCGGTTAGCTTCGACGGCATGCGAACGACATCGACCTCCATCGGCCTGACCGCGCTCCGCATCGTCCTCGGCGTGGTGTTCATCGCCCACGGCGCCCAGAAGTTCGCGCAGGGGATCGGCTCCGTGTCCCAGGGCTTCTCCGGCTTGGGCGTCCCCCTCGCCGAGGTCGCGGCGCCCCTCGTCGCCGGGCTCGAACTCGTCGGCGGGGTGTTCCTCGTGCTCGGCGTCGCGACCCGGATCGTGGGCGTGCTGCTCGCGGTCGACATGGTCGTGGCTGGCCTGCTCGTGCACGGGTCCGCGGGGTTCTACTCGCAGGACGGCGGGTTCGAGTACGTCCTCGTGCTCGCAGTGGCGTCCCTCGCGGTGGCGCTGACCGGGCCGGGGCGGTTCTCGCTCGACGCCGTGTTCCTGCTGGCCTCGCGCCGGCGTCGTGGCGTCGAGGAGCCCCTGCCCGCCTGACGCGTGCGCCAGTGTGCGAGGTCAGTCGGACCCGACCGCCGGCGCCGATCCCGCATCGTCACCCGCGAGCACGTCCATCACCTGCCGGGCGATCCGCCGCCCGGCACGGTTCGCCCCGATGGTCGACGCCTGTGGTCCGTACCCCGCGAGGAACAACCGCGGCTGGTCCACCGACCGACCGTCCTCGACCACGATGCCCCCGGCCGCGGTCCGCAGGTGCAGCGGCGCGAGGTGCCGCAGGTCCGCACGGAACCCGGTCGCCCAGATCACGGCGTCGGCGTGCACGTGCTCCCCGTCGGCCGTGACCACACCGGTCTCGTCGAGCCGGGTGAACATCGGCGAGTCCTGCAGCACACCCCGCTCGAGTCCGGCACGGATCCGGCGCGACACGGGGACACCGGTGCCGGAGACGATGCTCGGCAGGGTCTCCCCCGCCCGTGCGGCCCGGTCCTGCTCGTCGACCGCCGCCACCGCGGACTCGAGGTCGAGCGCCGCCGACTCCGACCACACCGCCGGCCGCCGGGTGAACCACCGGGTCCGCGCGGCGACGCCGTCGAGCTCGAGCAGGAACCCGATCGCGCTCGTGCCACCGCCGACCACCACCACGTCCTGACCGGCGAACTCCGCCGCGCTCCGGTACTCCGTCGTGTCCAGCTGCCGACCCCCGAAGGCATCGCGACCCGGGTACCACGGGACGAACGGCGTGCCCCAGGTCCCGGAGGCGTTCACGACGACCTCGGCGCCGATCCGGCTCGCTCGCCCGTCGGCGGTCCGGACGGTGACGCACAGGCCTCCGGACGCTCCGGGGCTGTCCCCGATGCGCGACACGGACGACACCGAGACTGGTCGACGGACCCGCAGGTCGTAGTGCTGCTCGAAGCGCCGGTAGTACTCGCCGACGACGTCCCGCGCCGGTCGCGACCGGTCCGCGTCGTCGAACCGGAGGCCCATCGCGTTCATCCCGGGCAGGTCGTGCACGCGGTGCGCGGCTCCGAGGCGGAGGGCCTCCCACCGGAACTGCCAGGCTCCACCCGTGCTCGGCGCCCGGTCGAGCAGCACCAGATCGCTCCCCGGCGTCAGGCCGAGCCGGCGGAGGTGGTATCCCACCGAGAGGCCGGCCTGACCCGCGCCGATCACCACGACCCGGGCGTGCTGGTCGGCCGGGGCCTGCGCGTCGTCTGTCATCACTTCGATTCTGCTGTGGGCGGGGCCGTCGCGGCGACGTCCAGATCGGGGTACATGGTAGAGTGATCGGCAGATTTCAAACCACGAAACCGTTCGGTTCCCCGGGTGACTCCTCTCCCGCCAGGACCGGACCAGAGCCGATCACGAGGGGGTCACGCATGGGGCGCGGCCGTCAGAAGGCGAAGCACACCAAGGTCGCCCGGGAACTGAAGTACTTCAGCCCGGAGACGAACTACGGTGCGCTCGAACGAGAGCTCTCCGCCGGGCAACACTCGGACGAGAACTCCTACGTCGACCGCTGGGCAGACCAATACGGTGATGACCAGCTCGAAGAAGACGACGAGTTCGAACCGCAGCAGGACCAGAACAAGTCCGCCTGACCCAGGCTCGATGACGACGCCGCGCACCCTCCGGGGCAGCGCGGCGTTTCGTCGTGCGTGCCGCCCGGTGCCGCCCAGTGCCGCCGTGCCGCCCGCGTCTGACGTCGGCCGGGGCCCCGCGGACCCGGAACGACGTCCTCGACGTCGTGCGACAGCGACGATGTCGCACCCGCGCGCCCGCAACGACCCGCGCACGCAACGAACGTCCAACCCGAGGTCGCACGACCTGCCGCGCCCGTTCTGCCCCGGTCGCACGAACTGCCGCCCGGAAGGAGTCCGGACGGCAGTTCGTGCGACCTCGAGCCCGAGGCGCGCCCGCGCTCAGCCCGCGTACGCCCCCACGAGCCGCACCGCGCCGCCGTCGACGCCCTTCGCGCCCTGCTCGAACCCGTCGAGGTCACGCGCCGAGGTCGAGATCGTCCCGACCGCCCACGACGGCAGCCCGGCGGCCCCGAGGGACGCGATGACGTCCGACGCCGCAGCGGCCGACACGACCGCGAACATGCCGATGCCGAGGTTCCAGGTACCCTCGGTGTCCTCGATGGGGGTGCCCGCCATCGACGCGAGCACACGGAAGACGGGGAGCGGCTCCCACGTGGAGCGATCGACCTCGACCCAGGACCCGACGGGCAGCACGCGCGCCAGGTTCGCCGCGATGCCACCACCCGTGACGTGCGACAGCGAGTGCACGGCGCCCGGGTGCTGCTCGATGAGCGACAGCAGCGGCGTCGTGTAGAGGCGCGTCGGCTCGAGCAGGGCTTCCCCGACGAGGCCGCCGAGCTCCGGCAACGAGTCGGTGTACCCGACGCCGCGCGACGACAGGATGTGCCGCACGAGCGAGTACCCGTTGGAGTGCAGCCCGGAGGACTCGATCGCCACGACGACGTCACCGTCCTGCACGAGGTGCGCGCCGAGCTGGGACCCGGCCTCGACCGCGCCGACCGCGGCACCGGCCACGTCGTAGTCGTCCGGCCCGAGCAGCCCGGGGTGCTCCGCCGTCTCGCCCCCGACCAGCGCGGTGCCGGTCTCCGAGCAACCGCGGGCGATGCCGGCGACGATGTCCGCGATGCGCCCGGGGACGACCCGGCCGCAGGCGATGTAGTCCGTCATGAAGAGCGGCTTGGCGCCGACCACGACGATGTCGTCGACGACCATGCCGACGAGGTCCTGCCCGATCGTGTCGTGCTTGTCGATCGCCTGCGCGATGGCGACCTTCGTCCCGACGCCGTCGGTGGAGGTCGCGAGCAGCGGCCGTGAGAAGTCCTTCAGGAACGAGACGTCGTAGAGCCCGGCGAAGCCACCGACACCGCCCATGACCGACGGGGTGTGGGTGGCCGCGACTGCGGACTTCATGAGTTCGACGGCCAGGTCACCGGCGGCGGTGTCCACTCCGGCTTCGGCGTACGGGTTGGGCATGCTGAGTCCTTCGCGGTGACATGGCAGACTTGTTCGGTACCCCCCGATTCTACGGTCTGGAGCACACCCGCGAATGTGCGGCATCGTCGGCCTCGTTGCACAGGGCCCCGCCAACCAATCCATCTACGACGCACTGCTCCTCCTGCAACACCGGGGACAGGACTCGACGGGCATCGCCACGGTCGAGGGTCACATCCACCACATGCACAAGACCCGCGGTCACGTGCGGGAGTCCTTCCGCACCCGTGACATGCGCGCCCTGCTGGGCACCATGGGCCTCGGGCACGTCCGGTACGCCACCAAGGGTGCCGCCAGCAACGAGGAAGAGGCCCAGCCGTTCTACGTGAACGCGCCCTACGGCATCGTCCTCGTGCACAACGGCAACCTGACGAACACGCGGGAACTCACCCGTGAGCTGTTCGACATCGACCGGCGGCACCTCAACACGAGTTCCGACACCGAGTTGCTGGTGAACGTGCTCGCGCACGAGCTCCAGGGCCAGGTGCGCGGCAAGGACCTCGACCCCGGGCAGGTCTTCGACGCCGTCGAGCGCGTGCACGAGCGGGTCGAGGGCTCCTACGCCGCCATCGCGACCATCGCCGGGCACGGGCTGCTGGCGTTCCGCGACCCGTTCGGCATCCGCCCGCTGATCCTCGGGCACAAGTTCGACGAGGCCGGCAAGCCGGAGTGGGTCGTCGCCTCCGAGTCCCTCGTGCTCGAGTCCGGCGGCTACGAGATCGTCCGCGACGTCGCCCCCGGTGAAGCGATCTTCATCGAGATGAACGGCCAGATGCACGCCCGTCAGTGCGCGAGGAACCCGCGCCTGGTGCCGTGCTCGTTCGAGTACGTCTACCTCGCCCGTCCCGACTCCGTGATGAACGGCATCTCGGTGTACGACGCCCGCCTCCGGCTGGGCAACCGCCTGGCGGACACGATCGCGCAGTACGCCCCCACCGGTGACATCGACGTGGTCATGCCGATCCCGGACTCGAGCCGCCCGGCCGCGATGCAGGTCGCGCAGAAGCTCGGCATCGAGTACCGCGAGGGCTTCTACAAGAACCGCTACGTCGGCCGCACGTTCATCATGCCGGGGCAGGCGGAGCGCAAGCGGTCCGTGCGCCAGAAGCTCAACGCGATGTCGTCCGAGTTCAAGGGCAAGAACATCCTCATCGTCGACGACTCGATCGTGCGCGGCACCACGAGCCGCGAGATCGTCGAGATGGCCCGCGCCGCCGGTGCGAACGAGGTCACGTTCACGAGCGCCGCTCCCCCGGTCCGGTACCCGCACGTCTACGGCATCAACATGCCGACCCGCGCGGAGCTCATCGCGCACGACCGGAAGATCCCGGAGATCAACAAGGTGCTCGGCAGCGACCACCTGATCTACCAGGAGATCGGCGACATGCGCGACGCGATCATCGAGGGCTCCGACGTCACGGACCTCGAGATGAGCTGCTTCACGGGCGAGTACGTCACGGGCACGGTCAGCCCGGAGTACCTGTCCTGGGTCGAGGCCAACCAGCTCAGCTGAGCGACGGTCGCGAACGCGACCCAGCAACGGACGGGAGGCGCGGTGCCAGCTGGCACCGCGCCTCCCGTCCGTTCGTCCGGTCGCGTCTACCGCGCCTGGTCGCCGTGGTCCTCGATCTCGCCGTCCACCGTCTCGGGCGGCAGCTCGACCTCGACGCGCTCCGCCGTGAGGCGAGCCGCACGGCGCGAGAACACGCGGTCCAGGACGACGGCGACGACCGCGCCGACGAAGGCGCCGATCGTGACGCCCCACAGGCTGAAGTACCCCACCAGGCTGCCGAAGCTCGCGGTCTCCTGCGTGTCCCCGCGGTCGATGTCCATGGTGAGCGACACCACGATGAGCGTCGCGATGAAGCCGAGCACCGCACCGCCCACGATGAAGACGCCGAACTTCGGGGCGCGACGGATCGTCACCTCGTCGGAGGAGGAAACGGCGTTCGGCGCCGGAGCCGGTCGTTCGTCGGGTCGATCGGTGTTGCTCACGGTCCCATTGTCCCCCACTGTGGGACGTGCTCCGGTCTGTGCGGCCAGGTCGATCCGGGAGAGGATGGTCCCTACCGATCGGTATCCACGGGGAGGAGGTACGGCAGATGCGCGAACGGACCGCTCGTGGTTCCCGGATCCCGGCGCGGATCGGCTGGCCGATCCTCCAGCGTCGCGAGGAGGACCGAGCCGTCTCCGTCGTCGCCGAGCACCGGTGGAGCGTCGCACTCGTCGGGGCTCCCGGTCTCGGCAAGAGCTCGGCGGCGGTGCGGGTCACCGACCGCGTCTCCGGGCGTGACACCTCCGGCCGGACCCTCGTCGTGCCGATCACCGCCGTCGCCGCCAGCCGCTCGATGCCGTTCGGCGCGGTGGCCGAGCGCTTCGGGGAGCTCCCCGGGTCGCTCGCCGAGCTCGTCGGTGCCGGGGGTGCCGAGCAGCGCCTCCGCGAGAGCGAGGAGCTCACCGACCGTGACGTCCTCCTGCGCGTGGACGACGCCGACCACCTCGACGCGATCTCGGCGCGGTACGTGGCGTGGCTCGTCCGCGAGCAGGGTGCCCGTCTCGTGCTGACGTGCCGCGACTTCACCGCGCTCCCCGAACCCCTGCGCGCCCTGTGGCAGGACGACCTGCTGGAGCGCATCGACCTCGAACCGCTCGACCTGCACGAGACCTCGTCCCTCATCGCCGAGGCGCTCGGTGCCCAGCTCGAGACGGCGTCGGCGGAGCGGGTGCACCGCGCCACCGCCGGCAACCCGCTCTACATCCGCGAGGTCGTCCGGTCCGCACTCGCCTCCGGTGCCCTCGACCAGACCGCGACGGGCTGGTACTGGCGGGGCCGGGTGACGGCGTCGAACAGCCTCGCCGACATGTACCGGACCGAGCTCGGCTCGCTGCCGGAGGACCTCCGCGACGTGGTCGACATCGTCGCCCTCGCGGACCCGATCCCCCTCGCGCGGCTGATCGGGCTCGTCAGCGGCGGGGACGTCGACCGGGTGGTGGCGCTCGGCCTCGTCCGGATCGACTCGCTCGAGGACGGCGCCGCGGTCGTCCGGCCGTCGCACCCGCTCGTCGGCGAGGTCGTCCGGGCACTCGTCCCAGTCGCCCGGCGCACGGCGCTGTTCGCCCGCGCCAACGCGTTCCGCACCGACCGCCCCGAGGGCGCCCCGCCGGCCGCCCGGCTCCGTGCCGCGCTGTGGTCGCTGGAGTGCGGCGTGCTGCCCCCGGTCGACCAGTTGCTCGACGCCGCCCAGGTCGCCGTCCGGCTGCAGGAGCACGAGAGCGGCATCGCCCTCGCCTCGGCGGCCCTGCGCACCACGCTCAGCCCGAGCGAACGGGTCGCCGCGCACTGCCTGCGGTCGCTCGCGCACTCGTACAGCACCGGTCGCGAGGCCGGTCGCGCCGACGCCGAGGCCGCCTGGGCCGTGGTGTGCTCGGCCCCGACCGAGGTCGACGACCACGCCGTGATCGAGGCGTGCGAGACCCTCGCGAACATCCGGCAGTTCCACGACGACGACGTCCTCGCCGCGGTGGCCCTCACCGACGTCGCCGCACGGTTCGTCTCCGGCGACGCCGTCGAACGGCTCCGGCTGCTGCGGCTCGCCCACCTCGGGTGGGGCGGCAGCTTCGACGAGGTCCGTGCCGAACTCGAGCGCTCGGGCATCGTGCACGCGGCGACGGTGCCGTTCGCCTTCCTCTGCCTGGCGCCGTGCGCGGTGATGGCCCTCGCGACCGGGGGTCGGCTGGACGAGGCGGCGGCGTTCGGCCGGGCCTGCCTGGCGACCGCGGTCGAGCACCTCGAGGACGCCCCCTGGAGCGTCGGCGAGATCGTCTCCGTGCTGCACCAGCTGCAGGTCTGGCGGGGCGACATCGCCGACCTCATCACCGAGGTCCCGGTCCGCCGGTCCAGCCCCTACCTGAAGTACGACTTCACGCTCGAGCTCATCGGCGAGGGCAACCTCGCGCTCGGCCAGCGGCGCTGGGACGACGCCATCGCCGCGTTCTCCGCCGCCTGCGAGCGGTACGACGTGGCGGACCACGGCGGGTTCGCGGCCTACCCGTGGGCACGGCTCGCGATGTCGTACGCCTACGCCGGCCGCGCCGAGGAAGCCTCAGCAGCGCTCGAACGCGCCCGGTCGACGCCGCTCCGGGCGATGCGGATCATCGGCGAGCAGATCGCGGTGACGATCGCGTGGACCGAGGCGGTGCTCGGCAACCCGGCGGGCCTGCGGCACGCGGACGACATCATCGAGCGCGGGACGGCGAGTGGGTCCTGGACGCACGTCATGTACGCGCAGACGCTGCACTACACGAACGACATGCTGAACGGGCGGGACTCCGCCGCGTCCCTCGAACGGATGCGCGACGCCGCCACCCGGGTCGACGGACCGCTCGCGGGAGCCATCGTCGAGTACGCCGAGGCGATCCGCGCCGACGAACGGACCCGGATCATCGCGGCCCAGGGCGTGCTCGCGTCGCACGGGATGGCGGTGTCGGCCGGACGGGTGAAGCCACCGCTGACCAACCGCGAGTACGAGGTCGCGGAGCTCGCCGCACAGGGCATGAGCAACCGCCGCATCGCCGAGGTACTCGGCCTCAGCGTGCGCACGATCGACGCCCATCTGTCACGGGTGTTCACGAAGTGGGACCTGCACGCGCGCACGGAGCTCGCCGAGCTGCTCTGATCGGCGAGTCGTCCGGGCGCAACCGCGCCTCCGGAAGCCGCAGGTTCGTTGCGGAATGCAGCACGACTCGCCGGAACGGTTGACAGGATGTACGGAATGTCGCGTACCTTTGACCCTGTCGCCGGGTTCGGACCCGTTCGGGTCGGGTCCGAATCCCGGCGACTTCTACGGTATTCGCCGGGTCGGTGACGTCACATCAGTAGGTACTACCTAATTCGGTGAGGCCGTCTAAGTACTTGCGTCCGTATGGACCAGGAGGCGCGGGGCGGGCTGGCACCGTTCCTCCCGTCCGGCACACGCGACCGTCTGCTGTCTGCTCCGGACCGTCTGCTGTCCCGTGTCGGCGGCCGTCTCAGACGGCCAGACGCACCGGCAGGAAGTCCGTCAGGTCCGCACGCGACCCGGACGCGCTGACGCGCGCCTGCGCGACGGCCTCGTCCCAGCGCAGCTCGCCGGTGGCGAGCGCGAGCCACGTGGCCGCGTCCGTCTCGACCACGTTCGGCGGCGTCCCACGGGTGTGCCGGGGACCGGGGACGGCCTGGACCGCCGCGAACGGCGGGACCCGCACCTCGACGCTGTTGCCGGGCACGTCCTCCGCGAGGCGCTGCAACGACCACCGCACCGCAGTCGCCAGGGTCGGCCGAGCGGTAGCCCCCTGCTGCACGGCGGTGAGCGCGGCGCGGCCCTCCGCGTCCTCGATCCTCCTGGGTGGCATGTCCACAGGCTAGCCGTCGCATCGCAACGGGCGAGTCGGGATCGGTAGGGTGATCGGGTGCGAATCCTCGTCCTCGGTTCCGGTGCCCGCGAGCACGCGATCATCACGGCCCTCCTCGCGGAGCAGGCCGGTCACGTCATCACCGCAGCGCCGGGCAACGCCGGCATCGCGGCCGACGTCGAGACCGTCTCGATCGACCCGACGAACGGTGCCCTCGTCGCCGAGTACGCGCTCGAGAACGGTGTCGAACTCGTCGTCGTCGGGCCCGAGGCGCCACTCATCGCCGGTGTCGCCGATCCGGTCCGCACGCGGGGCATCCCGGTGTTCGGTCCGAGCAAGGCCGCCGCGCAGCTCGAGGGCTCCAAGGCCTTCGCGAAGCGGATCATGTCCGAGGCGGCGGTGCCCACCGGGCGCCCGGTGTACGCCGGCACCGTCGACGAGGCCGTCGCCGCGATCGACGAGCTCGGCGCCCCCTACGTCGTGAAGGCGGACGGGCTCGCCGCCGGCAAGGGCGTCCTCGTGACCGAGGACCGCCAGGCAGCGATCGACCACGCCACCTACTGGCTGCAGCACGGCCACGTCGTGGTCGAGGAGTTCCTCGACGGCGAAGAGGTCTCCCTGTTCTTCCTGAGCGACGGGCACGACGTCCGACCGCTCAGCCCCGCACAGGACTACAAGCGACTGGGCGACGGCGACGTCGGGCCGAACACCGGTGGCATGGGCGCGTACTCGCCGCTGCCCTGGCTCGCCGACCGCTGGGCGTCCGAGCAGGCCTTCGTGGACGAGGTCACCGACCTGGTCGCACTCCCCACCGTCCGTCGGCTCGAGCACGAGGGCACGCCGTTCGTCGGCCTCCTGTACTGCGGGCTCATCGTCACCGAGCAGGGCGTCCGGGTCATCGAGTTCAACGCGCGCTTCGGCGACCCGGAGACCCAGGTCGTCCTCCCCCGCCTGGCGACCCCGCTGAGCGGGCTGATGCTCGCCGCGGCCACCGGGCAGCTCGGGGGCACCCCAGCGCCGTCGTTCCGCGACGAGGCCGCCGTGACGGTCGTGCTCGCGAGCGAGGGCTACCCGGAGAACCCGCAGACCGGTCGGCCGATCACCGGGATCGACGCCGCGAACGCGCGCGAGGGGGTCTCCGTCGAGCACGCCGCCACCGGGGTCCTCGACGACCAGCTCGTCGCGACCGGCGGGCGGGTGCTGAGCGTCGTCGCCACCGGGTCCTCCTTCGCCGAGGCCCGCGACCGCGCCTACGCCGGCCTGGGCGACATCACGCTCGCGGGAGCGCAGTTCCGCACCGACATCGCCGCGAAGGTCGCCCGATGAGCCCGGCGCCCGTCCTCGACGGCTGGCAGCACGTCTCCTCCGGCAAGGTCCGCGAGCTCTACGTCCCCTCCGGCACCGCCGACGTCGCGAGCGCCACCGAGCTGCTCCTCGTCGCGTCCGACCGGGTGAGCGCCTACGACTTCGCGCTCGAGCCGCCGATCCCGGGCAAGGGCGAGCTCCTCACCCGGCTGTCCCGCTTCTGGTTCACCCAGCTGGCCGACGTGCCGAACCACCTCATCGCGCCGTCCGCCGGCGGGACCCCGGTGCCGTCGTCGGTGGCATCGCGTTCCATGCACGTCATGCCGCTCGAGATGTTCCCGGTCGAGTGCGTCGTCCGCGGGTACCTCGTCGGCAGCGGGTGGGCCGAGTACCAGCAGTCCGGCAGTGTCTGCGGCGTGCCCCTCCCCGCCGGTCTGTCGAACGGCGACCAGCTGCCCGAACCGATCTACACGCCGGCGTACAAGGCGCCGCAGGGTGAGCACGACGAGAACATCTCCTTCGAGCAGACGGTCGACCTCGTCGGGTCCGACGTCGCGACGCAGCTGCGGGACCTCTCGCTCCGCGTGTACTCCGAGGCGGCGGCGATCGCGCTCGACCGCGGGGTGGTCATCGCGGACACGAAGTTCGAGTTCGGGCGCGATGCCTCGGGGCAGATCCGGATCGCCGACGAGGTCCTGACGAGCGACTCCAGCCGCTACTGGGACGCCCGGTCGGGGAACCGCACGGAGTCGTTCGACAAGCAGATCGTGCGGGACTGGCTCAGCGCGAACTGGGATCGGCAGGGGACGCCGCCGGTGCTGCCCGAGGCGATCGTGGCGCGGACGGCCGAGCGCTACCGCGAGCTCATCGAGCGCCTGGGCGCGTAGCGCCGGCGCGGGCGCGGGCGGCCGCGAGCGGCGCCGCGAGCGGGCACAACACGCCGCTCACGTCCGCCGAGGGCGCACGAAGTGCCGCCCGTCCGCGCCGAGCGCGACAGAACGCGCCCTCTCGGCGCCCGACCCGCGCGACCGCAGGACGGGAGGCGCGGCGCCAGGCCGACCCGCGCCTCCCGGCCGCACGCACGCCGGACGCCCCCGCGAACGAGCACAACACGCCGCTCACGTCCGCCGAGGGGCCACGAAGTGCCGCCCGCCGACGCCGAGCGCGACAGATATTGCCCTCTCGGCGCCCAGCCCCGTCAGTCGCGCGCGACGACCACGACCGTCAGGTCGTCCCCCGGGTCGTGCGTCGCCGCACGCGCCCGCACCCGCCCGAAGAACACGTCGAGCTCCGGCGCGTCCCGCCACATCGCCCCGAGCGCACCGAGGGACGCGAGCGTGGAGTCCCACAGCTCGAGCGCCCCGTCGCTCACGACGATGAGGACGTCCCCGCGCTCCAGCTCGAGCGTCCCGGTGACCCGCGCGGCGCCCACCGGGTGCAGCCCGATCGGCAGGTCGTACGAGCGCAGCACGGTCTCGGTGCCGTCCGCGTGCAGGTGCAGCACGAGACCGTGCCCCGCGTCGGTGAACTCCATCCGCCCGGTCGAGGTCGTCAGGCGGCCGTGGAACAGCGTCGCGAAGGACTCGGCACGACCGAGGTCCGGGGCGACCTGGGCCTCGAGCGCCGCCACGGCATCGCGGGACGACGACGTCCCCCGAGCGAGCAGCGCACCACGGATGGTCGCGGCGAGGAGCCCGGCGGACATCCCCTTGCCCATGACGTCGGCGACGGTCACCGAGAGCGACGCCCCGTCGACGTGCCAGTCGTGGAAGTCACCGGACACGACCCCGTGCGGCTTGGACATGCCGCCGACGCGGTACCCGGGCAGGTCGACACCGGCCGGCTCGAGTCCGGCGAGCACCGAGCGGAGACGGTCCTCGTCGGCGCCGACGGCGAGCTCGCGCTCCGCCCACACGCCGAGCTCCTGCAGCAGCGCGAGGTCGTCGTCGTCGAGCGTGCGCGGTGTCGGGTCGATGAGGCAGAGCGTGCCGACCTTGACGTCGTCGTCGCCCACCCGCAGGGGCACCCCGGCGTAGAACCGCACGTTCGGGTCGTCGACCACCATCGGCATGTCCGAGTACCGGACGTCGGCGCGGGCGTCGGGGACCACGACGGGGCCGTCGACCGCGAGGGTCCGACCGCAGAACGTGTCGTGCAGCGGGATGGTCGGGCCGAACACCGTGTCGCTCTGCTGCGACTTGATGAAGACCTCGGACTCCCCCGCGAGGTTGAGGAACGAGCCGGTGACGCCGAACGCCTCGCGCGCGATCCGCGTGATCCGTTCGAAGCGTTCCTCCGGCCCGCCCTCGACCACGTCCAGCGCGGCGAGGAGCGCTGCCCGCCGGACGGCGTCCGTGGCGGGTCGGTCGGTGACGACGGGCTCGTGGTGCATGCACCCACGCTAACGCGCCTACCGGACAGTGGCCGTCCCCAGTACGGAGGACGCCGGGGTCGGCCGTGACAGATGTCATGCCCGATCCGTGACGCACGGCAGAGGGCCGCGAACCCACCTCGCGCCAGGCTCGGAGCCATGAACGACACACCGGTCATCCAGCTCCGCGACCTCCGCAAGCGCTTCGGCGCCGTGGCCGCGGTCGACGGCGTCGACCTGACGATCCGTCCGGGCGAGGTCGTCGCCCTCCTCGGCCCGAACGGCGCCGGCAAGACCACGACCGTCGACCTCGCGCTCGGGCTGTCCACGCCGACGACCGGCCAGGCCCTGCTCTTCGGCGAGGAGCCCCGCGCCGCGGTCGTCGCCGGCCGGGTCGGCGCGATGCTCCAGGGCGGCGCACTCCTGCCGGACACGACGGTCCGGGACGCGGTCGCGCTCGTCGCCGCGGCACACCGGCGTCCGATGCCGGTCGACGAGGCCCTCCGGCGAGCGCGGTGCACCGAGATCGCCGGACGCCGGGTCAACAAGCTCTCCGGCGGGCAGCTGCAGCGCGCACGGTTCGCCGTCGCCGTGGTCTCGGACCCGGACCTCCTGGTGCTCGACGAGCCGACCGCGGCGATGGACGTCGAGGCCCGGCACACGTTCTGGTCGTCGATGCGCGAGTTCACCGACGCGGGGCGCACGGTCGTGTTCGCGACGCACTACCTCGACGAGGCCGACACCTTCGCCGACCGCATCGTCATCATGCGCGCCGGCCGGATCGTCGCGGACGGCACGCCCGCCGAGATCAAGGCGATCACCGCCACGCGCGCGGTCCGGTTCTCCGGGCTCGGCACCGACGCGCACGTCGCGTTGCGCGGTCTGCCGGGAGTCGTCTCCCTGGAGGCGCGGCACGACTCCGTCACGCTCCGCTCGGACCGCAGCGACGACACCCTCAGGGCCCTGCTCGCCACGTTCCCCCAGGCACACGACATCCAGGTGGTCGCCTCGACCATGGACGACGCCTTCCTCGCGCTCACCGCCGACCCCGCCGCAGCAGCTACCGACACCGCTCCCGAAGGAGTCCTCGCATGACCACCGCCACCGCCTCCGGCCGCCTGCCGATCCGCTACGTGTACCTCGAGACGAAGCGGCAGCTCCGCAACGTCCGCGCGATGGTATTCACCTTCGCCATCCCGGTGATCATGCTGCTCGTGTTCGGCTCGGCATTCGGTTCCCAGACCGACCCGACGACGCACCTGCAGTACCTCACCGTCACGACGCTGCAGATGGCGTCGTACGGCGCGATGATGGCCGCGCTCAGCCAGGCGTTCGCGATCGTCAACGAACGGTCGATCGGCTGGAACCGGCAGCTCCGCGTGACGCCGCTGTCCGGGTGGGGGTTCATGGTGTCGAAGGTGATCGCCGCGATGGCCTTCTCCGCGGTGTCGATCGTCATCACGGTGCTCGTCGCGACCGTGGTCCTGCACGCCTCGCTCGACCCGCTGCACTGGTTCGCCGCCGGGTTCGGCATCTGGTGCGGGGTGATCCCGTTCGCCCTCATCGCGATCCTCATCGGGCAGTTCGCGAAGCCGTCGTTCGCGCAGCCGCTCTTCATGGTGGTGTTCATGGGCCTGGCGATCCTCGGCGGCCTCTGGGTCCCGCTGTCGGTGATGCCGGGCTGGATGGGGAGCGTCGCGCACCTGCTGCCCTCGTACTGGCTGAACCGGATCGGGCAGATGGGCGCCGGGGCGACCGGGTCCTCGGGCATGACCGAGCCGGCGATGGTCCTGGCGGGCTGGGCGATCGTCCTCGCCGCGGTGATCGTGTGGCGCTACCGCCGCGACGCCGCACGACAGTGACCGACGGTCCTACGCTGGCACCGATGTCCGAGGCGACCAGCACGACCGAGGCGCGTGGTGCGGAGCACGCACCCCGCGCCTCCAGGTCGTCCCGCCCGTCACCCCGATCGTTCCCGTGGGCCGTCCCACCGGGCGCGAGCGACGACGACATCCGCATCGGGCGGCGCCGCTGGTACACCGGCGCGGTGTTCGCGCTCCTCTGGCAGGTGCTCGAGATCATCGCCGTCTGGAGCGACGGCCGGAGCCTCCGGGCGCACGTCCTCTCCACCGTGGCCCTCGCCGTCGTCTACGCGGCGTACCTGTTCGCGCCGGAGCTGATGTGGCGGCGGAGCTTGCGCGGACGAGTCGTGGTCCTCGCCGGGGTCGCCCTGCTCGCGGGGCTGCTGCTGTTCGTGGTCGGGCCGCTCGCCGTCTGGACCTGGCTGCTCGTCGCCGCACTGTCCGGGTTCGTCGCGGAACGGTTCTGGGTCGCCGGCGTGGTCGTGCTCGCGATCCTCGGCGCACAGTTCCTCGTCGCCGCGAGCACCGGCTGGGACACGGCGGTGAACAGCGGCATCCTGTTCGCCCCGGTCATCACCGTGTCCGTCGGAGCGTCGATGCTCTTCTTCGGCCGGCAGCGCGAAGCGGAACAGCGGCTCGGCGTCGCGCAGGACGAGATCACCCGGCTCGCCGTCGTCGAGGAGCGCGCACGGTTCTCCCGCGACCTGCACGACGTCCTCGGCCACTCGCTCACGGTCGTGGCGATGAAGTCCGAGCTCGCCGCACGGTTGGTGGACGTCGACCCGGCACGGGCGAAGACCGAGATGCAGGACGTCGAGCGACTCTCCCGCGAGGCGCTGCAGGGTCTCCGGCGCGCGGTGAGCGGCTACCGCGAGGCCGACCTCGACGCCGAACTCGTGTCGGCACGGGCGGCGCTCGAGGCCGCGGCGATCGACGCGGTGCTCCCCCGCGACGGCGACGCGGCGGCCGACGACGTCCGGAGCCTTTTCGCGTGGGTCCTGCGCGAGGGTGTCACGAACGTCATCCGCCACGCGGCCGCCAGTCGGGTCCGGGTCACGCTCACCCGGTCCGCCCTGACGATCGAGGACGACGGCACGGGCCTGCTCGACCCGGACGCCGCCTCCACCACCCCGGGCAACGGGCTGCGCGGGCTCCGCGAGCGTGCCGACGCCGTCGGGGCGACCCTGACCACCGGCACGAGCGACTTGGGCGGCTTCCGGCTGCGGGTCGAGAGGAACCGACGATGACCGAGACCATCCGTGTGCTCCTCGCCGACGACCAGGCGCTCGTCCGCGGTGCGCTCGCATCCCTGCTGTCGCTCGAGCGGGACATCGAGGTCGTCGCCCAGGTGGCCCGCGGCGACGAGGTGCTCGAGGCAGCACGGTCCTCCGGCGCCACCGTCGCCCTGCTCGACGTCGAGATGCCCGGCGCCGACGGGCTCACCGCCGCCGCTGCCCTCGCCCGCTCGCTGCCCACGTGCCGATCGCTCATCGTGACGACGTTCGGCCGGCCCGGGTACCTCCGGCGCGCACTGGAGGCCGGGGCCGCGGGCTTCGTCGTGAAGGACACCCCCGCCGAGCAGCTCGCCGACGCCGTCCGACGCGTCGCGGGCGGGTTCCGGGTCGTCGACCCCGTGCTCGCCGCGGAGTCCCTCGCCGCTGGCCCGTCCCCGCTCACCCCGCGGGAGACCGACGTGCTCATCGCCTTCCGCACGGCGCCGACCGTGGCCGGGGTCGCCGGGTCGCTGCACCTGTCCGAGGGCACGGTCCGCAACCACCTGTCGTCCGCGATCGGGAAGACCGCCGCGCGCAACGCGACCGAGGCGCTCCGGGTCGCGGCGGACAACGGCTGGCTGCTCGGGACGGCGTAGCCTTGCCGACGTGCTCCGACGTGTCGCCCCCGTGTTCGTCCTCGGCGTCGCCGCGGTCCTGACGCTCACCGGCTGCGGTGCGCACGACTCCACCGGGCAGCTGTCCGTGACCGTGTCGGCCAACGCCGCGGACCACCCCTACGAGGTGAAGGTCTTCACCGCCGAGACCGGGAAGCTCTCCGAGCACCAGCGGGTGTTCCCGGGCGGCACCGCGGACTTCGCCGGGGTTCCGCTGGGCAAGGTGACCGTGCGGGCGAACGAGCTCTGCCCGCAGGAGGCCACCGTGTCGAACGGCGAGGTCGCGACGGTCACGCTGACGACGACGGGCTGCTGACGCACAGGAGGCGCGGTGCGGGTCAGACCCGCACCGCGCCTCCTGGACGGGGTCCGGCTGGTCAGCCCTCGGAACGGCCCGACCGCCGGAGCGTCTGGTGCGGACTCTCGCCGAACCGCTGCCGGTACGAGGCCGCGAACCGGCCGAGGTGCGCGAAGCGCCAGCGCCGGGCGATGTCGCGGACCGTCACGACCCCACCCCGGCGGGACGTGAGTTCGAGGTGCACGCGGTCGAGACGGACCTCGCGGAGGTAGCGCATCGGCGTCACGGCGAGGCGACGGCGGAACAGGTCCTGCAGACCCCGTTCGCTGAGCTCCGCGCCGGCGGCGATGTCCGCGACCTCGAGGTCCTCGTCCGCGTGGTCGTGCACGAAGCGGATCGCGCGACGCAGCCGGTGCTCGACGTCGGAGCGGGACCGGGTGAACGTCGACAGCACGACCGTGGCCACCCGCCGGTTCAGCGCTGCCCGCTCGGTGGCGTCGAGGTCGGGGTCGAGGATGCGGTCGGTCACCTCGCGCAACAGGGTCAGCAGGGGCTCGACGCCGGGGTCGGCGGCGTCCGGTTGCACGAACTCCGACGGCTCCTCGGCGTCGCCGAGCATCGCGGGCGCGACGTGCAGGAGCGTCATCGCGGTCGCGTCGGTGTCGAACGCGTACGCGACGGGTGCCGACAGCATCATCGGTCGTCCGGGCCCGACGTCCCACTCGCTGCCGTCGTCGGCGGTCAGCGTCGCCCGGCCGTTGGCGAGCACGAAGACGACGTGGTCGGGGCGGGGGCCGATCGTGCCGGCCTGCGGCCCACCGGTGCGGATCTTCCGGAGGGAGACGTGCTCGTCGCCGCCGGAGCGGTAGTCGAACGGCTGGTCGGAGGACGTCACGAGAGCCTCCGTTCGACGATCCGCGCGCCGGGTCCGGCGGGCCACCGAACGCTACCGTGACCGTCCGGCGCACGCGAGACCCCCGTCCGCGTCGCGCAACGGGCCGACCGTTCGCCGTCGATCACGGGTTCGGGACCGCGTCCCAGACGTTGCCGTGCCGTGACAGCACCGTCCACCGCGACACCGGCCAGATCGTGACGAAGGCCCGGCCGACGACGTCCGACACCGGGACGGTCCCGTGCGCCCGGGAGTCGGCGGAGTCGTACCGGTTGTCGCCCATCACCCACAGCCGGCCCTTCGGCACGGTCACCGAGAAGTCGGTCAGCGCGACCCGGTCGGAGCCGGGCCGCAGCACGACGTACGACTCGTCGACCGCGTGACCGTTCACCGACAGGCGCCCCTGCGCGTCGCAGCACGAGACGGTGTCGCCGGGCAGGCCGATCACCCGCTTGATGAGGTCGTTCCCCTGCCCGGGGCCGAGCCAGCCGCCCGGGTCCTCGAAGACGACGACGTTGCCGCGTCGGAGCGGCACCACTCCGGGGACGAGTTCGTTGACGAGCACCCGGTCGCCGACCAGGAGCGTGTTCGCCATCGACAGCGAGGGGATGAAGAACGACCGGACGAGGTACGACTTCACCAGGAAGGACGCCAGCAGCGCGACGACCACGATGATCGCGAGGTCACGGAGGAACTTCCAGCGGGCACGCCTGCGGGGCTCGGGGACGGCTTCGTCGCTCAATGCGTCAGCACCACCTTGACGACACCGATGACGAACGCGACGGCGGCGAGCACGATGCCGCCCCAGAGCCCGAGGAACGTCGGCCGCTTGCCGCTGAACCGCTGCATGAACACACCGACCATGCCGATGCGGACCACGAGGATCACGAGCGCGGCCGTCTGCGCCCACGACGCGGGCAGCCAGCCGATCCACGCGACGGCGTACAGCACCGCGGGGATGAGGCCGGACGTGGCGATCGGGTTCGCGTTGCGGACGATGGTGGCCACGGACTCGCGACGGACGTCGTCGGACGCGTCGTCGTCCCCGAGCCCGTGCGCGACCAGGTGCGACAGCACGTGCGCGAGGTACGTGAGCACCGCGGTGCCGAGGACCGCCCACACCGCCGAGCCGTGGTGGATCGCGGCGGGGTCCACGGCGATCGCGGCGGCGAGCACGGTGATGTTGCCGTAGACGTACGACGACATCCGGTCGCGCATCTGCTCGATCGGCAGGTCGCGGCGGTCCGGACGGCCACCCCGGCGGCCGCCCGCTCGGTCCGGCAGTCGTCGTGTGCGTGGCATCCCTCCATCTTGGCCCTGCCCGGGGCCGCGCAGCCGACAGGACACCGAGTGCGATGGCACGCGCCGTGCTCGCGATGGCACGCGCCTCGTGTGCGATGGCAGACGTCACGCCCATTTGGTTGACGCGTCAACCAAATGGGCGCACACTGGTCGCATGACCACGCAGGACCTCCTCGCCGCCGACACCTCGATGGGCGCCGTGACGCTCCGGGTCGCCGACCTCGACCGCATGATCGGCTACTACCGCGACGGCGTGCGGCTGTCCCTCCTGTCGAACGAAGGCGGTGTGGCGGTGCTCGGGCGGGGCACGACCCCGATCGTCATCCTCGAGCACGCGCCGTCGATGCAGCACGCCGGGCCGCACGACGCCGGCCTGTTCCACACCGCGATCCTGTTCGACACGAAGGCCGACCTGGCCGCCGCGCTCTACTCCGTCGCGACCCGGTATCCGCAGACCTTCACGGGCAGCGCCGACCACCTCGTCAGCAACGCGTTCTACTTCACCGACCCCGAGGGCAACGGCGTCGAGCTCTACTGGGACCGCGACCGCACCGAGTGGTCGTGGACGCACGGCATGGTCGACATGTCCACCATCTACGTCGACCCGAACGCCTTCCTGCAGGAGCACCTCACGCAGGACGCCCTCGACGGCGCAGCAGCACGCCCCGGACGTGTCGGCCACGTGCACCTGTCGGTCGGGGACGTCGCCACCGCCAAGGAGTTCTACGTCGACCGGCTCGGCTTCGCGACCACGGCCGGTTGGGGTGAGGCGCTGTTCGTCAGCGCCGGCGGCTACCACCACCACATGGCGATGAACACGTGGAACTCGCGCGGAGCCGGACGCCGCCAGCTCGCGCTCGGACTCGGACTCGTCCGGATCGAGGTCCCCGGCGCGGACGACCTCGGCGCCCTGGTCGAGCGGATGCACGACTCCGGGGTGCGGTCGGCGGACGACGGTCGGACGGTCGCCTTCGAGGACCCGTGGGCGAACCGGATCGAGGTCACGGCGCCGGGTCGCGGCTGACCCCACCGCACCGGGACGGACGGTCTCCGGCAGGATGGACCCGTGACTGAGGACATCCGGTGGGAGGTGGTCGAGGAGAGCACGCTGTCGCTCCCCGACCACGAGGCGATCGCAGCGCTCCTGGGGCAGGCGTTCCCGGACTGGTCGCACTGGTACGTGGGCGGCCGCAGCTGGGCGGGCATGCAGCCCGAGCGGCGCGTGCTCGCCCGTGACGCCGACGACGTCGTCCTCGCCCACGTCGGGATCCGCCGGATGTTCATCACCGTCGGCGGCCAGGACGTGCTCGTCGGCGACACCGGCCTCGTCGCGGTGTCGCCACGACTGCAGGGCACCGGCAAGGGCCGCGACCTGATGGAGCGTGCGCACGCTGTGCTCGAGGGGCTGGCGGTGCCGTACGGGTTCCTCGGTGCCGGTGAGAACCGGGTGCCGTTCTACGCGAACCTCGGCTGGCACGTGTTCGACGACGTCGTCGCGGACTACACGGCGTTCACGGCCGAGGGCGCCGGGCTGCCGATGACCGACCAGGGCGGCTGGATGGTGCTCCCCGTGGCCGAGCGGCTCGAGGACTGGCCGGCCGGCCCCATCTGGCTGAACGGCCAGCAGGTCTAGGACGGGACGACAGACGGGAGGCGCGGTGCGGGTTCGACCCGCACCGCGCCTCCCGTCTGGTGAGAGCGGGGCTTACGCCTCGACCGCGACCTTCTCCGGGTCCTCGTTCGAACCGGGCGCGCTCGGCGCGACCGCTGCGCGCACGCGCGCGCCGAGGTCGGCGTCGACGTTCGTCCAGTAGGCGAACACTCGCTCGCGGAGGTCGTCGCGCGTCACCTTCGAGACGTGCCCGGCGATGTTGCCGACCAGGCGCTCACGGGCGGCGTCGTCGAGGACCTCGCGCACCAGGGTGCCGGCCTGACCGAAGTCGTCGTCCTCGGGGTGGAGGGTCGCGGCGGAGCGCTGCAGCGCGCCGTCGGACTCCCAGCCGGGGGTCTCGTCGGTCGCGGCCGGGTCGGCGTGCGCACCGCCGAGGGAGTTCGGCGCGTAGACCGGGACCTCGGACTTCTGGAAGTCGAAGCGCATCGCGCCGTCCTTCGAGTACGAGTGCACCTCGTTTTTCGGGGCGTTCACCGGCAGCTGCGCGTGGTTCGTGCCGACGCGGTAGCGGTGCGCGTCCGCGTAGCTGAAGATGCGCGCGAGGAGCATCTTGTCGGGGCTCGCCGCGATGCCGGGAACGAAGTTCGAGGGGGCGAAGGTCGCCTGCTCGATCTGCGCGAAGTAGTTCTCCGGGTTGCGGTTGAGCTCCATCGTGCCGACCTCGATGAGCGGGTAGTCCGCGTGCGGCCACACCTTCGTCAGGTCGAACGGGTTGAAGCGGTAGCCCTCGGCGTCGGCGTAGGGCATGACCTGCACCTTGAGGGTCCAGCGCGGGTTGTCGCCGCGCTCGATGGCCGCGTGCAGGTCACGGATGTGGAAGTCCGCGTCCTCGCCGGCGATGCGGTCGGCGTCCTCCTGCGTCAGGGTCTTGTGGCCCTGCTCCGTGAGGAAGTGGTACTTCACCCAGAAGCGCTCGCCCTCGGCGTTGATCCACTGGTAGGTGTGCGAGCCGAAGCCGTCCATCTCGCGCCACGACGCCGGCAGACCGCGGTCGCCCATCAGCCACGTGACCTGGTGGGCCGATTCGGGCGACAGGGTCCAGAAGTCCCACTGCATGTCGTGGTCGCGCAGGTGCGAACCCGGCAGGCGCTTCTGCGAGCGGATGAAGTCCGGGAACTTGATGCCGTCGCGGATGAAGAACACGGGGGTGTTGTTGCCGACGAGGTCGTAGTTGCCGTCCTCGGTGTAGAACTTCAGCGCGAAGCCGCGCGGGTCGCGCCAGGTGTCCGGGGAGCCCTGCTCGCCGGCGACGGACGAGAAGCGGGCGAGCATCTCGGTCTGCTTGCCCGGCTGCAGGAACGCGGCACGGGTGTACTTGCTGATGTCCTGCGTGACGGTGAAGGTACCGAAGGCACCGCCGCCCTTGGCGTGGACGACCCGCTCCGGGACGCGCTCACGGTTGAACTGGGCGAGCTTCTCGACCAGGTAGTGGTCGTGCAGCGCGAGGGGGCCGTCGGCGCCGACACCCATGGAGTGCTGGTCGCTCGACACCGGCGCGCCGGAGTTGGTGGTCGTGGTGGGGGTGCCGGCCGGCTGGCCGGGCGTCGTGTTCTGGTCGGACACGGTTCCTCCTTGGGTGGAACGGTTGGTTCGGTCAGGGGTGCTCGGGTTGCTCGTGGTCCCGGTTCGGTGCCGGGAGCGGGAACGACTGCGGTCGTCCCCGGGTCGGGGTGTCGGCGGTCAGGCCGGGACGGCCACGGTGTCGTCGCGTTCGGCGGCGGCGCACTGTTCGCAGATGCCCCAGTAGGTGACCTCGGCCGTGGTGACGGCGAAGCCGTGCGTCTCGGACGGGGTGAGGCACGGCGCGTGGCCGACGGCGCAGTCGACGTCCTCGATCGCGCCGCACATCGTGCAGACGATGTGGTGGTGGTTGTCGCCGGTCCGTCGCTCGTACCGGGCGGGGCTGCCCGCGGGCTCGATGCGCCGGACCAGTCCGACGCCGGTCAGTGCTGCGAGGACGCCGTACACCGCCTGGTGGCTCGTGGTGGGCAGCTCGGCGGCGAGCGCGGTGACGATGTCGTCGGCGGTCGCGTGCGGCATGGTCTCCGTCGCGCGGAGGACCGCCAGCCGTGGTGTCGTGACCCGGAGACCGGAGGCGCGGAGCAGGTCGGCGTCGACGTCCATGCTGAGCCTTTCTTTTGCAGAGATCAAGACAACACCGCCACTGTACACCAGGCGATCCGATGGTCGAGCGCGAACGGTGGGGCATGACAGATGCACCACCAGTCGCTCCCGCCCCAGCCGCGCTCCCCGCCCGCCTCGTCGCCGAGGCCGCGGGGACCTTCCTGCTCGTGTTCGCCCTCGTCGGCGCCGCGACCTCCACCGCCGTGTTCCCCGACGAGCACAACACGCTCGGGATCGGGCTGCTCGGTGTCGCGCTCACCCTCGGCCTCGTGGTGATGATCGGCGCGAGTGCGTTCGGTCCCGTCAGCGGGGGACACTTCAACCCCGCGGTGACGATCGGCCTCGCGGTCGCCGGCCGGCACCGGTGGGCGGACGTCGTCCCGTACCTCGTCGCTCAGTTCGTCGGCGGCACGGCCGGGGCTGCCGTCCTCGTCCTGTTCGCCGGGCTCGGACCGGCCACCGCCCTGCAGAGCACGCTCGACGGCGGCTTCGCCTCGAACGGCTTCGACGCGCAGAGTCCCGGCGGTTCCACCCTGCTCGGCGTCGCCCTCGCCGAGACGATCGCGACCGCCGTCTTCGTGACGGTGATCCTCCGCGTGACCGGAGCCCGCGGGAGCGCGGTCCCGGCGCCCGTGGTCATCGGCGCGACCCTGACGATCCTGCTGCTCACGCTCATCCCGATCTCGAACGCGTCGCTGAACCCGGCGCGGTCGTTCGCCACCGCGGTGTTCGCGGGGCCGGACTGGCTCGCGCAGTGGTGGGTGTTCCTGGTCTTCCCCGTGCTCGGCGCCGTCGTCGCGGGAGCGATCGGTCGGATCGGACGGACGTCACGCGCGGACGACACGACAGTGGAGCTCGACGCACCGCGGGCCTGAGCCGACCCGGGGCGCGGGTGGGCCGGTCGACCGGCTCGACCCGCGCCTCCCGGCCCTCGTGCGCGCCGACGCGACGTGCGGGACGCATGCCGGACGCTGCCGGACGCATGCCCTTGGCGGAATACGATGTGTCACGATCGGATCGCGATCGGCTGGAACGACGCTGGGAGGGCGGGAACCCGCGCTACCGTCCCGCCATGTCCATGCAGCAGGGCCTGCCGCAGCAGGCGCACAGCGCTCAGGACGCCCGGGGGATCATCGCGCAGCGGGACCTGGTCGTCGACCTCATCCGGACGGCCTGCGTCGTCCTCGTCGTCTTCGTGCACGTCACGATGGTCGGTGTCGCCGTGGGGGCGGGCGGCATCGTGGTGACGAGTCCGCTCCAGGAACTCCCCTGGTACGTCGCCGCGACCTGGATCGGCCAGGTGATGCCGCTCTTCTTCGTGGTCGGCGGCTTCGCCAGCGCCGTGGGGTGGCGTTCCACGGTCGCGCGCGGCGGCGGCGCGCGGGACTTCGTGGCGACGCGGCTCGTGCGGCTCTTCCGGCCGGCGATCCCGCTCTTCGCGGTGCTCGCGCTCGGCCTGGGCGTCGCCACGCTGCTCGGCACGCCGCCGGGGCTCCTCGCCGAGGTCGCGTTCGGCATCGGCTCCCCGCTCTGGTTCCTCGCCGCGTACGGGATCACCCAGTGCTGCGTGCCGGTCATGATGCGACTCCACGAACGCGCTCCGTGGCGCACGCTCGGCGCACTGCTCGTGCTCGCCGCGGCCGTCGACGGCGTGCGCTTCGCCACCGGGTCGGCAGAGATCGGTCTCCTCAACCTCGGCCCGGTGTGGCTCTTCGCGCAGCAGCTCGGCTTCCTCTGGGCCGACGGCTGGTTCGCCCGACGATCGCGCGTGCTGCTCGTCGCCGTCGCCGCGGCCGGGTACGGCGTGCTCGTGCCCCTGACGTCGATCGGGCTCTGGGCTCCGGACATGCTGCAGGACCTCAACCCGCCGATGCTCCCACTCGCCGTGCTGGCCATCGCCCAGGCCTGCCTCGTGCAGGTCGTGCACGCCCCGCTCACCCGGCTGATGCGCACCCGCGCGGCCCAGGGCGCCGTCTTCCTGCTCGGCCGGGACAGGATGACGATCTACCTCTGGCACCTGCCGCTCTTCATCGCGCTGAACGGGGTCGCCCTGCTCGTCGGCGTTCCGTTCCCGGCGCCGGGGTCGCCGACGTGGTGGGCGACCCGTGGGGTGGCCCTCGTCGTCCTCCTCGCGGTCGCCCTCGGCACCGCCCGGGCGCTGCGCCGGTTCGACCGGCCGCTCCCCCGGCTCGTCCCCGGCACCGATCGCCCGGCCTGGCCCGTGCTCGCCGTCGCGGCGCTCTGCACGATCGGGCCGGCCTTCGCGGTGATGCAGCTGCACCTGTCGTTCGGGGTCGCCCTGCTCGGTGCACTGGCCGTGCCGGTGGGGGTCCGGCTCCTGACGAGGACCGTGCCGACGCGGAGCACCGCCCGGATCTGAACCGGTTCTCACCGGCAGGGGCTGCTCCGGGGCGCGTGCCGGGCGGAGGATTGTCGTCGGCCGCACGATCCTCGAGGAGGCACCCCACGCCGTCGACACCCGAGTTCTGGAGCACGTGGCACCTCGACCCGCTCGCGGCCGTCCTCATCGCCGTGGCTGCGGTCACCTACGGCTGGTGGGTCGTCGGTGCCGCCAGGCGGGGCACCCGGTGGCCGTGGTGGCGGACGCTCGCCTTCGTCGGGGCGCTCGTCCTGTTCGGCATCCTGCAGTTCGGGATCGTCGGCATCCACGATCAGGACCTCCGGTGGGCGTTCGTGCTGCGGTTGGCCCTGCTCTTCTTCGCGGTCCCCACCTTCGCCGCGTTCGCCGCGCCCGTCTCGTTGCTCCGCTCGGGAGGCCCGGCTCGCCTCGCGCAGGCAGCCTCCGCAGCGCTCGCATCGCGTCCGGCACGGGTCCTCGGCAACGCGGTCGTGTCGCCGCTGATCGCCCTCGCGCTGTTCTGCGTGCTGCTCACCCCGTTCTCGTCGACGATCCGCGAGTCCCCGGTCTGGGCGACGGCGATCACGGTGTTCGTGCCGATGCTCGGGTTCGCCCTGCTGACCCCGCTGTCCGAGCCGGGGATCCTCCGCTCGTCGACGTTCGTCACGATGGAGTTCCTGCTCGCGTTCGTCGAGCTCATGGCGGACGCGATCCCGGGCATCGTGCTCCGGATCACGAACCACGTGCTCGACGGGTCGGTCACGGCGGCGGTCGGGCAGCCGTGGTTCCCGTCGCCCCTGCGCGACCAGCACCTCGCCGGAGACCTGCTGTGGTTCATCGCCGAGGTCGCGGACGTGCCGGTGCTCATCTCGCTGTTCATCCGGTGGCAGCGATCCGATCGCCGCGAGGCCCGCACCGTCGACGCCCTCACCGACGAGGAGATGGCGGAGCTCACCCGGGCGCACCTGCAGCGCCGCGGGTGACGCGGGGTCGGTGTCGGTGTCGGTCGTGACGCCGCGACATCGACATCGTGCCGGTCGATCGACGGGTGTCTTGTCGACCGATGCACACGCAGTGGATGCACGCGCAGAGAACGACGTTCCACGAGTCGATCACGACGTGTCTTGTCGCGAAGTCGCCCCGCACGCGACGGAGCCCCGCGCCGCACAGTGCGACACGGGGCTCCGGGGCTCCGGGCTGGCTCGGGCTAGGCGTCGGCGTGCCGCCCGTGGTGGTCGGTCGCGGCGAGCTCGGCCTCGGCGGTCTCCGGCGCGGGTGCCGCGGCGTGGACACCGTGACGCTGCTCGGACCCCACCACGCTGCCGTCGGACGCAGACGCGGGCGACCCGTCGGACGTGCCGCCGGTCTGCTGCCACGCCACGGTCTGCTTCGGCTTCGCCAGGAACAGCGCGGCGACGATCCCGATGCCGAGCACCACGGCCGGCAGCACGAGCGACTGCCCCATGGCGGTGGCGAACGGCTGCTGCAGGAAGGCCGGGAGCGCCCCGACCTGCTGCTCCGCACCGCCGGCGCTCGTGCCGCCGGTGGACGCCGGGAAGTTGGCCGTGATCCGCGCCTCGATCAGCGCCGCGATGCCGGCCGAGCCGAGGACGGCACCGATCTGCCGCGTGGTGTTGTAGACGCCCGAGCCGGCGCCGGCGAGCTTCGGCGGCAGGTTGCGCGTCGCGGAGACCGAGAGCGGCCCCCACATGCAGGCGTTCGCGAGGCCGAGGAGCGTCGACGGCAGGAGCACCCAGCCCCAGTCGGCACCCGAGGCCAGGAGCGACCCGAACCAGAACAGCGCGCCGGAGAAGCAGGCGAGTCCGAACGCCGCGACCCAGCGGAGGCTCCACCGGTTGAGGTTCTTGCCGACGAGCGGGGCAAGGCCGGCCGAGAGCACGGCCTGCGGGACGAGGAGCAGCGCCGCCTGGGTCGGGCTGAACGTCAGCACGTCCTGCGCCCAGAGCATGATCGGCAGGGCGAACGACGAGATGGCGACGCCGACCGCGGTGATGGCGATGTTCGCGAGCGTGAAGTTGCGGTCCTTGAAGAGGCCGAGCGGCAGGAGCGGCTCACCCTTCTGCACGCCCTGCCACACCACGAAGGCGACGAGCACGACGATGCCGGCGATGATGAGCGACCAGACCGAGATCGGGCCGGTGATGGTGCCCCAGTCGTAGGTCTCGCCTTCCTGGATGCCGAAGACGAGCAGGAACATGCCGACCGCGCTCAGGACGATGCCGAGGGTGTCGAAGCGGTGCCCGTGCCGGTCGAACGACGGGACGAAGCGCTGCGCGAGCACGAACGCGACCACACCGACCGGGACGTTGACGAAGAAGATCCACTCCCAGCCGAAGCCGTCGACGAGCAGGCCGCCCACGATCGGGCCGACGAGCGAGGCGACACCGGCGACGGCACCCCAGAGGCCCATCGCCGCGCCGCGGTTCTGCGGCGGGAAGATGCGCGTGATCACGGCCATCGTCTGCGGCGTCATCATCGCCGCACCGAGCCCCTGGACCACACGGGCCACGATGAGCACCTCGATCGAGCCGGCGAGCCCGCACCAGAGGCTCGAGAGCGTGAACACCACGAGCCCGATCTGGTACATGACCTTCGGGCCGAAGCGGTCACCGAGCCGGCCGGTGATGAGGAGCGGCACGGCGTAGGCGAGCAGGTAGGCGCTCGTCACCCAGATGACGGAGTTGATGCTGGCGTCGAGCTTCGCGGCGATGGTCGGCGTCGCGACGGACACGATCGTCGAGTCGACGAGGATCATGAAGAAGCCGACGACGAGGGCCCAGAGGGCCGGCCACGGCTTCTTCTCGGTGGTGGTCGAGACGGAGGTCATCGAGTGGGTTCCTTGCTGTTCGTGGTGGTGCCTGTGTCGGTGGGGACGGCCGGGCCGTCCCAGGGGATGTCGCCGCTCGCGATCCGGTCGGCCGCGGCGTCGAGCCACTCGATCTGCGCGGTGAGCATGGCACGGACGTACGACACGTCCAGCCAGAAGCGGTCCGCGAGACGCTTGGCCTGGAGGCCCGTGGCGGCTTCGTCGTACTGCTCGCGTTCCGTCCGGAGTGCGCGGGCGCGGGCGCGCAGGGCGGTCGCCGCGTCCTCGGCGCTCAGGTTGTCGACGTGGGAGACCGCGAGTTGGAACTCCGGGTACTCGTCGGCGGGCTCGGCGATCATGCGGCGGAGGCCGTCCTCGAGCGCGGTGCGCCCGTGGTCGGTGATCGCGTAGGTGGTGCGTTCCGGTCGGTTGCCTTCTCGCGCGGTGCCGAGCGCCTCGGCGTAGCCGAGGTCCACCAGGCGACCGATCTGGTGGTAGAGCGTGCCCGGTCGGACCTTGACGTTCTGGTCGTCGCGACGCTGCAGCATCGTCTGGAACATCTCGTAGGGGTGCATGGGCGACTCCGCGAGGAGCCCGAGCGCGGCGAACGCGAGGGGCGTGAGCGACGCCATCCGTGCCTCCTGGACTGGTCCGTACCGATTATTCCAAGTGGAATGTACGCCTTCGAACAACCGAGCGCAAGCGCGTCCGACGCGCCGCGCGCGCCCCGTAGACTGTTCGCGTCCCACCCATCCCCGAAGTGCTGGAGTGAACACGTGCCAACGATCGTCGTCGAGGTCATGCCGAAGGCCGAGATCCTCGACCCCCAGGGCAAGGCGGTGGGCAACGCCCTCGCCCGTCTCGGCAAGGCAGACCTGACCAACGTCCGCATCGGCAAGCGCTTCGAGGTGGCCGTCGACGGCCCGGTCGACGACCAGAAGCTGGCCGAGGTCCGCGAGATCGCCGCCGACGTCTTCTCCAACGCCGTCATCGAGGACGTCGTGTCCGTGACGGTCGAAGGCGAGTGACACCGGTGCGCATCGGCGTCATCACGTTCCCGGGCTCGCTCGACGACCGCGACGCCCAGCGCGCGGTCCGCCTCGCCGGCGCCGACCCCGTCGCGCTCTGGCACGGCGACCACGACCTGCAGGGCGTCGACGCGATCGTCCTCCCCGGCGGGTTCTCCTACGGCGACTACCTGCGTGCCGGTGCGATCGCGGCGAAGGCCCCGATCATGGCCGAGGTCATCGACGCCGCCGGCAAGGGGATGCCCGTGCTCGGCATCTGCAACGGCTTCCAGATGCTCGCCGAAGCGCGACTCGTCCCGGGCGCGCACACCCGCAACGCGCACCAGCAGTTCATCCGGCGCGACCAGAAGCTCCGCGTCGAGACCAGCGCCACGGCGTGGACGAGCGGCTTCACGGCCCAGCAGGAGATCACCATCCCGCTGAAGAACGCCGACGGCCGCTTCGTCGCGGACGCCGACGAGATCAAGCGCATCGAGGACAACGGCCAGGTCGTGTTCCGCTACGTCGGCGTGAACCCGAACGGGTCGATCGACGACATCGCGGGCGTCTCCAACGAGCGCGGCAACGTCGTCGGCCTGATGCCGCACCCCGAGCACGCGACGGAGCCCGGGTTCGGCCCGGACACCCCCGCGGCGATGGCCTCCGGCACGGACGGCCTCACCTTCTTCACCTCCGTGATCGAGTCGACGCTCGTCAAGTGACGACCACGCCGACGAACACGACTCCAGTGACAGGGAACGACACCACCGTGACGACACACGTCCGCCCGAAGCCCGACACCGTCCAGGACGCCGCAGCCACGCCCGACAAGGAGCAGCCGTACGAGGCGCTCGGGCTGAAGGCCGACGAGTACGCGAAGATCCGCGAGATCCTCGGCCGCCGCCCCACCTCGGGCGAGCTGGCGATGTACTCCGTGATGTGGTCCGAGCACTGCTCGTACAAGTCCTCGAAGAACTACCTCCGGCAGTTCGGCAAGAAGGTCACGCCGGAGATGACGAAGAACCTCATGGTCGGCATGGGCGAGAACGCCGGTGTCATCGATGTCGGCAACGGCTGGGCGGTGACCTTCAAGGTCGAGTCGCACAACCACCCGTCCTACGTCGAGCCGTACCAGGGCGCCGCGACCGGTGTCGGCGGCATCGTCCGCGACATCATCTCGATGGGCGCCCGCCCGGTCGCCGTGATGGACCAGCTCCGCTTCGGCGCGATCGACCACGAGGACACGCAGCGCGTCGTCCACGGTGTGGTCGGCGGCATCTCGTTCTACGGGAACTGCCTCGGCCTGCCGAACATCGGCGGCGAGACCTACTTCGACCCGGTGTACCAGGGCAACCCGCTGGTGAACGCCCTCGCGGTCGGGGTCCTCCGCCACGAGGACCTGCACCTCGCGAACGCCTCGGGTGCCGGCAACAAGGTCGTGCTCTTCGGTGCCCGCACCGGTGGCGACGGCATCGGCGGCGCGTCGATCCTGGCGTCCGACACCTTCACCGAGGGCGGCCCGACCAAGCGTCCCGCCGTCCAGGTCGGCGACCCCTTCGCCGAGAAGGTGCTCATCGAGTGTTGCCTCGAGCTGTTCCAGAAGGAACTCGTCGAGGGCATCCAGGACCTCGGTGCCGCCGGCATCTCGTGCGCCACGAGCGAGCTCGCCTCGAACGGCGACGGCGGCATGCACATCTCGCTCGACGACGTCCTGCTGCGCGACCCCACGCTCACCGCCGAGGAGATCCTCATGTCGGAGAGCCAGGAGCGCATGATGGCGGTCGTCCGCCCCGAGAAGCTCGACGAGTTCCTCAGCGTCGTCGGCAAGTGGGAGGTCGAGACCAGCGTCCTCGGCGAGGTCACCGGCACCGGCCGGCTCGTCATCGACTGGCAGGGCCAGGAGATCGTGAACGTCGACCCGCGCACGGTCGCCGTCGACGGCCCGGTCTACGACCGCCCCGTGGCCTACCCGACCTGGATCGACGCGCTGCAGGCCGACTCGGCTGCATCGCTCGACCGCCCGGCCGACGGGCCCGCCCTCAAGGCGCAGTTCCTGCAGCTGCTCGGCTCCCCGAACCTGGCGTCGAAGAACTGGGTGACGAACCAGTACGACACCTACGTGCTCGGCAACACGGCGCTCTCCTTCCCCGACGACGGCGGCATGATCCGCGTCGACGAGGAGACCGGGCTCGGCGTCACGATCGCCACCGACGCGAACGGCCGCTACTGCCAGCTCGACCCGAAGCAGGGCGCCCGGCTGGCCCTCGCCGAGGCGTACCGGAACGTCGCCGTCACCGGTGCCGTCCCGGCCGCCGTGACCGACTGCCTGAACTTCGGCTCCCCCGAGAACCCCGAGGTCATGTGGCAGTTCTCCGAAGCGGTCGAGGGGCTCGCCGACGGCTGCATGGAGCTCGGGATCCCGGTCACGGGCGGCAACGTGTCGTTCTACAACCAGACCGGCACCACGCCGATCCACCCGACCCCGGTCGTCGGTGTCCTCGGCGTGATCGAGGACGTGGCGCTGCGCGTGCCCTCCGGCTGGCAGGACGACGGCCACAACATCTACCTGCTCGGCACCACGTCGCTCGAGCTCGACGGGTCGGCCTGGGCCGGCACCGTGCACGGGCACCTCGGTGGCCGTCCGCCGGCGGTCGACCTCGAGCGTGAGAAGGCCCTCGCGGACCTCCTGCACGCCGCGGCGAACGAGCAGCTGCTCACGAGCGCCCACGACTTGGCGGACGGCGGCCTCGGCCAGACCCTCGCCGAGTCGGTGCTCCGGTTCGGGCTCGGTGCCCGCGTCGTGCTCGACGAGCTCGAGGCCCGCGACGGCGTCGACACCGCCACCGCACTGTTCTCCGAGTCGACCGGCCGCGTGATCGTGACCGTTCGGCGCGAGGACGACGTCCGCTTCCAGGGCCTCTGCGACGGCCGCGGCTTCCCGGTGCTCCGCATCGGTGTCACGGACGCCACGAGCGGGTCGCTCGAGGTCCAGGGTGCGTTCGAGGCGACGATCGACGAGCTGCGCGGCACCCACGGCGCCACGCTCCCGAGCCGCTTCGGGGACGTCATCGTCGAGGACGTGACCGAGGGCTACGTCGGTCGGGGTCCGCTCGACGACCACGGCTCGTTCTCGCCGCGGACCGACTCCTGAACGGGTCGGACCGCAGCGCCACGACGACGGGCACCGACTGATGCCCGTCGTCACCCTGCCGTTCCGTGGACTCGTCGATCGCTTCGGCCCCGTGCAGGAGGGCATCGAGCTCGACGTGTGGGACGTCGAGGCACCGTACGGACGCCCCGACGACGTGGCCATCGCCTTCCTGCCGTTCTACTTCGGTGGGCGGCACCGGTGGCAGTACGTGCACGACCTGCCGAACCTGCGGCTCCTGCAGCTGCCGAGCGCCGGGTACGAGCACGCCGTCCCGCACGTCCCCGGCCACGCGCAGCTCGCGAACGGCCGCGGCATCCACGACGACGAGACCGCCGAACTCGCGGTGGGGCTCGCGCTGACGTCACTGCGCGAGCTCGGGGCGTTCCAGGCCGACCGTGCGAACGGCGTCTGGGACGCCCGGACCACCCGGTCCCTCGCCGACCGTCGCGTGACCGTGGTCGGCTACGGCGCGATCGGGTCCGCCATCGCGACCCGCTTCGAGGCGTTCCGCACCGAGGTCACCGTGGTGGCGCGGACCGCGCGTGAGCAGGACGGCCGGCAGGTCCACGCGTTCGGCGAGCTCCCGGAGCTCGCCGCGACCACCGACGTCCTGGTGCTCATCGCCCCGCTGACGGACGAGACCGAACGGCTGGTGGACGCCGACCTGCTCGCCGCGCTGCCCGACGGCGCCCTCGTGGTGAACGTCGCCCGCGGCAAGGTCGTCGACACCGATGCCCTCGTCGCCGAGCTGCGGTCCGGACGGCTCTCGGCAGCGCTCGACGTCACCGATCCCGAACCCCTGCCCGACGGGCACCCGCTCTGGACGACGCCGAACACGGTCCTGACGCCGCACGTCGGCGGCAACACGGACCTCAGCGTGCCGCGGTCGATCGAGCTGATGCGCCGTCAGGTGGCCGCGTTGGCCGAGGGCCGACCGTTCGAGAACGTCATCGAGTCCTGACCACCCGGCCGGCCGGTCAGTCGGTCAGCAGCGCCATCCCGAGGCCCGGTGCCACGTCGTCGAAGCCGAGCGATCGGTAGAGCCGCTGCCCGGGCGGGTCGCCGACGAGGGTGACGTACGCGCCACGGGGCGCCCGGGAGCGGATGTCCGCGACGAGCCAGGCGACCACCGCACGACCGATCCCCCGGCGTTGGTGGGCCGGGTCGGTCGCGATGTCGGCGATGTGGAAGTACCAGCCGCCGTCGCCGATCGTCCGGCCCATCGCGACGGGTCGCCCGTCGGGATCGAGGACGTGGCACGCGGACCAGCTGCCGGCGATCGCTCCGGCGCCCTGGTCGGCGTTCTTCGGCGTCAGGCCGGAGTCACGGCGCAGCCGGAGGGAGTCGTCGAGGGGAGGCGGGCCGGGGACGAGGGTGTAGGACGCGTCCATGGGGTCAGTCTCAGACCGGCACGACGACCGGGACGACGCACGCCGGCGTGCCGACCGCGATCTGCGCGACGGCCTCGCCCGGGACACCGTCCTCGCCGAGGGGCAGGACCGCGATCGCGTCGGACATCTGGTTCGCCACGAGGAGGAAGCCGGGCACCCGTGCGAAGTGCCGGGGCCACACCCCACCGGAGGACGCCGACCCCACGAGCGACAGCCCGCCGTCGGATGCGTCGAGCACCACCACGAGGTCACGCCCGCGCACCGCGACGTACACGCGCCCGGCCTCGTCGACCTCGATGTGGCTGAGGAGCGACTCGCCGACCTCGCCGGTGAAGGTCGCCGCGGAGGCCATCGACACGAACGACCCCGAGCCGTCGCGGCGGAGGCGGTGGACCCGGCCGTCGAGCTCACCGGCCACGATGAGGTCGCCCTCGTACCAGGCGAGGTGCCGCGGTCCGACACCCGGGGTGACGTGGTGGACGCGGACCTGCTCGATGCTCGGGGCGTCCGTGATCCGGAACTCGTGCAGGGCGTCGCCGCCGAGGTCCGCCACGAGCACGGTGCCGTCCGGCGTCGCGGTCGACTGGTGGGCGTGCGGGCCCTCTTGCCGGTCCTCGACGGGGCCGGTGGCGTCGGGGAGGACCTCGGTGACGAGCGCCGACGCGGGCACCGTCACCTGGTCGTCGCTGCCGTGCGCGCCGATCAGCCCGTCGCTGCCGAGCACCGACGCGGCGTGCGACTCCGCTGCGGCGAGCGAGACCGCCGTGACGGTGCCGGAGACGTAGTTGGTGACGACGAGCGCACCGGACGGGTCGACGCGCACGTGGCACGGGGCGTCGCCGCCGGCCGGAGCGTCCCAGAGGTGCTCGAGCGACGAGCCGCCCAGGCGGAAGGCCGAGACACCGCCGTCGGCCGTCTCGGACACGGCGTAGACCCGGTCACCGGAGACGGCCAGGAACGACGGGTCGTCGATGACCGCGACGGTGCGAGCCGTCGGCGCGCCGCCGTCCGCAGTCCCGACCGGTCCTCCGGGCACGATCGAGATGCCCGTCGCGTTCCCGCCGCCGGTGGCCGTGTACGAGCCGACGAGCAGCGTCGGGAGCGCGTCGCTCACTCGTCGCCGCCGGCGATCTGCTCGTGGTGGTGGATGACCTCGGCGACGATGAAGTTCAGGAACTTCTCCGCGAAGGCGGGGTCGAGGTGCGACTCGGCGGCGAGGGAGCGGAGTCGTGCGACCTGGATCTGCTCGCGCCCCGGGTCGGCCGCCGGCATCCCCGCTGCTGCCTTGAGGTAACCGACCCGCTGGGTGTACTTGAAGCGCTCGGCGAGCATGTGGATGACCGCGGCGTCGATGTTGTCGATGCTCTGGCGGATGCTGGCCAGTTCGGCGACGGCCGCCGGGTCGTACTGGGGCGTGGTGTCGTCGTCGCTCATGCCCCGAGCCTAACGGCCGCGACCGCTCGGCAGGTGTCGGTTACGTCGGCGGCCGGCGACCGGAACCTGAGCGGGAACTGAGCACGCCTTCGGAACTGCGAGAATGGGGACCATGTCGGTCCTGCTCGTGATCTCGTGCGTGTTCGCGGTCCTCGCGGGCCTCGTGCACGTGTACATCTTCTTCCTCGAGTCCGTCGCGTGGACGAGTCCCCGCGTGCGGAAGATCTTCGGCCTGTCGTCCGAGACCGAGGTCCAGGCCACCCGCTCGATGGCGTTCAACCAGGGCTTCTACAACCTGTTCCTCGCGATCGGCGCGATCCTCGGTGTGGTGCTCGCCGTCACGGGCAACGGGGCCACCGGGTGGACGCTCGTGGTGTTCTCGACGGCGTCGATGCTCGGTGCCGCCGTGGTCCTGCTCGGGACGGGTCGCCGGTACCTCAACTCCGCGTTCGTGCAGGGGTCGTTCCCGCTGATCGCTCTGCTCTTCGCGTTCCTCGGTTCGACGTTCGGCGCCTGACCGCAGCGTCGCGACGGGCCGGACGCCGGCTCGCGACGCGACCACAGGACGACGGGAGGCGCGGTGCCAGCTGGCACCGCGCCTCCCGTCGTTCCGCGTCGGCGTCAGCCGAGCTTCGCCTGGAACTCGTCCGGCAGCTTCTCGAGCGCCCACTCGATCGCGGCGGTGGTCCCCATCGAGAACGCCGACGACACGTCCGGGTCGTCGAACACGATGGCGTGCCCGGCCTCGACCGACGGCACCTTCTGGAAGAGCGGGTCGGACTCGGCCTTGGACGCCTCGACGTAGATCGGCAGGATCAGCGTGAGGTCGGCGTCCAGCAGGTCGAGGTTCTCGTCCGACAGGTGCACCGAGAACGCCTTGCCGGCCTGCTCGTCGATCGCCTTCGGGATCGTGAAGCCGAGGTTCCGCATGAACGTCGAGCGGCTGTCCGTCGAGGCGTAGGCCCCGAAGCCCTCGGACGTGTAGGCGCCGACGACCGCCGACTTGCCCTCGAAGTCCGGGTGCGCCTTGCGGGCGGCGGCGTAGGCGTCGTCGAGGCCGGCGAGGAGCTTCTTGCCCGCGGCCTCCTTGCCGAGCGCCTTCGCGATCATCGTGGTCTGCTGCTCGGTCGACGCGAGGTAGTTCTCGCCGCCCTTCGGGATCGCCACGGTCGGTGCGATCGCGGAGAGCTTCGCGTAGCGGTCCTTGTCACCCGACGACTTCACGTCGAGGATCACGTCGGGCTTGAGCTTGAGGATGTCCTCGTAGCTCGGCTCGAGCGTCTGGATGATCTTCGGCGACTTCGTGTACGCGCCCTTGAGCCACGGCCCGACGCCGTCGCCACCGAACGCGAGCCAGTCGCTCGCGCCGACGGGCTGCACGCCGAGTTCGAGCGCGGTCTCGGCGTCGCCCCAGCCGAGGGCGACGACGCGCTTCGGCTGCGAGTCGATCTTCGTGGTGCCGAGGGCGGTGGTGATGGACACCGGGAACTGGCCGTCGGCGGACGTGGTCGCGGCGTCGTCGGACGACGAACCGGAGCCGGAGGCGCACCCGGCGAGGACGAGGGACGCTGCGACGACGGCGCCGGCAGCGGCGAGCGCTCGGCGGAAGCGGGAGGGAGTTCGGATCACGAAGGTAAGCCTAACCTAAGCGCTCGGCGCGGAACACGCCTGGATAGGCTGACGGGGACATGTACTCCGACCCCTCCCGGACCCGCCTCGCGGTGCTCGGCTCCCCCATCGCCCACTCCCTCTCCCCCACGCTGCACGCAGCGGCCTACGACGTGCTCGGGGTGCCGTTCACGTACGGGAGGCACGAGGTCGCGTCCGGCGGACTGGACGCGTTCGTCGCGGGGCTGGGTCCCGATTGGCGCGGCCTGAGCCTGACCATGCCGCTCAAGCGCGAGGTCCTGCCGATGCTCGACCGGACGACCCCGCTCGTCGACGAGCTCGGCGTCGCGAACACCATCGCGTTCCGCACGGTCGGCGACACCGTCCTGCGGTCCGGCGCGAACACCGACGTCGAGGGGATCGTGCGCCCGGTCGAGGCGCTCGGACACCTCCCGGGCGAGGCGACCGTCCTCGGCGGGGGTGCGACCGCAGCGAGCGCCCTCACCGCGGCCGTGCGGCTCGGGGCGTCGCTCGTGCGGGTGTTCCTCCGCGACACCGCGAAGGCCGGACACCTCGTCGACCTGGCCGTGCGGCTCGGGGTCTCGCTCGAGGTGCTCCCGCTGACCGAGCTGCCGGGGAGCCGTCACGGGTTCGTCGTCTCGACGCTGCCCGGGGGTGCGGCGGACACGCTCGACCTCGTGCCGTCGGGGCCGGACGCGGTGCTCTTCGACGTGGCCTACGAGCCCTGGCCGACCGCCGTCGCGACCCGGTGGGCGGACGCCGGCGGGCGCGTGCTGAACGGGCTCGACATGCTCGCCGAGCAGGCCCTCGGGCAGATCCGGTTCTTCCTGAGCGGTGACCAGGACGAGCTCCTGCCGGCCGAGGCCGACGTGCGGAGGGCGATGCGCGCCTCCGTGGGCCTGCCGGAGACCATCGGGGCCTGAGCCTCGGTCAGCGTCGAGCTCGTGCCTCGGCGTCGAGCAACGCGACCGAGACGTCCCAGAGCCGCTCGGCGGCGGCCGGGTCGAGCGCCCACGGGAGCACGCCGTGCAGCCCGTCGGTGATGCGGTCGACGACGGCGGCCTCGTGGCAGTCCTCGAAGTACCGGCCGCTCACGCCGTCGAGCTCCGGAGCGGTGGCGAGGAGCACCGACGTCGCCGCGCCCTGCTCCGGGGACTTGACGACGTCCGCCGCGGAGACCTTCGTCGCCGCGAGCACCTTCGGGTCCCAGTGCTTCTGCAGCCCCGTCCAGATCCCTCCGGGCATGCACGCGTTCGCCGTGATCCCGTCGGCGGCTCATCGTCGTCCGACCTCGACGGCGAAGAGGACGTTGGCGGTCTTGGACTGGGCGTAGGCGAGCCCGGGCTCGTACGGGCGACGCCGGAAGAACAGGTCCTCGAACACGACCGGCGAGCTGCCGTGCCCGCTCGACGACAGCGAGACGATCCGCGCGCCGGACGCCGCGGCGAGCGCCTCGTGCAGCCCGAGGGCCAGCGCGAAGTGCCCGAGGTGGTTCGTGGCGAACTGCGTCTCCCACCCGGCCGAGGTGTACGACTCCGGGCTGTCCATCACCCCGGCGTTGGCGACCAGGACGTCGAGGGGCCCGGACCACGACGCCGCGAACGCTTCCACGGAGGCCGGGCGGTCGAGGTGGAGCTCGGCGACGTCGGGTGCCGTGCGCCCGGTGGTGCGGGCGATGTCCGCCGCGACCCGCTGTCCGGCCCCGACGTCGCGGACCGCCAGGGTCACGGTCGCGCCGGCCCCGGCGAGCGCTCGGGCTGTCTCCACGCCGATGCCCGAGGCGGCACCGGTCACCACGGCGGTCCGTCCCCGGAGGTCGAGCCCCGCCACGACCTCGGCGGCGGTGGTGTGGGCGCCGAAGGCGGCGAGGTCACGGTCCGGCACGGTGTGCTCCTGTCTGCGGACGGAGACGCTCAGGACACCGTGCCGTCCACGTAGGACCACCGGCCGTGCTCGCGCACGAAGTCGCTCGTCTCCTCGAGTGTGCCCCGATCGTCGTCGGTGCGCCACCACGCGCGGAAGGCGACGGTGCCGCGGGAGTCGAACGGGCCGCCGGACTCCGTCGACAGGACGTCCAACCGCGTCCAGCGCTGGGCCGGGTCGAGCTCGAGGCTCGCCGGGCGGGTGCGCGGGTGCCACGTCTGCAGCAGGTACTCGGGCAGGCCGAGGGCGAACGCGCTGAACCGCGACCGCATGAGCCGCTCGGCGGTCGGGGCCGCGGCGCCCGCGTGCAGCGGGCCGCAGCACTCGCCGTAGGGGTTGCCGCTCAGGCAGGGGCAACGCGACTCGTCGGTGACCACGGGCGGCACGCTAGTCGACGATCGACAGCGCGACCGTGATGTTGCCGCGGGTGGCGTTCGAGTAGGGGCAGATCTCGTGCGCGCGCTCGGCGAGACGCTGACGCTGCTCGGGTCGGGCGGCCGGCGCGTACACGTCGAGCTCGACCGCGAGGCCGAAGCCCCCGTTGCCGGCGCCGCCGATGCCGACCTCGGCCGAGACCTCGGCGCCGGTCGTGTCGACGTCGAGCTCCCGGCCCGCGGCGTGGAGCGCCCCGAGGAAGCACGCGGCGTACCCGGCGGCGAAGAGCTGCTCGGGGTTCGTGCCCTCGCCGCTGCCGCCCATCTCCTTCGGCGGACGGGTGTCGAGGTCGAGGCGGTCGTCCTCGCTGCGCACGTGTCCGTCGCGGCCGCCTCCGGTGGCGTGGGCGGCGGCGGTGTAGACGATGTCGAGACTCATGGCACGAGCGCATCGTGCGTTCCTGGACGACCGCTGGAGCGGGGCGCAACGGCGGGCGGCGGCGGTCGGTCGATGAGGACGCGTCGGGCGTGTCCGGCCCCACCGCTGTCAGCTTCACGGAGTAGACGGAACCTCGTGTTCAGACTCGGGTGGCAGGTGCTGCGGGAGCGGATCCCCACGGTGGTCGATCCCGCACGCGCCCGTCGTGCCGTGTGGATCGCGGCCGCGTGCTCCGTGGTCGTGCTGGTCGGCGCCGTCGTGCTGCAGCTCGCGTTCGGCTGGGCCGGCACGGGGCCCGTCCGACCGGTCGTGGTCATCGCGCTCGTGTCCCTCGGGCTCGGCTCGATCGTGTTCTCCGCCTTCCGGACCGACCGTCCGCTCGACCCGGCAGCGACCATCAACGGGCGACAGGTCCGGCCGGACTGGCAGATGAGTGTGCGGTGGTCGGTGCAGCCCTACCTGGCGAGACGGCCGCTCCCGGTGACCCCCGAGGACCGTGCGGCGGTGCTGACCGACGTCGGACTCCTGCAGCGCGGGCTGGTCCGGCGGCTGACGCGGCTCGCCCCGCTCCTCGGCGGGGTCGCACTGCTCGGGATCGCGGCCTTCGCGCGCAGCGACGTGCGGCCGATCACGCTGCTGTGGGCAGCGGTGTACGTCTGCACGTTGCCCGACCTCGTGGTGCGGCTCGGCCGGTCAGAGCGCGCGCGGCTCGCAGCCCTCGCGGTCGACCCGCCGGCCGCGGACGCCGGCTCGGGGAAGCACGGGGTCGACGGCTCGAAGGTGCGGCTGCCCGGTGACTGAGGCCCGCGAGCAGGAACCCCGGACCGTCTTCCGCACCGGGTGGCAGGTGTACAAGCTGGCCCTCCCGGGCGCGTGAGCGCGTGTCGGTGGCACCGGGCACACTGGGCGCATGTGTGGAAGGTTCGTCGTCTCCGACACCACGGCCGATCTGCTGCCGGAACTGATCGGTGAGCTCGCCGACCGGACCGAGCACGTCGACGAGGACACCGGCGTGGTCGGCACCGGCCTGGTCCCGAGCTGGAACGTCGCACCGACCGACCCGGTCTTCGCGGTCCGGCAGCGGCACGGGCAGCGCGAACTCCCGCAGATCAGCTGGGGGTTCGTGCCGAGCTGGGCGAAGGACTTCCAGAAGCAGCGCCCGAAACCGATCAACGCCCGCATCGAGACCGTCGCGACGAGCGGCATGTTCAAGCGGGCGTTCGCGACGAACCGCTGCATCGTCCCCGCCCAGGGCTACTACGAGTGGGTCGTGCGCGAGGACGGCAAGGAACCGCACTTCGTCCACGAACCCGGCGGCGCCCTCGCGATGGCCGGCGTCGTGAGCGCCTGGCCCGACCCCACGAAGCCCGACAGCGACCCGGACAAGTGGCGGCTGTCCCTGGCGATCATCACGCGGGACGCCCACGTGGCCCCGGGCGAGGTGCACGACCGCATGCCGGCGTTCCTCACCCCGGACGGCTACGACGCCTGGTTGGACACCGAGCAGGGCGGCCTCGGACAGGACGACCTGCTCGCCCTGCTCGACCACGAGTCGCTGACGGTCGCGGCGGGCCTCGACCAGTACGAGGTCTCGCGTGCGGTGAACAGCGTCAGGAACGACGGGCCGCAGCTCATCGAGCGGGTCGCGTAGCCACCCCGCTCAGCAGACGTCGGACCCCGGCGTGGTCATCCCCACGGTCACGTCCGACAGGTCCTGGGTCCGCAGGGTGCCCAGCGGCCCGGCCGTCGTCACCCGGAGCCCGGTCAGGTGTCCGCCGTGCGCCAGGCTCCTCGAGCGCATCTCGGCGACGACCCGGACGTCGTGGTGCGGCGCGATCACCGTGCCGTCGGCGTCGAGGACCTGTGCGCCGTCGACGACGCTCGCGGTGTCGCCCATCAGTGCGCCCGTGCCGGATCCCCGGACCTTCTCCGCGAGGACGACGCGCACCGAGCGGAGCCCGGAGTCCCACGTCGCACGGACGCCCCGGAGCGTGACGGGCCGGTCGGACGGGTTCCGCAGGACGAACCCGGCGGACATCCGGGTCTCGTCACGTCCGGGCTCGTCGTCCGACCACCCGCCGCAGACGCCGCTCGCGCCCAGCGCGCGCAGCGGCGCGGGCGACGAGGTGACGACGACGAGCCCGGCGAGCAGGACGAGTGCCGCGACGACGCACGTCGCCAGCACCGCGCGTGCAGACGGGCCCGCTCGGTGCGGGATGGTCGCGTGCTCGTCCGACGTCATGGTCCCCCCGGTCCGGGCCGAGCGTCGGCCCACGTCGAGAGCATGACAGACAGGAGGCCCGGATCACGTCAGCCGATCGGCTGACGTGATCCGGGCCCGCAGTCCAGAGCGTCAGGCGCCGTCGCGACGCACGTCCGGCAGGAGCACGTGGAGCCGCTCGGCGAGCCGCAGCTGGGCTTCCTCGAGCGACCGGAAGTCGCCGACGTACTGCCCGAAGGTGTCGGACACGAAGTAGTGCGCACCCTGGCGGTCGACGGTCCCGCCGTAGTAGCCGCCGTAGTTCGCCGCCCAGAGCCCCGTGTCGGGCCGCGACCAGAGGATGCGCGGGTGGACCGGCTCGTCGACGTCGGTGTCGACGACGAGGTCGACGTGGGCGTCCATGCCGGTGATCGCGACCATGGTGGCGGTGTCGACGGTCACCTCGGCGTGCTGGTGGTCGTCGACGGGCGTGCTCATGGTCGTGCTCCTCTTGGTGCGTGCTGCTGTGGTGCGGGGTGGTGCGGTGCTCCGGGGAGCGACGTGCTAGTCGACCGGGCGGATCACGGACGGCAGCATCACGTGCAGCTGGTCCGCGAGCTTCGCCTGTGCCTGCTCGAGCGACGCGAAGTCGCCGACGACGAGGCCGAACGTGTCCGAGGCGACGTAGCGGTCGTCCCGCTTGTCCACCGATCCGCCGAAGTACCCGCCGTAGTTGGCGACCCACTCGCCGTCGTCCTCCTGCGTCCAGGTGAGCTTGGCGCGGGCCGGGCGGGCGTGCGGTTCGGCCTGGGCTTCGAGGATGGCGATCGTGTCGACGGTCTCGGTGTCGAGCGTGACCTCGGCTCGGGTGTCGGTGCTGACGGTGGTGCTCATGTCGCTCTCCTTCGCGATCCGGGGTACATCGGCTGACATGAGAACGCTACGAGACCGACCCCTCCACCCGCCAGCGACGCCCGCCGATTCACGGGTTCCGTCAATGCGTCCCATCGGCGAAGCCCGGGTTTCCGGGGTCGGGCGTCGCTCTTCCGGGGTACAGGGGACAGATCGGGGTACTCGTTCTCCGGCCAATCCGCTGGAGGACCGTCAGGCGCTCGTTCGGCCAGCAGCCCGGCGGTACGTCCCCGGTGTCATCCCGGCCAGCGGCGTGAACTGCTCGATGAACTGGCTCGTCGTCGCCCAGCCGCAGGCCGCCGCGACGTCGGTGACGCTGTGTCCTCCCGCGAGCAGCACGAGGGCACGGTGCACCCGGAGCTGCAGGCGCCACTGCCGGTACCCGGTGCCCGTCTCCTGCCGGAACAGCCGGGTCAGCGTCCGTTCCCCGAGCCCCGCCCAGGCCGCGAGCTCGGCGAGCGACAGCGGGGTCGACAGGTCGCGCTCGACCCGTCGCACCACCCGGCGCAGCCGGGGGTCGCGCGGCTCCGGCAGGTGCAGCGGCTGCTCCGGCGCGGACGCGACCTCGTCGACGACGACCGCACGGAGGTGGGACCTGGCCGTCTCGGAGCGCGGCGCCGGTGTCGTGAGGGCGAGCAGCGCCTCCCGTGCGAGCGGTGAGACGGACAGGACCGCAGGGCCGGACGGGAGGCGCGCGGCGGCCTCCGCGGACAGGTACACGATCCGCATGTCGGTCACCCCGTGGGCCCGGTGCCGGTGCTCGGCACCGGCCGGCACCCACGCGACCCGGTTCGACGGAGCGATCCACGCACCGTCGGCGGTGATGAGCGACAGCACGCCCGTCGCTGCGTGCACGAGGTGACCGAGCGGGTGCGCGTGGGGCGGGACCGTCTCGGCGTGCTCGAAGCGGTACGCCGCCTCGGTGCGGTCGTCGACGATCCGCTCGTGGGAGTGGCTGGAAACCGACATCCAGCGGCAGCATACGTGTTCAGGGCCGGTCCCGCAGGGTGGTGGGATCGGAGCATGACCACCGTGCCCGACACGAGACCCCGCCGGCGACTCCTGGCCGCCTGGTACGTCGGTGCCGGACTCCTGCTCGTCGCGCTGAACCTGCGGATGGGCGTGGCGTCGGTGGGTCCGGTCCTCGGTGCCGTCGAACGCTCCCTGCACCTCGGGCCGTCGGCGGCGAGCCTGCTCACCACCATCCCGGTGTTCGCGTTCGGGGCGTTCGCGTTCCTGACGCCGCTGCTGACCCGGCGGATCGGGCTGCACCGGCTGCTCGGCCTGACGATGGCCGTGCTCGCTGTGGGCATCGCGCTGCGGATCGAGCCCCACGGCTGGGCGCTCTACGGCGGCACCGTGCTGGCCGGCGCCGCGATCGCGGTGGCGAACGTCCTCATGCCCGCGGCGATCAAGAGCGACTTCGCGCACCGGGTCGGGCTGATGATGGGGCTGTACTCGACGGCGCTGTTCCTCAGTGCCGCGATCGCCTCGGCGGCCGTCGTCCCGCTCGCGGCCGCGTTCGGGTCGTGGCGACCGGCGCTGGCGTTCTTGGCGGTGCCGGCGGTCGTCGCGTTCCTCGTCTGGTTGCCGCGGGCGCTGCGGAACCCGGGGCACACCGGGCGCTCGCGGACGGTGGACGACGCTCCGGTCGAGGCGGCCGATGAGCCGACGTTCGCCCGCCTGTTCCGCGACCCCGTGGCGATCGCGGTGACCGGGTTCATGGGGTTGCAGAGCCTGTCGTAGTACGCGTTCCTCACCTGGGTACCGACGGTGCTGCAGGACGCCGGGGTGACCGCGCACGAGGCCGGTCTGATGCTCGCGTACTCGAGCCTGCCCGGGATCGTCACCGGGGTGACCGGGCCCGCGATCGCGCGGCGACTGCGACCGACGTGGGTGCCGGTCGTCGTCGTGGTGGTGCTCTGCGCGGTGGGGTTCGTCGGGCTGCTCGTGGCTCCGGCCGCCGGGGCGTGGCTGTGGATGACGCTGCTCGGGCTCGGGCAGGGTGGCGCGATCAGCCTCTCGTTGAGCTACATCGTGTGGCGGTCGCCCGATGCCCGGCACACCGCGCACGTGTCGACGATGGCGCAGGGGACGGGGTACCTGCTCGCGGGGCTCGGACCGCTCGGGATCGGGTTGCTGCACACGGCGACCGGGGGCTGGACGGTGCCGGTCGTGGTGCTGCTGGCGCTGCTGGGGGTGCAGCTCGTGGCGGGCGTCGCCGCGAGTCGCGAGCGGCAGGTGCTGGCGCGGCGCTGAGCGGCGGGCGGCCGCGCGGCGCGCCACCGCGTGCACGCAGTGTGCGCCGACCCGCAGTGTGCCCGCGCGTCAGCGCACGGCGCGCAGCGCGTCCGCGACCACCACGAGCGCCGCGGCGATCTCGTCCGCCACCCGCTCGTGCGTCGCCGTCGACCGGCGGTACGGGTCGTCGACGTCGTCGTCCGCCGGGTCCGCGAGCGGCGGCACGGTCCCCCGCAGCCGGGCGACGAGTTCGACGAGCTCCTCGGGCGTGGACACGCCGGCGAGCTCGGCCGGCTCGAGCCCGTCGAGCACCCGGGCGAACTGCTTGACCGTGAACGCGCGCTTCGCCGTGCGGGGCGCGAGCGAGACCACGGCCGCACGGTGCGAGCGCTCGGCGGTGAGCACGAGGTCCGCCGACCCCGCGATCGACGCGGTGAGGTACCGCGCACGGTGACCGTCGGGCGAGCCGCCGAGCCGCACGGACTGCGCTGCGGCGGCATCGTCCATCGGAGCGCCGTCCTGCGCGATGGTGCCGGCGGACTCGACCACGAACGCGGGTGCGTCCGGGCCGAGTCGCGCCGTGAGGACCTGTGCGCCGAGCGGCGAACGGCAGATGTTGCCGCTGCAGACGAACAGGACGCGCATCGTCAGGCTGCGGTGTCGCCGAGCAGGTCGTGCCGCACGACGATGGCATCACGCCCGGGGCCGACACCGATCGCGGAGATCCGCGCCCCGGACATCGCCTCGACCGCGAGCACGTAGTCCTGCGCGTTCTTCGGCAGGTCCTCGAACGAGCGGGCACCAGTGATGTCCTCGGTCCAGCCGGGGAACTCCTCGTAGACGGGCTTGGCGTGGTGGAAGTCCGACTGGTTGACGGGGACCTCGTCCACGCGGACGCCGTCGACCTCGTACGCCACGCAGACGGGGATCGTCGACAGCCCGGTGAGGACGTCGAGCTTCGTCAGCACGAAGTCCGTCACGCCGTTGACGCGCGCCGTGTAGCGGGCGATCGGGGCGTCGTACCAGCCGCAGCGGCGCGGGCGACCCGTGGTGGTGCCGAACTCGAAGCCGTTGGCCCGGAGGAACTCCCCCGACTCGTCGAACAGCTCGGTCGGGAACGGACCGGCGCCGACGCGGGTCGTGTACGCCTTGACGATGCCGATGATGCGCTCGAGCTTGCCCGGGCCGATGCCCGAACCGGTCGCCGCGCCACCCGCCGTCGCCGACGAGGAGGTCACGAACGGGTAGGTGCCGTGGTCGACGTCGAGCATGGTGGCCTGGCCGGCCTCGAACAGGACGGTCTCGCCGCGCTCGAGCGCACGGTGGATCTCGAGCCCGGTGTCGGCGACCATCGGACGCAGGCGGTCCGCGAAGGACAGCAGCGACTCAACGACCTCGTCGGCGTCGATCGCGCGCCGGTTGAAGACCTTCACCAGCAGGTGGTTCTTCTGGTCGAGGGCCGCTTCGACCTTCTGGCGCAGGATGTTCTCGTCGAAGATGTCCTGGATGCGGATCCCGACGCGGTTGATCTTGTCGGCGTAGGTCGGGCCGATGCCGCGACCGGTGGTGCCGATCTGGCGCTTGCCGAGGAACCGCTCGGTCACCTTGTCGATCGTGCGGTGGTAGTGCGTGATGACGTGGGCGTTCGCCGACACGAGCAGCTTCGAGGTGTCGACGCCGCGGGCCTTCAGCGCGTCGAGCTCCTGGAAGAGGACCTCGAGGTCGACGACCACGCCGTTGCCGATGACGGGCGTGACGCCCGGCGTGAGGATGCCGGAGGGCAGCAGGTGCAGGGCGTACTTCTCGCCGCCGACGACGACCGTGTGCCCGGCGTTGTTGCCGCCGTTGAACTTCACGACGTAGTCGATGCGGGACCCGAGGAGGTCGGTGGCCTTCCCCTTGCCCTCGTCGCCCCACTGGGCTCCGATGATCACTGCAGCGGGCATCTGGTTCTCCTCACGTTGGCGGAGGACCTCACACGACCAGTCGGGCCGGTGGTCCACCCGAGTCTATCGGACGGCCACCGGCACGCTACCTGCCGGTCGCCTGGCGCGGCCGACGCGGCGCCCCGCCGTCTGTCCGACGGACGGTACCGGGGACGGACTGGAGGCGCGGTGCCAGCCGGCACCGCGCCTCCAGTCCCGAGCGGTTCGCGCCCGCGCGCTCAGCTGCGGAAGAAGTCCTGGTACGACGGGTCGCCCACCGGGGCCGAGTGGCCCGGCTCGGCGAGGCGTTCCTCGATCATCGACTGGATGACGTCGGGCGGGGTGAGCCCACGGCGACGCCACTCCATCGGGTTGGCCCGGAGCTGCTTCAGGGTGGTCTGCGTCTGCATGCTGCAACCCTCCCACCGGATAACTAGTTTGTCTAACTACATGTCCTCTTGACGCACTGCGGGCCCCGTCGCTGGGGTGCGACGGGGCCCGAGTGGTGGTGTCGGTGCCTAGCGGCGAGCGACCTTGGCGGTCGACTTCGAGGTCGACGTGCCGTCCTGGTAGCCCTTCGCCGTCGCGACGACCTTCACCGAGAAGGTGTGGCCGGCGTCGGACGTGCCGAGCTTGTAGGACGAGCTCGTCGCGCTCTTCACCGCCTTGCCGTCACGGAGCCACTGGTACGAGTACGTGACGCCCGAGCCGTTCCACGTGCCGTGGTTCGCCTTGAGCTTCGTACCGACCGTCGGCTTGCCGCTGATGGAGACCGCACTGCCCTTGACGAGCGTCAGCGCCGGGGCCACCCAGGTCGCCGCGGCGCTCTGGGCCTGGCTGCCGACCGCGTTGCCGAGGTGCAGCAGCAGGATCCGGGCGCTGGCCACACCGGCGCCGCGGGTGACCTGGAGCGTGCCCTTGTCGGCGAACAGCGTGCCGCCCTGGCCACCCTGCGCGAACGTGAGCGTCGGCTTGGCGAGGTTGAACTTCGCCGTCGAGGTCACGTCGACCACCGAGGACCCGCTGGTGGCCGCACCCGGCGCGTACGCCGACTCGGTCTCCACCCGGTACGAGATGGTCTTGCCCGCGGCACCGATCGCCGAGGCCGTCACCGGCAGCACCTTGACGGCGCTGTCGAACGTGTTGACGTCCTGGCCGGGGGCACCGCCGTTGACCGGGAAGGCGTCGACCACGGCGTCGTCGTCGGACGTCGCGTTGAGGTCGATCGTCGTGACGAGCGTCGCGTCGACCACGGACGACTTCGCGTCGTAGACGAGGTAGTCGTCCTTGCCGTCGCCGTTCGTGTCGATGAACACCTCGACGTTGGTCACGGCGCCCGGGTTGGCGTCGGGACCGGCCGTCTGCACACCGAACGCGAGGGTGTCCGACGCCTTGTCGTAGCTGACGCCGTAGGCACGGACGTCAGCGGCCTTGAGCGACTGCGACGCCGAACCCGTCGGGAACGACTCCACGCCGTCCGTCCCGCCGAGCACGAACGGTGCGACCGCGGCGTGGTAGCCCGAGGTCAGGCCGCCCTGGTCGACCGTACGGCCGCTCAGCGCGAGGTTCGCGGTCTTCTGGGACCCGGTGAAGGACACACCCGAGCCGCGCACGGCGCTGACCGGCTTCGGCGCGACGTAGGTGCCGAGGCGCAGCGGGTCGAGCGTCTTGTCGGTCGGGGTGAAGGTCACGAGACCGGTCGCGGCGGTGACGAACTCCCGCTGGTAGCCCTGCTGCACCGACTCCTGGGTGGGGTCGATGACGCGGCGGAGCTGCGTCGGGTCGGCGACCGTGAACGTCAGGTCCACGACGGCACCGCGACCGGGGCCGACGGTGACGCGCTTCGTGCTGAGCGAGAACGCGACACCCGGCTGGGACACCTGCGGCTGGTAGGCCACGTCGTAGGTGTGGGCCGTGGAGTCGGTGTTCTCGATGAGGAGCGACCGGGTCTCGCTGGTCTTGCCCGAGACCTCGACGACACCGAACGAGGCGGTCACGAGCTGACCGTTCTCCACGCTCTTCACGGTGGTGTCGGCGGTGACGGCCTGCAGGGCGTCGACGCGGCCGGTGCCTTGGCGCAGCAGGGTCGCCGTGCCGGAGCCGTCCTTGACGTCGTGCGTGGCCGTGTTCATGAGCGCGGCCTTGACGTCCGGAGCCGACCAGGTCGGGTGCGACTCGAACGTCAGCGCGGCGATGCCCGCCACGTCCGGCGTCGCCATCGACGTGCCGCTCATCGACATGCGGTCGTCACCGGTGCCGTTGGCCGCGGAGATCACGTTGACCCCGGGGCCGGCGATGTCCGGCTTGACGATGTCACCGAACGAACCGTGGACACCGCGGCTGGTGAACGACGCGAGCGTGTTCACGGCCTCGGGGTCGGTGGCGAGTTCGAAGCCCTTGAGCTCGTCGGCGAACTTCACGTGCAGGGTCCCGGCCTTGGCAGAGGCCAGGAGGCGCGTCACGCTGTCCTTGGTCAGCTCGGCACCCGGGATGGTGGCGTTCCCCGCGATGCCCGAGCTGAAGGTGTTGATCGTGCCCGCGAGGAGCACGCCGACGCCGCCGGCAGCCTGGACGTTGTTGAACCGGACCCCGGACCCGCACTCGAGCGCGGCGTCGGTCCACTTGAGCCAGACGACCTTGCCCGCGACGGCCGCGGCTTCCGCACCCGTGAAGGGCGTGCAGCCGTCGACGTTCGTGGTCGGGACGACGACGTCGCCCTCGACCGGCAGCGTGCCCTGGAAGTTCTGGGAGTACTGCGCGCGGTAGGTCTTCGCGACGGCGGACGGGGCGGTCACCTGGACACCGTCGTAGAGGGACTGGCCGGTGGCGCTGGCGGCGACCGTCAGGGCACCCTCGGCGTTCCCGGGCGAGCCACCGATGTCGGTGAAGTCGTCGGCGTTGCCCGAGGCGATCACGGGCAGGACACCGCGGGCGGTGAGCGCGTCGATCTTCGCGTTGTCGGGGTCGTCCGGCGCGCCGTAGTCGGAGCCGAGCGACAGGTTGAGGACGTTGATGTCCTTGCCCTCGGTCAGCGACTGGCCGACCCAGTCGAGTGCGGCGCCGGTGAGGTCGGTCGAGCCGCCGTTGTCACCGAACACCTTGAGGGCGTAGAGGCCGGCTTCGGGCGCGGTGCCCGGACCGATCCACATGTCCTGCACCTGCTGCGTGGTGAGCTTGGTGTAGTCGCCGTCGAAGGTCTGCTTGTCGGCGTCGAGGCCGTAGCCGGCGATCGTGCCGGACACGTGCGTGCCGTGGTCGCCGCCCTTGCCGTCGATCGGGTTGTCGTCCGGCGCGGGCACCGGCTGGTAGGTGTCGGGGTCCGTCGGGTCCGCGTTGTAGGTCGGCCCGGCGAAGTCGTACCCGCCGAGGAACTTCTGCGGGTCGTACGAGCCCTGCGCAGGCGCACTCGTCGAGGTGAGGGCGGCGTCGTAGGCGGCCGTGGTGCCGGGGCCGCCGAAGTCCGCCTGGGTGTAGTCGAGGCCGGTGTCCAGCACGGCGACGTTGACGCCCTTGCCGGTGTGCCCGGTCTGCTGCCACGCGTTGAGCGCCCGCGTGTACACGTCGCTCGCTGCGTTCTTCGGGCTGACGCCGTCCGCTCCCGGCTTCGCGAGGCTCGGGTCGACGCCGGACGGGGCCGCCGAGGCGTCCTTGTTGACCGTCGGCTCGACGACCTTCTTCGGCGTGAGCGGGATGATGCTCGCGACGTCGGAGCGCGCCGCGACCTTCCGGAGCGCCTCGACGTCGGCGACGACGGCGATGCCCGGGACGGTGTACTCGGTCGAGTAGAGCTCGGTGGCGTCCGCGTCGGACTGCTTGACGGCAGCGCGGACCGCGTCGACGGTCGAGCCGATCGCCTTGACGCGCTGCTTCGCGGCCGAGGACTGCGTCTTCGACTTCGTCAGGTCGCCGCCCTTGGCCTTCGCGTCGACCTCGAGGGCGCCCTGGCCGGTCGTGCGCACGAACGCCGCGATCGTCTTCTGGGGCTTCGCGTCACGCAGCGGCTGCGCGATCTTCAGTTCGGCGGGCGAGAGGCCGGACGGGGCCGCGGAGGCCGCCCCGCCGACGGCGAGCCCACCGCACGCGAGGGCCGCGGCGGCGATGCCGGCGGTCAGGACGCGTGCGATGCGATGGGGGTTCGGGGTCGGGTTGTCGTTCGGTGTTGCACGGTTCAAAAGGCGCACTCCTGGCTCCGTCCGTGTTCTTCATGGAATTGCTGTGAAGTTATGCGCTTGCTCTCAGGGAGCGCAGTCGGCACTTTGGGGGACCACCCCCGGTCGGGGGTGCCGGAACTGATAACTTGCACACGTGTGTGCACGTTATTACGATGGGGTGCGTGACCACTCCTGACCAGCCCGCACGCGCTCCCCGCCGGGACGCGACGGAGAACCGGGCTGCCCTGATCGAGGCGGCGAAGACCGCGCTCCAGGCGGACCCGGACGTCTCGCTCGAGACGATCGCGTCCGCCGCGGGACTCTCCCGGCGTGCGGTCTACGGACACTTCCCCTCCCGTGACGACCTCGTGCGCGAGGTTGTCACCGCCGGGGCCGCCCGTGTCGCCGGTGCGATGCCGACCGCGGCGGACCTCGGCGCACTCCCACCGGCCGCTCGGCTCGCCGCCATCGCGGTGACGCTGTGGTCCGAGGTGTCCCACGTCCGGTCGATGGCCCGGGTCGCGATCCGCAGCCCGTTCAGCGAGTCGGTGGCCGCGGTGTTCGCACCCCTGCGCGCCCAGGTCCGCGACGCGTGCGCCCTCGGGATCGCCGACGGCACCATGCGCGACGACGTCGACCCCGCGACGCTCGGCCGGCTCGTCGAGGGCGCCTGCATCGCCGTGCTCGACGAGGCCACGCGCTCCGGCACCTCCGACGACGACGGCCGCCGCATGGTCGTCCTCTCGGCGCTCGGGATGGCCGGCATCGACTGGCGCACCGCTTCGCTCTCCGAGCCGGCCGCCACCCCCTCCACTACCAGCACCACGAAGGTCTCCACAGAGAAGGACCGCGCATGACGCTCGAACTCGACCACGTCGGCATCGGCGACGAGCCCGGTGCCGCGCTGCCCGTCGTCTCCGCCGTCGCCGCCCCCGGCCGCCCGGGTGTCGTCGCCGTCGAGACGGAGCAGGCACCCGTGCTCGCCTCGCTCGTCGCCGGCGGGCGCATGCGGCCCGAGACCGGTCGCGTGCTGCTCGACGGGCACGACGACGCCGCGGCGGTCCGGAGGACGTTCGCCCTCGTGGACACGCCGGGCATCGCCGAGCCCTTCCCCGTGATGAGCCTCAAGCGCATCGTGCGCGAGGAGCTCGCCTTCGCCGGACAGCGGCCCTCCCGTGAGCACGTCGACACCGTGCTCGACGAGCTCGGGCTGCGGGACTACGCCGACACGCACGTGCAGCGGGTCCCGACCGACGTGCGGGTCCGGCTCCTCGTCGAACTCGCCCTGCTGCGGGACGGGGTGACCGGGCTCGTCATCACCTCGCCCGAACGGCACGGCGGCGCCGTGGAGGGGTGGTTCGCGGTCGTCCGCGACGTCGCCCGCCGCGGCGTGACCGTCGTGCTCGTGACCTCCAAGGCCGCAGCCGCGACCGTCGAACACCTGCTCGACACCATCCAGACCGAGGACCCCGAGGACGTGGCCCGACCTGACGGAGACGACCCGCGCCTCCAGTCCGACACCGACCACCTGCCCACGGAGGCGACCGCGTGACCACCACCTCGCTCGTCCGCGCCGAACTGGCGCGACTCACCGCGACCCCGCTCGCACGACTCGCGTTCATCGCGCTCATGGTCGTGCCGCTGCTGTACGGCGGCGCCTACCTCTGGGCGAACCGCGACCCGTACGCGAAGCTCGACCAGGTCCCCGCCGCCATCGTCGACCAGGACGCCGGGGCGACGCTCGACGGCGACCACGTCGACTACGGCAAGGACGTCACGAAGGAGGCCATCGACGGCGCCGACTTCAAGTGGACGAAGACGACCGCGGCCGACGCGCGCTCCGGCGTCCGGAACGGCACGTACGACTTCGTCGTGACGATCCCGCACGACTTCTCGGAGTCCCTCGTCTCCGCACAGTCCGACGACCCGAAGCGTGCCGAGCTCGTGATGACGACGGCGGACACGAACTCGTACCTCGCCTCGACCATCGCGGAGCAGGCGGGCAAGACGATGCGCACCGCCGTCGCCGAGCGGGTCGGCAAGCAGGCGGCGAAGACCCTGCTCGTGGGCCTCGCCGACGTGCGCGACAGCCTGGGCGACGCGGTCGACGGCGCGGGGCAGCTCGCCTCCGGTGCGAAGTCCGCTGCGTCGGGCGCGGCCACGCTCGCGGACGGCACCGGCAAGCTCGCTTCCGGCGCGGCGACGCTCGCGGACGGGACCGCCGCGTTGCCGTCGCAGACCGCTGCGCTCGACCAGGGCGCCCAGCAGGTCGCCTCCGGGGCGGCGACGCTGTCCTCGGGGCTGCAGACGGCGAAGCAGCAGACCGCGTCGCTGCCCGCGCAGACCGCGCAGCTGAACGAGGGCGCACAGCAGGTCGCGGCCGGCAACAAGGCACTGGCCGACCAGACCGAGCCGGCGCTCGACGCGCTGAACGGCCTCTCCCCCGACACCGTGACGGCGGCGATCACGAAGGCCGCCGCGGACCGTGGGGTGGAACTGACGCCGGAGGTGCAGGCGGTCATCACCTCCACCGTCGAGGCGCAGCTCGGTGACGACAAGACGAAGGCTGATCTCGCGAAGGCCAAGGCCGCGCTCGAGGGCGTCGACCAGCTGCGCGACGGGTCCGCCCAGGTCGCGGCCGGCACCTCCGCCCTGGCGACGGCGGCCCCCACCCTGGCCGGCGGGGTCTCCTCCGCCGCGGACGGTGCCGCGCAGTTGGCGTCGGGCTCGTCGCAGGTGGCCTCTGGCACCTCGCAGCTCGCGTCGGCCGCGCCCACGCTGTCGTCCGGTGCGGCTTCCTTGGCGTCCGGAGCGGCCTCGGCCGACGACGGCGCGAAGTCGTTGGCGTCCGGGCTGACGAAGCTGCAGAGCGGCTCGTCCGAGCTCGCCTCGAAGCTCGACGAGGGCCGCACGAAGATCCCGGCGTCGAACGCCTCGCAGCGTGAGGACCAGGCGTCGGTGATCTCGGACCCGGTCAAGGTCGGGGACGACAACGTCGCGGCGGCGGACAACTACGGGGCCGGACTCGCGCCGTTCTTCATCTCCCTCGCAGCCTGGATCGGCATGTACGCGCTGTTCCTCATCCTCAAGCCGATCTCGAAGCGGGCGATCACCGCGGTGCGGAAGCCCCTCGCAGTGGTGTTCGGCGGATGGCTGACGCCGGCGCTGCTCGGACTCGTGCAGATGGTGGCGCTGTTCTTCATAGTCCGGTTCGCCCTCGACCTGAACGTCGTGCACGCCGGGGCGACGATCGGGGTCATGGTGCTGGCATCGGCGACGTTCGCGGCGATCATCATGGCGCTGAACGTGCTGCTCGGCTCGGTGGGGCAATTCCTCGGCCTGGTGCTCATGCTCGTGCAGCTCGTCACCGCCGGCGGGACGTTCCCGTGGCAGACGCTGCCGGGGCCGTTGGCGGCGCTGCACTTCGCGCTGCCGATGACGTACTCGGTCGACGCGATCCGGCAGACGATGTACGGCGGGGACCTCGGCGCGGCGTGGTCGGACGCGGGCGTGCTCGCGTGCTGGCTGCTCGGGGCGCTCCTGGTGTCGTTCGTCGTGACGGCGCGGCAGACGCGGTCGCGGACGCTGCGCGACCTGCGCCCGAGCCTGATCGGGTAGCGGGGCGCGGGCCGACGCGCGCGGCCCCGAGCGTGCGCCCGCCCCGCCCCCGCTACCATCGACGGGAGAGCCACGGAGGTCGATGCAGATCATGGGAGCCGGCAAACCCGCGACCATCTACGACGTCGCCGCGCGCGCCGGGGTCTCGAAGTCCCTCGTGTCGCTCGTCCTGCAGCGCTCCCCGCGGGTGAGCCAGCAGCGGCGTGACGCGGTGCTCAAGGCGATCCAGGAGCTCGACTACCGCCCCTCCACGGCGGCGGTGTCGCTCGCGGGCACGCGCTCCCGGACGATCGGCGTCGTCCTCGACGACTTCCGGAACCAGTGGTTCGTCGACCTGCTGACCGGCCTGCGCGAGTCGCTGCAGGACCAGGGCCACCGACTCGTCGTCGCGGACCGCTTCCTCAACACCGGGCTCGACGCCTCGCCGGTCGAGGGCTTCCTGTCCATGCGCGTCGAGGGGATCGTCATCGCCGGCGAGCCCGACACCGACCTCGCGATCCCCGCCTCGACCCCGCTCGTCATCGCCGGCGGCCGCGTCGCGATCCCCCGGGCGGACACCGTGGCGAACGACGACCGCGCGGGCGGGGCGATGGCCGCGGAGCACCTGCTCGCCCTCGGCCACACGCGCCTCGGGTTCGTCGGCGCCTCGTCGGCCGCGTCCGACGAACGACGCACGGGGTTCAGCTCCGGTGTCGACGGCCGCGCCGAGGTCTCGACGGTCGTGCTCCCGGGCGAGCCCACCGAGGAGGCCGGGTCGCGCGCTCTGGCGCAACTCCTCGACGCGCACCCCGAGGTGACGGCCGTCTTCGCCGCGAACGACGTGATGGCGCTCGGCGCGCTGTCCGAGCTCGCCGAGCGTGGGCTGCGCGTCCCCGAGGACGTGTCGGTCATGGGCTACGACGACACCCCGCTCGCGGCGACGCGGTACGTGGGGCTCACGAGCATCGACGACCGCAGTGTCGAGATCGGGCGTGGCGCCGGCGAGCGGCTCCTCGCGCGGATCGCCGACCCGACGCCGGCGGCGACCGAGGTCCTGGTCGAGCCCCGGTTGGTCGCGCGGCGCACCACCGCGGCGCGCTGACGCCGACGCGCCGGCGGACGGGAGGCGCGGCTCACCCCCGCCCCGCCGGCTGCGACGAACGGGTGGCGGGGTTCAGCGCGCGGTGCCGTCGGCCCCGCTGGTGCGGTCGATCTCCGCGTGCTGGACGACCCAGCTGTGCATGACGATCGCCGCGGCCGCCGAGGCGTTGATGCTCCGCGTCGACCCGAACTGCGTGATCTCGAGGTGTCCGTCCGCCCCGGCGACGGCCTCGTCGGTGAGCCCGGGTCCCTCCTGCCCGAAGAGGAACACGCACCGTTCCGGGATCGGCGTCGTCTCGATGCGGGACGCCCCGGGGGTGTTGTCGATCGCGATCACCGGGCGGCCCTCGTCGCGCATGGCCTCGAGGAAGGCGGTGACGTCGGGGTGGTACCGGACGTGCTGGTACCGGTCGGTGACCATCGCGCCGCGCTTGTTCCACCGACGGCGCCCGACGATGTGCACGGTGCCGGCGAGGAACGCGTTGGCGCTCCGCACGATCGACCCGATGTTGAGGTCGTGCTGCCAGTTCTCGATCGCCACGTCGAACGCGTGGCGGTGCGTGTCGAGCTCGGCGACGATGGCGTCCATCGACCAGTAGCGGAACCCGTCGACGACGTTGCGGGTGTCCCCGGTCGCCAGGAGCTCCGGGTCGAGCCGCGGGTCGTCCGGCCAGGGCTCGGGGTGCGGCCCGACCCCGTTCGTCGTCCGCTCGTGGGACGGTTCGGGGACTGCGGTCACGCCACCAAGCGTACGGCGGGGTCGCCGGTCACCGGATCCGGGACTCGATCCCCGCGATGAGGACGTCGAGCCCCAGCGCGAACCGGTCCTCGTACGAGTGCGAACCGAGGATCTCCGCCACGAGCTCGTGCCGCTCCGGACGACCGGCCGCGGCCGAGCCCCGGCCGACCTGCACGCCGGTGTGCCCGACCACGAAGTCGTACACGACGAAGAACGCGTACATCGCCTCGGCGTCGGGCAGGCCGGCCGACCGGAGCGCACCGACGACCTTCGCCACGACGGCGTCGGACTCCGTCGACACAAGGGCCCCGCGGCGACTGTGCGACTCGAGCACGAGGGGGTGGGTCAGCATGAGGTCGCGGAAGGTCGTGGCGAACGTCCGGACGACCGCGTGCCACTCGTCCGGCCAGACGAACGTCGCGGTGAACTCGTCGACCGTGCGGCGGACGAGCTCGGCGTGCAGGTCGTCGAGGCCGCCGATCGTCCGGTGCACGGTCATCGGTGCGACGCCGAGCCGGACGCCGAGCGCGCGGAAGGACAGCCGGTCGAGGCCGTCCTCGTTCGCGATGGCCGTCGCGGCGTCGATCACCTGCTCGCGGCTGAGGACGTTGGGGCGGCCACGGCGCCGTCGCGGAGTCGCCTCGGCCTGCTCCGGCGCCGTGACGGGCCGGGGTGCGACGGGCGGGGTTCCGGGTTCGACGAGCACGGGGCGTTCTCCTTCTTCCAGTACGTGTCCCGAAAATTCTTCCAGTACGTGTCCCGAAAAGCCTAGGGCAAAGCCGACCGGCGTTCGGTGTCTCGACCATCTCGGGTCCACGACCGGCGCGCAAGAGCCGATCCGTGCCTCCCGGCCTTCTCCGAGCCGACGCCGAGCCGGGCCGTCACGGGCGCGCACTAGGGTGAGGGGCATGGCAACCCGCGACGAGGTCGAGTGCTGGCTGACCGACATGGACGGCGTGCTCGTGCACGAGAACCAGGCGCTCCCCGGGGCGCCGGAGCTGATCCAGCAGTGGCTCGACGAGGGCACGGAGTTCCTCGTCCTGACGAACAACTCGATCTTCACCCCGCGTGACCTCAGCGCCCGGCTCCGCTGGTCCGGCATCCACGTCCCCGAGGAGCGCATCTGGACGAGCGCCCTCGCCACCGCCGACTTCTGCAAGTCCCAGATGCCCGGCGGCTCCGCGTTCGTCATCGGCGAGGCCGGCATGACCACGGCCCTGCACGAGGCCGGCTTCATCATGACCGAGACCGCCCCCGACTACGTCGTCGTCGGTGAGACCCGCAACTACTCGTTCGAGGCGATCACGAAGGCCGTGCGCCTCATCCGCGACGGTGCCCGCTTCATCGTCACGAACCCCGACGCGACGGGCCCGTCGGCCGAGGGGGTCCTCCCGGCGACCGGCGCCATCGCCGCGATGATCGAGAAGGCCACCGGCAAGCAGCCGTACGTGGTCGGCAAGCCGAACCCGATGATGTTCCGCTCCGCGATGAACCGGATCGGCGCCCACTCCGAGAACACCGGCATGATCGGCGACCGGATGGACACCGACGTGCAGGCCGGCATCGAGGCAGGACTCCACACCGTCCTCGTCATGACCGGCATCAGCGACCAGGCCGAGATCGACCGCTACCCCTTCCGCCCGAGCGAGGTCATCTCCGGCGTCCACGAGCTCGTCCGCACCGAACCCTTCGAGGTGGAGCTGTAGCGATGCGCTGGGACCCGTCGCGGTACGCCGCCTTCGCGGACGACCGCGCGCGGCCCTTCCACGACCTCGTCGCGCAGATCGCCTGGCCGGCGGGTGCGGGCCACGAGGCGCCACGTCGCGTCGTCGACCTCGGCTGCGGCCCCGGGACCCTCACCGCCACGTTGGCAGCGCGGTGGCCTTCCGCGTCGGTGGTCGGGATCGACAGCTCGGCGCAGATGCTGGCGTCGGCGCCGACCGGCCCCGGGTTGTCGTTCGAGCTGGGCTCGATCGAGGACTGGACACCCGGCCCCACGGACGACGTCGTCGTGACGAACGCGGCGCTCCAGTGGGTGCCGTCGCACGTGTCGCTGTTGCCGCGGTGGCTCGACGCGATGCCGTCCGGGTCGTGGTTCGCGATGCAGGTGCCGGGCAACTTCGGGTCGCCGTCGCACGCGCTCATGCGGTCCGTCGCCGCCTCCGGGCCGTGGGCGCCGGCGCTGGCCGGTGTCCTCCGCGAGGACCCGGTGCTCGACCCGGCGGGCTACCTCGGCATCATGCTCGACGCCGGGTTCGAGGCCCGCGCGTGGGAGACCACCTACACCCAGCTCCTGCGGGGCGTCGACCCGGTGCTCGACTGGGTGCGCGGGACCGGGCTCCGTCCGGCACTGCAGGCGCTCGACGCGGCGGACCCGTCCGGCGCGTCGACCGCGGCGTACGAGGCGGAGTACGCGGCGGCGCTGCGGTCGGCGTACCCGGCAGGGGCGCACGGCACGGTGTACCCGTTCCGGCGGGTCTTCGCCGTCGGCCGCAAGCCCTGATCCCCACCCCGTGATCGCCGCTGCCCATCGGGCGCGGCAACGCGTTGCCACCTGGTTCCTCGACCGGGTCGCCGCCACCAGACTCGGAACTCCTGAAACATCCGATTGGAGTTCCACGATGAAGCGAATCCTCTCGGTCGCCGCGGTCGGCACCATGGCGCTCGGCCTCTCGGTCGCTGCACTGCCCACCGCCGCGTCTGCCTCGGTTGCCGGACCTCGGGACCCGTCTGTTCGACGACGACGATGGTCGCCGACCACCTGAAGGGCTGGGTCCACTGGACGATCGAGTGCACCGAGGCCCGCACCGTCGTCGTCGACGCGACGGCGCTCTCGGGCACGCCCGACGACCACGTGATCGTGGACGAGCAGCAGGCCTCGCGGTTCGTCGCCGCGGGCGAGACGTGGACGGACTTCGTCAGGCTGCCAACGGCCGGGGTCGACCAGTTCCGCGCACAGGCGGTCATGTTCGTCACCGCGGACCCGTTCGAGCGTCCGGCGATCATCGGCGGCGCCACCGGCTGATCGCCGCCGCTCGGCGCTCTACTCGACCGTGACGAGGGTGCCGAGCGGCAGGGCGTCCACCGCCGCCACCGCCTCGGCGTCGAGCCGCACGCAGCCGTGCGACACCTCGCCCGAGGTCGTCGCGTTCCAGTGCAGCCCGATCAGCCCGCCGTCGTGCCCACCGTACGGCTCGTCGGCCGCGCTCGAGTGCAGCGAGGTCAGCTGGATCGGGTGGTCGCCGGTCCCCTGGGCAGGGTCGACGTACCGCTGCTCGAGGTAGCCGGTGACCCCGGTCGGCGTCGGGGTGTCCGCCGTGCCGACCCCGGCGCGGAACCGCTGCAGGGCCCCGCCGTCCGACGAGACGATCGACACGGACTGGTCCGTCGTCGAGATGACGACGCGGGAGGTCGGGGTCGACACCTCCCGGAGCGACGCCACCGGTACCCACGCCGAGGTCTGCGCCGCCGCCGATCCCCCGGCGGCCGAGGGCAGCTGCTGGCGCGCCGGGGTGAGGACACGCTCCCAGTCCCCGTCGCGCTCGACCCCGACGACCGTGGTGGGCTGCCGGAGGAAGTCGGTGGCGGCGAACCGCGCGACCGGTGTGGTCCGCGCCGCGCCGAACAGGGGTGCGTCTGCCCGGAGCTGGAACACGGTGTCCGAGGTGATGGTCCGGTCGAACGGCATGAGCCCGCCGATGACCGCCGAGTACTGCGCCTCCGGCAGTGCGGCGAGCGCGGCTGCCCCGACGTGCGGGACGGCCGGGGCGACGTGGGACCGGGTCGCCGACGCCGACGGGACGGGTGCCGAGGCGACCGGGGTGGACCCGAGCAACGGGACGGCGACCGCCCCGGCGAGGACGACCGCGGCAGCGATGCCGGTCGCGGTCCAGAGGGTGCGAGTGCGCATGGGGGGTGCTCCAGGGGTGACGGGAACGGGAAGGCGGCCGGCGCCGCCGCACGGGACGGACGCCGGCCGGCCCGCGATCAGCCGGAGACGACCGGCAGGTGGATGCCCGTGCCCGGGTCGACGACGGTGCCGGTGCCGCCGGTCCCGGCTCCCGCGCCACCGGTGCCCGTGCCCGTGCCCGAACCGGCAGCGGCCGGGGTCACCGTGATCGCGAGCGGTGCGACGAGCGCCGAGGCGCCGGAGGCGTCGACCACGTCGATGGTGTGCGCTCCCGTGGCCGTGCCGGCCGGGATGGTGACGCTGCCGGACACCGTGCCGTCCGCCGCGACGGTGAGCGTGCCCACCGTGACCGGGGTGGAGTGCAGGACGACCCGGACCGAGGCCCCCGGGGTGAACCCGGTGCCGGCCAGTGCGAGCGACCCTCCGGCAGCGACCGAGGTGCCCTTCGGCGCCGTGAGGACGCCGGTCACGACGCGTGCGGTGCCGCCGGTCGAGAGGACCTTCGCGGTGCCGTCGGCCGACACCGCGACCGTGGCGCTCGTGGCGGCGGCGAGGTCGAGGCGCTCCCACGAGCCCGCGGCCGAACCGGACTGGTCGAGCGGGTAGCCCGACGCGATCTCGGTCTGGGCGAGCACGGCGGTGCGCTGCGCGTCGGTCAGGGTCGGGAACGCGGTGAGGAGCAGGTTCGACGCACCGGTCGGCACCGAGGGGGCGAGCCCGGTGGTGCCGGTCGCCGCGAAGCCGTAGGTCATCCGCTCGCGGTAGACCGCCGCGGCCGAGGCGCGGTCGGTGACGACCTGGGCGGTGCCACCGGGGATCGCGACTCCGCCGTACGGGTCGTCCGAGTACGCCGTCGAGTGGGCGATGCAGTTCGCGAGCGTGTCGCCGCACTGCTGCTCGAGGTACGAGACGAGTTCCTTCCGCGCCGGCTCGAGAACCTCGGTGCGGTACTGGGTGTCCGACCAGCGGGCCGCGAGTGCCGCTTCGCCGTCGATGCGCCCGCCCATGATGTCGAGCGGGTAGTGGACGCCGAGCACGATGCGGTCGTTGCCGGCCTCGGAAGCGCGGGCGAGGAGCTCCGGCGCCAGCTCCGGCACGAGCGTGGCGAGGGTGATGCCCGCCTGGTACGCCGTGGTGGTGTGACCGCTCGGGTACGAGCCGCCCGTGCAGATGCCGGCGGTGCCGTACCCGGGGTCGAGCACGACGTCGTTCGGCGAGAACTCGTGCGACGTGTCCGTGGCGACCGGCACCCGCGTGATGTCGAGTGTCCCGTCCGCCGACGCCCAGGCCTTGCCGGCGCGGTTCGCGGCGAGCGACGACGCGTTCACCTTCGCCGGGGCGCAGCCGGTCTGGTCGTCGGTCGCGGGCAGCGTCGCGGTGCTGCTCGCCGGCAGGTACGGCCGCGGGTAGCTGTAGTGCGCCTTCGCGTCACCCGTGCTGACGTACGCGCCGCTCGTGCCGTTCGAGGAGTTCACCACCGCCGAGGTCAGCGGCAGCTTGCCGGCGTTCCGACCCTCGACGTAGATCTTCTCGAGTGCCGGACCGAGCCCCTGCGACACCGTCATCGACTGGTCGTAGGCGGTGTTCGTGGCGTTCTGGTACTCGGAGTCCTGCAGCGCCTTGAGCTGCTGCGCCTTCGTGGCGTGCTGGTTGATCCACGAGGTCAGCCGGTCGTTCTCCGCCAGCGTCCCGGCATCGAGCACGGTGCCGTGCAGGTCGTTCGTCCCGCTCGACTTCCAGTAGTGGTCGTACCCGCTCAGCAGGGAGACGAGGTCGGGCTTGGCGGTGTCGCTCGGGTACCCCGCCGCGGTGGCAACGAGGGGCGAGCCGACGACGAGGGCGGTCGCGACGGCGGCGACGGTCACCCCGCGGAGTGCTGATCTGTGCATGCGCCGAACGCTAAGGACGGGTGGTTGCCGAGCGGGGAACGGTGCACCAAGCCGAGGTGAACCGGACCGCAGCCTGTGCGCACTCGCAGCCCCGCGCCTCCCGTCCGTCCGTCGTCACCACACGGCGGACTGGGCCCACGCTCGCCGGTCCCTGGACGACGCGTCAGCGGCGGTCAGGCCGTGCCGAGTGGGGAGAGGCGCGGCTCGTCGCCCAGCACCGCGTACGCCCCCATGGGCGGCACGGTCCGCCACCGGCGCCGCAGGCGGCGCGGCCGGTCGTCCCGCCACGCGATCACCCCGCCGGCGACGACCCCGAACGCGAGGACCGCGAAGGACAGCAGGCCGATCACGCCGACGACGGCGAGCTTCGACGGGTCCTGCACGTCCGTCGTCGCCGAGAGGCCGATCGACCCGAAGTCCCAGAACGCGTGCAGCAGCACCGGCAGGAGCAGGTTCCCGGTCAACCGGCGCGCGACGTAGAGCGTCGAACCGAACGACGCTGCGAACACGACCTGCACGAGCGTCACCCCGAGACCGGCCCCGGCGAGGGCGTTGAGCAGGTGCAGCACCCCGAACAGCGCGCACGACGCGATCCACACGCCGAACTCGGGCAGGCGCCGCCGGAGCCCGACGAGCAGGACGCCGCGGGTCATCAGCTCCTCGAAGACCCCGACGAGCAGCACCCCGACAGCGAGCAGCAGGAAGTAGCGGACCGGCAGCGCCGACCAGTCCACGAGCGGCAGCCGCACGATGCACACGACCACGATGAGGATCGGCGCCACCATCGTCCACCGCAGGCGCGTGCGCGTCGGGTCGACGGTCGCGATGCGCCACCAGCCGAGCCCGGTCACGACGAGGCAGAGTGCGACGGCGGCGATGCCCTCCGGGACGACGAGCGACCGGACGACGCTGTCCACCGTCTGCCCGAGGGTCGGGTAGTCGTCGCTCGGCCGGGCCCGCCAGGCGCTGACGGCCGCGAACACCACGAGCGGCGCGAGGCCGACGAGCAGCGACGGCGGAACGGGCCAGCGGCGGCGGCGGGAGGGGTCGGCGGCGGTCACCTGCCGTTTGTACCATTGGGGCATGCGCTTGCCCTCCCTGTCCACGATGACGGAGGACTACGTGAAGCTCGTCTGGAAGGCGAGTGAGCGCGGCGGGACGGGTCTGGCCACCCGCGACATCGCCGCGGCGCTCAAGGTGTCCGCGTCGACGGTCTCGGGCAACCTCCGGAAGCTCGACCGCGACGGCCTCATCGAGCACACCCCGTACTACGGCGTCGTGCTCACCCCGCTCGGCCAGCAGGTCGCCGTGGCGATGGTCCGGCGGCACCGGCTGATCGAGACGTTCCTCGTGCAGCGGCTGGGGTACTCGTGGGACGAGGTCCACACCGAGGCCGAGGCGCTCGAGCACGCGGTGTCGGAGACCTTCCTCGACCGGGTCGACGCCGACCTCGGGCACCCGACGCACGACCCGCACGGCGACCCGATCCCCCGCGCGGACGGCACCGTGCCGGACTCCCCCGGGACCCTGCTCGGGGCGATCGAGCCCGGGGCGTGCGGCACCGTCGACCGGGTGTCCGACGACGACCCCTCGCTACTGCGGTACTTCGACGAGCTCGGGGTCGGGCTCGGGACGCACCTGCGCGTGGAGCAGGTGCGGGACTACGCGGGCGTCATCGCGGTGTCCCGGCGGTCGTCGGACGGGTCGGAGTCCCTCGTGGACCTGCCCGCGGCGGCGGCGTCCGCGATCTGGCTCGCCCCCGACGCCGACTGACGCCCGCCCGTCCGTCGCGCCGCGCCGCGGTCGCACGACATGCCGCTCACGTCCGCCGAGATCGTACGAAGCGCCGCCCGCACGCCCGCCATCCGGCAGAAAACGCGACCTCACGAGGTCCGAAACGCACCCACCGGATCGACGGGAGGCGCGGTGCCAGCCCGCACCGCGCCTCCCGTCCCAGCGGGCGGAATCCACCGCCGCCCACCGGGCACGACCCGCCGCTCACGTCCGCCGAGCGGGCACGACGTGCCGCCCGGCGACGCCGAGCGTGACACATCCCGCCCACTCGGCGCACCCCCGCGCCGGCGCCCCGCGCGCCCGCGCGTCAGCCGCGCAACACGGGGGACGACGCCCGGCGGAACGGCGCCGTGACCGTCGGCAGGATCTCCCGCCGGTTGATCCAGAACACCACGACCGCCGCCACGAGGTGCACGATGCTGAGCACCCACCGCCCGTTCGTGTCCGTCACGAAGAACTGCACCGCGAAGAGCGCCGCGAGCCCGATCGCCGACCACCGGTGGAACCGCAGCGCGATGATGATCGCCACGCCGAGCACGGTCTGCGACGCGGTCAGCATGAACTCCTCGACCTGCCGACCGTCGAGCGGCAGCCCGCCCGAGGTGCCACCGCCGAGCACGTGCGCGATCGGCAGCGACCCGACGAGCAGCGACCACTGGTTGACCTTCGACGCGATGAGCGTGCCGATCGCCGCCCCGCCCATCCCCCGCAGCGCGAAGAGCGCGGCGACGATGAACTCCGGCGCCTCGGTGGCGAGCGGCGCGAGCCACTGCACGAGGAAGTAGCTGTCGATCCCGAGGGCGTTGCCGGACTGCACGAGCGCGTCCGCGAACGGCTCCGCCGAGGACAGGATCACGGCCGCGGCGACGACGAACAGCGCCACGATCGTCCAGCGACGCCCACGCTGCGGCATCGAGGCGATGTTGCCCGCCATGCCGACCATCTCCTCCTCGTCGTCGTCGCCGTCCTCGACCTTCGACGCCCGCCAGAGGTACCAGACGAACGCGGCGAGCAGCACGAACCCGAACCACATCGGGATCGAGCCCATCAGCGGGATGAGGAACGCGACGAGGGCCAGGAGCGCCAGGAACCCGATGTCGAGTCGCGAGGAACGCTCGAGCTCGAGCACCCGGGTGGCCGAGGCGGGGAGCGACCCGGTCCGGACGAACCGGCGCGCCACGAGCAGCGAGATGATCACGACGAGAGGCCACCCGAACCCGAGCAGCAGCCGGTTCGAGCCGGTCATGTTGGCCGCGGCGAACTGCTCGTACGAGGGGTCGTACCCGGAGCGGAACGCGTAGTACAGGTCGACCGCGTACTCGGGGAGCACGGCGATCAGGGCGAGGATCGCGATCGCGAGGGCGCCGGCGATGTCCTTCTGCGCGGCCTCGGCGGCCCAGGCGAGCAGGAACGAGGCGGCGACGACGGCACCGCCGAAGACGAGCAGGTCGACGACGGGGTTCGGCGCGAACCCGCCGATCCGGAAGAGGACGGCGGGCAGGGCGATGGCGATGCAGATCGCGATGCGACCCCAGGCGCTGGCGCCCATCCGGGACGCCACGACGCCGGGCGTCGAAGCGGGAGACAGGGTGTCGGTCATGGTGGTCCTCGTGGTCGAGCCATGACGCTGCACACACTCGAGCGGCTTCGGCCATGGCGGAACGGCCGAAGGTCTCGCTCGCCTCGAGGGCCACGTGCACCGGGCCGATCGTCGTGATGGCCAGTGTGTCGATGCACGCGCTGGGAGCTACTCCCCTTCGCCACCACCTTGGCGCGCTCCGATCCGCTCACGCAAGCCGATCGGGCCTGTTCGGCGTCCCGAATCCCGGTGTTCCCCGACCCGCCCCGGAACGGCCTGGTTGCGCGTGGCGGCCCCGCACCGCGCCTCCCGTCCGTCGTCGGGTCGCGCCCACCACGTTTCGTGCGCAGGAATGGTCGGGTCGCCCCCGCCGACCCGACCGTTTCTGCTCACGAAACGACGCGCCCCGCGCGCGGCGCGCAGCGCCGCGCGCGCTACCCCTTCGCGGAGCGGGTGCGGCCGAGCGCGACCTCGCGGCGGGCGCGCTCGACGGCGAGGGCGCTTGCGGCGTCCGGGTCCCGGAGCAGGCGGTCGACCTCGGCCACGTGCGCACGGACGTCGTCCGCACCGCGCGCCGAGGCGTCGTCGAGGACCGGTCGCACGGCGTCCTCGCCGAGCGCGACCAGGGCGCGGGACAGACTGAGCCGGGTCTCCTGGTCGCCACGACCGAGGTGCTCCGCGAGCGTCCGGGCGAGGTCGTCCCGCTCGGCGTCGGGGACGAGTGCGGCAGCGGTGCGCCACGCCGCTCGGAGGACCCCGACGTCGGAGTCCCGCAGCAGGGGCCGCACCGACGGCCAGACCGCGGGGTCGCCGATCTTCGAGAGCGTGTGCAGCGCCTGGCTCCGGGCCTGCGGCAGCGGTCGGTCGAGCTCGGGCAGCACCCGACGGACGACCGCGTCGGCGGGGAGCCGGATGAGCGCCCACGTGAGCATGTCGCGGACGAAGAAGTCCGGCTCGACGGCGCACTGCTCCACCAGCACGTCGAGGTCCGCCGGGTCCGGGTGCGTCCCCACGGCCATGACGGCGCGGAGGCGGACGGACGAACGCGGGTCGGCGAGTGCGGTGGTGAGCGCGGACATGGCCCCATGCAAGCGCACCGTCCTGCGTGACGTCCGGAGACCGCCCGCCAAGGGTCGAGGCATAGCGTGGGCGGGTTCGTTCGACACGACCACGAAAGGATCCCCATGCCCCGCATCGGTACCAGTGACCTCACGGTGTTCCCCCTCGCCCTCGGCGGCAACGTCTTCGGTTGGACGGCCGACGAGCAGACCTCCCACCAGGTGCTCGACGCCTACACCGCGGCCGGCGGCGACTTCGTCGACACCGCGGACGTCTACTCCGCCTGGGCGCCCGGGAACTCCGGCGGCGAGTCCGAGCAGGTGATCGGCTCGTGGCTCGCGACGTCCGGCAAGCGCGACGACGTCGTCATCGCCACGAAGGTCTCCCAGCACCCGCAGTTCCAGGGCCTCTCCGCCGCGAACGTCGCCGCGGCCGCACGCGCGAGCCTCGAGCGGCTCGGCACCGACCGGATCGACCTGTACTACGCGCACTTCGACGACGAGTCGACCCCGCTCGAGGAGACCGTGCGCGCGTTCGACCAGCTCGTGCGCGACGGCCTGGTCCGGTACACGGCCATCTCGAACTACTCGAAGGAGCGGGCGGCGGAGTGGATCCGCATCGCGCGGGAGAACGACCTCGCACTGCCCGTCGCGATCCAGCCGCACTACAACCTGGTCACCCGCGAGCCGTACGAGTCGGACATCGCTCCCCTGGCCGCCACCGAGCACCTCGGGGTCGTTCCGTACTTCTCCCTCGCGGCGGGCTTCCTCACCGGCAAGTACCGCACGAAGGAGGACTTCGCCGGCAAGGACCGCGAGGGCCAGGTCTCCGGCTACTTCAACGAGGCGGGGCTCGCGGTGGTCGACGCGCTCACCACGATCGCCCAGGACCGCGGCACCGAGGTCGCGACGGTCGCCCTCGCGTGGCTGCAGGCGCAGCCGGACGTCGTCGCGCCGATCGCCAGCGCACGCAACACCGAGCAGCTGCCGGCACTGCTGGCGTCGGCGGAGCTGGAGCTCAGCGCCGACGAGCTGCGGACCCTCTCCGACGTGTCGGGGAAGGTCTCGGCCGCGGCCTGACACCGGCGCGGTCGACCCGGGACGACATCATCGACGTCGTACGACCTCGGTGATGTCGTCCCGGGTCCGCCCGGCCCGACCCCTCACGCGCTCGGCGCGACCGACCCCGTCATCGTGTCGCCCGACGACCGGGTGACGAAGCACGAGATGAACGTGTCCCCCTGGTCCCACGTCGCCTGGTCGGGCGCGTAGGACCCCTGCACCTGCACGTCGCCGTACGCCGCCGCGGCCGAGGCGTTCAACGCCGCCGAGGTCTGGCACTGCTCGGCCGCCTGGGCCGCGAGCGCGTCCGGCCCGGGCCACTGGTTCGCCGAGACGGGCAACCGCGCGGTGAGCTGGGCGACGTGCGGCGTCTGGCAGTCGACGACCGTGTAGGTCTGCGCCCACGCGTTCGTGAACGGCGACAGGCACTCCCCGCCGGCGAGGTCGGTCCACGCGTGCTCGCCCGGGGCCGCCGGCGTCGTCGCGAACTGCAGCGTCTCGAGCGAGGTCGATGCCGACGAGGGCTGCGACGCCGCGGCGGACGGCGTCTCCTTCGGGGTCGCCGCCGACGACGCCGAGGCCGCCGAGGTCGACGTCGGCGCCGGCGTGCGCTCCTCGATCGAGTTGCCGAGGATCCACCGCGTCAGCGCGAACACGGCGACGAGCAGCACGACGATGAGCGCGACCGAGCCCCAGATGAGCAGCCGCTTCCCGCGCTGTCCCTCGTTCCGGAGCTTGGCGAAGCCCTCGTTGATGAAGTTGTCGCGGTCGCCCCCGCCCGCGGAGGCCGACGGCACCGGCGCCACGGGTGGCACGGGCGTGCGCTCGGGCGCGGGTGCGTGCGCCGGCGTGGCACCGACGGCCGGCATCATGCGCGTTCCGGTGTCGTGCGGGTCGTACCCGGTCCCACCGAGCTGCCCGACCGCCTCGGTCCCGAAGAGGTCCTTGATCGCACTCGTGTCGCTGGTCTCGCGACCGTCCCACTCGGACTGGTCGAGGTCGTCCGGGGCGGCGGCCGGGAGCGGCGCCGGCTCGTCGCGCTGTGGCTCCGGCTCGTGACCGCGGATGCCCATCACGGCGTCGAGGTCCTGCCCGACGGCCGGAGGCAGGTGCGCGGGGTACGCGCTCGGCTCCGCCTCGGACGCGGCCGGTTCGACCAGCGGCGGGGCAGCCGTCGGCGGCACGGTGCCGTCCGGCTCAGCCCACCACGGGCCGCCGGCGACGGGCAGCGCCGTGGTCGGTTCGTCGGCCTGGAGGCGCGGCTCGTCCTCCGGCGCCTCCGTCGCGTCGTCGAGGTGCCCGGGTTCCACCGCCGTGGTCGGCTCGACGACGGGCGTCCCGCCGACCGGGGTCGGCAGCGCACCCGCGACGACGTCGTCGTCCGGGTCGTCCGAGTCGTCCGAGTCGTCCGCCAGGCTCCACGAGCCACCGGCCAGCGCCGTCGTGTCGAACGCGTTCGTGGTCAGGGTCGCCGGCACCTCGCCGGCCTCGTCGTCGCGGATCGCCCAGTCGAACGGGCGCTCCTGCCCGCCGGTGCCCTCGCCCTCGCCGTCGGCGATGCGGAGCAGCTCCGTGAAGCTCGGCGGTTCGTCGGTGGCCGGCAGGACGTTCTCCACGCCGACCGGCTGCGGCACGACGGGGAACGCAGGGGCAGCGGGCGCGTCGGCCGGCTGCGAGCCCGTGGCCCGACCGAGCCAGTCGACGTCCTCGCGTCCGGCGCCGAACGGGTCGGTGCGGCGCCGCTCCTCGTCGATCGCACGGTTCTCGGCCGCACGCTGGTCGCGGTGGGACTGGGCGGTCGGCAGGCTGATCGACGACGGGTGCGGAGCGGTCGACGACGGCGGGACCGGGGCCGCTGCGGGGATCCGGTCAGAGAGGGTGGCCCGCTCGGCCTCGGCGTCGGCCTGGGGGTTCTCGGACGGCGCCTCGAGCTGCTCGGGCATCGAGATCGCCTGCGTGGAGTCGTCCTCGGCGGACGACGAGGACGAGGCGGACGACGCGGACGACCCGGACGACGCGGGGGTCACGGGCTCGTCGGACACCACCGGCTCGAACGGGTCCGGCAGGGGTGCGCCGGTCTCGCGCGCGGTCTTCTCCGCCTCGCGCCGCTCACGGCGCGAGGGCCAGTCGTCCGCGCCCCGCGGCGCACCGAAGATGTCGGCGGCACTGCGGAGACCGTGGAACGGAGCGTCCGGGGCGGAGTCGCGCCGTGCCTCCAGTCCGTCGTCCCCGTCTGCGGGACCGGCGGTCTGGTCGGGCTCGTGCGCGTCGTCCGGACGCTCCTCGGTCACGCGCTCAGCCCCAGATCAGCCAGCCCGATCGCCGCGAAGTACGGGTACCCGGCAGCCTCGATCTTTTCCTTCGCGCCGGTGTCGCGGTCGACGACGACGGCCACGGCGGCGATGATCGCGCCCTCGCGCTCGAGAGCCTCGGCGGCCTTGAGCGGCGAGCCGCCCGTCGTCGAGGTGTCCTCGAGCACGATCACGCGCTTGCCGGCGAGGTCCGGCCCCTCGACCTGCTTGCCGCGGCCGTGGTCCTTCGGCTCCTTGCGCACGACGAACGCGTCGTAGGCGAGTCCGCGGGCGGCGGCCTGGTGCAGCACGGCGCTCGCGATGGGGTCGGCGCCCATGGTCAGTCCGCCCACGGCGGCGACGTCCGGTACCTGGCCGATGAGGTCGGTCATCACCTGACCGATGAGCGGGGCGACACGGTGGTCCAGGCTCACCTTGCGGAGGTCGATGTAGTACGTCGCCTTCTTCCCGCTGGTGAGGGTGAAGTCTCCGTGGAACACCGCTTCGTCCGTGATGAACTGGATGAGCTGGTCGCGCGCGTCGGTCACAGCCCACAAGGGTAGCCGGTCGTCCCCGCAGCGCGCTGCCCCGTGTGGGTGGGGTGCGCTGCGAGCCACGCTCGGTACGCTCCGGTCATGTCCTCCGACGCGCGCCCGGTCAGCGAGGTCGTGCGTCCGACGGGCGGCTCGCCCTGGCGCGCGCGACGGCTCGCGGTCGGCCAGGAGGCGCTGGGCGCCCTGGTCGCGCTGGCCCTGGCCGTCATCGCCCTGCGCCACGTCGTCGCGACCTCCAGGGTCGCCCTGCTCTGGTACGACGGGGACTCGGTGCTGCTGCCGCTCGTCGAACGGTCGATGCAGCTCGGGCAGCCGTTCGAGTGGGCGATGTCCCCGGCGCTGTTCTTCTTCCCGGAGCTGCCGGTCTACCTCCTCTGCTCCGTCGTGACGGCCACGCCGCAGCAGGCGCTCGCGCTGAACGGCGTCCTCGTGCTGCTCGCCGTGTACGCGCTCGTGCGGGCCGCGGCGAACGAGCTCATGCCGGCGGCCCGGCGGTCGGCCCGGATCGCGGTGTCCGCGGTCGCCCTCGGGTTCGTGACGCTCCTGGTGCTCACCGAGTCGTCGGCCACCGCGACCTCGTTGGAGCTCGCGTCCCTGCTCCTCACGACGACGTACTACTACGGCGCGGTGCTGGCGATGCTCGGCACCGCGGTGCTCGTGCTCCGTGCGGTGCGGCTCGGGCGGGCGTCCGTCACGGTCCTCGTCGTGCTCGGTCTCGTCGCCGCGTGCACGACGGCGTCGAACCCGCTGTACGTCCCGTGGTCGGCCGCCCCGGTCGTCATGACCCTCGTGCTCCTGGCACTCGCCCGCCGGCTCCCGTGGCGTCCTGTCGGGCTGCTCGCTGCGACGCTCACCCTCGGGTCCGTCGTCGGGTACCTGCTGCGGATCCCGCTGCGGCCGTTCGTGTCCCTCGACCCGTCGACCTACGTCCAGCCGTCGCGGGCCGGCGAGACGCTCGGGTTCTTCGCCGCACTCACCGACGACCGCGCGGGGTCGGCGGCGGGCGACGCGGGGCTGCTCCTGCTGCTCGTGGGGGTGCTCCTGTCGGTCGGCGGCACCGTCTGGGCATGGCGGGTCCGGACCTCGCGGACCGTCCTCGTCGCCGCAGCGCTCCCGCTCGTCACCGTCGTGGCGGTGTCGGTCGGGGTCGTCGTCGCGGGTTCGGAGACCCCGCGGTACCTCGAGCCGATCGTGACGGCACCGCTGCTCGCCCTGGTCGCGGTCGCCGAGCTCGCCCGCACCGCCGTCCGCCGGACCCAGGTGCACCGGCCGCGACGCGGCATCCGGGCCGTGCTCGCCCTCGCGGCCGCCGGGGTGCTGCTCGCCGGGATCGCCACCGCACCGAGCACCGCCCGCGCGGTCGCAGAGGCGCGCTACGACCCGGCGGCCTGCCTCGACCGCTGGGCCGACGGGCGGGACGTCGTCGGGGTCGGGCAGTTCTGGACCGTCCGCCCGCTCGCCACGTACGCGTCCACGAACGTGCAGCTGCTGCAGGTGCGGGACACGTTCGCGACCTACCCGTGGCTCGTCGACCTGGGGGCCTACCGCGACGCCGCGCCGACCTTCGTGGTGATCGGGTCCGGCGACGTCTGGACGACCGCCGTCGAGGACTCCCTCGGCCCGCCCGCGACGATCACCCACTGCACCGGCTTCGACGTGTACGACTACGCCGGGACGTCGGGCGCCGCCGTCCTGCAGCGGGACGTCGTCGACAGTGCCGATGCCGTCCGGCGGGAACGCGGCTTCTGAACGCCCGCCCTGCGAAGTTGTCCACAGCCGCGCGGCGACGGCCGATCGTGCCTGAACGGATGTATAGGCTCGTGCCCGTGACTCGTCCCACCAGCCACTCCCGTCCCCGTGCCGCCGTCCGACTCCGTCTCGCCGCCACCGGCCTCGCGCTCGCGGGCCTCGTCGGCACGGTGGTGTTCGACGCGCCGGTGGCGAGCGCGGCGACCTACCCCTCGTGGGACGAGGTCATGGCCGCGCGCGGGCAGGAGTCCGACAAGCAGGACCAGATCACCGAGATCCGCGGCATCATCTCCGGGCTGTCGAGCAAGGTGAAGGCGGCCGAGGCCGAGGCCGAGCGCCTCGGCACCGAGTTCTTCGATGCGCAGAGCGAAGCGCAGGACGCCGCCGAGAAGGAACAGCGGCTCCGCGCCGACGCCGACGACCACGCCGAGGTCGCCGAGCAGAGCGCCGCCCAGGCGGGGCAGTTCGCCGCCCAGATGGCCCGGTCCGGCGGCGCCGACGTCACCGCGTCCGTGATCTCCGGCGGCCAGGACGCCAGCGACCTCCTCTACAACCTCGGTGCGCTCAGCAAGCTCTCCGAGCAGGCCGAACGCGTCGAGGCCGCAGCCACCGCCGACGCCGCCGTCGCCCGGTCCCTCACCGCCCAGGCCGACCGTGCGTCCGAGGCGCTCGACGACCTCGCTGCCGAGGCCGAGCGCCGCATGCAGGCCTCCCAGGCCGCGGCGGACAAGGTGCAGGCCGCCTACGACGAACAGCAGACCAACAAGGCCCGGCTCGACGCCCAGCTCGCGACGCTGACCTCCGGCCGGGTCCGGACCGAGGCCGAGTTCGCCAAGGGCGAGGCCGTGCGCAAGGCGGCGGAGGAGAAGGCCGCGCGCGAGGCGTACCTCCGGGCCATCGCCGCCCAGAACGCCGCGAACGCGGCCAACGCCGGCAGCGGCGGCGGGGGTGGCGGTACCGGCAGCAGCGGCTCGGGTTCCAGCGGTTCGCCGGGGTCCGGCTCGGGGACCGGGTGGGTCCGTCCGGCCAGCGGGTACGTGATCAGCCCCTACGGGTACCGCGTGCACCCGATCTACGGCACCGTGATCAAGCACGACGGCGCCGACCTCGCGAGCGGGTGCTCGACGCCCATCGTCGCGGCGGCGGCCGGCACGGTCGACTACGCCGGCTGGTACGGCGGGTACGGCAACTACGTCCGGATCAGCCACGGCGGCGGGGTCCAGACGGCCTACGGGCACATCGTGAACGGCGGGTTCCGGGTCAGCCCCGGCCAGCAGGTGTCGGCCGGGCAGCTGATCGCGCTCGTCGGCTCCACCGGCAACTCGACCGGCTGCCACACGCACTTCGAGGTCCACGTGAACGGCGCCACCGTCGACCCGGTGCCGTTCATGCAGGCGCGGGGCGTGGCCTTCTAGCCGTCCCGTCCGGCATCCGGTCCGGCGCTCGTCCCGTGGGCGGTCTCCGTGCCGGACGCGGTCTCGATGCCGGACGCGGTCTCGATGCCGTCGTCGTCCAGGTTCCACAGCGCCCGGTACCAGGCCGTCCGCTCCTCGTCGACGGGCAGCCCGTACGCCTCGTGGAAGAGTCCGTCCCACCCGGGGCCGTAGTTCCACCCGAGCGCCATCGTCGCCACGCCCAGGTCCGCCCAGCGGTCGGCGATGCCGAGGGCGTCGAGGTCGACGTGCCCGGCGAACCGGCCGTCCGCGCCGATCAGGGTGTTCGGCGTGCACGGGTCGCCGTGGCACACCACCACGCGGTCCACGGGCGGCTCCGGACCGAGCGCCTCGGGGTCGGCGCCGGCAGCGCGGGCCCGTCCGGCCCGCTGCACGGTGGACCACTCGAACGGGCAGTCGAGCACGGGCAGGGTGTCGTGCAGCGCCCGCAGTCCCTCGCCGGCCGCGATCACGGCCGTGCGCGGTTCGTCGTGCCACCGGGGGTCGACCGCGCTCCACCCCGGCAGCGCGCGGGTGCGGAGCCAGGCCCCCTCGTCGTCGACGCCGTGGTCGAGGAGTTCCGGGACGCGCGCGTACCGGGAGGCCCAGGTCAGGCGTGCGGCCTCGCCGACGATCCACGGCGCGTAGGCGTGCGGGAGCACCTTGACGTACTCCTCGGCCAGGCCGTCCACTCCGATGCGGAACGTCCGGCCACCGATCTCGTTGACCCACACGGCCTGCACCGGACGACCCCGTGCGACGCCACGGACGGCCGCGGGCACCGCGACGGCACCCCGCGCACGGGACAGTCCGTCGATCGAGCGCGGCATGCTGACCTCAGTGCACCCGGTCCGTGCGGCCGGAGCCCGCGCCACCCCGGGCGATCTCGAGCAGGACCGGCAGACGGTCCCCGAGCAGGGCGTCCAGGTCGGCGACGATGTCCTCCACCCCGGTCGTGATGTCGCGCGGCGAGGCTCCGCGACGGGGTCGGACGCGGATCCGGATCGCCCGGCTGCCCCGGACCCGGAACACGTCGACCGCGAGCGACCCCACCTGCGGCATGGCACCGATCGCCGACGACAGCGCGTGCTGCACCGCGGCGGCGTCGATCCGGACCGAACCGGCGACCCCGCCGGCGGACCCGTCGTCCTCGACCACGGTGCCGACCCGACCGCCACCGAGCGTCGACAGCACCACGATCGCCAGGACCCCGAGCACCACCGCACCGCCGAGGACCCAGGTCCACGCCGTCACCGAGGCCTCGCGCGGGGCATCCGCACCCAGGGCGTCGAGCACGCCGGCACGCTCGTGCCACGCCGTGGCCGCCCACGGCAGCGTCTGGACGAGGATCGCCCCGACGCCGAGCACGAGCAGCGCGAGTCCGACCAGCACGAGCGCCGTCCGTCCGACGACGCGGTTCGTCGCGTTCATCCTTCCACCCGTCCGGTCGGCTGCACGCGGACCCGCGCGGTGACGCCGGGCTGCGCGTCGATCGCGGCGAACTCCGCGGTCACGGCGTCGGTCGCGGCGACCGCGGGGACGTCGGCACCCGCGGGTGGGCGGAGCACGACGTCGACGGTCCGACGGCCGACGGTGCCGACGGCCGCGTCCGGACCGAGCCGGGTGGCCGACCGTGCGGCCCGCGCGGCGGCCGATGCGAGCACCTCGTCGTCGACGACCACGGCGAGCCGCGACGACGACATCGCGTGCCGGGGGCGACGCTGCGGCAGGAGGCCCTGCGCGAGGAACACGAGACCGACCAGCGCGACGATCGCCGCGATGCCGACCACGACGGTCGCGTCGAGCCCGCGGGGCGCCCGGGCGGCGGCGTCCACGACCGCGCGGGGGTCGACACCGAGCGCGCGCTGGTCGAGGAACACGAGTACGGCGGCGAACACGGCGGCCGCGGCGAGCACGAGGGTGACGAGCATCGCGACGACGACCGCTCCCGACCGCGAGGCGTTCGTCTCGCGGCGGACGATCCGGCGGTACACCCGGTCGTGGGTCGGGCCGGCCGGCAGGGAACGCTCGGTCACCGGACCCTCCTCGGGGTGTCGACGACGGACGACGAGAACGTCACGGTCACTCGTTCGACCTGTCGGCCGGTGATGGTGCGGAGCCGCTCGGCGATCGTGCCGCGGGCGCGGTGCGCCGAGGTGGTGACGGGTTCGTCGGGGACCGCGTGGCTCCCCAGCGCGGGGACGGCGAGCGGTGCGGTGATCTCGACCGCCAGCCCACCGCGGCCGTCGTCGGCGACCCGGGCACGCGCCTCCTGGAACGACACCCGGAGCGCTTCCGCAGCGACCGCCTGCGCGGTGTGCACGAGGGCTGCCGAACCGATCCGGTCGGAGCCGGGGACCCGTCCGCCGCTGCCGGGACCGGCGACGGCGGGCGTGCTCACGACGAGCTCCGGCGTCCGCGCAGCACGTCGAGGAGTCGGCGCACGTCGACGTCGCCGGTGACGATGCGGGCGACGATCCCGCCCACGAGCATGCAGACGGCCACCACGACGAACGCCCAGGCCCCGAGCGTCACGGCGACGATCGCGAGCAGTGCGCCGACGCCCATGCCGACGACGGTGGCGTTCACCGGACGCGGCCCTCGGCGTCGTCGGCGACACCGTTGAGGGCGGGGATGTTCACGTCGTTGATGGCGATGTTGACCTCGGTGACCTCGAGCCCGACGAGCTCGGTGACCGCGGTCGTGACGGCCGCGCGCACCGCGGTGGCGACGTCCATCATCGGCGTCGGGTAGTCCACGACGATCGTCAGGTCGACCGCGACCTGCGTCTCGCCGACCTCGACGCGGACGCCCTGGCCGAGCGCGCTCGAGCCGATCGCGTCACGGATCGCGCCGAACGCCCGGGCCGCGTTGCCGCCGAGCGCGAAGACGCCGGGGACGTCCCGGGCGGCGATGCCGGCGACCTTCGCGACGACCGTGTCGTCGATGATCGTCCGGCCCTTGGTGGTGACCTGCGTCGTCGTGGTGCCGGTCGTCGCGGTCCCGTCGACGCGGTTCGTCGTCGATGCCATGAGTGCCTCCGATGCAGTCTCGTCCTGGTGTCCAGCGAACACCATCGTGCCGTGCTCCGCCCGGGAGCACGGCCCGGCGCGCGGAGCCCGCCGGGCCGGCGCACGGTAGGTTCGGACCCATGCGCGTGGCGACCTGGAACGTGAACTCCGTCCGCACCCGAGTGGGTCGGATCGTCGACTGGCTGGTGCGCGAGGACGTCGACGTCCTCGGCATGCAGGAGATCAAGTGCAAGCCGGAGCAGTTCCCGGTCGAGGCGTTCGAGGCCGCCGGGTACCAGGTCGAGGCGCACGGCCTGAACCAGTGGAACGGGGTGGCCTTCGCCAGCCGCCTCCCGCTCGAGGACGTCACCCGCGACTTCCCCGGCCAGCCCGGGTTCCTCAAGGGGCACGAGGGCCCCGACCTCCCGGTGGAGGCCCGCGCCCTCGGTGTCACGGTCGACGGTGTCCGCCTGTGGAGCCTCTACGTGCCGAACGGGCGCGAGGTCGGCGACCCGCACTACACGTACAAGCTCGACTGGCTCGGGCAGTTGGCCGACCGCACCTCGGAGTGGCTCACCGCGCACCCCGAGCAGCCGCTCGCGCTGATGGGCGACTGGAACGTGGCGCCGCTCGACTCCGACGTGTGGGACGTCTCGGTCTTCGAGGGGCACACGCACGTCACCGAACCCGAGCGCGCGGCCTTCCGGGAGTTCGAGGCGCGTGGCCTGCAGGACGTCGTCCGCCCGATCGTGCCGGACGGCTACACCTACTGGGACTACAAGTCCCTGCGCTTCCCCCGCAACGAGGGCATGCGCATCGACTTCATCATGGGCTCGCAGGCGTTCTCGGACGTCGTGACGGACGCCCGCATCCACCGCGACGAGCGGAAGGGCGACGCGCCGAGCGACCACGTCCCGGTGTCGGTCGACCTCGACCTCGAGACCTCGCTCGACGACGACCGGCCGATGATCTTCTGACGCCTTCTGTTACTCCCCGCGTCCGCCCTCGTTGAGCGGGGCGGACCCAGCGACGTACGTTGCCTGCACCGAACCCCTTCGAGAGCAGGTGAAGCCATGTCCCGCACGACCCCGTCGACGATCCTTCCGATCCAGCGCGTCATGGCCGACGCCACGCCCCGCGCCTGGAGGGACGGCATCGTCGTCGAGACACGCCCCGCCGACGTGGTGGTCGCGTTCCTCGACGGCGGCGTGACGCAGCTGCGGGTGGCGGACGCCGACACGCTCGTGTCGGTCGGCGACCCGGTCGCCCACCACCCGGCCGCGGAGATCCTCAGCGCCGGCGGTCGGAAGACCACCGCGCGCACCGCGTGACGCGTCAGGCGGTCATCGAGGCCATCATCGCCTCGCACTTCGCGACCATCTCGTCGCACGCCATCGCGCAGTAGCGGCACGACTCGTCCATGTCCGCGTGGCTGCGGCACTCGGCGGCACACGCCGTGCCCATCGCGACGCAGGCCGTGAGCATCGCGCGCATGCTGTCGACGTCCATGCCCATCGGACGCATCATCATCCGCATGCCGGTGTCGGCCATCATCGCCGTGTTCGAGCACATCGCGGCACACGTGGCCATGTCGGCACCCATCTGCATGTCGCTCGCGGAGCACATCGTCGCGGCCATCGACGCGGCGTTCATCGCCATCATCGTGTCCTGCATGAGCTCAGCGTCCATCGCCACGGGCATCTCGCTCGTGGACATGGTCTTCATCATCGCCATGGTGTCCATCGGGGACCTCCTCTTCCGTTCGGTGGCGCCCACGGTACGCGCCGCCCCGATGCGGCACGCGGCTAGGGGTGCAGGAGCGCGGCGACCGCGACCAGCACCGGCACGGAACCGATCGTCGAGATGAGCACCACGTCCCGCGCGACCGGCACCGCCGCCCCGTACCGCTGCGCATAGTTGAAGACGTTCTGCGCCGCCGGCAGCGCCCCGAGGGTCGTGAGCACGAAGACGTCCTGGTCCCCCAGCCCGAACACGAACCGGGCGAACACGAACGCCACGGCCGGCATCACGACGAGCTTGATCGCCGACGCCACGATGACGTCCGTCCGGATCGCCGGGTCGCGGAGCGGGGTCGCACCGTGCAGGCTCATCCCGAACGACAGCAGGACCACGGGCACGGCGGCCGCGCCGACCAGCGAGAACGGCTCGAGCACGGGCGTCGGCAGGTCGATGCCCGTTGCCGAGAAGACCAGGCCCACGAGCGAGGCGATGATGATCGGGTTCCGGAACGGCCCCGAGACCCGGCGCCACCAGCTCCCGCCCGCCGAGGTCGCGGTGTCCAGGATCGTCAGCGCGATCGGCGCGAGCACGATGAGCTGCAGCAGGATGACCGGCACGACCGCGGTGGCCTGGCCGAGGACGTAGACGGCGACCGGCAGCCCGATGTTGTTCGCGTTGACGTAGCTCGCGGCGAGCGCCCCGACCGTCGTGGTCGTGAGCGGCCGGCGCAGGACGACCCGGAAGACCACGCCGGCACCGATGGCCACCACGACCGCGCTGAGCAGGGACACCCACAGCATCGGCGACAGCAGGACGTGGATGTCCGCCGTGGCGATCGTGTGGAAGAGCAGGCAGGGCATGAGCACGAAGAACGCGAGCCGGCTCATCACGAACTGGGCGTGCTGGCCGAGCAGTCCGATGCGTCCGACGACGTACCCGGCGGCGATGATCGCGCCGATGATCGCGAAGCCGGTCAACACGCCACCCATCGGCTCCATCCTTGCACCATGTGACGTTGCTCAGGCCGGAAATGCGAACGCATCGAATACCGTTGTGCCCACCATGACCTCGACGAACTCCAGCACGCTCACGCGTTCGACCGACTCCAGCCAGCCCCTCGTCCCCCTGCTCGAGGAGCGGTGGAGCCCCCGTTCCTACGACGAGACCGCGACGATCGACGACGCGGCGTACGACGCGGTCCTCGAAGCCGCTCGCTGGGCCCCGTCGGCCATGAACTTCCAGCCGCGCCGCTTCATCGCCGGCCGCCGTGGCACCGAGACGTTCCGGAAGATCAACGAGAACCTGCTGGGCTTCAACGCCGCCTGGGCCTTCCGCGCCAGCGCCCTGGTCGTCGGTGTGCTCGAGACCGTGACCGAGGACGGCGACGAGCGTCCCTTCGCCCAGTACGACCTCGGCCAGTCCCTCGCGGCCCTGACCGTCCAGGCGCACGCCGAGGGTCTGCACGTGCACCAGATGGCGGGCATCGACGCCGAGGGCCTCCGTGCCGCGTTCGACCTGCCGGAGCGGTTCCTGCCCTACACGGTCACCGCGATCGGCACCGTGGCGGACCCGTCGCAGCTCGACGACAAGGCCGCCGAGCGCGAGGTCGCCCCGCGGACCCGTCTCCCCCTCGACGAGGTCGTCCTCGTCAAGGAGTAGTCCTGCACCACTGCACGCGGCCGCATCCCCACCGGGGTGCGGCCGCTGCCGTGTGCGGCGGGGCGTAGCATGTACTGACATGCAGCACGACGCGAACACCCCCGGCCCCGAGATGAACTTCTACACCCGCAAGTGGGTCCGTCCGGAGGACCTCAACGCCAACGGCACCCTGTTCGGCGGCAGCCTCCTCCGCTGGATCGACGAGGAAGCCGCCGTCTACGCGATCATCCAGCTCGGCAACGGCAAGGTCGTCACGAAGTACATGTCCGAGATCGTGTTCGTGTCGTCCGCGCGAGAGGGCGACATCGTCGAGATCGGTCTCGTCGCCACCCGCTTCGGCCGCACCTCGCTGACGATGCGGGCCGAGGCACGGAACCTCTTCACGCACCGCAGCATCCTCACCATCGACGAGGTCGTGTTCGTCAACCTCGACGAGGACGGCTCCCCGGCGCCGCACGGCTACACCGACATCACGTACGACCGCGACCGGGTGCCCGCCACGCACCGCGCGTGACACCGCAGACATCACGCAGCGCCGTCCGGGCAGGGCATCGCACCCGGCATGTGATCGGGGGCCTCTGGCAGGATCGGGGCATGACCACGCCCCGCCTCGTCGCCTTCGACCTGGACGACACCCTCGCCCCCTCGAAGTCCGCGCTCGACACCCGGATGCTCGAGACCTTCGCGTCCCTGCTCGAGGTCGTGCCGGTCGCGGTGATCTCCGGCGGCAACTTCCAGCAGTTCGAGCAGCAGCTGGTCGCACCCCTGCGGCGTCGCGACGGGCTCGTGCTCGACGACCTGCACCTCCTGCCGACCTGCGGCACCGCCTACTACCGGTGGACCGGCGACGACTGGGCGCTCCAGTACGCCGAGGACCTCACCGACGAGCAGAAGGCGCGCGCCCTGGCCGCGGTCGAGGCCGAGGCCAAGGCCGCCGGCTTCTGGGAGTCCGAGACGTGGGGCCCCATCCTCGAGGACCGCGGGTCCCAGATCACGTTCTCCGCGCTCGGCCAGTCCGCTCCGGTCGACGTGAAGAAGCAGTGGGACCCGACGGGCGCGAAGAAGGACGAACTCCGTCGGCGCGTCCAGGCCGAGCTGCCCGACCTCGAGGTCCGTTCCGGTGGCTCGACGAGCGTCGACATCACCCGCAAGGGCATCGACAAGGCGTACGGCATGCAGCGCCTGGCCGAGATCACGAGCGTCGCGCTCGACGACATGCTGTTCGTCGGCGACCGCCTCGACCCCGAGGGCAACGACTACCCGGTGAAGGCCCTCGGCGTCCCCTGCCACGCGGTCGAGGGCTGGGAGGACACCGACGCGTTCCTCACGGAGCTGATCCCCACCCTGCGCTGAAGGAGCGGGCGCCGACGGAACGGGCGCTGACGCGCCGACGGACGGGAGGCGCGGCGAACCACTCAGGGGATGCTGCGGACCGCCTCGACGAACGCCCGGATCTTCGCCTCGTCCTTCACGCCGCGCTCGGACTCGACACCGCTCGACACGTCCACGCCGTCCGGGTCGAGCGACTCGATCGCCGCGACCACGTTGGCCGGCGTCAGCCCGCCCGCGAGGATCCACGCTTCGTCGACCTTCCCCGTGATCGAGGCGGGGTCGATGAGCCGACCGCTGCCCGGCACCGCGGCGTCGAGCAGGAGCAGGTCGTGGTCGTAGGACGCGCGCTGTTCCGGCGTCTCGGCCAGGTAGTCCTCGGCCGCGACCGCCCGGATCGTGAAGAACCCGGCGTCACGGGCGCGCGCGAAGTCCGTGGCCGACTCGCCGCCGTGCAGCTGCAACGTGGTGAGCCCCACGGCCGAGGCGATGCCGACGACCTCGTCGATCTCCTGGTCACGGAAGACCCCGACCGCGTCGATGCCGTCCGGCACCCGCTCGACGAGCTCCTTCGCGAGGTCCGCCGTCACGGTCCGGGGGCTGCCGGCGGCGAAGACGAACCCGACCGCGTCCGCACCCGCGTCGATGGCGGCATCCACGGTCGCAGGGGTCGACAGGCCGCAGATCTTGATCCATCGCTGGTCGGTCATGCCGTCCATCCTGCCAGGGACCCCGGAGGTGCGGAGCGGCCGCCGGTACGGGGTGCGCGGCGGCCGTGCGACCGGCCTAGTGCAGGGTGCCGGCGACGTAGGACGCCCCGCAGGCGACCAGGACGCCGAAGGCCGCGAACGACCCGACGAGCACGTTCCGCCGCCGCCAGCGCCGCACGGTGACGAACGTCCCACGCTTGGCGTGCCGGTGCGCGGCGCGGTGCAGGCGGTGGTCGCGCTTGTGCTTCACGCGCTGCGGCCCCAGCGGCACCGGACCGGTGATCTGGGCCGAACCACCGCGGAGGGCGTTCGCGATCGCCACCGCGGTCGGGCGGCGGTCGGGGTCGCGCGCGGTCATCTTCGCGAGGAGGTCCCGCCACTCCGGCGCGATGCCGTCCGGGATCTCGGGGTCGTGGCGGAGCCGTGCGAGTGCCGCCTCGATGAGGGTGCCGGAGTACTCCTGCTTGCCGGTCAGGGCCTCGAGCAGCACCAGTCCGAGCGAGTAGACATCGGTGGCGAAGCCGATGGGTTCACCGGCGACCTGCTCGGGGCTGAGGTACGCGGCCGTGCCGATGATCGTGCCGTCGTTCGTCAGACGCGAGCCGTCGACGAAGTGGGCGACGCCGAAGTCGGTGAGCTTCACGGTGCGCGCGAAGCCCGACGAGCCCTCGTCGCTGATGAGGATGTTCGCCGGCTTCACGTCGCGGTGGACGATGCCGCGCGAGTGCACGTACGCCAGCGCGTCGGCCAGCTGGGCGCCGAGGTCGGCCACCTCGTAGTTGTGCAGGGCGCCCCCGGCGAGCCGTCGCAGGAGCGTCGTGTCCGCGATGAGCTCCATCACGATGTACCGGTGCGGACCGTCCTCGAAGTCGTGGGTGCCGGCGTCGTACAACGGGATGAGCCCCGGGTGCGACAGCATGCTGAGCAGCCGGATCTCGCGCTCTTGGCGGACCCGGTCGGCCGTGGTCATCGACTCGGGCGTGGCGAAGAGCTTCACGGCGACGGCACGGTAGGTGTGCTCGTCACGTGCTTCGTAGACGGACCCCATGCCGCCCGTGCCGATGAGCTTCACGAGGCGGTAGCGGCCCGAGAGGACCGTTTCCGACCGTGTGTCGTTCAGCAGGGTCATGGCTGATGTCGTTCCGTCCGGAGCCGGTGTTCCGTGGCAGTTGCCAACGTGGTGACTCACCCAGTACGGTACGCGGCCGCCCCGTGATCCGCGCGGACGTTATGACATCGTGATCGGCCCACTTCCCTGTGTTCATGCGGATGCATCGGGGTACAGTCCGACGTCCGAACAGGTGAGCGATCACGCAAGGAGGACACCATGGCGCTGTCGAAGGGCGACACCGTGCACTGGAACACGTCGCAGGGGAAGACGACCGGCACGCTCGTGCAGAAGCGGGTCTCGGACTTCGAGTTCGACGGCCAGTCGTTCAAGCCGAGCGACGACGACCCGTACTGGATCGTCGAGTCGGAGAAGTCCGGCAAGCGCGCCGCCCACAAGGAGTCGGCGCTGACGAAGGCGTGAGCGCTCAGTCGCCGGCGGGCTCGGCGCGACGACGGCCTCGGGCAGCCACTGCGCCGTGCTCGGTGCGTTGGTTCCGCTCGGCCCGGATGCGTCGGACCCGTCGGACGACGAATGTCACCACGACGACGGCGATCGCCACGTAGAGGACCCGGTCGATCCACTCGGTGTACTGCTCGACCTTGTCGTACTGGGTCCCGAAGGCCGCTCCGAGCAGCACCAGGGCGCTGTTCCAGATCCCGCTCGCGATGATCGTGAACACCGAGAACGTCCCGAGGTGCATCCGGTCCGCTCCGGCCGGCAGCGAGATGAGGCTCCGGACGATCGGCACGAACCGGCCGAAGAAGACCGCGCTCTTGCCGTGCCGGTGGAACCAGTCCGCCGCCTTGCGGAAGTCGTCCTCGTCGACGAGGGGCAGCTTGCCGAGCCAGCGCGTCGTCCGCTCGAAGCCGATGACGGCGCCGAGCCAGTACAGCACCAGTGCGCCGAGGTAGGAGCCGAGCGTCGCGAGCAGCAGGACGAGCACGAGGTTCATCCGGCCGGCACCCGCCAGGAACCCGGCCAACGGCAGGATCACCTCGGACGGGATCGGCGGGAAGACCGTCTCGACGAAGAGCATCAGCGCGACGCCCCACTCCCCCAGGGCGTCGATGAGCTGCAGCACGAGGCCGGAGAGCCCGCCCATCTCGGGGTCCGCGGCGGAGTCGCCGGCGGCGACGGTCATGGTGTGGGCAGGCGCAGCCACGGCAGTCGTCATCCCCCGATGGTGCCTGAGTGCCCTGTCAGGACCCGGCACGCAGCCTGGACGTCAGCCGAGTCCCATGTGCGTCGTCCGGACGTGGGTCAGGGAACGGGCGAGGGCGCCGCGGGCCACGGCGTCGCGGCCGACCGTCGACGGGACGATCTCGACGGGGTGCCGGAGCTGCGGCGTGACGATCTCGGTCAGGGCCTCGCAGAACACCGGGGCCGCGGGCAGGACCTCGCCCCCGACGACGACCACCTCGGGGTCGATCGTCGCGATGAGCTGGACGACCCCGGGCGCGACGTCCGCGGCGAGCGCCCGCACGGCCGCGGCGGCGTCCGGGTCGCCTTGCCCGGCCGACGCCATGACGGACTCGACGTCCGTACCGGGGGTGATCCGCGCCTCCAGTCGGGCGGGTGCGTCGGGCCATCCGGTCGAAGCCAGGCCGCCCATCTCGCCGGCCGCCCCGCGCGCACCGCGTGCGAGGGACCCGTCGACCAGGTAGGCCGCCCCGATCTGGCGACCCATCACCAGGTACAGGCCGTCCTGCACGCCGCGGAAGCGTCCCCACATCGCCTCGGCGGTGGCGGCGAGCTTGGCGTCGTTGTCGAAGAACGTGGTGGCCGTGGGGAACAGGTCGCCGATCCGGCCGGGGACCCGTCGCTCGACCCACTGCGGGACCGCGACGGTGTAGTCGATCTCGCCGGAACGGTCCACGACGGCCGGGACCCCGAAGGTGGCGGCGAGGAGCCGCGACGGGTCGGTGCCCTCGACCAGACGACGGACGACGTCCTGCACGCTCTCCCACGCCTGCTCGGCGGAGGCGAGGTCGGTGTAGACCTCCTCGACCCGGGCGAGCTGCCGACCGCGGAGGTCCGAGCGGAGCCCCACGATGCCGTGCAGCCCGAGGTCGACCCCGAGCACCGACCCGGCCCCGGCGTCCGCGCGGAACCGCTTCGCGCGGCGCCCCGCCTTGTTCGGCGTGGCGATCGCCTCGGCCTCGGTGACCCACCCCTCGTCGACGAGGTCGGCCAGCGCCGCCTCGACCGTGGGGCGCGACAGACCCACGGTCTGCCCGAGCTCGGTGACGGTGTGCGAGCCGTCGTCACGGAAGAGCTCCGCGAGGAGCGCACGCGAGTTGATGAGTCGGAGCATCCCCGGCGTGCTGCCGACGACACCGTTCGGAAGCGTTGACACGGTCTCGTCCACGGCCATAGCCTCCATATTACGAAAGATCATTGAGGAATGGTGGACTCCGACATGCTCATCCCACGGCCGCGCCGCACCGAACCGGGTGCCGGCGCCTTCGCGATCACCCCGTCGACCCGCATCGCCGCAGACGCCGCGAGCGAGTCGGTCCGACTGTACCTGCAGCAGACCCTGCGGGGGTCGACCGGGCTGCCGGTGCGCGACGCCGTGGCCGGGGTCGACACCGCGCACACGGACGTGATCGCACTCCGTGTCGCCGACGACGACACGCTCCCCACCGGACCGGCCGGTGACCGCTCCGAGTCGTTCCGGCTGCGGGTCACGGCCGACCGGGTCGAGATCACCGGCGGGGGTCCGGCGGGCGTCTTCTACGGCGTCCAGGCGCTCCTGCAGTCGCTGCCGGCCGACGTCTACCGCAAGGGCCGGGTCGGCACCGGCCCGTGGACGCTCCCGGCGGTCACCGTCGAGGACGCCCCCGCGTTCGCCTGGCGCGGCGTCATGCTCGACGTCGCCCGGCACTTCCACACCAAGCACGAGGTCATGCGGGTGATCGACCAGCTCGCCGCGCACCGGCTCAACCGACTGCACTTCCACCTCACCGAGGACCAGGGGTGGCGCATCGAGATCCGGAAGTACCCGCGGCTGACCGAGGTCGGCTCGTGGCGGAAGGAGTCGCAGGTCGGGGCGCATGTGCCGGACGCCGACGGGGTGCTGCACCCGGCGGCGTTCGACGGCCGTCCGCACGGCGGCTACTACACGCAGGACGACATCCGCGAGATCGTCGCCTACGCGGCCGACCGGTTCGTCACCGTCGTCCCCGAGATCGAGACGCCCGGGCACGTCCGCGCCGCCCTCGCCGCCTACCCGTCGCTCGGCGTCTCGGGCGAGCCGATCGACGTGTGGACGGAGTGGGGCATCGCCGAGGACGTCCTCAACGCCGAGGAGTCCACGATCGCCTTCTTCCAGGACGTCCTCGACGAGGTCATCGCCCTGTTCCCCTCGGAGTACATCGGCGTCGGCGGCGACGAGTGCCCCAAGGTCCAGTGGGAGGACGACCCCCGCACGCAGGAACGCATCCGCGAGCTCGGCCTCGACGACGAGGAGCAGCTCCAGGCGTGGATCATCGGCCGGCTCGCCTCCCACGTCGAGTCGCACGGGCGGCGGGCGTTCGGGTGGGACGAGATCCTCGAGGGCGGCACGCTCTCGAAGTCCGCGACCGTGCTCTCGTGGCGCGGGCTCACCGGCGCCCGGACCGCGGCGAAGCGGGGCCACGACGTGATCTCCGCCCCGGACGACCAGGTGTACCTCGACTACCGGCAGAGCGACCTCGAGACCGAGCCCATCCCGGTGTCGATCGTCCTGTCCGTCGACGACGTGTTCGCCTTCGACCCGGTACCGGCGGACCTCACCGACGCCGAGCGCGCCCACGTGATCGGTGGCCAGGGCAACATGTGGACCGAGCACGTGGACACCGCCCGCAAGCTCGACTACCAGCTCTTCCCGCGGGTCGCCGCCCTCGCCGAGGCGCTCTGGTCGGCCGACGTCACCGGGCCTCGAGACGCCGCCGAGTTCCGGGGGCGACTCGCCGAGCACCTCGCTCGGCTCGAGGCGATGGGGATCGACTACCGGCACGACGCCGGGCCGTTCCCCTGGGAGCAGCGGCCGGGGGTGCCGGGGCGGCCGCACTCGCGCGAGGAGCGTGCGGCCTACATCGACGCCGTCACCGCCAACATCGCGGACTGAGTCCCGGCCGCCCCGCGCAGGCGCGCGCAGGCCCGCGCAGGCGCGCACTGCGTTTCGTGAGCAGAAACGGTCGGGTCGTACGTGCCCACCCGACCATTCCTGCTCAGGAAGTGCGGTGGTCGCGGCCATGGACGGACGGGAGGCGCGGTGCCAGCCGGCACCCCTCCCTCGCAGGCTCGGTCGGCGCGCCCCGCGCAACGCTTCGCGTTGCCGCTGAGCGGGGCGCGCCCGTCCGTCAGGTGGTGACGACCACTACACGGCGACCGCCACGCGGTCGTCCGCCGTCTCGGACACGGCTGCGTCCGCCGCCGGCGCCCGCCGCACCCACTTCTTCAGCCCGACGAGCACGAGCGCCGACACCACGGTGCCCGCGAGGATCGCGACGATGAACATCGCCACGTCCCCGATCGCGAAGAACACGAAGATCCCACCGTGCGGCGCCCGCGAGGTCACGCCGGCAGCCATCGAGATCGCGCCCGTGACCGCGGCACCGACCATCGACGCCGGGATGACGCGCAGCGGGTCGGCGGCCGCGAACGGGATCGCACCCTCGGAGATGAACGAGGCACCGAGCAGCCACGCAGCCTTGCCGTTCTCGCGCTCGGGCTTCGTGAACCCCTTGCGGTAGAGCACGGTCGAGGCGAGCGCCAGGGCCAGCGGCGGGACCATGCCCGCGGCCATCACGGCCGCCATGATCTCGAACGGGACGACGTTCGTCGCGGATCCGGCGCCGAGGCCGGCGACCGCGAACGCGTACGCCACCTTGTTGACCGGGCCACCGAGGTCGAACGCCATCATCAGGCCGAGGATGATGCCGAGCAGGATCGCCGAGGCACCGGACAGCGAGTTGAGGAACTCGGTCAGCTGGGTCATCAGCCAGGCGATGGGCCCGCCGAGCACGAGCAGCATGAGCCCCGAGGCGATGATCGACGCGAACAGCGGGATGATCACGACGGGCATCAGGCCACGCAGCCACCGCCAGGTCGGGATGCGGCCGATCCAGTAGGCGGCGGCACCGGCGATGAGACCACCGATCAGGCCGCCGAGGAACCCGGCGTTCATGAAGACGGCGATCGAACCGGCGACGAAGCCGGGCGCGATGCCGGGGCGGTCGGCCATGGCGTAGGCGATGTACCCGGCGAGCGCTGCCACCAGGAACCCAAGCGACACGCCACCGATCTGGAACGCGGCGGCACCGAGGTAGTACGCCAGGCCCTCCGGCGGGAGGTTCAGGAGCGTGTAGTTCGTCAGCGTGTAGACCGCGTTGTTCTGCCCGGAGTCACCGTGGGTCAGCGCGATGCCGTAGCCGGCGAGCAGGAAGCCGAGCGCGATGAGGAGCCCGCCGCCCGCGACGAACGGGATCATGTAGCTCACACCCGTGAGCAGCCAGCGCTTGAGCGCCTGCCCGAAGTGCTCGTCCTTGGCGGTGCTCGAGCCGGCCTCGGCGGCGTTGCCGTGCACGCGTGCGGCGTTCGGGTCGTCAGCGGCACGGAGGGCCTCGGCGATCATCTTGTCCGGCTCGTCGACACCGCGCTTGACCGGGCCGGCCACGAGGGGCTTGCCGGCGAAGCGGCCGCGGTCGCGGACGTCCACGTCGACCGCGAAGACGACGGCGTCGGCGCGGGCGATGAGGGCCGGGTCGAGCGGCTCGACCTGCGAGGACCCCTGCGTCTCGACGTGCATCTCGGCACCCGCGCGCTGGGCCGCGGCGACGAGGGCGTCGGCTGCCATGTAGGTGTGCGCGATGCCGGTCGGGCACGCGGTGACACCGACGAGCACCTTGCGTGCTCCGGCGGTGGACCCGGCCGCGTCGCCGTCCGCGGCGTGCGTGGCGGCGGCGGGTCGCGCCTCCTGGCCGGTGGCGGTCGCACTGGAGGCGCTGCTCGCGTTCCCGACGCCGGCCTGCGCGACCTCGCCGCTCACCTCGCGGTCGACGAGGTCCACGATCTCCTGCGGGGTGGCGGCAGCGCGGAGGGCGGCGGTGAAGTCCTCGCGGATGAGCGCACGGGCCAGGGTCGAGAGGACCGTGAGGTGGTCCTTGTCGGCCCCTTCGGGCACGGCGATCATGAAGACGATGTCGGCGTCGCCGTCCGGGGCGCCGAACGACACCGTCCGGGCGAGGCGGCTCATCGCCAGGGTCGGCTCGGAGACCGACGCGGACCGGGCGTGCGGGATCGCGATGCCACCGGGGACGCCGGTGCCGACGCTGGCCTCGCGCTTGATCGCGTCAGCGGCGAGGGACGCCCCGTCCGCCGCGCGGCCGGTCGCGGCGACGCGGTCGGCGAGGACGCGGATGACGTCGCTCGAGGTGGCGCCGAGGTCCTCGTCGAGACCGACGAGCTGGACGCTGATGAGGCGTGGACTCGTGTTGACGGACATGGTTGCTCCTTTGCAATGGCGCTGGGGGCGCGGGTGCTGCGGGGTTGAGTGTGTGTGCTGGGTGGGTCAGGCGGGTTCGGGCGCTCGCTCGAGCGCTCGGACCTCGATGCTCGACGGGTCGGTGTGGTCGAGGGCGGGGACGTCGCTGCCGGGGAGGGCAGCGGCTGCCGCTCCGGTGGCGACGGCTTGGGCGAGGCGCTGCTCGGGCGACTGCCCGGCGACCTCGGCGAGCAGGTAGCCGGCGAGGGAGGAGTCCCCCGCGCCGACGGTCGAGCGCGCCACGATCCGGGGTGCTGCGGCCGCGTAGCTCCCGTCCTCCGTCACGAGGACGGCTCCGGCGCTGCCGAGCGTCAGGAGCACGGTGCCGACGTTCTTGTCACGGAGGCGCTGCGCCGCGATCGCTGCCGCGTCGACGTCCCGCTCGAACTCGTCCGGGTCGCCGCCGACGACCTCGGCGAGCTCCTCGGCGTTCGGCTTCACGAGGTCGATCCGCTCGCCGGACTGCAGCAGCGCGGTGAAGGGCACGCCCGAGGAGTCGACCGCGATCCGGACGTCGTCGCCGTGGCGCTGCCGGACGGCTCGGACGAGGACCGCGAGGGCGTCGTCCGGAAGCCCCGGGGGCAGGGAGCCGGCGAGGACCACCCAGCGTGCGACGGGTCCGGTCGCGGTGGCACCGGCGGTGTCGGCGACGAGTGCCGCGAGGTCCTCGAGGCGACCCGCGAGCGATGGACCGGGCTCGTTGAGCTTCGTCGTCGTGCCGGTCGGCTCGGTCACCGTGACGTTCGAGCGGAGCGGCGCACCGATCGGGAGTGCCGCGGTCGGGATCCCGCGCGTCGCGAGGCCGAGCAGCACCGGGTCGAGCTCGTCGCCGGGCAGCACCGCCACGGTGTCGCCGCCGCTCGCGACGACGACCCGGGAGACGTTGACGCCCTTGCCGCCGGGCTCGGCCGTGGAGCGGGTGGCGCGCTGGACGGCGCCGCGCTGGAGTTCGCCGGCGAGCTCGATCGTGCGGTCGAGGCTCGGGTTCGGGGTGACCGTGACGATGCGGGTGCTCATGGTGCTGCGTGTCGTGTTCGTGTTCGTGGTCATGCGACGACCACCTCGACGTCGGCCTCGGCGAGCGCTCCGGCGAGGTCGGCCGGCGGCTCCTGGTCGGTGACGATCGTGTCGATCTCGTCGAGCCGGGCGAACCGCATGAGCGCCTCGACCCCGTGCTTCGCCGCGTCCGCGAGGACTACGCTGCGCCGGGCCGCGAGGACGTACGCCCCCTTCACCGCCGCCTCGTACTCGTCCGGTGTGCTCAGGCCGAAGCCCGCGGACAGGCCGTTCGTCCCGACGAAGGCGATGTCCGGACGCAGCGCGCCGATCTGCTCGACCGTGGCCGTCCCGACGGCGGCGCTCGTCACCCCGCGGACACGGCCGCCGAGCAGGTGCAGCTCGACGTGCTCGCTGTGCTGCAGGGTCGCGGCGATCGGGACCGAGTTCGTGATGACCGTGAGGGTCGCCCCGGCCGTCGCGGGCTCCCACCGGGCGAGCTCGGCGGCGACCGCGGCGCAGGTGGTGCCGGCGTCGAGGGCGATCGAGCCGGTGAAGGTCGGCGGCACGAGGCGCATCGCGGCCCGGGCGATGGCGGACTTGGCGGAGTTGTGCTGCCCCTCGCGCTCGGCGACGGAGAGCTCGACGACGCTCGATCGTCCGACCGGGACCGCTCCCCCGTGCACGCGGCGCAGGAGGCCGGCGGACTCGAGGGCGTCGAGGTCACGGCGGACGGTCTCGGTCGTGACGTCGAAGTGCTCGGCGAGGTCGGCCACGGACACGCGGCCGGCATCCTGCAACGCTGCTGCGATCGCGTCGTGCCGCTCGGTTGCGTACATGCCCGAACTCCTTCGTTCCCGTGGGTTTCGAGAAGAGTACGTCCGGATGCCACACAAACGCAACCGTTCCGTGCCGGAACCAACACGGCCGCAGGTCGGCGGGCCCCCGGCCCGCCCGCGGAGCGGGCACGTTCCGTCCCGCTCGCCGCCCCCGCCCGCCGAGCGGGCCTTTTCCGTCCCGCTCGCCGCCCGCGGCCGACACCTCCCGCCCGCTCGACGAATGCGAGCGGCACGTCCCGGCCGCTCGGCGCCAGCCCGGTCCCGCCCAGGCCGGTCCCGCCCGCTCGAGCGCCCGCCCGACCCCGCCCAGGCCGGTCCCACCCGCCCCGGTCCCGCCCAGGCCGGCCCCACCCACGATCGAGGTCGCACGAACTGCCGCCCGCACGCCCCCCGAGCGGCACATCGTGCGACCTCGGCGGAACGCCGACGGCAGGTTGTGCGACCTCGGCACCGCCTCCACCCGCGCGCCCATCCCACACCCCGCACACGACGACGCCTGACCCACCGGAGCAGGTCGGGGCGCGTTCGTCCCGGACGTCGAGCGCGTCAGCCCTTGACGGCCCCCGCGGTCATCCCGCTCACGAGCCGCCGCTGCACGATGAGGAAGAACACCACCACCGGGATCGAGAACAGCACACTCGCCGCCATGAGCCCGCCGAAGTCCGTCCCCTTGTTCGTCGAGAACCCCGCGAGCCACACCGGCAGCGTGTACATCCCCTGGTCCTTGAGCATCACGTACGCCGTCAGGTAGTCGTTCCACGCAGCGATGAACGCGAACACACTCGTGGCGATGACCCCCGGCATCACCAGCGGGAACAGCACGCTCCACAGGATCCGGAACGTCCCCGCACCGTCGACCTTCGCGGCTTCCTCGATCTCGACCGGCACCGCGACGAAGAACCCGCGCATGACCCAGATCGAGAACGGCAGCACGCTCGCGACGTACGCGAGGATCAGCCCGATGTAGCTGTTGAGCAGCCCGAGCGACTGGAACGACAGGAACAGCGGGATGAGCAGAGCACCCGACGGGATCATCTGCACGAAGAGGATCGCCACGAGGATCGCCCGCCGGCCACGGAACCGGAAGCGCGACAGCGCCGCCGACGCCAGGAACCCGACGACGATCGACAGCAGCACGGCCGCCACGACCACGATCGCGGAGTTCCGCAGGTACACGAGGAACCCGTCCTGCGTCAGCGCCCGCGTGAAGTTCTCGAGCGTCGGCCGCAGCGGCAGCCAGATCGGCGTGAGGGTCGTCACTTCGTCCGACGGCTTGAACGCCGTGTTCACCATCCAGTAGATCGGGAACACCCAGACGAGGCAGAAGACCACCGCGATCGTGTTCGCCACGACCCGCGGCCTGCGTCGGCGCGCGCGCACCGGCGCGATCGGACCGGGCCTGGAGGCGCGACCCGCCCCCGTCACGTCCGGTTGCGTCTCGGAAGCGGTCGCCCCGGTGACACCGGGGGTGGTCGTCGTCGTCACAGGTCTTCCTCCCCGCTCCGGACCAGCCGGCGGATGTAGTAGCTGGTGAGCGCCCCGAGGATCAGCGTCGAGATGACGGCGATCGCCGCGCCCTGCCCGTACGCGTTCGACACGAAGGACTTCACGAACGTCCAGATGCCGAGGGTGAGCGTGGTGTCCTCGGGGCCGCCCTTGGTGAGCAGCCAGATCTGGTTGAAGACGTTGAAGTCCCAGATCACCGAGAGGATCGTGACGAGCAGCAGCGTCGGCACGAGCGCCGGCAGGGTGATCGAGCGGTACATCGCCCACGCGGACGCCCCGTCGAGCGCCCCGGCCTCGTAGTACTCGGGCGCGATCTGGGACTGCGCGGCGTACAGCGTCAGCGCGACGAACGGCACCGCCTGCCAGATCACGAGCGAGAGCACGATCGTCAGCGCCTGCCCGGGACTCGACGCCCAGTTGTCCTGCGTGTGGTCGCCGAACACCCCGAGCTGGGTGATGAGCCAGTTGAGCACGCCGTAGAAGGGCTGGAAGAGCCACTGCCACACCAGGCTCGACGCGACGTTCGGCATCGCCCACGCCAACACGAGCACGACGCTCACGACCGTGCGCATGACGACACCGAGCCGGGTCAGCAGCTGTGACACCGCCATGCCGATGCCGATGGTCCCGATCACCATCGCGCCCGTGACGAGCACGGTGCGCAGCATGACCGGCCAGAAGCTGGCGTCGGTGAGGACGTTCGTGTAGTTCGTGAAACCGGCGAACCCGGCCTGCCCGGTGAAGATCGCCCGCAGCCCGTAGTCCTGGAAGGAGATGACCACCAGGCGGACGAGCGGGTAGACGACGAGCGCGAGGAGCAGCAGCGCAGCCGGTGCGAGCAGGACCAGCGGCGCTCGGGACGAGGTGAGCGATCGACGACCTGCGCGACCGCCCGGCCCGGTGGGACCGCGACGCCCCGTCGACCCACGCCGGGTCCCCGGCTCGGCCTGCGCCGAACCGGGGACCCGCTCCGCAGTGGAGGTCATCGACTACTGCTGCGCGTTGAGCGCGGTCGTGAGGTGCTCCGAGAAGCCCTCGGCTGCCTGCTTCGGCGTCTTCCGACCGGTGGCGACGTCCGCGAACATCGTCTGGAACGTCGAGTCGCCCTCGATCGTCGCCCAGCCCGGGGTCGCCGGCGTCGGACGGCTCGTGGAAGCGGCCTCGAAGTACGGCTTGTGGAGCTCGTCCACGTCACCGGCGACCGCGTCGAGCAGCTGCGTGGAGTTCGGCTCCCAGCCGTCGACCCCGAACACCTGGTCCTGCTGGAACTTCTTCGAGGTGAGGATCTTCGTGTAGTACAGCGCGAGGTCCTGGTTGGCGGACTTCGACGGGATGCCGAGGTCGGAGCCACCGAGGAACACCGGCTGCGTCTTGCCCGCCGTGCTCGACGGCATCGCGAACGTGCCGATCTGGTCCTTGAGCTCGGGCTTCGCCGTGGTGATCGAACCGATCTCCCACGCGGACCCGAGGATCGCCGAGGTGTTGCCCTGCGCGAAGACGTCGGACTCGGCCGGCTTGTCGGTGTTGATGTCCTGCGTGGACTTCGCCGAGTACGAGTTCTGGAAGTCCTTCCATGCGGTGAGGCCCTTCACGGCGTCGGCGGAGTCGATCGCGCCCTTCCACTTGCCGTCCTTCTCGGTGGCGATCTGCCCGCCGGCGTCCCACACCCACTGGAGCCCGCCGTACCAGTACTGCCCCGGCATGTAGAACGCCGAGAAGTCCGCCTGCGGGTTCTTCGCCTTGACCTTGTCGAGGTCGGCCGTGAGCTCGTCGTAGGACTTCGGGACGTCGGTCACCCCGGCGTCGGCCCACATCTTCTTGTTGTAGATCACCGCGCGGTTGCCGGCGAAGAGCGGGGCGCCGTACAGCTTGCCGTCCACGGTCGCCGGGCCCTCGAGCCCGGAGAGCCACGTCTGCCCGTCGGCCAGCTCGTCCTTGTACGGCGAGAGGTCCATCAGGCCACCCGTCGCCGCGTACACCGGCACCTGCGTGTTCCCGAGGTCGACCACGTCCGGCGCGTCCTTCTGCGCGAGGGCCGTGGTGAGCTTCGTGGTGATGCCGTCCCACTGCTGGAGCTGCAGCTTCACCTTGGCGCCGGTGGCCTTGGTGAACTGCTTCTCGGCGACGTCGAGGATCTTCGGGCTGAGGTCGCCGTTCATGATCCAGACGGTGAGTGTCTTGCCCTTGCCATCGGGTGTACCGATGGACTTCGTGCCGCCGTCGGAAGCTCCGTTGCTTCCGGCGGAGCACCCGGTGAGGGCGAGCGCGCCTGCGAGGGCGAGCGCACCGAGTGCGGCGAAACGCGTGCGTGTCACGTTGACTCCCTTGGTCCGACCTTTATGAAAGGACGTTGCGTAATGGTGAGTAAAGACCCATCACGCGGGGATGTCAACCACGAATCGGCAGGCTGTGGACAATCGCGATCCGCATGTTTCCGGGGGATCACGGATGTGGAACGGATGATCGACGGCGCTTGACGAACTGGTCATGACCAGGCATGATCAGCCCCCACGCTCAGGCGCCGAACGGCACCTCACCGTGCTGGCTCACACCCGCACGCTGCCGGTAGGCCAGGTGCCCACCGAGGTACCCGCCGACGCCGACGACCGCGAGCCCCGCGAACCCGAGGAGCTTGCCTGCCCCGTGGTTCCCGGACTTCCGTTGCATCCACGACAGCCCGTACAGCGAGATGCCCACCCAGTTCACGGCCTGGTGCACCCAACCGGTGCGGAGTTGCTCACGATCGAGCTCCGACCAGTCGACGTAGCCGGCCACCGAGGCGCTGCCCGACGACACCAGCCCCACACCGACGAGGGTCTTCGCCGCCCGCGCGTTCGCCTTCCCGCCGATCAGGTCGAGCACCGCGGCCGAGATCCACGCACCCAGCGGCACCTGCACCATGAGCGGGTGCAGCGGGTGCCCGAACGGCACGCCGTGGAGCAGCTGGCGCAGTGCCTTCGGCTTCGCGAGGGCGTTCACCACGGAACGATCGATGTCGACGGCCTTGTCGAGCACGCTCGCGTGCTCGACGGCGTCGGTGAGGCGACGGAACGCTCGGATCTCAGGCATGCCCTGGACCGTAGGCCGGGCGAGACCGGAGCGTTCACAGCGCGCCAGCGCTGTGCTCCGGGCTCGCCGAGCGAGCCCGCGAGCGAGGCGGTACCGGTCCCAGGAACCGGCACCGCACCTCTCCCCACCGGCACGGCCGAGCGGCCGCTGGCGCGTCCGCCCGGAACCGGCGGCGTGGGCCCCGCCCGTAACGTCCAGTGCGCCGCCTACTCCTCGACGATCTCCGCGAGTTCGAACGGCTCCACCGTCAGCTTGTCGCCGCCTGCGGCGACGTCGACGCGGACGGTGTCCCCGTCACGCACGTCACCGGCGAGGATCGCCCGCGCCAACCGGTCGTCGATCTGCCGCTGCATGAGCCGGCGGAGCGGACGCGCTCCGTACACCGGGTCGTACCCGCGCTCGGCGAGCCAGGCCCGGGCGTCCGGGGTGACGGCCAGCTCCAGTCGGCGGTCGGTCAGCCGGCGTGCGAGCCGGTCGACGTAGAGCGACACGATCTGGCCGAGGTCCTCTTGCGTGAGCGCCTGGAACACCACGATGTCGTCGAGTCGGTTGATGAACTCGGGGCGGAAGGCCTGCTGGACGAGCTCGCGGACAGCCTCCTCGCGCTGCACGTCGGTGATCGACTGGTCGGTCATGAACTGCGACCCGAGGTTCGACGTCAGGATGAGGATCGTGTTCCGGAAGTCCACCGTCCGGCCCTGACCGTCGGTCAGGCGGCCGTCGTCGAGGACCTGCAGGAGCACGTCGAAGACCTCGGGGTGGGCCTTCTCGATCTCGTCGAGCAGCACCACGGAGTACGGGCGACGCCGGACGGTCTCGGTGAGCTGCCCGCCGGCCTCGTAGCCGACGTACCCGGGCGGAGCGCCGATGAGCCGCGCGACCGAGTGCTTCTCGCCGTACTCGCTCATGTCGATCCGGACGAGTGCCTTCTCGTCGTCGAACAGGAACTCGGCGAGCGCCTTGGCCAGCTCGGTCTTGCCGACGCCGGTGGGGCCGAGGAACAGGAACGAGCCCGTCGGACGGTCCGGGTCGGAGATGCCCGCGCGGGTGCGACGGACCGCTTCCGACACGGTCGAGACGGCGGAGCGCTGCCCGATGATCCGACGGCCGAGTTCGTTCTCGAGGTGCAGGAGCTTCTCGGTCTCGCCCTGCAGCAGGCGCCCGAGGGGGATGCCCGTCCACTGCGCGATCACGGCGGCGATGTCCTCGTCGGTGACGCTGTCGTTCACCATCCGGTCGGCCTGCTCGGCCTGTTCGGCGGCGGCGAGCTCGGCCTCGATCCGGGGCTTCTCGCTGTACTCGATGCGCGACACGAGTTCGTAGTCGGCCTCGCGCTGTGCCCGCTGGGAGCGCATGTTGAGGTCGTCGAGCTGCTGCTTGAGTTCACCGATGCGGTTGAGGCTGGCGCGTTCGGCCTGCCACCGCTGCTCCAGCTCGCCGAGCAGGGTCTCGCGGCTCGCGAGCTCGGCCCGCAGCGTCTCCAGCCGGGCCTTCGACGCGTCGTCCTTCTCCTGCTTCAGCGCGAACTCCTCGACGCGCAACCGGTCCACGGTGCGCTTGAGCTCGTCGATCTCGACCGGGCTCGAGTCGATCTCCATCCGGAGTCGGCTCGCGGCTTCGTCGATGAGGTCGATCGCCTTGTCGGGCAGCTGCCGACCGGAGATGTACCGGTTCGACAGGCTCGACGCGGCCACGAGCGCGGAGTCGTTGATCGTGACCTTGTGGTGCGCCTCGTAGCGCTCCTTGAGGCCGCGGAGGATAGCCACGGTGTCCTCGACGCTGGGCTCCCCCACGAAGACCTGCTGGAAGCGCCGTTCGAGGGCGGCGTCCTTCTCGATGTACTCGCGGTACTCGTCGAGCGTCGTCGCGCCGATGAGCCGGAGTTCACCGCGCGCGAGCATCGGCTTGAGCATGTTCGACGCGGCCACGGACCCTTCGCCCCCACCGGCGCCCATGAGGGTGTGCAGCTCGTCGATGAACGTGATGACCTGCCCGTCGGAGTCGTTGATCTCCTTGAGCACGGCCTTGAGCCGCTCCTCGAACTCGCCGCGGTACTTCGCGCCGGCGATGAGGGCGGACATGTCGAGCGACACGAGCCGCTTGTCCTTGAGGGAGTCGGCGACGTCACCCGCGACGATCCGCTGGGCGAGTCCTTCGACGACGGCCGTCTTGCCGACGCCGGGTTCCCCGATGAGCACGGGGTTGTTCTTGGTGCGACGCGTCAGCACCTGGGAGACGCGCCGGATCTCGGCGTCCCGCCCGATCACCGGGTCGAGCTTGCCGTTGCGGGCGATCGCCGTGAGGTCGACGCCGTACTGCTCGAGGGCGGTCTTCTGTCGCTCTTGCGAGTCAGGAGCGCCCTGGAGGTTCGCCATGCGTTCCGTCCTTTCGTTGCGGTGGTCCTATAGTTGAGTCTACTCCACTCAACTTGCGTTCGCAGCGGGAGATTCCCGCCGCGGGTTCCGGACGCCGACGGCACTCACGAGCGCGCCGGCGAGGAGCAGCAGCGCCATCACGACCATCGCGCGGTGGAGTCCCTCGACGCTCACGGCACCGCCGAGGACGATCCCGGCGAGCGCGACCATGACGAGCCCGGCTATCCGCGCGATCGCGTTGTTGACGGCCGAGCCCGCTCCTGCCTCCGACTGCGGGACCGACCCGAGGACCGCACTCGTCAGCGGCGTCACCATCAACGCGATCCCCGCTCCGACGAGCACCAGACCGGGGAGCACCGACCACCAGTACCCGATCGGCTCGTCACCGGCGAAGAGCAGCAGGAGCGCCCCGACCGCGGCGATCGCGGGGCCGGCGGCCATGAACCACCGCGGACCCCAGCGGCCGGCCAACGACCCGACCGTGGTGGAGAGGAGCAGGAGCATCACGGTCGGGGGCAGCGTCGCGAGGCCGGCGAGCCAGGCCGGGAACCGCCAGACCTCTTGCAGGAACAGCGTCACGACGAAGAACACCATCCCGAGGGCCCCGTAGATCGACAGCGTCGCGAGGTTGCCGACGGTGAAGTTCCGCGCACGGAAGAGCTCGAGCGGGACCAGGGGTGCACCGTGCCTGCGGGTGACGCGGAGCTCCCACGGCACGAACGCCACGAGCGCGGCCCCACCGAGCACCAGCGCAGCGAGGACGACCGGCGCGCCCCACCCGAGGCGCTCCTGCTCGATCAACCCGAGGACGACACCGCCGACGCCCACGACCGCCAGCACTGCGCCGACCACGTCCACGTGCGCCCGCGGCCCCACCCGGACGTCCGCCGAGATCCGCGACACGAGTGGGATCGTCACCGCGATCGGCACGGCCGTCAGCACGAAGATCCACCGCCAGCCGATGCCGTCCACGACGAGGCCGCCGACGACCGGCCCGAGGATCGTCGCGGCGCTCGACCACGCCGTCCACGTGCCGATCGCCTTCGCCTGCGCCGCACCGCGGAACGCCGCCACGATGAGCGCGAGGGCACTCGGGGTCACGAGCGCACCACCGACGCCCTGCAGCGCCCGGGCGACGATGAGGACCTCGCCCGTGGGGGCGATCGCGCACACGATCGAGGCGATCCCGAAGACCACGAGGCCCCACGTGATGATGCGGACGCGGCCGAACAGGTCGGACAGACTGCCGGCCACGAGGATGAGTGAACCGAGCGTCACGAGGTACGCGTCCACCGTCCACTGCTGCACGACCAGTCCCCCGCCGAGTTCGTCGCGGATGGCAGGGAGCGCCACGTTCACGACGCTCGAGTCGAGTCCCACGACGAAGGACGACAGGATCGCGACGACGAGCACGACACGGCGGTCGTCGCGGAGTGGGGCCGTGGCCGCCGGGGCTGGGGTCGTCATGTGCCCATCCTCCGCCACCGCGCGCGGTCCCGCCTGCCCCTGGGAGGACCTGTGGACAACTCGCCGGACACGACGAAGCCCCCGCGACCGATGGGGTCACGGGGGCTTCCGACAGGACGGGGCTGGGGTCCTAGTTCCTGGAGTCCGAGTTCGGCTGGACCGACGGGCCGGGGTTGACGACCGGCTGCGGAGCCGCCTCGGCCGCGGTGTTCGTCACCGTCGTGGTCTGCACGCCGGGGTCGGTGCCCTTGGCCTTCTTCTCGTCGTCGCCCATCTCCTTCTTGAAGATGTTGATCGACTGCCCGAGGCCCTTGGCGAGTGCCGGGAGCTTGGTCGCACCGAACAGCAGGATGACGATCCCGAGGATGATCAGCAGGTGTACGCCACCGAGGTTTCCGAGCATCATGACTCCTTGAATCTGGATCTGGTCGCCGTCTCCGAGTCACCGTCGACGCGTGCGGCGGAAGTCCGTCGTGCACCCATCGTAACTCGCACCGGTCGGGAAACCCAGGCCGGGCACCCGAACGGACACCGTTCGCACAGGCAGCACCCCCGGACTGCCGTTGCAGCCCGGGGGTGCGCGTGCCGGTCGCGGGTCAGGCGCGACCGGGTCAGTAGGCACCTCGGGAGCGCAGCACGGACGGGATGGTCCGGGCGAGGATGACGACGTCGTGGACGAAGGACCAGTTCTCGACGTAGTGCAGGTCGAGTCGGACACCGTCGGCCCAGTCGAGGTCCGAGCGGCCGCTCACCTGCCAGAGCCCGGTGATGCCCGGGGTCACGAGCAGCCGACGGTCGGCGAAGTCCTCGTACAGGGCGACCTCGCGCGGGAGGGCGGGTCGGGGGCCCACCAGGCTCATCGAACCGGTCAGGACGTTCCACAGCTGCGGCAGCTCGTCGAGGGACGTCCGACGCAGGAACGCACCGACCCGGGTGATGCGCGGATCGTGCTTCATCTTGAAGAGCGGCCCTGCGCCCTCGTTCGCCTGCTCGAGCGCGGCCACCCGGGCTTCGGCGTCGACGCACATCGTCCGGAACTTGAGGATCGGGAACTCCCGCCCGTCGCGCCCCACGCGGGTCTGGCGGAAGAACACGGGGCCACGGTCGTCCGCGCGGATGACCAGGGCGATGACGGCGAACACCGGCGCGAGGAGCAGCAGACCGATGCCGGCGCCGACGACGTCGAGCGTCCGCTTGCCGATCCGCCGCCGGTAGTCGGGCGTCTCGACGTGCATGAGCGGCAGGCCGTCGACAGGTCGTTCGTGCACCCGGCCGGCGGCGATGTCCGCCAGCGGCGAGGACACCACGAGTTCGACGCCGTGCGCTTCCAGTTGCCATCCGAGCCGCCGGAGTCGCTCGTGCCCGCCCCGGATCGCGCCGGCGACCACCACGGCGGCCACCGGTTCGCTCTGGGCCCGGTCGAGGACGGCGTCGACCCCGTCGATCACCGGGACGCTCGTGTCCCCGAGCGGCACCCGGGACCCGGCCCGGACGCAGTCGGAGATGATCGCCCGGACGCGGTACCCCGCCGCGGGGGTGGCCGCGATGCGCCGTCCGACGTAGGTCACGTCGTCGAGGTCACCGACGAGCAGGACGTCCTGCAGCCCCTCGCCCCGGCAGCGACGTCGAGCGAGCACGGTCCGGACGGCCTTCCGACCGATCGCGAGGAGGAGCAGCCCGAGCGGGAACGCGATGGCGACGTAGCCGCGGGCGAGGTCGACCTGGACGGCGTACGCGACCCCGGCCACCGTCGCGACGGTGACGAGGCTCGCGGTGATGAGTCGCCGGAACTCGTCGCCGCCGACGCCGACGATGCGCGGGTCTCGGCTGCGGGACACCGTGAGCAGGACCATCCAGGCCACGATCATCACGGGGGCGACCACGAACTCGGTCCACCCGGCAGCGCTCGAACCCGCGGGGAGCTCACCGGGGAACCGGACCACGTGGGCGACGGCGAACGCGACGAGCAACAACCCCAGGTCGAGCCTGGCCAGGCCGAAGCCCGTCGCACGGCTGCGGCGGGTCCGGCTGCGGGTCGGACGCCCGACGACCTCGACGGAACGGGACACCGCGCTCAGCGGTCGCATCGCGAGTGACATCGGGAGCCCTCCTGTCGGCCACCGGCCGGGGAAGGACCGACCGGGTGCCGCGGTCATCCGGGAGGACGGAACGGCACTCCGATCAGAATATCACGATGGAGTTCTGCATATCAATCGTCGAGCACGTCCGCGAGCGTCCACGCCACGGGAGCCGCAGTGAGCGCCGGGATGTCCGCCTCGGTCACGCCGCGCAGTCGGTAGGCGACACGCTCCCCCGGCAGCAGGGTCATGAACCCGCGGTCGACCGTGCCCCCGGGTGCGACCCGGTCGGGCTGGAAGAGGAGGTCCCGCACGAGGCCCTCCGCCTCGACGACGAGGTCGAGGCCGTCGCCGTCGGGAGCCGCGGTGAAGGCGGTCCGGTAGCGTGCCGGCTCCCAGCGCATGTCCTTGTCGGGTCCCGGGGTCCACACCGCCCGTCGCCAGTCCATGTCCGCGACGACGAGCTCGTTCGTCGGGTCGTCCACCACGCCGACCGACTCCGGCAGCGCCACCACGGCGACACCGGCGGCGGAGAGGCGGACGGGCAGCGACGCCTCGGCGAGGACCGTCCCCGCGAGTGTGACCCGCCGCACGCGGACGACGCTGTCGTGCCCCGTGCGGGTCGAGCGGACGGCGACCTCGATGGGCGCGTTGCCGAACGACCCGGGCGACACCCCGAGCGAGAGCGTGTCCGCCAGGTCGCCCAGATCGGCCGTCTCACCGACGGAGGCCGACGTGGTCGGGCGATCCGCGCCTCCTGGCTGCCCCGACGGCTCGCCCGCAGAACCGGACGCGCCCGCCGGAGCGGACCCGCCCCCCGGACCGGACGCGCCCGCTGGAGCGGACCCGCCCCCCGGAGCGGACCCGCCCGCTGGACCGGACCCGACCGCAGCCGCGACCGTGGACACCGGACGGATCGTCAGCAGCACGTCGTCGTAGAGCCGCCGCAGCTCGTGCGCGAGCGGCTTCAGCCGCCCGGCCGAGTCGATCGCCGACCACGACGAGACCGGCCAGAGGTCGTTCAGCTGCCACACGACGACGCCTCTGTTCCGGGGCCAGTGCGTCCGCCAGTGCTCGACGCCCGTCGCGATGGCGCGCGCCTGCTGCAGCTGCGTCAGGTAGTGCCACCGGTCGAACTCGGCCGGCGCCACGGAGCCGAACCGCGGCGCGATGCCCCGCGCGAGCTTCCCCATGCCGTCCGCGGCCTTCTGGTGGTGGACGACACCGGGCGAGTCCACCGCGAGCGGTGAGTCCCGCACCGCGTCGCGCAGCGTGCGCCACGCGGGCGGTGCCTGCCAGCCGAACTCCGAGACGAACCGTGGTACCGAGTCGCGGTAGGCGGTGTCCGGGAGCCGGTTCCAGACGTCCCACGAGTGGTGCGTCTCGTGGTCGACGTCGTTCGCGGGGAGCGACTCGGAGCCCGACCACGGCGAGGCGACCGTGTAGAAGCGCGAGGGGTCGACCGCGTCGACGATCGTCGGCAGGAGGTCGAGGTAGTAGTCCAGACCCCAGCCGCGGCCCTCGAGCGAGGCCTCCCAGCCGTCGACCTCGTGCAGCCAGATGTTCTCGTTGTTGCCGTTCCAGAGCACGAGCGAGGGGTGCCGTGCGAGCCGGGCGACGTTGTCCCGGGCCTCGGCGATGACCTCGCTGCGGATCGGCTCGCCCTCGGGGTAGGCCGCGCAGGCGAACGGGAAGTCCTGCCAGACGAGCAGTCCGAGCTCGTCGCAGACCTCGTAGAAGTCGTTCGACTCGTAGACCCCGCCGCCCCAGACCCGCACGAGGTTGACGTTGAGGTCCGCTGCCGCGCGCAGACGGTCCTCGACCCGGTCGCGCGACACCCGCGAGACGATGACGTCGTCCGGGATCCAGTTCACGCCGCGGACGTCGATGAGCGTGCCGTTGACGTGGACGTTGAACGGCTTGCCGATGCTGTCGGACGTCGTCTCGATGCGCGTCGAGCGGAAACCGGTGCGGAACGTCGAGCGGTCGAGGACCTCGCCGTCGACCGTCTGCAGCTCGACCACGACGTCGTACCGGTCCTGCGCGCCGTAGCCACGCGGCCACCACCGCTGGACCTCCGGCACCCGCACGGTGACCACGGTCTCGTCGTCGCGCGGGGTCAGCTGTGCGCGGGAGCGCTGGCGGGTGGTGCCACCCTCGGCCGTCGCTCCGCTGACCGTCACGACGAGCACGAGGTCGTCGTCCTCGCCGTCCTGGTCGAGGTCGTTCAGCCCGGAGCGCTCGACGGTGATGTGCGCATCCAGCACGCCCTCGCCCGCCTCGACGTCGACCAGGGGCCGGACGTCGCGCAGCCTGGCGGTCGACCAGCGCTCGATCGCGACCGGTCGCCACGGACCGCTCGTGACCGCCGTCAGCCCCCAGTCCCACCCGAAGTTCGAGGCCATCTTGCGGATGTACGGGAACGGTTCGTCGTACGGACCGGGCATGCTGCCGGCCTTCGCCGCGACGCGTCCGGCCTCGCGGTAGGGCGACTCGAACAGGAGCTCGAGCGTCTTCTCCCCGCGGCCGACGCCGCCGGTGCTGTCTCGAGCGTCGAAGCGGTAGCGGCGGTGCATGTTCCGCGTCGTCCCCACCACGACGCCGTCGAGGCTGAGCTCGGCGACGGTGTCGAGCCCGTCGCACACGAGGTCCACACGCTCGAAGCCCCGCGGGTCGACGTCGACGGTGCGCTGGTAGGACCAGTCGGCCCGGCCGACCCACTTGGCGCCGTCCTCGTTCCGGTCGAACGTTGGGTCCGCCAGCAGCCCCTCGCGCTCGAGGTCGGTGTGGACCTGCCCCGGCACGGTGGCGCCGATGGTCCGGCCCACGACGTCGGCCGGCGCGCCTGCTGGCGGCGCCTCACCCGCCATGGTCACGGTCCAGCCGTCGCGGAGTTCCTCGCGTTCGAGGGTCATGCGGGTCCTTCTCTTCGGCGGACGGGTTGGTGTCCGCTGCGGTCGGGACGCCGGCCGGGGGCCCGCCTCGTGGCCGGGTTCTCGGCCGGGAGGCGCGGCACCGGTTGCCCGGGCGTCGTCGCGTCGCGCGCGCGGAACGCTGGTGCGGTCGCGCGTCGGGGTGCTCGGCGATGCTAGTACGGCGACCTTGCAGGACTGCGAGTGGCAGGCTGGAAGACGTGATCAGTGTTGCACTCGCCACCGCCCTGCGTGACGCCGGCCTGCGGTGGCACCCGACGACCGGTGACCGGTTCGTGATCGACAAGCCGGGTGTCGACGACGACGTCTACACAGTGTCCGAGATGACCGTGGAGCGGCACGACTACCCCTCGGGGACGGTGCTCGGCTTCAACGGGACGACCGAGTGGGCGCTCGACTCGGTCGACGCCGCGGAGTCCCTCTGGCTCCCGCGCGAGGACCAGCTGCGTGGGCTGCTCGGGCCCGCGTTCGTGTCCCTGTCGGCGGGGTTCACGGTGGTCGCGACGGTCGACGGCGCTGATCGTTCCTTCACGTCCGACGACGCTGCGGAGGCGTACGGGCTGGCCCTGCAGGCGTACATCACGGCGGCACTGGCGTAGCTGGGTACGCCGGGCGGCGGCGGCTCGCCCGGGCTGAACGTTGCCGGAATGCCTGCTGGGTGGCCTTTGGTTGACTCGGACCATGACCGTTCCGAACATCACCCTGAACGACGGCAAGACCATCCCGCAGCTCGGCTTCGGCGTCTTCCAGATCGACCCCTCCGAGACGAAGGAAGCGACGCTCGCGGCGCTCGAGGTCGGCTACCGCCACATCGACACCGCCGAGATGTACGGCAACGAGAAGGAGGTCGGCGAGGCCATCGCTTCGTCGGGCATCCCGCGCGAGGAGATCTTCGTCACGTCGAAGCTCAACAACGGCTTCCACGACCCCGAGGCAGCGCTGGAGAACGGCAAGAAGTCGGCCGACCTGCTCGGCGGCTACACCGACCTCTTCCTCATCCACTGGCCGCTGCCCACCGTGTCGGACTTCGTGCCGACCTGGAAGGCGATGGAGGAGCTCTACCGCGGCGGCACCGCCCGCTCGATCGGCGTGAGCAACTTCCAGGCCCACCACCTCAACCGCCTCGCCGCCGAGACCACGATCACCCCGGCCGTGAACCAGATCGAGGTGCACCCGTACCTCACGCAGGACGAGCTCCGCGCCTACGACCGCGAGCACGGCATCGCGACCGAGGCCTGGTCGCCCATCGCGCAGGGCCTCGTGCTCGACGACGAGACGATCACCCGCATCGCCGGCAACGTCGGCAAGTCCGCGGCGCAGGTCGTCCTCCGCTGGCACATCCAGCGCGGCGACATCGTCTTCCCGAAGTCGGTCACCCGAACCCGCGTCGAGGAGAACTTCGCGATCTTCGACTTCGAGCTCTCCGACGAGGACATGACGGCGATCTCGTCGCTCGACAAGGGGCACCGCACCGGTCCGGACCCGGACACGTTCGACTACGTCCCGGCCTGATCTCAGGACGCAAGGAAGGGGGCGGCAACCGATCGGTTGCCGCCCCCTTCTCGTTGGCGTCAGCAGCGACTACTCCGCCTGCGCTTCGATGATGTTCTGCTGGCCCTTGTCCGAGATGGACTCCGGCTCCTCGCCGCCGAACAGGACATCGTTCCCGTTGCCGAGGACCGTCACGGTCCCAGCATCTTCGACCGTGACGCGGGTGAGCGAGCTCTGCACGATCAGCTCATCGACCGCGCCCAGGTGCACGATCGAATCGCTGCCGGACACGGTGACCTTCTCGCAAGCGCCCTGCAACGTCACCTCGGCGCCGGACTGATCGATGACCGCCTGGCCGTCGACGCATTCGGCATCTGCCTTGGTGTCGGGGACGCGGATCTCGTCGGCAGGAAGGACGGTGGCGGTCGGCGACGGCTTGGCTGCATCGGCCGAGCTCGACGACTTCGATTCGCCACCAGCTGCACAGCCGGCGAGTGCGGCGACCATCACGGTAGCGGTGATGACGGGGAGGAGGAAGCGGTTGGGTCGCATGACGGCGCCTTTCGTTCGGGCCAGGGCGTGTGCAGGAAGAAGAAGTCAGAGAACGGGAGGGCCCGAGGGTTTCGGGCCCTCCCGTTGTTGGTGGTGGTGTTACTGGGCGTTGCGGTCGATGGTGAAGGGCGCCTGGACGCTGGAGGTCTTCCCCGCGGCCGTGGTCTGCTTCACCTCGAGGTTGTACGTACCCCCACGAGCAAGCGGGATGTCGGACTCGATGCTGAACGTGCCATCGGCGTTGACCGTCCCGGTCGCGACCGTGGTCCGGCTGGTACCGATCCAGATCTCCGCCTCCGGCGTCGCGGTCCCGACGAACGTGGGCTGGAGCTGCAGGACGGACTCGTTCGCACCCGGCGCGGTCAGCACGAGCTGCCGGAACGCCGTCGGCGACACCGTGAACTTCGCCCGCAGCGTCCCCGTCAACGTGTTGTTCATGCGCTGCTCGACGTAGAGGTTGTAGTCCATCGGCGACAGGTCGAACGGGGTCTCGATCTTCCAGGTGCCGTTCGTCACCGTCGCCGACCCGATCGTGCGCGACGCACCACGAACCGTGATCTCAGCACCCTCGTGCCCACGACCCTCGAACGTCGGACGGAGCGTGTCCACGACCTCGCCATCACCCGGAGCGGTGACCGTGTGCTCCACGATCGGCGCCGTCACCTCACCCACGATGAACGCGTGCCGCACCGTCTTGGTCAGACCACCCTTGGTGACCTGGTCGAAGTACAGGTCGTACTTGCCCTCACCGAGCGCCATCACCGACGACGCCGACCACGCACCCTGCGCGTTCACCGTCGCCGACGCGACCTCACGCGAGGACCCGCGAACGACGACCTTCGCATCCGCCTGACCAGAACCGGCGAACTCCACGATGCCCGCACCCACGGTGTCGTTCTTCTCCGGCGTCGTGACCGTCACCGTCGAACCAGCCTGCCCGTAGTTCAGCATGAACGACTTCGGCTCGGACTCAGCACCCTCGATCACCACGCTGAACGTGTTCACCCCGCCGACCGCGCGAGCCGGATCGATCGGAATCTGGTACGCGTCACCCGCAGCGACCACACGACCGATCTCGACCCCGGCCGCGTTCCGCAGCACCACCGTCGAGCCCGTCGGCGCGGAACCGAACGCCACCGCCGGACGCGTCGGATCCACCGCATCAAACCGACCATCAGCCGACAACTCAACCTGCGTCTGCCCCGGATTCACCGTCACGGCACTGGTGGTGGTGTTGGCACCCTTCGACTTCTGGGTCGCCGTGATCGTCGTCTCGCCCATCGGGAGCGTGACGTTGGCGGACCACTGGCCGTTGCCGTTGACCTCGACCGCGCGCTCGGTGCCGTTGTTCAGTCGGACGGTGACGTTCGAGCCGTTCTGGGCGTTGCCGCGGATCTCGTACTGACCCGAGACGTTGTCGTTGTTGCCCGGAGCGGTGATCGCGACACCGGCGCCGTAGGCAGCGACGACCTCGATCGTCTTCTTGTCCTCGTTGTTCTCGACCAGTGCGACGGTGAGCTCGTCGTCGCCGGCCTTGTCCGGGGCGGGGATCGCGATCGAGTAGTCGCCGTCCAGGTTGGCAGTGTCCGACGCGATCACGGTCGAGCCGCGGCGGATCTCCACCCGGCCCGACTCTTCCGTAGAACCCTTCACAACCGCGCGAGCATCCACACCAGCGCCAAACTCAACCTCACCCACGAGCTGCGTCTGGTCACCGATCGGTTTGCCATCCCACGGCAGATCAAGCGGTGCCGAGGTCCCAGTTGTGAACTTGCTCACGGCCCTGGAGTCGGCCGGTGAGATTCCGGTCACATGGGTGGTCGGCGAGTCGTATGGCACAACTTTCCCATCCGGCGTCGTCGTGAAGAATTGATCGGTCCCGTTCGTGATGCATCCACCGGCGGCATACTTCTTGCTGATCAGGCCGGAGCCGGGGATGTAGTAAAGGCAGTGCGCTGCTTCGTTCGGATGCGTACGCACAAGCAGCCGCTGCCACTTGCCAACCTTCGGTAGCGAGATCCAACCGGACTGCTTCTCGGCAGCCTCGGCAGAGCTGGCGATAACGGCCACGGTCGCGCCAACGTTGCCAGAGTAAGGATCATCGGCACCGATCGCCGCGAACTCGTAGCGTGAAGGCGACGTAGCACCCTTGGCATACACCGGCGCAAGCCCGTGCATCTTTCCCCATTCGCCAGACTCAATATTCTCCGGGTCGAGTACTGCGCGAACTTCGGCGGAGGCGGTGCTTGCGTTGGCGGCGGAGCCAAAGCTCAGGCCGGAGGCGAGGGTCGCGACGGCGAGCGCCGAAGCGCCCAGGCCCTTCGCGAAGCGCTTCTTCTTGCTTGACATGGTGTGGTCCCTTTCGAGGGATCGGTCCGCGTGCTCTCGCTCGGGACGATCGGGTCGCCCGCGGCTCGCGGTCATCGTGGTCGCGGGACACCCCGCTGCCATACCAAAATATCAAACACCGACGTGAAATACAACACTGTGTGATGAGATCACCTTGAGCCATTCGGACGCAACTTTCAGCTCCCAGAGTTGACGCGCCTCCAGTCCTGAGTAGAGTTGAGTCCATCGGACGCAAGTCCAACGACTTCAGCAGTACCCGCACCAACAAAAGGAGCACCCACACATGGGACGTGCAGTAGGCATAGACCTCGGAACCACCAACTCGGTCGTCAGCGTGCTCGAGGGCGGTGAGCCCACGGTCATCGCCAACGCCGAGGGCATGCGCACCACGCCGTCGATCGTCGCCTTCACCAAGGACGGCGAGGTACTGGTCGGCGAGACCGCCAAGCGCCAGGCCGTGACGAACGTGGACCGGACGATCGCGAGTGTCAAGCGCCACATCGGCACCGACTGGACGACGGACATCGACGGCAAGAAGTACACGCCGCAGGAGATCTCGGCCCGCATCCTCGGCAAGCTCAAGCGCGACGCCGAGCAGTACCTCGGTGAAGACGTCACCGACGCGGTCATCACCGTGCCGGCGTACTTCAACGACGCCGAGCGACAGGCCACCAAGGACGCCGGTGAGATCGCCGGCCTGAACGTCCTCCGCATCATCAACGAGCCGACCGCCGCAGCACTGGCGTACGGCCTCGACAAGGGCAAGGAAGACGAGCTCATCCTGGTCTTCGACCTCGGTGGTGGCACGTTCGACGTCTCCCTGCTCGAGGTGGGCAAGGACGACGACTTCTCCACGATCCAGGTCCGTGCGACCTCGGGCGACAACCGCCTCGGTGGTGACGACTGGGACCAGCGCATCGTCGACTACCTCGTGAAGAAGTTCAAGGACGAGCACGGCGTCGACCTCTCGACGGACAAGATCGCCAAGCAGCGCCTCAAGGAAGCCGCCGAGCAGGCGAAGAAGGAACTGTCGTCGCAGATGTCGGCGAGCATCCAGCTCCCGTACCTGACGCTGACGGCCGACGGTCCGCTCAACCTCGACGAGACCATCTCGCGCGCCCAGTTCGAGCAGATGACCTCCGACCTGCTCGACCGCACGAAGAAGCCCTTCAACGACGTCATCAAGGAAGCCGGCGTCTCCGTCAACGACATCGCGCACGTGGTGCTCGTCGGTGGTTCGACCCGCATGCCCGCCGTGGCCGAGGTCGTCAAGTCGCTGACCGGCGGCAAGTCCCCGAACCAGGGCGTCAACCCGGACGAGGTCGTGGCCGTCGGCGCCGCGCTGCAGGCCGGTGTCCTGAAGGGCGAGCGCAAGGACGTCCTCCTCATCGACGTCACGCCGCTGTCGCTCGGCATCGAGACCAAGGGCGGCCTGATGACGAAGCTCATCGACCGCAACACCGCGATCCCGACCAAGCGCAGCGAGACCTTCACGACCGCTGACGACAACCAGCCGTCGGTCGCGATCCAGGTCTTCCAGGGCGAGCGCGAGTTCACCCGCGACAACAAGCCGCTCGGCACGTTCGAGCTCACCGGCATCGCGCCGGCTCCCCGTGGCGTCCCGCAGGTCGAGGTCACCTTCGACATCGACGCGAACGGCATCGTGCACGTGTCCGCGAAGGACAAGGGCACCGGCAAGGAGCAGTCGATGGTCATCTCCGGCGGCTCGTCGCTGCCGAAGGAGGACATCGAACGCATGGTCCGCGAAGCCGAGGAGCACGCGGCCGAGGACAAGGCCCGTCGCGAGGCCAACGAGCGTCGCAACCAGGCCGAGCAGCTCGTCTACTCGATCGAGAAGCTCATCAAGGAGAACGACGAGAAGCTCCCCGCGGACGTCAAGTCCGAGGTACAGGCCGACGTCGACGCCCTCAAGTCCGCGCTCGCCGGCGAGGACGACGAGGCCGTGAAGACCGCCTTCGACAAGCTCAACGAGTCGCAGGGCAAGCTCGGCCAGGCCATCTACGCCCAGCAGGACGCAGGCGCCCCGGCCGGTGAGCAGCCCACCGCCGACCAGGCAGCACAGGACGACGAGGACATCGTCGACGCCGAGGTCGTGGACGACGAGGACGACAAGGACAAGAAGTAACGATGACGGATCCCAAGGACAACGTGCCGAACGAGGACGAGCCCCAGGTCGAGGGCGATGCCACGAACGCGGCCGAGCCCGAGGACCTCATCGAGGCGGAGGGGCCCGACGTCGAAGTACCGACCGACGGCCCCGCCGCCGGGGGCCCGGCGGCGGACGCGGCGAACGACCTCTCCCCGGAGGACGAGGCACTCCTCGCCGACGCCGCCCGCGGCATCGCGGAGGACAAGCTCAGCACCGAGGACCGCGACCTGGTCGCCGAGATGCGTGCGGACATGCTCCGTGCGCAGGCCGAGCTGGTGAACTTCCGGAAGCGCGTCGAGCGCGACCGCGAGGCCAACCGCGAGGTCGCCATCGCCGAGGTCGTCCGGGCACTCCTGCCGGCGCTCGACGACCTCACCCGCGCCGAGGCGCACGGTGACCTCGCTGAGGGCCCCATGCAGGTCATCGGCCAGAAGATCCGCGGCGGCTTCGAGAAGTTCAAGCTCGTGCAGATCGGCGAGAAGGGCGAGTCCTTCGACCCGAACATCCACGAGGCGATCGTGCAGCTCCCGACACCGGGCGCCACCGGCCAGACCGTGGCGGACGTCGTCGAGCCGGGCTACAAGCTCGGTGAGCGCGTCCTCCGTGCGGCCAAGGTCGCGGTGGCGGTCCCGGCCTGAGCGCGGGGAGGAGGTAGGGATTCATGGCCAGTCAGGACTGGTTCGACAAGGACTTCTACAAGGTCCTCGGCGTCGACAAGACGGCGAGTGACGCTGAGCTGAAGAAGACCTACCGGAAGCTCGCGCGGCAGTACCACCCGGACTCCAACCCGGGCGACGCCGCCGCCGAGAACCGCTTCAAGGAGATCAGCGAGGCGTACTCGGTGCTCTCCGACAAGGAGCAGCGCCAGGAGTACGACCAGGTCCGCGCCATGGGCTCCGGCGCCCGCTTCACCGCGGGTGGCCCGGGCCAGGGCGGCGGCTTCGAGGACGTCTTCGGCGGCATGTTCGGCCAGGGCGGGGGCGGACAGCGTGTCCGCTTCGGCCAGGGCGGAGCAGGTGGCGCCGGCGGCTTCGAGGACATCCTCGGCGGGATGTTCGGCGGTGGCGGCGGCTTCGGCCAGACCACCGGCGGCTACCGCGGCTTCGGTGGGCCGACGAAGGGCCGCGACGTCACCGCGACGACGACCCTCGACTTCACCACCGCGATCGCCGGCGACACCGTCAAGCTCTCGCAGGGCAACGGCCGTCCGGTGAACGTCCGCATCCCCGCGGGGGTCGCGGACGGGCAGAAGATCCGGCTCCGTGGGCGCGGCGAACCCTCGCCCGACGGCGGGGAGGCCGGTGACCTCGTGGTCACCGTCACCGTCCGCAAGCACCCGGTGTTCGAGCGCGACGGGCAGAACCTGCGGCTGGACGTCCCCGTGACGTTCGTCGAGGCGGCGCTCGGAGCGACGATCGAGGTCCCGACGCTCGGCGGCTCCACCGTCAAGCTGAAGGTCGCACCCGGCACGCCGTCGGGTCGCGTCCTGCGCGTCAAGGGCCGCGGCGTCGCCACCAAGAACGGGACGGGCGACCTGCTCGCGACCGTCCAGGTCGCGGTGCCGTCGCACCTGACGGACAAGCAGCGGGAAGCGGTCGAGGCCCTCGCCGAGGCCCTGCCCGACGAGAACCCCCGTGCGGACCTCCTCACCAAGGCGCGCAGCTAGCCGCGCGCAACACCAGCAGTAGACCCGGCCTGGAGGCGCGGCGCGGCTCCGTCAGGAACGCGCGCCGTGCCTCCAGTCTGGTTTCCGGACCATGCGAACGACGGAAAGGAACACGCCATGACCGACATGGACGAGAACTCGCCCGTCTTCGCGATCGCGATGGCGGCGGAGCTCGCCGAGATGCACCCGCAGACGCTGCGGCAGTACGACCGGCTCGGCCTGGTCGTGCCCGGCCGCACGCGCGGCGGGTCGCGCCGGTACTCGATGCACGACGTCGCGCAGCTGCGCGAGATCGCACGCCTCGGGTCCGAGGGCGTCTCGCTCGAGGGGATCCGCCGCGTCCTCGAACTCGAGAACGAGAACCGCGCGCTCCGTGCGCGCGTCAGCGAGCTGGAGACGGCCCTCGCCGACCAGCTCATCAGCCGGCCGGGCGCCCGCGTGTTCGCGGCGACCACCACCGGCGGAGCAGTGCCGCTCCGTGCCGGCATGCGGCCGCAGCGGAACACGCAGATCGTGCTCTACCGCGGGCCGCGCTGACCCGTCCCCACCGGGACCATCGGTACGCTGGCGCCGTGCCACCGGACTTCGCCGACTTCTTCCGCCGCCGCGACGACGACGCGCCGGACCTCATCGCGATCGACGGCACGGACCGATTCATCCTCGACGAGGCGCCGCACGTGCACGGCGACGCGCTCCGGCAGCCCGGCGAGGTCGCCGTCGTCGACGACCGGTACGGGGTGCTAACCCTCGGGGCGATCACGGTGCACGGTGCGTCGGACGTCCGGGTCGTGCAGGACTCCCTGGTCGGGGTGCGCGCGCTCGAGGCCAACGCCGGCACCTTCGGACGCCGGGGCTTCCACCACCCCGCGTCGCTCGAGCAGGCGTTCCGCGACGTCCGGCTCGTGCTGCTCCGGCTGTCGAAGTCGAACGACCGGCTCGACGAGCTCGCCCGTGCCGTCGCCCGGTTCGCCGCGCCCGACGTCGTGCTGCTGTGCGGCGGGGTGTCGAAGCACATGAACCTCTCGCAGAACGACGTCCTGCGCCGGTACTTCGGCGAGGTGACGGCGTCCCGCGGCCGTGGGAAGTCGCGGCTGCTGATCGCGCAGGACCCGCTCCGCGCCCAGGCGACCCGGGCGGACGCGACGAACCCGTGGCCGCGGTCGGTGCACGTCGACGACCTCGGGATGACGCTCGTCGCGCACGGCGGGGTGTTCGCCGGGACCTCGCTCGACCAGGGCACCCGGGTGCTGCTCGACGCGATGGACGATGCGGTGCCCGGCGCTCGGACCGCCGTCGACCTCGGCTGCGGGAACGGGGTGATCGCCACCGCACTCGCGCGGCGTCGACCGGGCATCCGGGTGATCGCCACGGACGTGTCGCAGATCGCCGTGGCATCGACGATCGCCACGGCCGAGGCCAACGGCGTGGCGGACCGGGTGCTCGTCGTCCGGAGCGACGCCGGCGACGAACTCGACGAGGGCTCCGCGCAGCTCGTGCTCTGCAACCCGCCGTTCCACGCGGACACCACCGTGACCACGGACGCGGCCGAGGCGATGTTCCGGAACGCGGCCACGATCCTCCAGTCCGGCGGGGAACTGTGGTGCGTCTGGAACTCGCACCTGCGGTACCGGCCGGTGCTGGAGCGGTTCGTGGGGGCGACGCGGCAGGTGGTGCGGACGCCGAAGTTCACGGTGACGGCGTCGCGGCGGGCGTGACCGTTCTCACCGTGCGGCGTGGACCACCTCGCCGATCGGTGTCACCATCGCACGCGCCCACTCCCGCGTGAGGTGGCCGTGATCCCGGTACATCAGAGTGTCCCCCGAGATCACACCGCACCGTGACGCTGAGCAGAACCAGTCGTTCAGGTCGGCGTAGGTGTGGCCCGCCGATTCGGCGGTCTCGCGCTCCATCGCAGCCCATGCGTCGTCGAGGCCCTCAGATCGGTCGATCGCGCAGGCGTCGGCGTTCTCGAGGTTCGCCGAGAGACATCGCGGTACGGACTCGGCGAACTCGGGCGTGTCACGGAGGACGCTCACCCGCGAGTCGCGAGGAAGCGCTGCGAGCGTCCGGGCGAGCCCCTCGCGCCACTGCGTGGCCCGGTCCTCGGCGTGCACGAGGTCGAGGTGGGCCGATCCGGTGACGAGGACGACATCGGGCTGCTCCGCACGCAACCGGTCCAGGACCTTGCCCCGCCAGGTGTCGCACTCGACGGAGTGCCGGCCCATCGCTCGCACGGGCACGTCGACCATCGTGCAGGCGTTCTTGGTGAATGCGAGGACACGCATCCCGGCCGTCCTGGCTGCGAGCGCCTCGACGGCGGGCACCCAGTGTGCTGCGTGCGAATCCCCGACGATCGCGACCGTCATCGAGCCGGACGGATCACCCAGCACGCACGTGTTCACCGATGTGTCACGGGCACCCACGTTGTGACACCGGACGCTGCGCGGCGCGGAGGCCGCCCCCGTCGCGGCGTCGAGTCGCGGGCGCACGTTCTCGGGGACGAACGGTGTGAAGAGCGGCTCCGGTACCGGGACGGTCTGCGCGGCGGTCCGCTGGCTCCTGAGGACGGGCTGCGGGATGACCGCGTTCCCGGCGAGGACCACGGCGATCGCGGTCACGGTCGAAGCCACCCCCGCGAGCACGGCCCGTCCGTCCGTACGCCCAGCTGCCCGGAACGGGTGCTCGACGAAGCGCGTCGTGACGTGTGCGAGCACGACTGCGACCGCGAGTGCGGCACAGCGTGCCCAGAGCGGCAGGGGCGTCGCGAGCCCGATCGCGGCCTGCGGGATCACCAGGAGCGGCCAGTGCCAGAGGTAGAGCGAGAAGGAGACACTGCCGACGTACTGCAGCGGGCGCAGGCCGAGGAGGCATCCGGGATCGGCGACGTGTCGCGACGCCCCGGCCCACACGAGCGCAGCCGTGGCGAGGACCGGCAGCAGGACGGCGGCCCCTGGGTAGGACGTGCGCGCATCGAACCCGAGCGCCGCGGTCAGGATCCCCGCGAGCCCGAGCCACCCGACGATCGGTGTCCAGCGTCCTCGGAGAACGGCGCCGCGGTGCACCGCGATGGCGACGACACCACCCAACCCGAGCTCCCACGCGCGAGACGGCAATGAGAAGAACGCCCACGGTTGGGCGTACGAAGTCAGGACGATCCCGAGTGTCAGGGAGACCACGACCGCGACCGTGAGCGTGGTCGTGATGACCGCGAAGCGCTGCCGGACGGGCAACCGACGGGCGAGCCACCAGACGCTGGCGAGCACGATCGGCCAGAGCAAGTAGAACTGCTCTTCGACCCCGAGGGACCAGTAGTGCTGGAACGGCGACGGTGCGCTGCCAGTGAGGTAGTCCGTGCCCTCGGCGGCGAAGTAGAGGTTCGGGATCGAGAGCAGTGCTGCGATCCCGGCCTCGACGAGCTGCTGTCGCACGAGTGGAGGCATCAGGACCGCCGCACCGGCGAGGGTCACGAGTGCGACGAGGAGCGCCGACGGGAGGATCCGGCGGACCCGGCGAGCCCAGAACCCGAGGAGGTCGATGCGTCCGCGAGTGCTCAGCTCACGGATCAGGTGCCCGGTGATGAGGAACCCGGAGATCTCGAAGAAGACGTCCACCCCGACGAAGCCGCCGGTGACACCGAGGTGCGCGTGCTCGAGCAGCACGAGCGACACCGCGATGGCCCGGAGGCCCTGGATGTCCGGGCGGAACGTCGGCGAGGTGCGTGTCATGGCTGCTCCGATCTCGTGGTGCTCGTAATACTACCATGTGATATATTTAATGAGCGGCATCAGGGCCGCACGACATCGACCGGAGGCACCGTGGAGACCACGAACCTGACCAAGGCCTTCCGCAAGGGCTGGCTGCTCATCCTCATCGGCGCACTCCTCGGCGCAGGCGGAGGGTTCGCCGCCGCGGTGCTGGCGACCCCGGAGTACTCGGCGACGACCAAGCTGTTCGTCTCCGTGCGGACCTCTGACGCGGCGTCGGCGACCGACGTCTCGCAGGGCAACTCCGCGGCCCAGCAGAAGGTGCGCTCCTACGCGGACGTCGTCCTGACGGAGAGCATCCTGCAACCCGTCATCGAGGAACTCGCGCTGGACACGACGCCAGCCGGACTCGCTCGACGGGTGCAACCCACCATCAACACCAACACCGTCGTCATCTCGATCGCGGTCACCGACGAGTCGGCGGCCCGGTCAGCTCGGATCGCGAACAGCATCGGCCGCAGCTTCGTCCGTGTGATCGAGCGACTGGAGCAGCCGAGCGCGGACTCCGCGAGCCTCGTGCGCGCGTCGACCGTCCAGAGCGCGGTCGTCCCATCAACACCGTCGTCGCCGAACCGGACGCTGAACATTGTCGTCGGGCTCGCGGTCGGGGCATTCCTGGGGTTCGCTGCAGCGCTGCTCCGAGGCCTCGTCGACACCCGCATCCACGGTCCCCGTGACGTCGCTGCAGCCACCGACGCCCCACTGCTGGCGACCCTCGGCTTCGACCCTGAGGCCAAGCGACAGCCCCTCGTCGTGTCGGCGAGCGGGCGCAGTCCCCTCGCCGAGGCGTACCGCACCCTCAGGACCAACCTGCAGTTCGTCGACCTGGGCGTCGGGAACGGCAGCTTCGTCGTCACGTCGGCGATGCCGAGCGAGGGCAAGACCACGTCCACGGCGAACCTCGCGATCGCCCTCGCCGAGACCGGCGCGCGCGTCGTCCTCATCGACGCCGACCTCCGGCGCCCGCGCGTCGCCGAGGTGATGGGGCTGGAGAACTCCGCCGGCCTCACCGACCTGCTCATCGGCCGCGCCGAACTCGATGACGTCGTGCAGCCGTGGGGACACACCAAGCTCGACGTCCTGCCCGCGGGACTGGTCCCGCCGAACCCGAGCGAGCTGCTCGGATCGACGGCGATGCAGGCGCTGCTCGAACTCCTGACCGACCAGTACGACCACGTCCTCCTCGACGCTCCGCCGATCCTGCCGGTCACGGATGCGGCTGTGCTCGCCGCGATGACCTCCGGAGCGGTCGTCGTGACGTCCGCACGGAGCAGCAGGACACCGCAGCTCCGTGCTGCCGTCGACCGGCTCGAGCGGGTCGGGGCAACGGTGCTCGGCGTCGTGGTCAGCATGGCTGCGTTCCGTGGACGCCAGCGGTACGGCGGTGCGTACGGGAGCGCCTACGGCACCTACTACGGCGGTCAGGAGGCGGTCGACCTCTCGGCAGCCACGCCGAAGCGCGGTCGCCGTCTGCGCGACGAGGACTCCGCGACCTTCCCGGTCGCACCGGCGACGCCTGCGCGTCCACAGCGCGGAACGACTCGCTGAGCGGAAGGGAATGCCCGCCCCGGTCCTCAGGAGAAGGATCGGAGCGGGCGTTCGCTCGTCTCCGGGTTCAGGGGAGGGACGTGAAGGTCGATCGATGCTCCAGACCGGTGGCCGCGCTCCACGCCCGGTGCTCGGGCAGACGTTCCGACCGCTGCCACTGCAACCGGACGGAGTCGGCCAGCGCGATCGTGTTCTCGTCGCTGGTCAGCCCAGCGGGAACGCCGTCGTGCGCGTACAGGTACGCGTGAGCAGCTCCGGAGAAGTCGTTCCCGCGCACCGCGAGTCTCGGCCGCACGCCGTCTGCGTAGAACAGCAGATGGCTGCCCTTGCCTGCCCTGTCGGGCCGCACGGCAGCGCTCCAACTCGAACCGGCGTCGTGCGCTCGGTTGCCCCGCACGCTGCACGTCGAGGACCCGGCACTCTCGGTCCCGCCGGTCGACCAGTACTCGAAGGTCTGCATCGTCCGTTCGACGGAGTTGCCGTTGAACTCGACGTTCGACCACGACACACCCGTCGCGACGCCCGGACCCTGGATCGTCATCGCGGCGTCCCAGCAGTCGACGATCGTGTTGCCGCTGACGAGCACGCCGGACGCGCCGGACCACACCTGGACGCCGTTGCCCATCCGCGACACCCCGTCCGATGCCAGGGCACCGCCGGCCTCGCCGATGATGCAGTCCCGGACGACCGCGCCGTCGGTCCGGCTCGCTGACGTCGTCTGGACCGCGTTCCTCCCCGTTCCGACGACCGCGAGGTCGCGGACGGAGAGCCCCGACCGAACTTCCACGATGGGATCGGCGACGGCGAGCCACACACGACGGCCACCGGCGCTCGGGTTCGTGGCGCAGCGCACGGTGACGACGGATCCCCTCGACGTGAACTGCCAGTCGCGTACGAGCGCGCTGGGATCGGTCTTGCGATCGCCGTGGAGAGTCGAGCCGACCTTGAGGAAACCCACCTCGGTGGTCCACGAACTCACGTAGCCGTGGTGCGTCCGTCCGACGTTCGCCGCACTGATGTCGACCGACCAGAGACCGTCCCCGGCCCTCGTCCAGCACGCGGCGGCCTGCACGTACTTGTACGCCGTGACGACGGGCGGCTCCGGCTCGTCTCCCCACGATTCGAACCTGAGCGCGCCGACCGTACCCGGGCGGATCACTCCGGGGTGCCGCCGACCGCGTCGGAGCCGCACCGTGCTGCCCGGCGCGATGGTCGACGCCGTGAGTGCTGCGTTGACCCGCGCCATCGAGGCCCACGGCCGCGTGGGAACCGTCCCGTCGTCCGCATCGTCGCCGGCCGCCGGGTCGACGAAGTAGGTCGTCGACCCCGCACCGCGCGCTGGCCGAGTCCACAGGCTCAGCCCCACCGCGGCGCTTCCGACTGCGGCCCCGGTCAGGAGGGTCCTCCGACTCAGGGCGGTCGATTGCGGGATCGGGCTCTGTCGGTGTTCCATTGGTGCCTCTCCGCGCCGCTCCGGCAGCGACGCCGAGGGGAAACTAGTCGCTCCGCGTTCTTCGACACGAGGTTCCGGAATGTCACATGGCGTTGCGTCCCGCGAGTCGGCGGATCGCTCGCAGACACAACCGGATGTCGCTGCGTCGGACGCCGTAGAAGGACCTCGGGTCGATCCCGTGACGGTGCCACACCTGCAGCACGTTGAGCGAACTCGAGACGAAGCATCCGACCAGGGTCCCCGTCGCCGCCCCGAGGGCCCCGTGGGACGGCACCAGGGCGACGAGCAGCGCGGTGTTCACGAGCGCGGCGACGACGAGCGACATGCTGCGGCGGCCCGGGGCACCCCTCGCGCTGAGAGTGACCCCAGCGAGGGCGCCCTGTCCGCCGACCGCAGTCGCGAGCAGCAGCACCATGCAGGCCGGCATGGCATCGACGAACTCGGCTCCGAAGACGAGCGGGACCCACCACCAGGCGCTCGCGGCGAGCGCACCGGCCGCCACGACGGTCAGTGCCGAGGACATCCGTGAGGCGGCGAGCATCCGGGCGTCGTCCTGCTCGGCGGCGTCCGCGGCGAAGGAGACGTCGCGGACGGCGTTGCTGATGACGAGCGGCAGATCGGCGACGTTCACCGCCACGACGTACAAGCCGAGTTCCGCGGCGTCGGACAACGGAGCGATCAACGCCTGGTCGAGGCGGGTCAGGAGCACTCCGGCGATGGATCCGAACCAGACCCTGGCTCCGAACGACACCAGTGCACGGCTGCTCGGCGTCTCGGCGTCTTCAGGACGCGTCGCTCCTGTCCCGCGTCGCAGCCCGGTGTACGCGACGGCTCCGAGGATAGGCGAGACGGCGAGCACCCCGACCGCGTGGGCGATGTCGAGTGACCCGACAGCGGCGAACGACGCGAGCGCGATGAGCCGGACCCCGGCGGTGATCGCTCGCTCCACGGTCACCAGCCGCCACCGGTGCATGCCTGCTGCGACGGCCTGGAGCAACGCCACCATCAGCGTCGGCACCAACATGACCGACGCGAGGGTGACGAGTCGGACCAGGGCGTCGTCGCCGGCGGCGGAGAACGGCGCTGCGGCGATCAGGAGCGCGGTGACGACCACGCCTGCTCCACCCAGGACCGCGACGGCACGCCACACGAACCCGCCGCGCGCCCAGGGGTGCCGGGCGATCGTCCGTGTGACGGCAGCCGGGACGCCGAACGTCGCGACGGCCGTGGCGAGGAACAGCGGCGCCGTCACCGCTGCGACCGCTCCTCGTCCGTCGACTCCGAGGGTCTGCGCGAGGATCGGCGCCGTGGCGATCGAGGCGATCGGAGGGAACACGTTGCCGATCAGTGCGGCGACGATGTTGCCGACTCGATTCCGTCCGCCGACGCTCACCGGGGCACCGTCGCGGGGCGCGTGGACCGGACGAGGTCGTCGGGGAAGGGGCCGACGTGCGGGGCCCGTCCGGACGGTGGCGGAACGAGTGCGAGCAGGACGAAGACCAGCACGCCGGTGGGGGCGTTCGCGCTGAGGGAGTTGAAGCCCAGGATCGATGCCAGGACGAGGAGGGAGCCGAGCCGTGCCCCCCGCGCACCAGTGGTGTTCCCCGACGCACCGCGGAGTGCGAGGCTGACCAGGGCCCCGAAGAACAGCAGGGTCGCGAAGAGTCCGAAGTCGATGGAGAACATCAGGAACGGGTTCTCGAAGGTCGTGCCGATGAGCGCGTTGCGGGTGACCTGCTCGCTCGCGCCGAAACCCTTGCCGACGAGCATCGTGTCGGCCCAGCGCTCCACCGCGAGACCGACGGTCTTGAGCCGGGCCGACGACGATCCCCCGTCGTCGGCGAACCGCTCCGTGACGGTCATGCTCGCTTCACTGGCGAGGAACCCGACAGCGCCGATCGACGCGAGCGCAGCAGCCCCTGCCTTCGCGAAGACACCCCCGCGAGCCCGCAGGATCATCACCGCGACCGCGACGACCGCCACGAGCAGTGCGAACCGGGATCCGGTGAGGGCGATCCCCACGATGAGCAGGACCGGCGCAGCCACACGCATCCACGCCGTCCGGAGTGACGCGGTGAGCGGGACCGCAGCGGACATCCACAGCGCGGCGATGAGGGGATGGTCGAAGGTCCCCACCATGCGGCCGGCATCGGTCCCCCACCACCGGAGCCCCTCGAGCGTGGAGAGCCACGGCTGGGGAACCGCACCGGCCCAGACGGCCAGGACGAGCGCAGCTTGGGCACTCCCGATCAGGACCAGCAGCCGTGCAGCGCGTGTGGGGAAGTCGGCGCCGTCCGCACCCCGACTGCGGACCCAGAGGAAGAGCAGTGCCGGCCCGAGGAGCTGGAGCACCAGCGTGCCGAGGTCGCCGGCGCGGCCGGTGAACCACGACGTGGCGAACGCGATGACGAGGAACGTGCCGAGCATCGCGCAGACGACCAGGTGCTGTGCGACGACCCGTCCGATCCCACGCGGGTCACGGACGCAGTCGACGATGACGATGGCGAGTGCGAACGTCGTGGCTGGCTGCCAGCTCGTCCCGACGGCGGTCCGCACGACCTCGAACGGCAGGAGCGACGCAGCGACGAGGACGGCTCCGAACGCCCAGGTGGGGCGTCTGAGTGCGACGACCCCGACGACGATCGACAGCGCGAGTTGTGTGATGAAGAGCATCCGGTTGCCTTCCCTGTATGCCCTCCATTAGAACATAGAATGTGTTATTTCAACAGGCGTCCCAGTGGTCCTGGAGGACGATCCGCAGGTCGTCGGGAGACCACAACGCCGCGCGGACACGGTCGTTCCGACCCGCGCGGACGTTCTGGTCGAGCAACGCGGGCGACGGGCGGAGACCCCGGATCGGCCAGAAGCCCGCTCCTCGCAGCGTCACGACGGGGAGCACGGGGACGCCGGCGCGGAGTGAGCAGTGGTGGAGCCAGGTGTCGGACGAACCCGGAGCGACATCCGTGAAGCCGTCACCAGTCGCGCGCAACAGATCGAGGAACGCCGGCGGGTAGAGGACCCCCTTGACACCCACTGCGTAGTTGCGCGGCGTCGGCCGCTCGGACGTCGCCCGCCCCCAGCGTTCGTACGGCGCCACGGCGGCCCCGTCGACCACGATGCGGTTCACCCGGTGTGCGACGATCGCGTCCGGGTGCCGACCGTGATCGGCCACGAGCGTCTCCAGCCATCGCGGCGGGTAGAGCACGTCGTCGTCGGCCGTGACCATCGGGACCCGGTGCCGCGCGATGCTCGACACGTACGGGAAGTACTTCTTGTGCGGCCCGAGGTCGTCGCAGAGCCGGACCTCGACCCCGCGACGGCAGAGTCTGGACAGGCCCCGCGGCGGCGAACTGACGAGTGCCGCATCGTCGAGCCAGACGATGAGTCGAGAAGGTCGCACCGAGCCGCGTCCGATCGACGCGAGCGTGAGGTGGACCGACCTCGCCCGCACGCCGAAGGTCGTGAGCGACACCACGGGTCCACCGGGAGCCACCAGGGACCGTCGACCGAAGCGGCCCCGGATCGCCGCCGAGCTCATGGGAACGTACGAGGAGACGAGGCGGATCGGGTCGCGAGGCAGTCGGCGCATGCCCTCAGTCTGGGCGATCCGACCGGCCGATCCGAGCTTTTTGCATGTCATATACACAAGGTCGAATCATCGTGCCGGTAGGCTCGCACCGTGCGATGGAGTCGAGTGGGCTGGCCCGCGGTCGGGTACGTCTCCCTCGAGGACGTCGACGGCTACGCCGAGCACCTCGCGCGCCTGGTGTCGGACGCTCCGCCGTCCGTGGCCGCCCTCGCGTCCGTCACGTGGAGCGAGTCCCGCATCCAGAGCTGGCGCGTGGAAGAGGCCGGCCGCCATGGCGACGCCGGCGTCGACGCGACACCGACCCACACCGTCCACGCCGTGTTCGTCGTCCGCAACGACGAGGTGCTCGACACCCCGGACGGCCTCTGGCGCCGGTGGAACCACGCGCGGGTGTCCCTCCGCTTCGACCGTGCCGTCCTCGATCCGTCCGACACGGAGGCGCTCGACCTGCTGGCCGGTGACGTCCAAGTCTCCCGCGGTGAGATCGCACACGTGGACGCCGACGTCTGGGAACTGCGCCTGCTCGTCTCCCCCACCGGCGAGCTCGCGATCCACTTCCGCGACGTCGTGGTCGAGGTGCGGCCGGTCGACGAAGAGGACTGGGCAGCGCTCGAGTCACGCCCTGCCCACGGCTGGCACGGCCCGGTCCCGGACGGCTGGGTCGAGTGGGCGACCCCGGCGGTGCGGGCTGCGGCACACGGAGACGTCGGCGGCCTCTCGCTGGCGCTCGACGGCATCGGTCAGGACCCCGCTGGCATCGACGAGGTCGACCCGCGGTGGGGCTTCGCGCCGCTGCACGCGGCCGTCTGGTTCGACAACCGCGGCACGACCGAGGCACTGCTCGAACGCGGTGCGGACGTCCGGGTCGAGGACGCCGAGGGGCGCACCGCGATGGACATCGCCCACGAGCGCGGCGCACGCCGGGCGGAGGAGATCCTCCTGGCCTGGTTCGACCGGCCGGCGCACGAGACGACCCAAAGCGACTGACGACGGACGGGAGGCGCGGTGCCAGCTGGCACCGCGCCTCCCGTCCGCCGTCCGGCTGCGTCTCAGACCGTGAGCGCGTTGGCGGCGGCGACCCGCCCGTACCACCGCGCCGAGTCCTTCGGCGTCCGGGCGAACGTCACCGGGTCCCACGACACGAGCCCGAACGTCGGGCGGAAGCCCGACGCCCACTCGTAGTTGTCGAGCAGCGACCAGTGCTGGTAGCCGAGGACCTCGATGCCGTCCTCGATGCAGGCGTGGATCCCCTCGAGGGCACCCTGCGTGTAGGCCACCCGGCGGGAGTCGTCGGCGGTGGCGATCCCGTTCTCGGTGATCATGAGCGGCACGTGCCCGGAGAGCTCCCACGCGCTGCGGAGCCCGTCGGCCGAGGCCTCGGGGTAGAACTCCCACCCGGTCAGGGTCGTCTCGACGTCGTCGGCCACCGGGAGCGGGCCCGACGGTCCGATGAAGGTGCGGGTGTAGGCCTGCACGCCCAGGAAGTCGTCACCGGCGGCGTTCTCGAGGTACCAGTCGTCGCGCGGGTACCCGTACTCGCGGAGCATCTCGTCGGCACCGGGTTCGCCGTTGGACTTGAAGGCCTGCGTCGCGATCGTCCAGCCGGACTGCAGGCCGGACACTTGCGACAGGACCTCCCGCGAACGCTTGTGCGAGGCGAGCAGGGCGTCGGCGACCCCGAGGTCCGGGTTCGGCAGGCCGTAGGCGATCAGGTTCGCCGCGTCTTCACCGCCGGCGAGCATCGCCGCGATGTTCGGCTCGTTGATCGTGCAGACGTAGCGGACGCCGTCCTGCACGACGGGGAGCGCAGCCTCGGTGTAGCGGGCGAAGAGGTCGGCGGCGTCGGGGGCGCGCCAGAAGCCGTCGCGTTCGAACCAGCGCGGCACGGTGAAGTGCATGAGCGTGACGATCGGTTCGATGCCGAACTCGTGGCAGGTCTCGACCATGCGGCGGTAGTGGTCGATCTCGGCGCGGCTGACGAACCCGCGCTCGGGTTCGATCCGCGCCCACTCGATGCTGAACCGGTAGGAGTTCAGTCCGAGGTCGGCCGCGATGCGGATGTCCTCGCGGTACCGGTGGTAGCTGTCGGCGGCGTCACCCGAGGGCTCGACGATGGTGGTGTCGGGCTCGTGCTCGTGCACCCACCAGTTGCTGTTGACGTTGTTGCCCTCGATCTGGTGCGCGGCGGTGGCGGCGCCCCAGAGGAAGCCCTTCGGGAACTGCAGCGTGGTGATGATCGTGCCTTTCAGTGCTGTGACAGGAAGCGGTCGAAGGTGTGGAGCGTCGCCGACGGGTTCTCGACCTGCGGGCCGTGGTAGCTCTCCGGGATGACCTCGTAGGCGGCGCCGGTGTCCTCCGCCATCTGCCGCTGCCAGGGGATCGGCCAGGCGCCGTCCCACTCGCCGTGGGTCACGAGCACCGGGAGCCCGGTGGCACGGAGTGCGGCGGAGGAGTCGGTGTGGTCCTCGAGGATGTGCCCACCGGCGACGACGCTCGCGGGGTCGTGCGCGTCGAAGCGGTCACGGACGAACCGGGGGTCGTCGGGGAGTTCCTCGTCGGGCCGGTACGCCCAGAGCGGGTTGGTGGAGTCGAACAGCTGGCGGAGGTTGCCGCCGGTGTCGTGCAGGATCGTCAGCTCGGCGACCTTGCGGTAGGGCCAGCCGTACGGTCCGGAGCAGAACTGCACCACGTCGCGGAAGGCGCTGGGCTCGGCGATGGCCGCCTCGCGGACGATCACGCCGCCGAGCGAGTGGCCGATGAGGTGCACGGGAGCGCCGTCGTCGAGCAGCCGTGCGACCCGGACGACGTCGGCGGCCTCTTCCGCCAGCGTGTAGCCGGACGGCCCCGATGCGCGCGCCGAGTCGGCCTGGCCACGGCGGCTGATCGCCACCGCGGTCCAGCCGGCGTCCCGGAGGAGCGGCATGAACGTGCGCCAGTCCTCCTTCGAGCCGGTGTACCCCGGGACGACGAGGACGGTGCCCTTCGACGGCCCGGGAGGCACGACGCGGTAGGCGGTGAGTCGGCCGACGGGGAGGTCGATGCCGACGACGTCGACGCCCTCGGGGGTGGGCAGGTGGCCGAACGGCGGAACGGACGGGAAGTCGCGGAGCGTGCTCATGCCAGCAGCGCCCGTCGTGGGTTCGGTACCGCGTCGAGCAGCGCCACCGTGTAGTCGTCCTGCGGGTGCTGCAGCACCTCGGCCGTGCGGCCCCGTTCGACCACGGCACCGTCGTGCAACACCATGATGTCGTCCGTGATGAGCCGCGCGCTGAGCAGGTCGTGGGTGATGTAGAGGAGCGAGACGCCCCACTGCTCGCGGAGGTCCTCGAGCAGTGCGAGCACCCCGGCACGGAGCGTCACGTCGAGCATCGAGACCGGCTCGTCGGCGATGATCACCTGCGGGTCGGACGCGAGCGCCCGGGCGATGACCACGCGCTGGCGCTGGCCGCCCGAGAGCTGGTGCGGGAGCTTCTGCGCGAACTGCTCCACCGGGGTCAGGCCCACGGTCTCGAGCAGCTCGAGCACACGCTTCCGGGCATCGCGCCCGCGCAGGTTCGTGTAGTTCGCGACGGGGCGGGACAGCGTGTACTCGACCGTGTGCAGCGGGTTGAGTGCGGCGTACGGGTCCTGGAACACCATCTGCACCTCGGAGCGGAGGTCCTTCAGCCCCCGTCTTCCGAGCTTCGCCACGTCCGTGTCGCCGAACCGGACCGTGCCGGTCGTCGGCTTCTCGACGCCGGTCAGCATCTTCGCGATCGTCGACTTGCCGGATCCGGACTGGCCGACGAGGGCGAGCGACTGCCCGGGTTCGAGGGTGAACGACACGTCGCGCACCGCCTGCACCGGCTGCTCGCCGCGACGGGGTGCCGGGTAGGTCTTGACGAGGTGCTCGACCACGATCGGGTTGCGGGCGGCGCTGCGCTCGCGGGAGCCGACCGTGCTGAACGACGTCGTGGTCTCCTGGCGGGTCGCCGACGGGTCGCGCTGCGACCGGTCCGGGAAGCCCGGCAGGCTCACGACCTCGGCACGCGGGTCGGCGTAGTGCGACAGCAGCATCTGCGTGTACTCGTCCTGCGGGTCGCGGAGGATCTCCTTCGAGCCGCCGTCCTCGACGATGCGGCCCTCGTGCATGACGAGCACGCGCTCGGTCGCCTCGAGGACGATGCCGAGGTCGTGGCTGATCAGGATGGCCGTGAAGCCCTCGGCCTGCTGCAGCTCGATGATGGTGTCCATCACGGCGTGCTGCACGAGGACGTCGAGCGCGGTGGTCGGCTCGTCGAACACCATGAGCTGCGGCTCGAGAGAGAGCGCCAGGGCGATCGACACGCGCTGCCGCATGCCGCCGGACAGCTCTCCCGGGTACCGCGCGAGCATGGCGGTGGGGAGCTTCACCTTCTCGATGAGCTCCTTCATCCGGGCGTCCCAGCGATCACGCGACACGTGGCCGTGGGCCGTGAAGATGTCGATGAAGTGGTTGCGGATGGTCCGCACCGGGTTGAGCGCGTTCATGCCGGACTGCAGCACCATCGCGAACCCGCCCTGGCGCTGCTGCCGGAGCGCTTCCTCGTCGAGGTCGCGGATGTCGTGGCCGCCGAAGAAGATGTTGCCGCCGTTGGTCCGAGCCGGCGGCTTCTGCAGCCGGGTCAGCGCGTAGCCGAGGGTCGACTTGCCGGAACCCGACTCGCCGACCAGGCCGACGAACTCGCCCTTCCGCAGCTGGAAGGACACGTGGTCGACCGCCTGGACGGCCTCCTGACCGGCCGATTCGTACACGACCGACAGGTCGCGGACGTCGAGCAGCACGTCCTGCGTGGCGCTCGTGGTGTCGGACGGGAGGCGCGTGGCGGCGCCGTCCCGCGCCTCCAGGCCGTCGATCGGTTCGGAACGCGAGCCGCTCATGCGGTGGCCTCCTTGCGCTTGCGACGCGCGCCTTCGCGCAGTCGCGGGTTGGACACGGCGTCGACGCCGAAGTTGATCAGGGTCAGGCTCATCGCGAGGAGTGCGATGCAGAGACCCGGGGCGAACAGCAGGATCCACTGACCGGTCAGCAGGGCGTTCGAGTTCTGCGCCCAGTAGAGGATCGTGCCCCAGCTCACGATGGACGAGTCGCCGAGTCCGAGGAACTCGAGGCCCGCCTCGGCGAGGATCGCGCTCGTGGCCGCACCGAAGAACGAGCCGACGATGAGGCTCGTCATGTTCGGCAGGATCTCGCGGAACACGATGCGCGTCGCACCGTCCCCGGAGAACTGGGCCGCGGTCACGAAGTCACGACCGCGGAGGGACTGCGTCTGGCTGCGCAGGACGCGCGCGCCCCAGGCCCAGCCGGTGACCACGATCACCGCGATGATGACCGCGATGCCGCCGTTCTGCAGGTACGCGGCGATGACGATCATGAGCGGCAGACCGGGGATGACGAGGAAGAGGTTCACGATGAACCCGATGACCTCGGCGATCCAGCCGCGGACGTAGCCCCAGCTCAGGCCGATCGCGACGGCGACGAGCGTGGACAGGAGCCCCGCGACGGCACCGACGAGCACGGAGATCCGGGCGCCGTAGATGATCTGCGACAGGACGTCCTCGCCGGCGGCGGTCGTGCCCATCCAGTGCGCGCCGGTGGCGTCGGCGCTCCGCGCGAACCCGTTCTGGCTCGCGCCGTACGGGGCGAGGAGCGGGGCGAAGATCGCCACGATCACGAAGACGGCGAGGATGATGATGCCGATCCGGGCCTTGGTGTTGCTCCAGACGACGCCGAACTGGCGGGCGGCGGCTCGGAGTTTGCTCGGGGCGGTCGGTTCTTCTGCTTGCGTGCGAACTGCGATCGTGGTCATCGGCGCGTCCTCGGGTCCAGGACGCCGTAGAGGACGTCCACGATGAAGTTGGCGATGAGCACCGACACGGTGATCATCAGGAAGAGGGCCTGCATGAGCGGGTAGTCCTGCCCGATCACGGCGTTGAACAGCAGGTAGCCGATGCCCGGGTAGCCGAACACCTGCTCGACCAGGACCGAACCGCCGACCACACCACCGAGGGCCAGACCGAAGCCGGTCAGGTTCGGCAGGATCGCGTTGCGGGCCGCGTACCGGATCGCCACGGTGCGACCGCGGAGACCGTTCGCCTCGGCGAAGGTCACGTAGTCGTCACCGAGGGTGTTGATCATGGCGTTGCGCATGCCGATGATCCAGCCGCCGAGGCTCGTCACGAGGATCGTGATCGCCGGCAGGACCGCGTGCTGCAGGGCGTCCCCGAGGAACGCACCGTTCAGGCCCGGGGTCGTCGTCGCGGAGTAGGCGCCCGTGGTCGGGAACCAGTGCAGGACGTAGCCGAGGAAGAAGAGCAGCAGGAGCGCCGTCCAGAAGTACGGGAACGTCGACATGAACGAGCCCGACAGGGTCGGCAGCGAGTCCAGCCAGGTGCCGCGCTTCCAGGCCGCGCCGACACCGATCAGGGTGCCGAGCACGAACGCGAGGATCGTCACGACGCCGACGAGGATCAGCGTGTACGGCAGGGCCTGGGCGACGAGGTCCCCGACGGGCTGCGGGTAGAACGTGTAGCTCGTGCCGAAGTCGAGGGTGATGACCTGGTGCAGGTAGCTGACGTACTGGTCCCAGAGGTTGCCGCTCGGGACGCCGAGCTGGGCCTCGATGGCCTTCTTGGTGGCGTCGGTGACCGGGCCGTTCTGGCTGAGCTTCGCGAGAGCGGCGTCGGTCGGGCTGCCGGGCATGAGTCGCGGGAGCACGAAGTTCAGCGTGACCGCGGCCCAGAGGGTCAGGACGAAGAGGACGAGTTTCTGGAGGATGTACTTCACTTCTGGTCCTCTTCGGCCTTGATGATCGCCCGGCCGGCTGCGCTGTCGCGGAGCCGCAGCTTCGAGAAGATGAGCAGCGGTGCCGAGTCGTAGTTCTGCGGCGCCATGTACGGGTCCTCGGCGCTGGGCCAGCCGACGAACTTGCCGGTG